>JAAVAC010000015.1 GCA_014804265.1 Lachnospiraceae bacterium | reverse complement strand
TATGTCCAGATTGGCCTGTACTTTATCAATGAGGGTCAGCACGTCTCCCATTCCCAAAATACGGCTTGCCATCCGGTCCGGATAAAACTGCTCTAAATCGGACAGCTTTTCTCCCATACCTACAAATAAAATAGGCTTGCCTGTAACTGCTTTTACGGAAAGAGCGGAACCACCTCTGGAGTCGCCGTCCATCTTGGAAAGGATTACCCCGTCGATTCCAACCTTTTCATCAAATTCCCTGGCAACGTTCACTGCATCCTGACCGGTCATGACATCTACTACCAGAATGGTCTGGTGTACTTCTACATTTGCCTTGATTTCCTGTAACTCTTCCATCATGGCTTCATCGATATGAAGACGGCCTGCGGTATCCAAAATCACCACGTTGTGACCGTTTTTCTGGGCATGTTCTATGGCCGCTTTGGCAATGTCCACCGGACTGTGATTTTCTCCCATGGTGAACACGTCCACCTGCTGCTTTTCCCCGTTTACCTGCAGCTGCTTAATAGCGGCTGGCCTGTAAATATCACAGGCTGTCAGCAGGCACTTTTTGCCTTTTAACTTCAGCTTTCCCGCTATCTTGGCGGTTGTGGTAGTCTTACCTGCGCCCTGAAGACCGCACATCATAATAACGGTAATGGACTTTCCGGGCTGCATTTTGATTTCCGTTGTTTCGGAACCCATCAGGGCGGTCATTTCCTCGTTTACGATTTTAATGACCATCTGTCCCGGATTCAGCCCGTTCATCACATCGGCTCCAATGGCCCGTTCCTCTACGGATTTGACGAACTGCTTTACTACCTTGAAGTTGACATCGGCTTCTAACAATGCCATCTTAACTTCTTTTAAGGCAGCTTTTACATCTTCCTCCGTCAGACGGCCCTTGCTCCGCAGATTCTTGAATATGTTCTGTAGTTTATCTGTTAAGCTTTCAAATGCCATAAATTACAATTCCTCTAATATTTCATTGATCAGAGCCTCTAATTGCCGGCTCACGGCCTTATCTTCCAATTTGTCCAGCATTTCCTTTAATGCATGGACCTTTTCTTTTGTCCTTGTGAACTTTTCTACCAGATGCAGCCTGCTTTCATACTCGGAAAGGCTCTTATCACACCGTTTAATCAAGTCATGGACACCCTGTCTGGAAATTCCATGCTCATCGGCTATTTCCGAAAGGGACATGTCGTGATAGACCGCATCTTCGTATATGCGTTTCTGGTGCTCCGTCAAAAGCTCGCCGTAAAAATCATACAGCAGACCCTGTTCTACAATTTTTTCCATCGTATCACCTGTTTTTTCTTGATACCTTTGCTATCATACACTAAGGATTTTGTGGTGTCAAGTATTTTTTCTTGACAGGTGAAACATAAATCGTAGCTCCGCTTTTTGAATAAAGCTGGATAAGAGGACGTGGGAGCTGGCAGAGCATGAAACTATCCTGTGCCCTGCCAACTCCCACTGTGTATCGGAAAGCCTTATATATTATTTGCATTCACCATTTATCTTCAAGGTCATCTCTGCAAATTCATGGTAATTATTCAGTACCTGTTTGTATGTTTCAATTTCCTCATCACTTATCTCTCCGTTTGTTTCCAACGACATTTCTATTGCATATTGTCCTGATGCTTTATCATAGGTTATCTCTGCATCTGCAGATTTCACAACCTCTAAATCCATAAAAGATTCTTCAATCGTTTGGGCTAAATATGTGCCAAATATTTCGTTTTTATCCATTTCAGGATTCGGTTCCGTCACCTCAATCGTTTCGGCTGACTGTTCGTCAAATATTTCGCTTTTATCCATTTCAGGATTCGCTTTCCCCAATATGCGCCAGCCCAGAAACAGGCATAAGCAGACGATTAAGGCAATGCCTGTTTTACATAAGGATTTCATAATTTTACCCTCCTTTTATTTTTTATTAGTTTGATTGTATGCCATCTTTCAGAAACTGTCAATAGTTAATGATTTGATCCCTTTCATAAGTTATAAGAGGCAGAAACTCACCTTCCCCCAACCTGATGTCTTGAAAATCCCCTTCCCGTAAAAACCATGCACAAAACTGCAGCCGCCCCATAANCNATACAGAGCATNGGTATATAGGANATCACCACATTNCCTATCTGGCAGCTGTTATAAGTNGACAGCACCTCCTNAAAATCANNNACNAGCACAGGCCTTAAAAATAAAATCCAGTTTATCANCCGGCTGTTCTTGGAAAAAGGAATGAATATGGTTCCAAGAAGCAGCAGAAAATCTACCGCAAGCACNATCAACGGATTTTTGCTGCGGGCTGACAGCAGCATGGAAAAGGCTCCTATAAAAGCTGCCAGCAAAAGCATTATCCCNAAATGTACNGTTACTGCTTTTAATACGGTCCAGTCATAGGGAGAATTCTTGGAAAAAAGCTGTACCGGCAGGTCATAGCCTTCCACNCCCAGAACCGCCATAAGACTTCCTGCCGATATGACTGNACAAAGCAGCGTATAGCCTANCGAAAAAAGAAAAACAGCAATTATCTTTGCACCTATTAGTTTTGTCTTTCCAAATTTTGCCGTAAGAATCAGGGCNTCTGTCCGGTTTTGGTATTCNCCCGCAAAAATGGGCGCAATACAGATACTGATTACAAAAAGTAAATANAACAAAACACCTATGTTATTCCAAATAAAATTCCATGTCTCTGTATTTCCAAACAAAAAAGGTGTTTTTACGGATTGNGCTTTCTCCATCCANAACTGCTTTTCTTTTTCCGTATAATTTCCATAGGAGTAATCCATATTCAGGCCATTTCTTATTTTTTCCAGCCGCCTTTCATAAAAGCCTATTCCATCAGCNGTGTNNATAGAAGCTAAATCCTNCCAGNGCCACTGTTCATTCCATTCTGAATAGTTGTTGCAGACGATTGAAAAAATTTTTGTATTTGGTGAAATCAGCCACCAGTCATATCCCTCTNCTCCTGNTTCCAGTTTTTTTAGCTGATTTTGATAATCCGTTACNATTTCTGTAAGATACTCCTCGCTTAAAACCCCTGTCTGCGCCTTATCATATTCCGCCTGCATTTTCACGGCTTNNAGTCCTTTTACTTTTNGCNCCTCTTCTTTTAACTGNAATTCCTCNCCCTNGATACTATAATAATTCACAAAAAGCAGTAAAAACAATCCAAGGCACATTGCNNCCCTGTTCACTTTCTTTTTNCNTATTTTTTTCAGTTCAAATNNAATCAAGCTTAACATTTTGTTTCCTCCTGAAAATAGTATAAATACAAGTCCTCCAAAGTTCCTTTTACACGGATGCCATTCTCAAAGGGCTTTGTTTCACTAATGATACGGAAGGTNGTTTCCCCGCNATTGTGATGCATATTTGCTACATTGAANGTTTCCACGATNTGCTCTGTTTCTTTCTCATTCCGGACACATTCCCATACTTTCCCTTCCACATANTGCTCCATTTCCCCTACGGTTCCNGTAAGCTTNANTTGTCCGTCCTTCATAAGAANAATCTGGTCNGCAATGGCTTCCACNTCCGATACGATATGGGTGGATAATAACACGATTTTATTTTTTCCAAAGTCAGCAATCAGGTTNCGNAANCGNACCCGCTCCTTTGGGTCCAAACCCGCCGTTGGCTCATCCAATATGAGAATCTTCGGGTCGTTTAACATTGCCTGGGCAATTCCCAGCCNCTGCTTCATCCCTCCGGAATAGGTTTTGATCTTCTTTTTTGCTGCCTGNAAAAGCCCTACTTCCTCCATAAGCTGCCTTGTTCTGTCCTTTGCCTTTCCGGAAGGAAGCCCTTTNAAAGAAGCCATATACATCATAAATTCGTAAGCGGTAAAATCCGGATAATATCCGAAATCCTGGGGCAGATACCCTAACAGGTTCCGAAACTCCTCTCCCATTTCCATATTGTTCCTGCCATCCACCTTGATTTCTCCTCCTGTGGGAGTCAGGATGCCGCATANCATTCTCATAAATGTGGTTTTTCCCGCTCCGTTNGCGCCTAAGAGCCCATATACGCCTTCCGTAAGCTTTATGGATATCCGGTCCACGGCAATTTTGTTCTTATATTGTTTGGTTACTCTGTCAANTGAAAGTTCCATACGTATTTCTCTCCATTTCTTGTAAGCATCGTTATTTGTATGATGAAAAGCAACAGGAAGATACCTGCCATNAACAGCCACATTCCTATATNCTCCGTTTTATATATAACCGGCTTTNTATAAGCAGTTGTTCCAAAGGCAATGGTNACTGCGGCACTGATGGCAGCGCACACAAAGGAAGTATCTCTTGTCTTTAAATGACAGACCGCAAGCAGTGTCANAAAGCTTGTNATGANATACGGAAGCAGCAGATAGANTCCCGCCTGCCAATAAGCNACCTTTTGCCCTGNNGCCAGAAACGGGNTNAGAAGCAGGAATAAAAGCATATTCATGATTCCCAGCAGATTGATTCGGATAAGAAGTACATTTNCCAAAGAGAATCTGGTGGACATTTCCAGTTCTTCCATGTTGTACTGTCTGGAGCGGATGAGTTCCATGGAAGTAATCAGGGCAAACATAGGTGTAAGGGCGGAAATCATGCCGATTTCCTGCCTGNTTTCNAAAAACAGNCNNTCTCTNNGNCATATGAGGAATAACAGGAAAAACANNCCCGCAGAGCCAACCCATGTNCGCTTTTTTATGAATTTTGCCTGTTGCAGCCATAACTGCCANTTTGGCAGTCTGGGATAAGGCAGTGCNTTTANAAATTCTTCCTTTCTNGTGGGAAGGGGAGCTTCAAATGCCTGCTGCAGTTNGNCCTTTTGCTTTTTATTCATAAGAAATCCTCCTTTTTCAAATATTTNTTCAATTCTTTACATGCTTCTTTTGTCTTTCTGTAAACAGCAAATCTGGAACAATTGGTAATCCGGCTGATTTCNTCCACGGACANCTGATTTNCATAACGAAGNAGTAATAANTCCTGNTGCCCTTNTGTAAGATGGCTTAGTGCTTCTTTTAGCGCAATGNCAGAATCCAGATCCGTTTCCTTNTCNTTTCCCTCTCNGGATTCTATTTTCTGCTGCAGCTTTTCCTCATCCGGTACCTCAAACTGTTTTTTNCGAAAATAGTCTACGCATAGNTTTCTNGCAATGGTATAAAGATATGCCAGAGGCTTTCCTCTGCTGATNTATGTGTTTTGNGNAAAATANCGGAGGAAGGTTTCCTGGGTCAGNTCTTCTGCTGCATGTTGGTTTTGGACTTTGAAATAGCAGTATCGGTAGATTTTGTCATATTGTTCTTCTATTTCCAGTGACACATGGGCTTCCTCCTTTCTTTTGCAGGTGGTTGNTTCTGTTTTTNATNTNNNCTTNTTTTNCTTTCATTAGGTATAACAGTTTTTCCATGGAATATGTGCGGAGTTTTTTTGATTTTGAGAAAAAACAGGGGATTTGGAAGTGGAAACGCAGAAGCAGGCATAACATAAGATAATCTTATGCTATGCCTGCTCTATTGGGTTATCTGCCACTTTCTGATTTCATACCCTGATTATTCATCAAATAAATCCGCATGTGTACCTGTGTCAATCAATGTTAGTGTCAGTACATCATCTTCTATAAAATATAGTAACAACCAATCAGATTGTATATGGCACTCTCGATAACCTTTGTAATTTCCAACCAATGCGTGATCCCTGTTTTTTGCTTCTAAAGGGATTTTATGCAACAATTTCTCTACTATATCCTGTAATAAAGAAATGTCCAATCCACGCTTTTTAGCAAGTTTTAATCCTTTTTTAAATTTTCCAGTGAGGATTAATTCATACTTCATATATCTAAATCCTCCAACGCCTCCGAAAAACTACTATACCGTTTTGTATTCGGATCTCTGCTAATCTGCTTTGCTTCCTCCATAGCTTCAATTACTTCCGACTTAAATTTAGGAATTTCAACGCTAAAAGGAAGTCCTCCGCGCATGATGGATTGCCTTAAAAACATATTTACCGCACTGGACATATCAATTCCAAGCTGATTAAACAGCTCTACCGCCTGTTTCTTGACATCTTCCTCTATTCTTATTTGAGTCTGAACAGTCGCCATGATATCACCCTCTTTCTTTTATATTGTATATCATTTTGTTTACGTTGTCAATCATTTATAATATTGAGGTTTTCCATTACTTCATTCCAAAATAGAAAGGAAAAAACACTGAATCTTCGTTTCTTGCTTCTTCTATTTTGTGTAATTTTATTCTATTTAATCTTGATTTTTACGGTTGCTTTTTTATTGCTTCCGTCCGTAGAACTGGCGGTGATGGTGACGGTCTTTCCTTTTCCGGCTTTTTTTGCTGTTACCTTACCCTTACTGTTGACAGTGGCATATTTTTTGTTGGAGCTTGTCCATTTCAGGGATTTGTTGGCACTCTTTCCGGTAGTCTTCACAGTTGTCTTTACGGTCATGGTCTTTCCGGCTTTCAAGGTCTTCTTTGGGGCTTTCAGCGTTATGCTCTTCACCGCATGCTTCATGATCTGGAAGCGGTAAGTTGCCTTTA
>JAAVAC010000014.1 GCA_014804265.1 Lachnospiraceae bacterium | reverse complement strand
GAAGAAATTATAAATGAATCTGTAAAGTATTCCCCGCATAGTTTACGCGATGTACCCCGCAAGTTTATTAACAAGATGGTTATATTAGCAGCTGTTTCAATAGACGGAACAGCCTTACAATATGTTCCGAAAAATTTAATAAGCAAAGAAATAATTGCTGTTGCTATTTCAAATCAGCCACTTTCACTTGAATTTGTGCCTGAAAGAAAGATTACACTCGAAATGTGTTATTCTTGTTTTGAACAGGATATTTTTGCAATAAAATTTTTTCCAAAAGATTTCTTGTCACAGGAGATATGTGATAAAGCCGTTAAAAGTAATTTTATGGCTTTCAAGTGTATTCCAGCTGAGTTCAAAACAATTGAAATGTGCGTAATGATTATAAAGTTGAAACGTTTTTCAATTAACAACCTTACGAGATATGAAAAAGCTGAGATATGGGGAGAGGAAAACATAGATATTATTATTTTTGATGATATTCCAGAAGAAAAAAGAAATAACAGAATAGTTCTTGATAATATAATACACATATGCGCATATGGTGCTAATCTAATTTTAGAATGGAATGACCGGATAATTGAAAAAAACAGTGCAAAAGAAAAAAATCCTTCATTGTATGAAGATATAGCAAATCCGTTGCAAAAAGAGACAGTTGAATATCTCGAAACAAAGAGGATAAAGCCACTTCGGTCATTGACGGAACAGAAAAGTGGGTTGATAAAAAAGCTAAACAATATTGTAACATCAGATGCCAAAGTTAACGAAACAGAAATAGAACCCATTCCCGATAATGCGTTACCTGTTATATATGAATATGATAAACAATTAGCCCACGTATTGACAGGAGAAGAAAACGGAACAAAAACATTATATTACATCACAGATATTCATTTGGAACATCAGTTTGAAAAATACATAAAGAAGTATGATAAAGAGAACAACTTGACTAATTTAACGTTTGCTGAACGCCTATCTGCTGATGAAAATTTTCATGATTTCTATAATAAAACAATAGAAGAATATGCGGATAGCTTAACAGAAGAAGAGATTATTGGTTTATTTTACAGAGAAAAGCTTGTCCATTTCTTAAATGAAAAAATAAATGAACTTGTTTTAGGCGTGGATAGCAGTAATATACTGCTTATAGGAGGTGATATTGCGGATGATTTCGATTTAGTAATTATGTTTTATAAGAAGCTTTCTAGTGTATGGAAAGGCAGAATTATTTTCATACTTGGAAATCACGAATTATGGGATGGTCATTCAAATCCATTTATAAAACCATTAAATATAAGAACTGTTGATGATCTTGTAAATGAGTATCGCAAAGTAACAAATTCTGAAAATCGAGTAAGCGAGGGATTGTTGAATATTAGATTTTTAGAGAATGATGTTTACATCAGATACAAGAATAAAAAGGAATGTATTATATCAGAAGGCCAAATTCTTAATTCGGATGACAGAGAATTATCAGATATTTTATCAAATTCTTCACTTGTTATTCTTGGAGGAATTGGTTTTTCTGGACTGAACCCACATTATAATGCTTCGCTTGGTTTATACCGCCATACGATTACCTTAGAGCAAGATAGAGAGTATTCATTGAGGTTTCGAAGAGTATATGACAAACTTATGAAATGTGTAGCTGATAGAAATGTCATAGTATTCACT
The DNA here is from genome assembly GCA_014804265.1 of Lachnospiraceae bacterium. Classification (GTDB taxonomy): domain Bacteria; phylum Bacillota; class Clostridia; order Lachnospirales; family Lachnospiraceae; genus RGIG3040. The sequence goes on along the minus strand of JAAVAC010000014.1, from coordinate 35,103 downwards.
CATACACCTGTATATGATTGGACTGATGAAGCTTATAATCCTAATTGGGTATATATTAATGGGCATACACATCAAAATAATCTGATTAGAAAAAAAGATGGAACAACTGTATTATCTGATAATCAGATAGGCTATGAATTGAAAAAATGGAAATTAAACAGTTTTACAATACCAGGCTGGTATGATCCATTAGAAAGCTACAAGGACGGAATATATAAGATTTCGTCTACACTCTATAAGGAATTTAATGAGGGCAGAGGAATAGCAAGTAATGGTTGCAACTACGAGGGTGAGATATATGCTCTGAAGCGAGATGGACTATATATGTTTATTCTTGGAACAAAAAGGAGTTTTTGTTTGCTTGTGGGTGGACAAAGAAAAAGGCTTGATTACCATGATGTAAATTATTATTATGACAAAATGAGCATATTCGGACAAAAAGTTCGTGATGCTATTAGACCTTATCACCAAGCTCTCGAAGCGATTTCTAATGAAATAAAGAAGTTTGGTGGAACAGGTACAATTCACGGTTGTATAGTAGATATTAGCTGGTTCAGTCATATATATGTAAATCCATTTGATGGAAAGATTACTCCGTATTGGGCGTTAAATATGCTTTCACGCTTGTCGTTTGATAACATTCAATCTTTACTTGAACAGAAAGAACCATTGCTGATTGACGAATTTAAGTTAGAGCAGAAAAAGGGAACACTTATAATAACGGGCAATCCAACACTTGGTAAATCAAAAAATAAATCACTTATTACTGTTCCTAAATGGGTATTTGGTACAGAAATGTATGAACCTTCAAGAATAATGAAATCTGTCCAGTATGTATTGGAACAGAATGTTATCAGACTGTGGAATGATGATATACTGAATAAAGGAAACATGGCAATAGCAGATAAGAAAGGAGTGAATAATATTGGAAGCATACAAGGTTAAAACACACCCACTAACAGGCGATTTAATATGGCAACTCACGTATTCGCAGAGCGATTTTGCACTTGTGGAGAAGTTCATTGACGAGAATTATTATGCAGACTATACGATTTCGTTTTATGACGCTATTACAGGTGCGACACTTGAGCTTGCAAATAAGGTGTCTGAAATTAAAGATAATATAGCCGAGCTAGTATGTAAACTATCCTGCATAGAACATACCTTTGTTCATTTTGTTGGCATTAACAGCTTGTCAGAAAGCTATGTGATAAGTATTGATTTTTCGCGCGGTAATTTTAGACTGCCTTGTACTTGTAAGTGGGAAAATGGAAGGATAATATAAGCATGATGTTACGAAAACTTTGAAATAAAAAAGCAAAAAATAAATATAGGTTTGTGAAGTGGTATAATATTTATGTATAGTTGAAAGAAGTTTGGGTATGATTATCCGATTGTTAGATGCCCTCTAGAACTACGAAGAGGAAGCACTTACTGTATTGTTAGTAGTTTTTGCGGCTTTGTTTTACATAGAACATCACAATAATAGCAAAAAGAAATAACACTCCTTTTGTCTATAAGTCGAGATGCTAATGTCTTTTAATTTTTAACACTGAGGGCAAATCGGGGTCACATCCGATTATCTTTGAGTAAATTATATACTAATAAAATCAAAAGAATGCGGATTCTATTATTCAGTTTTTCTTAAGAAACAATATTTCTTAAGTTAACAATATTGATTGCTATATCTTTGCAGAGCGAGAGCGTGCCCCTGAGACTGCTACATGCTATGACAGCTCCTATGTCCTCCTATCCAATCCCCCATACCTTTCAAAATTTTTTCTCTCCCCCACTTGCAATTCCCAAAATAATATGCTAAAATTCATCGCATAAGTTTTGAAAAAACAGCAAATGCAATGAAGGAGACTCTTGCTAAAGAAGACGACAGGAAATAAAAGTCACCGACTGAGAGCTTTTTACGTCAGGCATAGTAAAGGGAACACTCCGGAGCAGACCGATTGAACAAATGGAAGATTCAAAAGTAGGTCGGTACGTGACTGTGCGTTAAACGGTAAAGAGGAAAGGCTCAGAAGGTCATGAGCTTTTTGAAAGCGGGTGGTACCGCGGATAGAAGACTGTTCGCCCCGGAATACAGAAATGTATTCCGGGGCTTATTTTGTTTTAAAATAAAACAAGCCGGGACTGGTTGTGACGCAAAACAGAAGTTTTCGGCAAGCATGTATGAACGGTAACGGAACAGAAAAAAGGAGGAGCAAGTTATGAAAAACATGTATAGGGATGTCACACTGAATCAAATCAGCGAAGCGGACATTGACAAGGAAATCCGGGTAGCAGGCTGGATAGAAAACATCCGTGACCACGGCGGGGTATCCTTCGTGGACTTAAGGGATATGTATGCGGTATTGCAGGTAGTCATCCGTGACAGTTCTCTCTTGCAGGGACTTAAGAAAGAGCAGGCAGTCACCATCAAAGGCCTGATTGAAAAAAGAGATGAAGAAACCTATAACCCTAAGATACCCACAGGAACTATTGAGTTAGAGGCACATGAAGTAGCTGTGTTAGGGGAAGTCTATGAAAATCTTCCTTTTGAAATCATGACCAGCCGGGAAGTAAGAGAGGATGTGCGACTGAAATATCGTTATCTGGATCTTAGAAATCAAAAGGTAAAGGACAATATCGTATTCCGTTCCAAAGTCATTGCATTTCTCCGGGAAAAGATGACAGAGATGGGATTTTTGGAAATCCAGACCCCGATTTTATGCGCTTCCTCACCGGAAGGAGCAAGGGATTATATCGTGCCCTCCAGAAAGTTTAAGGGAAAATTTTATGCGCTTCCCCAGGCGCCCCAACAATATAAGCAGCTGTTGATGGTTTCCGGATTTGATAAATATTTTCAGATTGCACCTTGCTTTCGGGATGAGGATGCAAGAGCCGACCGTTCCCCGGGAGAATTTTATCAGTTGGATTTTGAAATGAGCTTTGCCACACAGGAAGAGGTATTTGCAGTAGGAGAAGAAGTTCTCACAGCCACCTTTGAAAAATTTGCACCGGAAGGATTTGCCGTAACAAAAGCGCCATATCCTATTTTCAGCTACAAGCAGGCAATGCTGGAATTTGGTACGGATAAGCCGGATCTTAGAAATCCTCTTCGTATCATAGATGTAACAGAATTTTTCCAAAAATGTACCTTTAAGCCATTTCTGGGAAGGACAGTCAGGGCAATTAAGGTTCATGCGGAAATGTCCAAAGGCTTCCATGAGAAGCTTTTGAAGTTCGCAACAGAAATCGGCATGGGCGGACTGGGATATCTGGAAATCATGGAGGACGGTTCTTATAAAGGCCCCATTGATAAATTCATTCCGGAAGAGCTGAAAGAGGAGTTTCGGAGCCTGGCGGGACTGGAAACGGGAGATACGATTTTCTTTATGGCGGATAAAGAAGAGCGTGCCGCTTATTATGCGGGAATGATTCGGACGGAGCTTGGAGAAAAGCTGGATTTACTGGAAAAGAATGCATATCGTTTCTGCTATGTAAATGATTTTCCTATGTTTGAAAAGAATCCGGACACAAAGGAAATCGGGTTTACCCACAATCCATTTTCCATGCCTCAGGGCGGTCTGGAAGCATTGAATACAAAAGACCCTCTGGATATTCTGGCATATCAGTATGATATTGTATGCAATGGCGTAGAGCTGTCCTCCGGGGCTGTCCGTAACCATGACATGCAGATCATGGTAGAGGCATTTGCAATTGCCGGATATGATGAAGAAGTATTGAAATCAAAGTTTGGAGCATTATACAATGCGTTCCAGTACGGAGCGCCGCCACATGCGGGAATGGCTCCTGGTGTGGATCGTATGATCATGCTTCTTAGAAATGAGGAAAATATCAGGGAAGTCATTGCCTATCCCATGAATGGCAATGCGGAGGACTTAATGTGCAAGGCTCCTTGTGAAGTGACGGAACAGCAGCTTAGAGAAGTGCATATAAAAGTTCGTGATTAAAGCGGATAAAACAGTTGGCGGTAGTAAGGACAGGGTAACAGGAGGTAGAAGATGGCAAACGTGATTTCAGATGAAACAATCGACTATGTAGGGATTTTGGCAAAGCTGGATTTGTCAGCGGAGCAAAAGGAGCAGGCCAAAAAGGACATAGGAAGAATGCTGGATTATATTGACAAATTAAATGAGCTGGACACCGAAGGGGTGGAGCCTATGAGCCATGTGTTTCCGGTTAGCAACGTATTCCGTGAAGATGTGGTGACGAATGGAGACGACAGCGCCAATACCATTCAGAATGCACCGGAGGAAAAGGACGGCATGTTCATGGTACCCCGCACAGTGGAGTAAAATCAGCATAGAAAGGAAACAGCATGGATATTTTAAAATTAACGGCTGTGCAGCTTGCAGCAAAAATAAAAGCAAAAGAAGTTACCGTTTTAGAAGCTGTGGAAGCGGTACTTGGACAGATTGAAAAAAAAGAAGCAGAGTTTCATTGTTATGTAACTGTAGACAGGGAAGGCGCCAGAAAAAGAGCAGAAGAAGTGCAAAGGGCAATTGATGCAGGGACCTTGAAAGGACCGCTAGCAGGCGTGCCTGTTGCCATTAAGGACAATATGTGCACAAAAGATATGCTTACTACCTGTTCCTCCAAAATTCTGGACAAATTCATCCCGACCTTTTCGGCAGAAGCGGTAATCAGGCTGGAAGAGGCAGGGGCGGTCATCCTTGGCAAAACCAATATGGATGAATTTGCCATGGGTTCCACCACGGAAACCTCCGCATATGGAGTAACGAAAAATCCATGGAATAAAGAACATGTGCCCGGCGGTTCCTCCGGCGGCTCTGCAGCAGCGGTTGCGGCGGAAGAATGCTTCTTTGCACTTGGATCCGATACAGGCGGTTCCATAAGACAGCCCGCTTCCTTTTGCGGTGTGGTAGGAATGAAGCCCACCTACGGAACTGTCTCCCGCTATGGGCTGATTGCCTATGGTTCCTCTCTGGACCAAATCGGTCCTCTGGCAAAGGATGTAACGGACTGCGCCACTATTTTAGAGGTAATTTCTTCTCATGATAAAAAAGATTCTACCAGTGTGGAAAGAAAGGATACAGACTTTACAAAGGCTCTTGTAAATGATGTGACAGGAATGAAAATCGGAATTCCGAAAGATTATTTTTCCAAGGGAATCGATCCGGAAGTAAAGGAATCGGTGTTAGCCGCTGCTAACCTTTTGAAAGAAAAAGGAGCTATTGTGGAAGAGTTTGACTTAAGTCTGGTGGAATATGCCATTCCCGCCTATTATACCATTGCGGCAGCAGAAGCAAGCTCCAATCTGGAACGGTTTGACGGTGTAAAATACGGCTACCGCACGAAAGAAGCGGAAGGACTTCATGATATGTATAAAAAGACCCGGTCCGAAGGCTTTGGTGAGGAAGTAAAAAGAAGGATTATGCTGGGTTCCTTTGTTTTAAGCTCCGGCTATTATGATGCCTATTACTTAAAAGCATTGAAGGTAAAGGCATTGATCAAAAAGGCATTCGATGAAGCGTTTGAAAAATATGATGTGATTTTGGGACCGGTTGCCCCCACTACGGCGCCAAGGCTTGGAAGCAGTCTGTCAGACCCCATTAAAATGTACTTAGGAGATATTTATACCATTTCCGTAAATCTGGCAGGGCTGCCGGGAATCAGCATTCCCTGTGGCATGGACAAGGCAGGGCTGCCAATCGGTCTTCAACTGATAGGGAATTCCTTTCAGGAGAAAAAACTCATTCAGACAGCCTATGCTTATGAGCAGGCAAGAGGCGTATTTTTAAAGAAGGAGGGAAACTAGCATGGCAAAGGAATATGAAACAGTCATTGGCTTAGAGGTCCATGTGGAACTGGCTACGAAAACAAAGATTTTCTGCGGCTGTTCCACGGAATTCGGCGGTGCCCCCAATACCCATACCTGTCCTGTCTGTACCGGAATGCCGGGAAGCCTTCCTGTATTGAATAAGCAGGTAGTGGAATATGCCATTGCGGTAGGTCTGGCTACCAACTGCTCCATTACCCAATATTGTAAATTTGACAGAAAGAATTATTTTTATCCGGATAATCCCCAGAATTATCAGATTTCCCAATTATACCTGCCAATCTGCAAAAACGGCAGCGTGGAAATCGAAACCGCAGAAGGAAAGAAGCAGGTAAGGATTCATGAAATCCACATGGAGGAAGATGCGGGCAAGCTGATTCATGACGAGTGGGAGGACTGCTCTTTGGTAGATTATAATCGCTCGGGCGTCCCGCTTATCGAAATCGTTTCCGAGCCGGATATGAGAAGTGCGGAGGAAGTCATTGCTTATCTGGAAAAATTAAGACTGATCATTCAGTATTTGGGCGCTTCCGACTGCAAGCTCCAGGAAGGCTCCATGCGGGCTGATGTAAACCTTTCCGTAAGGGAAAAAGGCGCAAAAGAGTTTGGTACGAGAACGGAAATGAAGAACTTAAACTCCTTTAAGGCAATTGCAAGGGCGATTGAAGGAGAACGCACCCGCCAGATCGATCTTTTGGAGGAAGGAAAACAGGTGATTCAGGAAACCAGAAGATGGGATGACAATAAAGAATATTCCTATGCCATGAGGAGCAAGGAGGATGCCCAGGATTATCGTTACTTTCCGGACCCGGACTTGGTTCCTATCCAGATCAGTGATGAATGGCTGGCAAAAATCAGAGATAATCAGCCGGAGTTTCGTACCGAAAAGATGAAACGCTACAAAGAGGAATATGAGATTCCGGATTATGATATTGATATTATTACAAATTCCAAGCATCTGGCAGATTTGTTTGAAGCTACGGTTGCCATCTGCAAACAGCCTAAGAAGGTTTCCAACTGGCTTATGGTGGAGACTATGCGTCTGTTAAAGGAGCAGGACATGGAGCCGGAGGATATCCGTTTTTCACCGGAAAATTTAGCAAAGCTCATCCTGCTTACGGACAGTAAGGCAATTAATTCCACCGTTGCCAAGGAAGTATTTGAGGTAATGTTTGACAAGGATATGGATCCGGAAGCTTATGTGGAAGAAAAGGGATTGAAAACCGTAAATGATGAAGGGGCTCTTAGAAAAACCGTTGAAGAGGTAGTGGCGGCTAACCCACAGTCAGTAGAGGACTATCATAACGGAAAGCAGAAGGCAATTGGATTTTTAGTAGGGCAGACCATGAAGGCTATGCAGGGAAAGGCGGATCCGGCAATGGTCAATAAGCTGTTGAAGGAAATATTGGAAGGCTGACAGAAAGGCAGAGTAAAAGGACATCCAAAGTTCTGAGGATGTCCTTTTTGTATGACAGAAAAATTGTAACACTCATTTCCGCTTTTTGTTATTCCGTTTGTTTGCCTTTAAGCTGCTTCCGTAGCTGTCACGCTCTGCAATCATTTTGTTTTTATAGGTAAGAAGTTCCATGTATTCTAACACGCTATCCAGATTTTCCTGACTCATATTCAGCAGAGTATGGGTAATATCACTAATGGTAATGCCGTTTCGGACAGGCTCGTTTAATTTCCTTACATCATATGGCAGATCCGTTCTGCCAAGCAGATAATCAGTGGACACCTGAAAGAAGTCTGCCAGCTTACAGAGTGTTTCAAAATCCGGTTCGTGGGTGCCTGTTTCATAATTTGATACTGTGCCTATGGAAATACTTAAATAGTCCGCCAGATCTTTTTGCAGCAAATGCTTGTCCTTGCGCAGCTCGGCTAAGATTTCTCCCATTTCTGCCATATTTTTCTCCTTTTCTACAAAATAACTATGTTTATTTTACAGTATTTTGTAGAAAGAATGAGAAAATCAAAAGAAAACCATAATAGAACAAGAAAAACACGAGTTTATTTTAGCAAATCTAAAATAGAGCCTCTTTATTCTTCCAGAAGGTATCGAATGAAGTCCACAGCCCTGTCGGGCCTGTCGGTTGTGCCCGATATGGCAATGATTGGAGGGTTATCAGCGGAATAAGCATGATCCTTCATGACTTTTTGCAGCCCATCTGCGTAAAAGCCAATGGGAATTGTCCTGCCGTCAGGAAACGTATAATAATAAAGCTTATCTTGAATTTTTTCATATAAGTCCGGTGGCAGAAGTGCTTCCAAGTCGCCAAAGGCAGAAAGAGAAGCATATTCATCCAGTACCCACCCATCGGAAATGATGATATCCATGGCATGGGTCTGGAACAGTGCCATCAGCTTTTGGGAATTGGCAACCGAAGCTTCGTCCGCAGAGCCCTGGGTCATTGATATGGAAATGTCGAATTTGGCAGGGTGGGCATCGGTATCGATTTTTCTGCTTGTCACATAATCATCCAACAGGGTCGTTTCGGTAACGGACATATAGCGGGAATTGATCAGGGTCAGATAGATGGATGGCTCCTTCGTGCTTTCCCGGTATCCCCGGATAAAAACAACAAGGCAGATAATTCCGACTATCGTTCCGAGTGTATGAAATTTATAATAATACCAGAAATAGCTTATTTTTTCTTTCAAGGGCTTGTCTTTTAATTTGCCCCATTGTTCTTTTTCTTCTTTTAACATGAAAATCTCTCCGACTGTTTTTTGTAAATTATCATAATCTTATTCCTAAATGGGTGTCAATAAATCTGAAAAAAATTTAGGAAAGTTTCATGAAAATCAGAATCAGTGCAAGAGCTTTCGCATAAAAGAGGATGGTTTGGGTTGAAAAATAAGCGGAAATGTACTATGATAATAACAGTACTACTTAATCATGGAAAGGAGTAGGGAGCATTTTCCTGAAAGAAAGTAAAAATGAGTGATTCTTATATGGAAATCCTGATAAAGAGAAAGACAAATCCGGTTAAGAGCATACTAAATTATGCTTTGACGACGATTGCTGTGATATGTCTTTTTTTTGGTCTCATTGGATATTTAACGCTGATGCTGGCAGGTATCATACTGGCATTGGCAGCATATTTCGCACATTTGAATTCCCATGTGGAATTTGAATATCTGTATTTAAATAAGGAGTTAACCGTAGACCGCATTCTGGCAAAGTCCAAGAGAAAACGTATGGCGGAATTTAATCTGCAGCGTATGGAAGTGTTAGCGCCTGCTCATTCCCATCAGCTGGATTCTTACAAGAACAAAAAGTGTACAGCCTATGATTTCTCCTCCAGACAGGAAGGAGCCACTCCTTATGTTCTTATTTACTCAGGGGAGAATGAGATGTCCAGGGTTAAGCTTGATATGACGGATGAATTGTTTAAGGCAATTCGTGACGTGGCGCCTAGAAAGGTATTTGCAGATTGACACAAAAAAGGAAATTTGTTACACTTTTCAAAATGTAGATAAAGCGGGAAAATTTGGAGTTTAAAGAAAAACACAATATGAAAAAACGGATGGAGGAAAGGAAAGATGGGTCAGATTATTGGAGAAGGAATCACATTTGATGATGTACTTTTAGTACCAAGCTATTCACAGGTCATTCCAAATCAGGTGGATTTGTCTACGTACCTTACAAAGAACATTAAGTTAAACATTCCTATGATGAGTGCTGGAATGGATACGGTTACCGAGCACAGGATGGCAATTGCCATGGCAAGGCAGGGGGGCATCGGGATTATTCACAAGAATATGTCTATTGAGGCCCAGGCAGAAGAAGTTGATAAAGTAAAGCGTTCTGAAAACGGTGTAATTACCGATCCCTTTTCATTGACTCCGGAGCATACATTAAAGGATGCGGATGAATTAATGGCAAAGTTCAGGATTTCTGGTGTGCCTATTACAGAGGGAAAGAAACTGGTGGGCATCATTACCAATCGTGATTTGAAGTTTGAAACAGATTACTCCAAGAAAATCAAAGAATCCATGACCTCAGAAGGACTGATTACTGCAAAAGAAGGCATTACGTTGGATGAGGCAAAAGAAATACTTGCAAAGGCAAGAAAGGAAAAACTCCCTATTGTAGACGATAACTATAATTTAAAAGGCCTGATTACCATTAAGGATATAGAAAAGACCATAAAATATCCATTGTCCGCCAAGGACTCCCAGGGACGGCTTTTATGTGGTGCAGGCGTTGGGATTACGGCTAATGTACTGGAAAGAGTGGCTGCACTGGTAGAGGCCAAGGTGGATGTAATCGTGTTGGATTCTGCCCATGGCCATTCTGAAAATGTATTGAAATGCGTAAGGATGATTAAAGAAAAATATCCGGAGCTTCAGATTATTGCGGGAAATGTGGCAACCGGTGAAGGCACAAAGGCCTTAATCGAAGCAGGAGCGGATGCCATTAAGGTAGGTATTGGACCAGGATCTATCTGCACCACACGTGTAGTAGCAGGCATCGGTGTGCCACAGGTAACTGCCATTATGAATGCTTATGAAGTGGCAAAAGAATATGGGATTCCGATTATTGCAGATGGCGGCATCAAGTATTCAGGCGATATGACAAAGGCAATTGCAGCAGGCGGCAATGTGTGCATGATGGGCAGCATGTTTGCGGGATGCGATGAATCGCCGGGAACCTTTGAACTGTTCCAGGGAAGAAAATATAAGGTTTATCGTGGAATGGGTTCCATTGCGGCAATGGAAAACGGAAGTAAAGATCGTTATTTCCAGTCTGATGCCAAAAAGCTCGTTCCAGAAGGTGTGGAAGGACGCGTGGCATATAAGGGAACGGTAGAAGATACAGTGTTCCAGCTGATGGGTGGTCTTCGTGCCGGTATGGGATATTGCGGTACCGCAACCATTGAGGAATTAAAAACAAATGGAAGATTTGTAAAGATCTCTGCAGCATCCTTAAAGGAAAGTCATCCGCACGACATTCATATAACGAAAGAGGCACCTAACTATAGCGTAGACGAATAAGGAAAGAGTCATGAGATATTATATTGTAAATGAGGTGACGATTGCCTTAAAAAAGAAAGGAACATATATCTATGCAGCCGGTATTATCATATTGAGTCTGCTTGCCAATATTGCAATGGTGGCATTTCGGAGCATATACGGCATGAGGGAAGGAGCCTTTGGCGCCAACCTGATTTATTTTGCACAGTGGTGTTTCATTGTTCCTTATTACAGCACGATTCTTATTGCAGAAATTATCTTTGGAAAGGAATGCCCGAATCCAAAGATTCGAAATAAGGTGACGATTGGTCTTTCCAGAGCAAAGCTCTATTTTGGGAAGCTTCTTTCGGAGTTAAGTATTTCGGCTGTCTTTTTAGTCGCAGCAATTTTCTGCTTTATAGGCATTACTTATATTTTTATGGCAGCAGACGGCAGTATTGAAATCTGGGTGGTGCAGGATTTCTGCAGGGCTGCGGCTACGGCAATACCCCTTTGGATTACCGGAATTGCCATTGGAAACGGGTTATTGTTTTTCTTTCCGAGAAAGCGATATGCGTTTGTAACTTTTTTTGGGTTATTGATTGCTTTACCAAGAATTATCATGTTTTTTGCAGCAGAACCTTTTCAGCTGAAGTTCTGCCAGTGGCTGAAGGAGTATTTGCTTTTGACGCCCAGGTTTAACGAACTTCCGTATTATGCAACATTAAATATGCCTAAGATTATGATATTAAGCAGTATTTATACCCTTAGTTTTACTGCCCTGGGTCTATGGGCATATTATAAAAAGGAATATTAACAGGTGGGAACAGGATTGGAGAAGAAAGGTTTTGTTGAGGAGAATATATTTCAGAAGGTTCAGGACAAGTTCTGTTTTTTAGGGGATTTTTATGCTTATTGTGTGGATGAGTTTGGAAATCAGATAACGGAATGGTCCGGTCATATGGAAGACGTTGACAGCCTGAAAAAAGCCATATCAGGTGATCAGTTATACAGTTTGTTCGAGCGGGTGAAAGAAAGCGCTTTGGAAGAACAAATAATAGAGGAAACGGATTATGGCAATCTAAAGGTGGCAGCAATTGGATATAAGACGGAAGGCAAGCTGATATTTTGTTGGCTTGCTTGCTGTGTTTTTTCAGAGGAGGAATCAGACCGTTCAAAACCTGCTATCAAGAATATCAAAAGAACTACTACTGAGGAAAGATTATATGAAGCAGCAGGATTGCTGCGGATGTATGGGGAACAGGTATGCCGCCTTAGGGATTTGGAAGGAGATGGGAAGGAAGAGGGGGAAAAGAGCCTGTCCGCTGAACCGGAAATGAAAAGGCTTCTAAAAAAAGCAGAATATTACACAGAAGCCTTAGGGCTGTTAGAATGCAATCAGTCTTTTGAGGAAGCCGCCGGTCGGTTTCTTAAGCTCATGGGTGAATATCTGCAGGTTGATTCCACAGGACTTGTCAAGGTGCTGAAGGATGAACAGTCTATTGATGTGGTATGTGAATGGCTGGAAGAGGGAGTTAGCTCCAGCTATGACAGAGTAAGGAATCTTGAACGGCCGGAAGTATTTTGCGGGGATAAGCCAATTATCGTTTCTGCAGATTCTGTTATGGCAAAGGAAGTCAAAGATTATCTGCAGGAAAGGCATCATAAGGCTTTCATTTCCATTCCTCTTTTGTTGAATAAAAAGCCAGTTATGTATGTTTATTTCTCTGAAAGAAACCGGAGAAAAATCTGGCAGCCTGAGGAAATCCATTTTATCCAGGATATGATCCGGATCATGGAGAGCATTCTCATAAGTAAGCACCGGAAAGATTCCCTGTCGGGTTCCTTTGCGTCTCTTCAGGCAATTCTGGATAATGTAGGAAGCTGCATTTATGTGCAGGATGTGGAAAGCGGCCGGATTGTTTTTGCAAACAAGCAGCTGAAAAGGACCTTTGAGCTGGAGCTTCAGAGCGGAAGGCTCAACGAACTGGTTCAAAGTGGAAAGCCTGTGGGGTTAAGGGAAGGTTGCTACGAGATTCATTACAATGAAAAGAACAGATGGTATGATTTGTATTATACCTACATTGCCTGGGTGGACGGAAGCAGGGTTTCCTTATATGTATTGCATGATATTACAGATAAGAAGATCTATCAAAAAAAGATTGAGCAACAGGCATATACCGATTTTCTTACGGGGCTGTATAACCGTATGTGCTGTGAAAAAGATTTATCCCTGCAGTTGGACAAGGCGATTGCAGAAGGGATGACAGGAGGGCTTCTCTATCTGGATCTGGATGATTTTAAACATATCAATGATGGATTAGGCCATCAGTATGGAGATGTGCTTTTAAAATCTATCTCCAACAGTTTAAGGCGCATAAAGGGAATCTGCAATTCCTGCTATCGGATGGGAGGAGATGAATTTGTTATCATTATACCTCCGGAAAGCTTTAACAGATTTGAGGAAATCATACAGGATATTCAGGCAATATTCAGCAAGCCCTGGTTTTTAAAGGATGCGGATTATTATTGTACCATGAGCATGGGTATCGTGAATTATCCGGATGACGGCAGCAATGTACAGGATCTGATTAAAAAAGCGGATATGGCTATGTATGATGCGAAAAAAGCAGGCAAGAACCGAAATTCCAAGTATTCCCAGAATTTGGCCATGGCTTCCCACAAACGTCTGGACATGGAGAAAAATATGCGCGATGCCACAGCAGACAATTATCGGGAGTTTGAAGTATATTATCAGCCCATTATTGATGTGCTGTCCGGCAATCCGGTCTGTACGGGAGCAGAGGCATTGATACGCTGGAATTCTGCCGCAATGGGTTTTGTGCCGCCCTCGGAATTCATACCGTTAGCTGAATATCTGGGGCTGATCAATCCGATTGGCAACTATGTATTAAAGGAAGCATGTAATGCCTGTAGGAATTGGAACCACAGGGGCAGAGAGAATTTTAAAGTGAATGTGAATCTGTCTGTGGTACAGCTTTTACAGCCGGATATTGTGGAAATCGTAGAAAATACCATTAAGGAAACAGGAATCAATCCGATAAACTTAACATTGGAAGTAACAGAAAGTCTTGCCATCAATGACATGAATCGTATGAAAGAAATCTTAAACAGAATCCGGCAGCTTGGGGTTCGGATTGCGCTGGATGATTTTGGTACGGGTTATTCCTCTCTAAATCATATCAGAGAAATTCCTCTGGATGTCATTAAGGTGGATCAGAATTTCGTGCAGGGACTGGCGGAGGACAGCTATTCCCAGTCCTTTATCAAAATGGTTGCAGAGTTAGCCAATGCTATTGATGTAAACGTATGCGTGGAAGGAATTGAAACGGCAGAACAGTTTAACGTGGTAAACGATATGAAAATACAGTTGATTCAGGGCTACTATTTTGACAGGCCTCTGCAGCTGTCGGTTTTTGAAGAAAAATACGTAATAGGTAATCAGCAGTGATGTTCATGGATGATTACTGTATAGGATATGGAAACTTAGGAGGAGATAATGATGAAAGCATTGATTAGTGTATCAGACAAAACGGGAATTGTAGAATTATCCAGAGAACTGGAAAATATGGGAGTAGAAATTATTTCTACGGGAGGAACTTACAAAAAATTAAAAGAAGAGGGAGTAAAGGCTATTGAAATTTCGGAGCTTACCGGTTTTCCGGAATGTCTGGACGGACGTGTAAAGACTTTACACCCCATTGTACATGCAGGGATTCTGGCAATGCGTTCCAATCCTGCACATATGGAACAGTTAAAGGAATTGAACATCGATACCATTGATCTGGTAATTGTAAACCTATATCCATTTAAGGCGACGATCTTAAAAGAAGGAGTTACCCGGGCAGAGGCAGTGGAAAATATTGACATCGGTGGTCCGACTATGCTGCGCAGCGCTGCAAAGAACTATCAGGACGTAGCAGTTGTAACCGACCCTTCTGATTATGAAAAGGTACTTTCTGAATTAAAGGAAAAGGGAGAAGTTTCCATAGAGACTAAGTTCTATCTGATGCAGAAGGTATTTATGCATACTTCCAATTATGATACTATGATTGCAGATTATTTAAAGAAGCAGAGAGAGGATGATTCCCTTCCGGAAACCCTGACCATGACCTTTGAAAAGGTACAAGATATGCGTTATGGAGAAAATCCCCATCAAAAAGCTGCTTTCTACCGTCAGGTCGGAAAACAGATTGGTTCTTTGGTGGATGCCATTCAGCATAATGGTAAGGAATTGTCTTTTAACAATATCAATGATACAAATGGCGCTTTGGAATTATTAAAGGAATTTACAGAACCTACCGTAGTGGCATGTAAGCATGGAAATCCATGCGGCGTAGGAAGTGATGAAGATATCAACCAGGCATGGAGCAAAGCATATAATGCAGATAAGACTTCAATTTTTGGAGGCATTGTAGTTGCCAATCGTGAAGTGACGAAGCAGATGGCAGAAGCAATGCATGAAATCTTTCTGGAGGTAGTGGTTGCTCCTTCCTATGAAAAGGAAGCATTGGAACTTCTTTGTTCAAAGAAGAATATTCGTGTATTGGAATTAAAGGACATTGAAGTGCCTCAAAATCCCAATTCCCTTGACATGAAGAAAGTAAACGGCGGTTTGATTGTCCAGACCATTGATTCTGAAATCTATAGGGAGGAAGATTTTAAAGTAGTGACAAAGGCACAGCCCACAAAGGAACAGCTGGAGGATATGAAATTCGGCATGAAGGTGGTGAAGTTCGTAAAATCCAACGGCATTGCAGTGGTGAAGAATAAACAAAGTGTAGGCATTGGACCCGGACAGGTAAACCGCATCTGGGCTGCAAAGCAGAGCTTTGAACATGCTGCGGAACTGATTGATGAACAGGCAACAAAGGGCGCAGTGCTTGCATCCGATGCATTCTTCCCATTTGATGATGTAGTAGAAGCGGCACATCAGGCAGGCATTACAGCCATTATACAGCCAGGCGGTGCAATGCGGGATCAGATGTCCATTGATAAATGCGATGAATACGGAATTGCAATGGTATTTACCGGAATGAGACATTTTAAGCATTAAGAAGAAGTATGATTAAGAGAGATAGATGAGGATGACAGCATGGAAAGTAACGAAAAAGAAGTAGTGTCCAGAAATTTTATTGAGCAGGAAATTGATAAGGATTTAGCGGAGGGAGTCTATGATACGGTTCATACCAGATTTCCTCCAGAGCCAAATGGATATCTGCATATCGGTCATGCAAAAAGTATATTATTGAATTATGGTCTGGCGGAGAAATATCATGGTAAATTCAATATGCGTTTTGACGATACGAATCCAACCAAGGAAAAGACAGAATTTGTGGAATCCATTAAGGAGGATATTAAATGGCTTGGAGCTGATTGGGAAGACAGACTGTTTTTTGCGTCAGACTATTTTGAACAAATGTATGAAGCCGCCATAAAACTTATCAAAAAGGGAAAGGCATATGTATCTGATTTGAGCGCAGATGAAATCAGAGAGTACAGGGGCACCCTGACGGAGCCTGGAAAAAAAGACCCTTATTCAGACCGTTCCATGGAAGAAAATCTGGAATTGTTTGAAAATATGAAAAACGGTGCCTACAAGGATGGAGAAAAGGTACTGCGTGCCAGAATTGACATGACATCACCGAATATCAATATGCGGGATCCAATCATTTACCGGGTGGCCCATATGAGTCATCATAATACAGGAGATACCTGGTGTATCTATCCCATGTATGATTTTGCCCATCCGATTGAGGATGCCATTGAAGGGATCACCCATTCTATCTGTACGCTGGAGTTTGAGGATCACAGACCTTTATACGACTGGGTAGTAAGGGAACTGGAGTATGAAAAACCACCAAGGCAGATTGAGTTTGCAAAAATGTTTCTGACCAATGTGGTAACCGGAAAGCGATATATTAAAAAGCTGGTAGAGGATGGCGTTGTGGATGGTTGGGATGATCCAAGGCTTGTTTCCATAGCGGCACTTAGAAGAAGAGGCTATACGCCGGAAGCTCTCCAGAGATTCGTAGAGCTTTGTGGAGTATCCAAATCCAATTCCTCAGTGGATTATGCAATGCTGGAATATTGTCTGCGGGAGGATTTAAAATTAAAAAAACCCCGCATGATGGCAGTATTGGATCCGATTAAGTTAGTGATAGATAACTACCCGGAGGGACAGGTGGAAATGCTGGAAGCCTCTAACAACATGGAAAATCCGGAGCTGGGAACCCATCAGGTGCCTTTTTCCAGGGAGCTTTATATTGAAAGGGAAGATTTTATGGAGGAACCTCCTAAAAAATATTTTCGCCTTTTTCCGGGGAATGAAGTACGCCTGATGCATGCATATTTTGTAACCTGTACCGGATTTGAAAAGGATGAAGAGGGAAATGTCACGGTGGTGCATTGTACCTATGATCCGGCAACAAAAGCAGGGAGCGGATTTTCGGAAAGAAAAGTAAAGGGAACCATTCACTGGGTTCCTGTAAAGGAAGCGGTTAAAGCTGAGGTTCGTCTTTATGAAAACCTTGTAGATGAAGAAAAAGGAGTTTATAATAAAGAAGACGGAAGCTTGAACTTAAATCCAAATTCCCTGACCGTATTAAAGGAATGCTATTTAGAGCCGGCAATTACAGGGGCGGAGGCTTATGACAGCTTTCAGTTTGTAAGAAATGGATTTTTCTGTGTGGATTACAAGGATTCCAAGCCGGATGCACTTGTGTTTAACAGAATTGTTTCATTAAAAAGTTCATTTAAGCTACCTAAGTAAGACTTAGCAGAAGGATAGGAGAAATAGCAATGGCAGGATTATTATCTGGATTAGAAGCATTTGGCCTTAAGGGAATGGATAAGGTTGACGACATTTATGATAAGGCAAAAAAAGAAGAAGAAGCAAAAAGAGCGGAAGAAATAAGGAAGGATCCTGTTTTAGCAGAGCAGGAACTGCTCTTTGAAAAATCGTATACATGTCCAATCTGTGATACGGAATTTAAATCAAGAACTGTACGGATAGGAAAAGCAAAGCTGATAGGTACGGATTTGGATCTGCGTCCCAAATATGAAACTGTGGATATGTTGAAATATGATATTATTTTATGTCCTCATTGCGGTTATGCGGCGCTCAGCCGGTATTTCAAATTTCTCACCGCTCCACAGGCAAAACTGATTAAGGAAAATATTTCTGCCAGCTTTAAGCCTATGAAAGAAGAGGGTACCATTTACTCTTATGAGGAAGCTCTTGCCAGATACAAGCTGACTTTGGCGAATGCAATTGTAAAAAGGGCAAAAGCCAGTGAAAAGGCATATATTTGTTTAAAAACCGCATGGCTTTTAAGAGGTCAGGGAGAAAACCTGAAAAAAGAAGATGCAGATTATGACAAGAAGAAAGCGGAAATTGCCCAGGAGGAAGATGAGTTTTTAAGAAATGCTTTAGAGGGCTTTTTATCTGCAAGGCAGGCAGAGAGCTTTCCAATGTGCGGTATGGACGAAGTGACGGTAGATTATCTTATATCTGTAATTGCTATGCGCTTTGAGCAGTTTGATATTTCTTCCAGGTTAATTGCCAATATCTTAGCTTCCCATACGGCAAGTCCCAGAATGAAAGATAAGGCAAGGGACATAAAGGAAATGCTGGTAAAGCAAATTAGAGAGAACCAGTCTAAAAAGGGAAAAGCATGAATGAGTTAGCCATAACGCTGGATACGAAAAACGGCACGTACTTGTATGAACAGATATATCAGTATATTAAAAATGAAATTGTAGAGGGAAAGCTGTCTTCAAAAGAACGGCTTCCCTCTACTCGTGCGTTGGCAGAGCATTTGCAGATAGCCAGGAGCACGGTAGAGCTTGCCTATGAGCAGCTGGTATCAGAGGGATATATTGAAGCAAAGCCCTATAAAGGATATTTTGTATGTCCTGTAGGAGAACTATATCATTTAAAAAAAGAGCAGGTCATAAAAGAAGAGGAGAAAAAAACAGAAGCCTCCTATCTATTTGACTTGTCGCCCAATGGAATTGAAATGAAAGCCTTTCCTTTTTCTACATGGCGTAAGATTTCCAGGAATGTGCTGGCCGAGCATCAAAAAGATATCTTTGAACCAGGACATCCGAAAGGGGATTCTGCCTTTCGAAACACTATCTGCCACTATCTTTACAGCTTTCGGGGAGTCAGTTGTGAGCCGGAACAGATTATAGTAGGTGCAGGAAATGATTACTTGTTAGTGCTGCTGGGAAAGATTTTGGGAGAACATCAGAAGGTGGCAATGGAAAATCCAACTTATAAAAGAGCTTATCGAATCTTTTCTTCAGCCGGATATGATATGATTACTTTGCCGATAGATAAAAATGGAATGAGCATGGAGCATCTGAAAGCCAGTGAGGCAAATATTGCATATGTCATGCCGTCACATCAGTTTCCTACCGGAGTGGTAATGCCCATCGGGCGGCGGATGGAGCTGTTGAAATGGGCGGAAGAAGTAAAAGATCGTTATTTAATTGAAGATGACTACGACAGTGAGTTTCGATATAAGGGAAAGCCTATTCAGGCTTTGCAGGCATGGGATAAAAAGGAAAAGGTTATTTATATGGGGACCTTTTCCAAATCGATTGCACCAGCTATCCGTGTAAGCTTTATGGTGCTTCCCAAACCCCTTTTGGAGCTATATGAGAAAAATGCAGGCTTTTTATCCTCTACGGTATCAAGAATCGATCAGGCAATACTGAATGAATTTATCGCAGGAGGACATTATGAAAGATATTTAAATAAAATGCGTAAGATTTATAGATCCAAGCATGACTGCCTTTTAGAATGTCTAAGGCCCTTTAAGCATAGGTTTCATATTTCCGGGGAAAATGCCGGGCTTCATATCGTGCTTGTCAGCAGGGAGAAAGGAATCAGCGAGGAACGGTTAGCAAAGACGGCAGAAAAGGCGGGAATTAAGGTTTATGGCATGAGCGATTATTTTATAAAGGAGAGTGTGGCGAAAGGGCAGGGGAATGTCTGCGCAGATGCAGAAGATAAATGTGCAAAGATACTGCTTGGATATGCCAGTTTGTCAGAAGAAGAAATCAGAGAAGCGCTTATGCTTTTGCAAAAGGCATGGTTATGATACAGGAAGCAGATCGTGAAACAGAAAAGACAGGTACAGTGAAAAGGCTGGACCTGTCTTTTGCTATAGCGATATTTTATTCCTAATCTAAAGGAGCGTTGCTTTCGTCAGAGGAAGTTTCCTCTTCAGAATCCTCTTCATCGAAAAATTCTTCTACTCCTTCAGTAAGCTTTGAGGCAATGTTTTCTTTTTTCTGGATTTCTTCCGGCGTTTCTTCCGGATCTTCTTCATCGAAGTCCTCGGAACCATCTTCCGAATCCATATCAGAGGTGTCCTCTTTTTCTTCGTCCGCCTCTTCTTTACCGCTTAAATTCAGTGGAACATAAGTACGGTCACCGTCTTCAGAATCCTCTTCGTCAAAATCGTCAAAGTCATCAAAATCCTCATCAAAGTCTTCGGCTTCTTTCTTTGTGATATAATAGTAAACACCTGCAGCAGCGGCGCCTATTACAGTACCAAATAATATTAATTTACCAAGTTTTTTCATGCAATAATTCTCCTTTCGAGTTCCCTTTTTCTATATTTTAAATGAAAAAGGAAAAGAAAACAACCCACAATATAGTATTCCTGTGAAAAAAATATCTATGCAGGATAGAAAAATAAAGTAAGAAGTATTTTCTTTTTTTCTTGCATTTTTTGAAAAAAATGCTACAATACTCTTACAGGCAGATATGGTTCATCGGTAGAACGCTAGCTTCCCAAGCTGGAAAGGCGGGTTCGACTCCCGTTATCTGCTTTTTTTTATTACTATAATTCTGCAAAGTCAAATAGTTATCATTTATTCAATATAAGCCATGAAGCAGATTGAAAGAGAGAGAGTATGGATTATGTGGATCAAATTGATTGTAAGTATAGTTGCCGGGTTTGGAGCCGGCGAGCGGGGTAAAAAGTGAAAGATAAATTTTTTGATTTGAAAAAGGAAAAACAGGACCGGATTATCAATGGCGCTTTAAAGGTATTTGCCTTAAACGGCTATAAAAGAGCCAGCACTGACGAAATGGTAAAAGAAGCCGGCATATCCAAGGGACTCTTATTTCATTATTTTGAAAGCAAGAAGGGAGTTTACATATTTATTTGCCAGTACAGCGCCAAATACCTTGCCATGGAGCTTTCCAGGGCGGTAGGAATGCAGGAAACGGATTTTTTTGAGCTGCAAAAGCAGATGGAGCTTGCAAAGCTGCGGGTCATGAAGAACTATCCATATATGCAGCATTTTTTGAACCAGGCATTTTTAGAAACGGATGAAGAAGCAGTAACAGCTACGGAAGCAGAAATGGACTATGCATCAAAAGTCCTGCAGCAGATTTATGCAAAAGCGGATTTGTCTAAATTCAAGGAAACGGTAGATCCTTCCATGGTGTTGAAAATGACTCTTTTTGCCCTAAATGGCTTGATGAATGATTATATAAAAAAAGAGCCTCTCATGCTGGAAGCTCTTTATGAGGAATCTGCCGCTTATCTTAATATGCTGAAGGATAATCTGTATAAGGAAGAATAACCTTTTATTTTCCCATTTTATAAACTGGATCAGCAGGATATCCGCCTCTTAGTTTCTGCATTCCCCGCTGGATGGCATCCTTTGAATCCTTCCAGTCCGCATCCTTATTGCGGTAATCAAATTTTTCAACAAGCCATGCCACATCTTCTCCCACCCGTTCCATGGACTTTTCCATAACATCAAACAGGAGTGGATAAAATTCATCCTTCTGCCTGTCATTTAACTGCTTTTCAGACATTTCCATAATATCCCCGAAATGATGCAGGCAGAGCCCTTTGCTCTGTTTCAATAGATTCTTTAACTCATCATCCTTTTTGTACATAAAAAAGAAGGTATCTAAATATCTTTCATAGGTATCCTTAAAACGCCTGCAGATATAGCAGGACTTATCTCGTTCTTTTACCCAGGAGCTGATGGAATTGCTTTCCTCGCCGGATTTTTTGCGGCCAAAAAGAGAAGCTTTGGAGGGGGAGAACATTTTGATTTGTTTTTTTAATTCCTTGTTCATTTCGATGTAATGGGTTTTTAAAATCCATCCGTTTCCCAAAGTATTGCCATAGTCGAACATCTTTTTGAAATGTTCCCTGCAAAATCCTGCCTTGTCGGTTTGTTCCCTTACATCGCTTTCCATATAGGAGGAGCCGGAACCTAAAACAAAATCCAAAAGATCCTGTTCCACGTTTCGTTCGATAAAGCAGAAGGGACATTCGTCATCTGCGTGAAAGGCATCCATAAGAGGGATTGTATAAAGAGTTTCTTTCATTTGCTTTCCTCGATTCCTGATTGATAAGTTTATTGTACGGGAAAGAAAGGAAAAACACAAGAATAGGAGTGTGATTTTTGCGATTCTATGATAGAATAGTATTGCATTTCACAGTGGAGGACGAGATGAAAGAAGAACATTTTTATAAAAAAGTATTATTGCTGGTTTTGCCAATGGCTTTGCAGAATTTAATCAATGTAGGAGTTACTGCTGCGGATGTGATTATGCTTGGCAAGGTGGATGAAAAGGTGCTTTCGGGAGCTTCCCTGGGAGGTCAGGTTCCTTTTATATTGAATCTGTTCTTATTTGGGATAGCTTCTGGAGCAGCGGTGCTGACCGCACAGTATTGGGGAAAAAAGGATACTGATTCCATTGAAAAGATATTAGGAATTGCGTTGACGATAGCAATGGCAGCAGGATTTCTGTTTGCCATAGTGACGCTGGCAATCCCAAAACAGATTATGGGAATCTTTACCAATGATGAAGAGGTCATAGGCTACGGAGTACGGTATTTGCGAATTCTGGCATTTACTTATCCAATCGTGACCCTTACGGCAACATATTTAAATATTATTAAAAGTATTGAAAGAGTGGTGATTTCCACTATCGTATATGCCAGCTCCCTTTGCATCAATATTATCATGAACGGAATACTTATCTTTGGACTGTTTGGAGCGCCAAGGCTTGGAGTGGCAGGAGCTGCCATCGGTACATTATGTGCCAGGATATCAGAAGCCATTATCGTAGCTTTTTATGCAGGTTTTCGGAACAAAGACGTGAGGATACGGATGAAATATATGTTCCGGATGGATAAACAATTGTGCAGGGATTTCCTTTTATATTCCAGTCCTGTCATAATCAATGAGCTTTTATGGGGGCTTGGGGTATCTGCCAACTCAGCGATTATAGGACATTTGGGAAGCAGCGCAACGGCTGCCTATAGTGTGGCGCAGGTAACCAGGCAGTTGGCCATGGTTATCGTGCTTGGGCTGGCAAATGCCACTGCTATTATGATTGGAAAGGTCATCGGAGAAAAAAGGGAGGACCTGGCAGTTCTTTATGCAAAAAAATTTGTGAGGCTGACCGCAATCTGCTCCGCATTGGGAAGTCTGTTAGTTGTGGCTATCCGTCCGTTCCTTATTTCCGGATTGGAGTTTTCCGGAGAGGCTGCAGGATATATGAGGATATTTTTGCTTTTTCTGGCAGTCCATATCGTATTTTATGGGATAAATGTTACTATTATAGTTGGAATACTGCGTTCAGGAGGTGATACCAAATATGGCATGTGCGTGGATGTGGGGGCTATGTGGTGTGGTTCTATTTTATGTGGCTTTTTGGCAGCCTTTGTGTTCCGGCTTCCGGTAGAAGCAGTCTATGCCATACTTTTATGTGATGAGGTCATAAAAATACCTTTTGCCTATACAAGATATCGTTCTAAAAAGTGGCTGAAAAGTGTTACCAGAGACTAAAGAAAAAGTTTGACAGTATTAAGGTGTACCACAATGAATGGAGAAACTTCATTGCGGTACACCTTTTTTGCTAATTCATTCCCGCCAGATAATTGATGAACTGCTGTGCGGTTCTTCCAGAAATCCCTCCGTGGGACAGCTCCCATTTATTGGCCTCTTTGCATATTTCCTCTTCGGACAGGGTAATATGGTTTTTGCGTGCCAGTTCCGTAACGATATGGAAATACTCTTTTTGAGAGGGCTTGGAATAATTGATCGTTACACCAAAACGGTAAGCCAGCGAAAGCTTTTCTTCCATTGTATCGGAATGGTGCATACCGTTTTCCGTATCCATGTCATTTCGATCCTTCCAGGTTTCCCGGATTAAATGACGGCGGTTGGAGGTTGCATAAATTAGTATGTTTTGGGGTTTTGTTTCCACTCCGCCTTCAATGACTGCCTTTAAGAATTTGTATTCTGTTTCAAAGTCTTCAAAAGATAAATCGTCCATATAGATGATGAATTTGTAATTACGGTTTTTAATCTGGGCAATTACCTGGGACAAATGTTGAAACTGATGCTTATAAATTTCAATCATGCGAAGCCCGTCCTTGTAAAATTCATTGACGATTGCTTTGATGCTGGTAGACTTACCGGTGCCGCTGTCGCCAAATAAAAGCACATTGTTTGCTTTTTTACCTTCTACAAAAGCTTTTGTATTGTCAACCAGCTTTTTTTTCTGAATCTCATAGCCAATCAAATCGTCTAAGACAACCTTATCCATGTTGTTGATTGCCTGGAACAGAATTTGATTGTTTTCCACCGCCTGAATGCGGAATGCCTTGTTCAGACCAAATGCACCTACGCCGTAGTCTTTGTAAAAGGTTGTGATGCAAAGGAAAAATTCTTCCTCGTCAGCGGCAGATTCCAGCTCCATGCTTAAGCGCTGTACTTTTTCACTGACATTTTTATTGTACATCAGCT
The DNA here is from genome assembly GCA_014804265.1 of Lachnospiraceae bacterium. Lineage (GTDB taxonomy): Bacteria > Bacillota > Clostridia > Lachnospirales > Lachnospiraceae > RGIG3040. The sequence goes on along the minus strand of JAAVAC010000014.1, from coordinate 10,505 downwards.
CGGGCTTCTCAATTGCTTCATAGTCCGTGATACAGCTAAAGCAGTCAATTCCCAGCTTTTTTTCTAAAGCGCTGAAATCATAGTGGAACAGCTGCATAAATATTTTAAAATCATTTTTGGCAAAGTGGTTGACGCTTCCGGTCTTAGCTCCTGTTTTTTCACAAGTAATGCTGAAAGGATTTTCATTCATAATCAGCAAAAAGGTTAAATAATTATGCCAGAGATTTCTGTTAAAGCCATATTCCGTTGCGATCACCAGTATTCGTTTTATCTGCCGGTAAATTCTGCTGATCAATTCTTCTTTGTGAAAGTCAGAGCTTTCTGCCACTTCACGAATAGAGCTTAAAACCCTGTTGATCAATTCTTCTTTGTGAATGTCAGAGCTTTCTGCTTCCTGACAGATAGCACTTAATTCCATTAAAATAGAATCCTTTGGCATGTCCCCGTAAATCAATAATTTTGATACTAATCTGTTCATATGTGTGGCCTCCGAATAATTTTGATTGTATGTTTGACATTTCTCTGAATATTGCGTACAACATGCTTAACAAGGGAGCCGGAAGGTGAATGCTGGTCATCCGACCCGGCGAATGAGTTTTAAACTATTCGAAATAGTCGTCTACTTTTCCAGGAGCAGGACGGCTATTTCTTATTTTCAGATTCAGAATTGCAACAATCAAAAGACTGATGGTCGAAATCACCATGAATTCTTCCTATGTACTCATAATAATCCTCACCTTCCGTAAGGTCTCGGATTGGGTGAAAGCACGTCCCCCCGGCTAACCGGTTAAGCATATTATTTTTTACACTTATGCACTTGTACTGAATGCGGTATCATATTAGCACATTCAAAACAAGTGTGCAAGAACGAATCCCAGAAGATATGAAATGCGGTACAACAATGGAACTTAACAGACTTGCTGTAAAATTTTTCGTTGATTATTACAGCGCTTCTGGGTATAATATAAAAGGAATATTACAGTTCGATTTGGAGAGGAATGGTGTGTCTATGGCAAGTATATTACCAGTATCAGATTTAAGAAACTATAATGAAGTATTAAAAAATTGCCAGATTGGAGAGCCTGTGTTCCTGACCAAGAATGGCAGGGGCAGATTCGTAGTAATGGATATAGAGGATTATGAGCGTGATAAGGCAGAAAAGAGACTGTTGGAGAGGCTGCATGAGGCAGAAGAAGCTGTGAAAGATGGAAATGGCTGGCTGACAATGGACGAATTAAAGGCTAAGGTTGGAGAGTAGATTGATGATGAAGTTGCGGATCAATCCGGTAGTGGCACAAGATTTAAAAACGATCAAGGATTATATTGCAGAGGATAATGCCGATAAAGCATTAGAAACGGTGCAGGATATTTATAATCAGTTCGAGCATATACAACAGTTTCCTTATATTGGTGTGGATTTATCTAAACGTGTGAGTTTTAAGACGGATTATAAGTATGTAGTCTGGAATGATTATGTTGTGTTGTATAAGGTTGGCAGGGAGGTAGTTGAGATTTATCGGGTGGTGAATCGGTATCAGGACATTACGAAGATATTTTGATAAGGATATGTTCCATTAGATAATAGGGCATGAAGATAGTAATGTTGAAATACTTATTTGACATTTCTACGTGTCTTGCATATAATATACTTAACAGGACAGCTGGAAGGTGAGTGCACTTCACCCGTCCCGGCGAAACATATTACTATTAAGAAATAGTCGTTAGCTTTTGTCAGGCAGGACGGCTATTTCTTATTTTTCATGTTCAGAATGGCGACTACCAGCAAGGCAGCTGTTAAAATAACCATGAATTCTTCCTATGTACTCATAATAATCCTCACCTTCCGTAAGGTCTCGGATTGGGTGAAAGCACGTCCCTCCCTGGCTACCCGGTTAAGTATATCATGACTTTTTGCAACGATATTTTATCATAAAACAATCAAATTAACAACATGCCATTTGTATTTCCCCTTAATCTGCTATATAATAAATACCAGCGCAAAGAATAAAGAAAAAATAAGGAAAAGACGAGAGCATACAGGAAAATTATGGGATTACAATTTTACTTTGGGGCTTCGGGCTCCGGAAAAAGCACAACTGTATACAAGGATATCATAGAATGGTCCAGGAGGGAGCCGGAGCGGGAATTTTTAATTCTGGTGCCGGACCAGTTCACCATGCAGACGCAAAAGGAACTTTGCCTGCTGAATGAAGGAATCATGAACATTGACGTGCTGAGCTTTTCCAGACTGACCCACCGCATTTTTGAAGAGGTGGGAAAGGAAGAGCGGATCGTACTGGATGATACGGGAAAGAACCTGATTTTGAGAAAGGTAGCGGCGGAGCAAAAGGAAGAACTGAAGGTGCTGGGAAGCCACTTGAACCAGGTAGGCTATATTCACGAAATCAAAAGTGTGATTTCCGAATTTATGCAGTATGACATCAACCCAAAGGGAATGGAAGAATTGATTTCTTATGGAGCAAAAAAGGGAGAGCTTTCTTCCAAGCTTTTGGATTTAAAGCTTTTATATGAGGGCTTNCTGTCNTTTTTAAAGGAGAAATACATAACCACAGAGGAGAGTCTGGACCTTCTTAGTAAATCCCTGTATAAGTCCNCCACNATTCAAAACAGCATAGTGGTGTTTGACGGCTTTACGGGATTTANTCCTGTGCAGAACCGGNTGATNAAGGAACTGATGGTGCAGGCAAGAGAAGTNATTATGACCATTACCGTTGACACAAGAGAAAATCCNTACGAAACNGACGGNGAACANAAGCTGTTTTATTTAAGNAAGAAAACAGTGGAATCCATGGAGANAATGGCAAAAGAGGCAGGTGTTGNAAGNNGGAAGGATGTGGTACTTNCCNGTGAGGAGCTTCCAAGGTTTGGAACATGCANAGAGCTTTCCCATTTGGAGAAGAATCTGTTTCGTCAGAAAAAGGCTGTCTTCTCGGGNGAGAATCATGCAGTATTTTTATCNGAAGGAGCAAATCCAAGAGAAGAAATCCAGCAGGTGTGCGTCCGGATTAAGGAGCTTNTGCAAAAGGAGCAGTATTGTTACCGGGACATAGCCATTATTGCAGGGGATTTGGAGGCNTATGGNCACTTNATNGANATGGAATGCAGACGGTATGANATTCCGGTATATCTGGACCAGACAAAAGGGGTAATGAACAATCCTATGGTTCTGGCTATTATCAGTGCATTACAGGTAGTGCTGTATGATTTCTCCTATGACAGTGTATTTTGCTTTTTGCGGACTGGATTAACGGGGCTTTCCATGGAAGAAATCGACAGACTGGAATANTATGTGAAGGCTTTGGGAATCAGGGGAAAGCGTGCNTATCAGAANCNCTTTATNNGAATAACAAGGCAGATGCAGANNGAAGGTGAGGAANAGGGCAAGGTGTCAGAACGGCTTGCATGCTTAAATGACACACGAGAAAAGTTTATGACGATAATGTCACCTCTTNTTCTNCNGTCTGANATAAAGAAAACTGGAAATGAAAAAAACGAAACTGTACAAAGGGAAGAAGGGCGGTCAGAAAGAGAGTCAGAAGAAAAAGCGAAAGAAAAGTCAGGAGAATACCNNGCAGAATCTNTGGTAAGGGCNGTATATGACTTNTGNGTCATTAGTGNATTTCAGGAAAAAATGGAACAATTNGAAGCNGGTTTTCAGGAGCAGGGGGATTTGGCAAAAGCCAAGGAATANGGACAGGTCTATCCTTTGGTAATGGATCTGTTAAATCAGATTTATGAGCTGTTAAAGGAAGAAGCNATGACNNTGCAGGANTTTTCNGATATATTAACGGCGGGATTCAGTGAATTAAANGTAGGGACCATTCCCCAAAACGTGGATCAGGTAGTGGCGGGAGATATGGAACGAACCAGATTGAAGCAGGTNCGGGCTTTGTTTTTCGTAGGGCTTAATGACAGNGCAATTCCCGGAGGCGGGAAAAAAGGCGGCCTGATTTCCGATATGGAAAGAGANTTTTTACAGGAGAGCGGCGTTGAGCTGGCGCCTACCGGAAGNCAGCAGATGTTCATTCAAAGGCTGTATCTCTATTTGAATATGACAAAACCGTCAGAAAAGCTGTTCTTNTCCTATTCNCGGGTAGACCGGGAAGGAAAAGGAAATCGTCCNGCCTATCTGGTGGATGTCATAAAAGGNCTNTATGGTGATTTAAAGACAGAAGGAAACAAGGAAGGGCTGGAATGTAAAATTGCTGCNAAAAAGGACGGACTGGATGATTTTGCCGGACTTATNGGAAGCTATGGGCAGGGATTTTTAGAGGAAGATGAAGAAAAAAGAAAAGAATTTTTTACCCTGTACCATTTTTATCAAAAGGAAGANGAAATAAAAAAACTNATNGAAGCTGCTTTTTATGAATATGTGTCAGCNCCTCTTTCCANGGAGGCNGCAAGGCTNATATANGGAGAANTGCTGGAAAGCAGCATAAGCCGTNTGGAACAGTTTGCTTCCTGCGGATATGCACATTTTCTAAAATANGGGCTCATGCTTCAGGAGAAAGAAGAGTTTTCCTTTGAAGCAGTGGATATGGGAAATGTGTTTCATGATGTTTTGGAAGGNTTTTCCGGCTACTTGAAAGAGCAGAATACTACATGGTTTCAATTTACCGGTGAACAGGCAAAAAGCTATGTGGAGGAAAAGCTGAAGGAACTGGCTGTGGAGTATGGACAAACGGTGCTTTTAGACAGTGCCAGAAATGCTTATATACTAAAAAGGATGGGAAGGATTTTGAACCGTACTTTGGAAACNCTGCAATATCAGTTGAAAAAAGGTGTTTTCGAGCCCAAAGCCTTTGAGCTTCCTTTTTCCATGGTAAANGAATTTGACGGAAAAACCATGAAGGTAAGNGGCAGGATCGACCGGATGGATACGGTGGAAAAGGACGGCATATTGTATGTNAAGGTAATGGATTATAAATCGGGAAATATAAAATTCGACCCGGTTTCTCTTTATTACGGGCTTCAGATGCAGCTTGCNCTGTATATGAACAGCGCAGTCCTGAAAGAGAAACAGGAACATCCGGACAANCAGGTGGANCCGGCGGCGCTTCTTTACTATCAANTGNCAGACCCNTATGTGGAACGCACNGAGCAGGTTTCTTCAGGAGAACAGATTGAAGANGCTATTCANACAGCNCTTCGNACAAAAGGNNTNGTGCTTGAGGAGGAACANGTGGTNTCCATGCTGGACGGCAGCTTTTCGGATGCTTCCAATGTGATTCCNGTAGANCGCAAAAAGGCAGGGGGCTATAAGGCAGGTTCCGGNGTGGTCACNAGAGATGAGCTAAAAGCCATTTCCCAATATGCGGATTTCAANATTCAGGAAATCGGGGANAAAATACTAAAGGGTGAAATNCCGGTAAATCCATATGAGAANGGAANCCAAAACCCCTGTACNTATTGCGGCTATCAGGGAATATGNGGNTTTGACAAAAAAATAAAAGGCTTTGNTTATAANAGTTTAGATACGATGTCCAANGAAGAAGCAATGNAAAAAATCAGGGAGAAAGNAACGGAGGAAGGGATATAATGGGGATTTCTTTTACAAAAGAACAACAACAGGTCATTGATGAAAGAAATAAGAACCTTCTTGTTTCAGCGGCAGCAGGNTCCGGAAANACTGCCGTTTTGGTAGAACGGATACTTTCCATTGTGACGGANCAGGAACATCCGGCAGATATNGACAGACTGCTGATCGTGACNTTTACCAATGCGGCAGCGGCGGAAATGCGGGAGCGTATTTTAAAGGCNATTTTGGAAAGGCTGGATGAGGACCCGGAAAACGAACATCTCCAGAGACAGTCGGCTTATATCCACCGGGCACAGATTACGACCATTGACAGNTTTTGTAAGTATTTGCTTACCAATCATTTTGAGGACATCGGACTGNACCCTTCCTTCCGGATNGGNGANCCGGGAGANCTGAATCTGATGAAACGGGATGTGCTTGCGGANCTGATGGAAAAGGAGCATGAAAAGGCGGAGGAAGGATTCCTTACTTTGCTGGAAAGCTATGTTTNCGGNAGAAANGANGGGATTTTAGAGGACTACGTGTTAAAGCTTTATGAATTNGCCATGAGCTATCCCTGGCCNAAAAGCTGGCTTTTNCAGTGNAAGGANGCTTATTTGTGTGAAAGCATGGAGGAATTTAAGGAAAAGCCCTTTTTAAAGGAAATGATGAATNATGTGGAAAAGCTTTGCAAGGAAGCGGTATTNCTCTTAACNCTTGCANTGGATATCTGCGAACAGAATGACGGACCATATATGTATGGAGAGCTTTTGGAGCAGGAAATNCAGATGCTTTCAGAGCTGGCAANGGAAAAGGACTATGAGCTGTTTTATGAAAAGGTATGGCAGATCAAGTTTNGCAGGCTTCCCGCCAAAAAGGATGATACGGTGCTGCCTGAGAAAAGGGAACAGGCAAAGGAGCTTCGGAATCAGGCAAAAGAGCTGATNCAGCAAATAAAGGATTCTTTTTTCTTTGTNTCNCCNNNGCAGGCCCTTTTGGATGTAAAAACATGCGGCGGCAATGTAAGCGCCCTGATTGACCTTACNCTTTCTTTTATGGNGCTTTTTTCGGAAAAGAAGAAAGAAAAGAATCTGATGGACTTTTCNGATATGGANCACTATGCTTTGGAAATNCTTTTGGAAGAAAAGGAAGGAAAAAAGGTTCCTACCAAAACCGCACTGGCTTATCAGGAATATTTTGTGGAGGTTATGACNGATGAATACCAGGACAGCAATCTGGTACAGGANTTGNTGTTNGAAAGCATTTCAAAAANGGAAAAGGGACAGTGCAACCGGTTTATGGTNGGGGATGTAAAGCAGAGTATTTATGGATTNCGTCTTGCAAGGCCGGAGCTGTTCATGGAAAAATTCCAGCANTATCATGAAAGTTATGTGAACCATGANCCGGATCATATGCGNATCGANCTTCATAAGAATTTCNGAAGCAGGAAAGAAGTCATAGACAGCGTGAATTTTATATTCGGAAAGCTTATGGATGCTTCCATGGGAGGAATNANCTATGATGAGGAGGCAGCTTTGTATTCCGGTGCTGATTATCCGGAAGCGGATNNTTCNNTTTATGAAACNGAGCTTCTTTTGTTTGAGCGGAAGGAAANNCTGGTTCAGGAAGAAACCNGAGAAGAGGAAGAAATCGTTACGTCCATACCNAAAAAACAGGCGGAAGCTGTNATGATAGGAAACNNAATCANGGCAATGGTAGGAAGCTTTCCCGTTACGGATAAAGAAACAGGAAAACTTCGTCCGGCCANGTATCAGGANATTGTCATATTGCTNCGTTCGGGAGAAAGCACCCAGGAAATNTTGAAAGAGGAGCTGNCCAATCAGGGAATTCCGGTACATATTGCTTCCAAATCCGGTTATTTNTCCACCATGGAGGTGCGGTATGTGCTNCAGTATTTACAGGTTCTGAATAATCCTTATGAGGATATGGCTCTTGCNGGACTTTTAAAATCCCCATTTTTCTTTTATACCGATGAGGAGCTTGCTATATTAAAGGGCTTTCGGGGGAAAGAAAAGAAAAGGGATTATCTTTTGGAATGCATGAAAGCCTTTGGGNCAGAAGAGTCTCAGGGAAAGCCTTGCACAATACATTGCAGAAAAAGACCAGACCACNNCATGGACTGNCCTNCAAAAAAAGGTGAAANATACATTGGAANATATAGAAGAAAACCGGAAAANGGCGGTTNTNCTTTCGATTTACGAGNTGATGGCACATATNTTTTCCCANACCTTTTATCTGGAATATGTCAGTGCCCTGCCGGGAGGAGAGCAGAAAAAAGCAAATGTGGANATGCTGTTGGAAAAGGCCATTGAATTTGAAAAAACCAGNTTTCAAGGNTTNTTTCAGTTCNTCNGGTATATTGAGCGGATGGAGAAGTACAGCATNGATTCNGGAGAGGCNAATATACTGGATGAGCGGGCGGATACGGTACGGATTATGACGATTCACAAAAGTAAGGGACTGGAATTCCCAATCTGTTTTGTTTCCGGACTTGCCANGCGGTTCAATATGCAGGATATCCAAAGCCCTGTGCTTTTGGANATGGANTGGGGAATCGGAACGGATATGATAGACCCAAAAGCCCGNATTAAGGCAAAGACCATCAGTAAGAATATGCTGGCGGCCAAATGTAAGCTGGACAGTCTGGGGGAGGAGCTGCGTATTTTATATGTGGCTCTTACCAGAGCAAAGGAAAAGCTGATTCTGACNGGAGAGGTGGAGAAGGTACAGACATTGCTGCAAAAATANAGGGGANTGGAAAANCTGGAGAAACTGCCTTTTTCTTTCAGGAGCAGTGCCACAAATGCGCTTTCNTATGTGATGGCGGCACTGATGGGGCATGAGGACTTTGAAAGGATATGCAGAGTATTTCATGAAAGAGACTTAGAGCTTATCCGTTTTGGNGAAGATCTTCAAAAGCATGTGAGAAAGGAACGGCTTTTGAGAGGCTGGCAGCAGGAAGAAATCAATCAGGCNCTCATGGCGGATCTNCAGGAAAAATTCNCCTATCAGTATCCCCATGAAATATTAAGCAGGATGTATACAAAGACAAGCGTTTCCGAGCTGAAGCTGGAAGCCATGAAAGAAGAGGGAGAAGAACTCCATTCTATTTTTGAAACGGAAAGACCGCCGGTGCCTTATCTGCCGGGCTTTTTAAGGGAAGAGCAGGAAGCNGGCGGAACAAGCAGGGGAAGCGCCTACCACAAGGTGCTTGAGCTGTTGGATTACAGAGAATATGAACTGAAAGNAGAAGAAGGGGAAAAGCCGGAAAAGGCTCAAAAGAGACTGGCGGAAAAAGTGAAGCAGGATATGGAAGGCTTTGTACAATCAGGAAGGCTTACAAGAGAATATATGGAGCTTGTAAGNCCGGATAAAATNGCTGCCTTTGNGGTTTCTNTCTATGGNCAGAAAATGTGCAGGGCGGCAAAGGCGGGAAGGCTTTATAAAGAAAGNCCTTTCGTAATCGGCATATCGGCAGAACGGGTAGANCCNCAGTTCCCNAAGGAAGAAATCGTATTGATTCAGGGAATCATTGACGTATACTTTGAGGAAGACGGGGAGCTTGTGGTGCTGGATTACAAAACCGACCGGGTGGAAGCTATGGAGGAGTTGCTGCGCCGTTATGAAACCCAGTTAAATTATTACGGAGAAGCCCTTTGTTCTCTGTTAAAAAAGCAGGTAAAGGAAAGGGTGATTTATTCCTTTTCACTGGAAGAGGCGCTTGCCTGGTAGGTCCAGTCATTTCCTGCCTTCCGGTAAGCCTCTGCTTCCTCCATAAGCCCAAGCTTTTCGTAACAGCCGGCAATGGCAAGCAGGGGAAGGTCGCCGCTTAAACGGATATTTAATATGCTTTTCGTCTCATAGGCGGCATTATAATACCAGATTACGGCCTCTTCATAATCCGACAGGGATTCATAATGCTTCCCAAGCTCATAGCATATTTCGGAGCAGCTATTCCCGGCAACGTTTTTCAGGGCATATTTGAAGAAGCTTTCGGTGTCATGCTGCAGGCGGTAAGCTTTTGCAACCACGCAGCATGCCTCCATGATTTCATCCTCTGTGCGGGTAGTATCGGCTAAAGTATTCAGAAAGGCAGGAAGCGCCCGGATAAAGTCCTCTTCACTGCCGGATATGAACAGTTCTTTTGCATAAATATTGTGCAGTCTTTTATCGAAACGTACTCCGTTTTTCTCCATTGCTTCAAAGGCTTTCAAATCTCTGGATGTGTGTTCCCCTAGTGGCATGTGGAGTATTTCCACGTCGCTGTCATAAATCACAGGTTCTAACCGGACTGCCTCGTGAATAGCTCCTTCCCATGTAAAGGTACGAAGGCGTTTATAAAGCTTGGGACGATATTCCCTGTCATAATTGTAGATCGTATTATAGGATAACTGATTGCAATAAAGCATTTGGACAATATCGATTTCCGGCAGCAGGCTTTGTTTTAAAAGCCGGAACCGGTTTCTGTTTTCTTCCTCTAAAACCTCGTCGGCATCGGCACAGTATATGTATTCCATAGTCGCCCTGGAAAAGGAAAAGTTCCTTGCGTCGGAAAAGCTTCCGGTCCAGGTAAAATCATATACTTTATCCGTAAAGCTTTTTGCAATTTCCTTTGTGCGGTCGGTGGAGCCGGTATCTACGATAATGATTTCATCCATGAGGTCGGCAATGGAAATAAGACATCTTTCCAGAACTTTCTCTTCATTTTTTACGATCATACATAAGCTTATGGTAATCATGGCATTCTCCTAAGGATTTTTAAAGATTTTTGTGTAAGGAAAGTGTAACATATTCTTAGGGAATTATGAAGCACGGAAATCAATTTTCAATCAGAGGTTCTCGCCGCAGGCATTGGGACGGGCTTCACGCTGAGCATATTTTCTAAAGGAGCCCTTATAAAAACGCCAGCGCTTAGCGAGGTACTTTCGAGCTTAGCACTGTTGCG
>JAAVAC010000013.1 GCA_014804265.1 Lachnospiraceae bacterium | reverse complement strand
TGCCACTATTCCTCCTGTCTCCCTTGTCCATTTCAAACCGCTTTGTGAAGCTTCCCTACTTCCGATTACAGCTACATTTTTATGCTGGTTTACTATTTTAATGTCGCCTTTATAATAGAACACAGACGGCATTCCTTTCAAGGAACTTATTGCCATAGGATATTCTTCATTTTCTATCGTGCAAAATGATATTCCGTATTGTTGCATAATATGCTTTTCCGACTGTGCTCGTTTTAACTGATTAAAATCCCTTTTTGAATATTGATATGACATATCCTAAATTGCCTTTCCTAATGCAAACACTCCATCTCCTGCAAAACATTATGTAGATATTACTTGTTTTACCTAATATAACACAATCACCTGTATAACGCAATATATTTGTCAACATTTCGTCTTATTTCTCAAATAGAAATGTAAAGAGCAGAAAAACTATACATTTATTCTTTCTTATCTGCAAACGCCATTTCATTTTCACCCCTCATATATTCCCCAATCTGCCTTTGCATGACTTTATCCACATCTTCTCCCTGCATATATGCATATGTCCATTCAACTGTTTTTGCAACCATTTCCTTCGCATTCCATCTAGGCTTCCAGCCTAACTCCTTTTTGATCCTGGCACAATCCAATTTTAGAAAATTTGCTTCGTGAGGTCCCGCTTCTCCTTCCTGATGCCATTTTAACCCGCCATCTGCGATACGGTTCCACTGTCTGCAAAATTCCGTTACCATCTCAGCAGTAGCCAGGCAGGACTCTTCCCCCGGACCCACATTATAGCTTCCTGCATATTTCAAGTCCTCATACTGCTTCTCTGCGATAAGCAGATAAGCAAATATCGGTTCCAGCACATGCTGATAGGGTCTTGTAGAATAAGGGTTCCTTACAGCAATCTCTTTTCCTGCTTCTATGGCCCTAAGACAATCCGGTATGATCCTGTCCGCCGCAAAATCTCCCCCGCCAATCACATTGCCTGCTCTTGCTGTGGAAATGGCAGTTCTCCCATCCTGAAAAAAGGAATTCCTATAGCTCTCCGTTATCAGCTCGGAACAGGACTTACTGTTTGAATAGGGATCATAGCCGTTTAATTCCTCATTTTCCCGGTATCCCCATTCCCACTCTCTATTCTTGTACACCTTATCCGTTGTTACATTTAAAAAAGAGCGGACGGATTTACTTTCTCTAACACATTCCAGTACATTTACCGTCCCCATCACATTCACATCATATGTATAAACAGGATTCTTATAGGATTCCCTCACAATGGGCTGGGCAGCCATATGAATGACGATTTCCGGCTGTACCTGCCCAAAAACCTGTCTTAAATGATCCAGGTCACGGATATCTCCTTCCACGGAATCCATAGCCTTTTCGATGCCGCTTAATTCAAACAGACTTGGGGCAGTAGGCGGCTTCAAAGCATATCCTGTTACTTTTGCTCCCATTTCTGTTAACACATGACACATCCATGTGCCCTTAAATCCCGTATGCCCGGTCAGAAGTATTTTCTTTTCTTTATAAAACTGACTGTTTATCATATTCATTCCTTTTCTAAAGCTTCCATAATCTTATCTGCCATATCATCCAGCATTTCCCTGCTCATGCCCGGATATACTCCAATCCAGAAGGTATCCTGCATGATTCGGTCAGTATTTGTCAGCTCACCTGCAATCCGGTAGCCTGTTCCTGCCTGCCTCATTTCATCAAAACAGGGCTGTTTAATCAGATTGCCTGCAAAAAGCATTCTGGTCTGCACTCCATGCTCTTCTAAGTACTGTACGATTTGATTTTTGCTTACACCTTCCCTGCATGTAATCATGTAACCAAACCAGCTTGGATCGGAATCCGGACATGGTTTTGGTAAAATCAATTTTCCTTCCGCTCCCTGGAGCCTTTCCGATAAGTATGCAAAATTCCTCTTTCTTGCCTCTACAAACCCGGGAAGTTTTTTCAGTTGGGCACATCCCACTGCTGCCTGCATATCAGTAGCCTTTAAATTATAGCCAAAGTGGGAATATACATACTTGTGGTCATATCCCAGAGGAAGCTCCCCATATTGTTTGTCAAACCTGTGGCCGCACATATTGTCCTTTCCCGAAGCGCAGATACAGTCTCTTCCCCAGTCACGAAGTGAGCGGATAATCTTATTCAGCAATGAATCATCCGTATAGACCGCTCCGCCTTCCCCCATAGTCATGTGGTGGGGCGGATAAAAGCTGGAAGTACCTATATCACCAATCGTACCGGTAAACTTCCACTCACCGTCTATCCGGTAAGTGCTGCCTAATGCATCACAGTTGTCCTCAACAAGCCATAATCCATTCTGGCTGCAGAACTCCTTCACTGTTTTCAAATCAAAGGGATTTCCCAAGGTATGGGCTATCATGACTGCCTTTGTTTTTTCCGAAAGAGCATCCTTCAGCATGGTCACATCAATATTATATTGGGGTATGGTCACATCTACAAAAACGGGCACTGCCCCATATTGGAGCATAGGGGTTACTGTAGTGGGAAAGCCTGCTGCCACTGTAATGATTTCGTCTCCCGGCTTTATCCTTTTATCACCTAAAAGCGGAGAAGTCAAAGCCATGAATGCCAGCAGATTAGCCGAAGAACCGGAATTTACTACCGAGCAATACTTTATTCCTAGATACTCTGACAATCCCTTTTCAAACTGCTCCGTATATCTTCCTGCTGTCAGCCAAAATTCCAATGCGCTGTCTACCAGATTTACCATTTCTTCTTCATCATAGACCCTTTTGGCATAAGGAATCCGTTCTCCGGCTTTGTATTCGCCCGTATTATGATAGGTCCTGCAATACTCTGCTACGGATTCTAATATTTTTTTTCTTGCTTCTGATTCGTTCATATTTTTAAACATCTTTGTCTTACCTTCCACGATATATTCCCTTTTTGCATAGCTTCTTGCCACATATCTTCCAGTAGATTTTCATAGACTGTTTTTATGATTGCATATTACTTAAAAACTGCTCTATGGATTCTGCTTTTGCTGCTGTTTTGTGCCATTTCTTTAGGATTTCCAGATTCTTTTCCGACAGAATCTTTTGTCTTATCTCTTCCGAGATTCTTCCTAACTCTTCCAATAACTCCAAAATATCTTCCGCTTTTCCTTCTGCTTTTCCCTCACTTCTGCCCCGCTCCATTCCGCATGCCATTCCCTCCTCATATCCCTCTTCCCGTAATGTCCTTTTGTGCAGTTCTTCATCATATTCAAATATGCTCACCTGTATTGCCTCCGCTTTATTCCTTATTAGGAATTTTCTCAAAATATCTTCCTTTATACACTCATCTACTGCTTTCGTTACCGCTTCCTCTATGGGAAGTAATTCTGTATAGGTTCTCACTTTCTCCACATATGCCATATACTGGCATAAGGTGGGGCAGTTTCTTTTTAACTCTTCGTTAAAGCCTGGATTGATGTTCATCTGGACTACCGTCAGCTCCAGATTCACTTCCCCGCTCCGTTCAAAAGAATCCGACAGCTTCATAAGCCTCCGCTCCGGCTGCTTTGCTGCACCATTATAGAAGGTGATATATTTTGGTGTAGGCAGCATAATCTGCTTGCTGGAATACAAGTCCTTCCCAATAGTCAGCTTCTCATATAACCTTGCTGTGTAAAATAAATCCCTTAGGGGCATATTGGGATTCACCGTGGACTGATGTTCATATAGATTCATCCACATATCCAGCACACAGGAAACGTCATTTTTCATATTCATATAGATGGCATTTTCCAGTGTAGTGATTTCTAATTCGTCCGGATTCTCATAATGGGTGCCATTTACAGCATTATACAGGCTCAATAATTCTTCATTTTCACTATAAAGCATGCGGAATACTGTGTCCTTATTATTAAGGATGACTTTTCTGTCTTCTTTCTTTTTCGTACTTTTCTTCATGCATTTCCTCCTTTTGGCAGGAGGATTCCTATTTTCCTGTGGCTTCCTGAAAGCTTCTTCCCATAAGCTTCTGTCATTCTTCCACAATCCTTCAAAAAACCTCTCTGCCTTTCTTTTTTCCTGTTTCTGGGTAACTAAAAGCATTGATGTTCTTTGACTTTTCAGAATAGATTTAGATGACTGTTGCCAGAAAAATAGAATATAAATGCTTTGAAATATTTTAACATAAGCACATTCATACCGCAAGATTTATTTTTAAAAAATCGTCATGAAATTATCTTTAAATAGATATTTCCATTGATATCTCTTCCCTCTTTTATCATCGCCTTTGCCTTCAGTAAATACCATTTCAAACGTACGGGCTTATATCAAACTTTTCCTCTGACCAGCATTTCTCTTTCAAACATGGCCTGATTTTCATTTTCCCATCTTCATTATAAACAACCGAATTATCCTCTATCTTCTTATTGTATACAGTCACATTTACTCCAATTGAGACTCTATCCCCAATCGGTTCATTTCCGCATATAGTAGCGCCCGGTAAAAGCGCACATAATTTTCCAATGCGCAAATCACTTTTCGTATTCACTGTAACATTATGTCCTATATACAAACCGTCTGAATATTTCGCATTGCCAATTATGGTTCCTATGGGATGGCTAAAGAGAAAAATATTAGGCATTTCGCATTTATAGGATAAAAATATACCATGTAATATACTTTGTAAATTTAATAATTTATCGCATATCTGCTTATCATGATAATCTGTCCAAATCGTATTACTTAAAAAATATAAAAACGTGGCATATTGGTCGCGATGAAGATGTGAAAAAAGGCTCTCCCCCTTTTCATCCCTATAACCAGGCATTAAAATATGCTTAAAACAGTTATCACAGCGATCCAATGCTATCGTAATTGCTTCCAGCCAGTAATCATCATGAACCATATAACCATCCGGAATATAAAATTCCAACTGTTTTTTCAAAAAGTTGCCGAGCTCTCCCTTTGCCAATGATGCTTTCATTCTGTTTCTCCATTCATACCCACTTTAATGAAATAAGTAATATTTTATTTTTATACTCTCCACGGTGCCATTCCCTGCCCCCAAAGCTTTTCTAAATATGCCTTGTCATGAACAGTATCCATTGGCGACCAAAAGCCATCATGTCTATATGCATTCATCTGATTGTCAGCAGCCAGCTTTTCAAAAGGGGAATCTTCTAACATTTCACTGCCATCCCCAAGATACTCAAACACTGCAGGCTCCATGACCATAAAGCCAATATTTACGAAAGACTGGTCCTTTCTTGCCTTTTCCTTAAATCCACATACACTTCCATCTTCATTCATCTGGATGGCTCCAAATCTTCCTGCCGGCTGTGTAGTAGTAATCGTAGCGATTTTACCGCTTTGCTTGTGGCAGGTAAGGAGCCTGTCAATATCCACATCCGAAACACCATCCCCATAAGTCAGCATAAAGGCTTCATCACCAATATACTTTCTGGCTTTTAATAGTCTGCCGGCTGTTAACGTTTTTAATCCGGTATCCACTAAAGTGACCCGCCAGGATTCTTTCTGGTTCTGCCCCCTATCTTCTACTGTTTTATTTATATCATAGGTGGCATCATCTTGATATAGATAATAATTCACAAAGTAGTCCTTTATCATATGGCCTTTGTAGCCGCAACAAATAATAAATTCCTGAAATCCAAAGGAGGCATACCACTTCATAATATGCCATAATATAGGTCTTTCTCCCAGTTCAATCATAGGCTTGGGTTTTAAACGTGATTCCTCGCTGATTCTGCTTCCCATACCACCGGCTAATATTACTACTTTCATTCATCCCACACTTTCCATGGTGCATTTCCCGCTGACCATCTCATTTCCAGATCCAATTTATTACGATTTGTCTCCACCGGNCACCAGAAACCATGATGTTTATACAGAATAACCTGCTCTTTTTCCACTAAAGCCGGCAATAGCTGTTTGTCCAGTTCATAATTACCGCTCAGGTATTTAAATACATCTTTTTTAAAAACATATGTGCCGGTATTGACCCATGCCGCTATTTCCTCATCCGGCTCCGGTTTCATTTTTCTCAATAANTCATCACCGCTTATAGGAAGAGTTTCATTTCGACCAACGGGATGGGCCACTACCATCGTTATTATTNTATCATTGTTTCTGGCAAACTCCACCAGCTTGTTCACATCTATATCNGATAAACAATCCCCATAGGTTACNAAAAACATATCTTCCTCAACATACTTCTGAATNTGNGCAATTCTTTGTCCGGTAGCGGAAAACAGTCCNGTATCTGCTACAGTCACCTTCCAATCCTCTGTCACCTTCCTGTGAATCTCAATCTGATTGGTAGCCAGNTCTACCGTNATATCTGATTGATAAATATAATAATCNCTAAAATAATTCTTTATCACATGGTTCTTATANCCACCNCATATAATAAAGTCACCATATCCCATACTGCTGCAATACTTCATAATATGCCAAAGAAGCGGCCTTCCACCTATTTCTACCATAGGCTTTGGAATGCTTTCCTCATCTACATTAATGGTACTTTTAGTTCCTCCTGCCAGAATTACGACCTTCATTTTTTCGCCCCCTGCAGATAGCTGCTTTCGTTTACTTNCCAATCTATTTACAACAATAACGTTTCATCAATCCTATCCAGATTCTCCTTGTAATAATTTCCCAAAATCCTAATAGAATCTTCAAACGCAGTGAACTGAAAATTGCCAATTTCATTTAATAATCGTTCATTATTGCCGGTATATTCCGGTTTCTGCCCCGGTTCACTTACTATAATGTCACAATCAATATGCAGAATTTCTCTAACCAGACATGCCAGAGAATATAAATCCACCTTGCTTCCCCGGCACACATTGTAATGTTTATNAATGGGCTCATGATGGATAAACCAGTTTATNATNTGAACCAGNTCATTTACCCAAAGATAATCAAAATATACATTCTTCTGCAATGTAATGGGCATTCCCTTTAATGCCCTGCATATGGCATTGGATATAAATCTNCGCTCCCATTCTTCATACCTGCCATATACNCCAAACAGACGCAGATCGTAGATGTTATTGCTTTGTTCACATTGCTTAGACATAATGTATTTGGAAAAGCCATATGGGTCCCCCGGCACATGGGTGTCAAAGTACTCTTCTTTCATGTCAGGGCTGTAATGCCGCATATCATATTCGGCACCTGAACCAAAATAATACATCCTTCCAAATAAATGNCTACACCTTTCCAAATTATAAAACATGCGCAGATTTCCGTCTAAAGAGTCATAAAAAGTAGTAGTTTTCTTCCGTGTGTTATTTCTATTGGCAGANTGAATAATAATATCAAACTGCTCCTCTTTCAAATACTGATAAACCCTGTCCGTATCTAATAAATCCAGTTCTGCACTATTTGGTGTTTTTAAACAAAAATCACCTGTCAGATTTTCCTTTATATTTTTTCCTATAAATCCACTTGAACCTGTTAATAATATTTTCATATCTTCTATTTCTTCACACTACAATGATTCCAGCACCAAAAATCCTTTCCAATATTTTTCCGCTTTCCAGAACTGCGTTCCAGCATTCTGTATCCAAATCCCTTTCTTCCAAATATTGGGATATTTCTCCAAGTCTATCCAAATTCTGTACATTTCCCCAGTCCACTCCCTCATCTCTCAGATGGAACAAATATTTTAAAATATCTGTCAAATAATCCANCAATAGCTTCCTATTGTTCCAGTCTACAGCCCCATCTTNCTCCGCCTTTAAAATTTCCTCCAANGCTGCTTNCCATTTTTGCCAAACCATCACTACNTCTTTTACTTTTCCTGTTCTTTCNTCCTTTATGCGGATTTTTTCCTCTAAATCCTTTTTTTCAGACTCCCATGCCCCCGGGCCTATTTCTCCGAATATTTTGTGTAAATCTTCAAACTGAAAGCCATATTTTTCTGTTAAGATCTTTGCCACATTCCCTGTGTGGTAATACTTGTAAAACAATGTCAATGCTATTGTATGCCATCCAATTCTTATTTGGGCATACATGATTGNCAATATTATTTTTTGAGCAAGCAACTCGTCTTCACTTTCCCATTTAGAGGAAAAAACATCCTCATATGCTTCTGCAAACAGCTCTCCAGTCATCGCTTCTAATATTTCTAAATCAATATAGCTTTTCTCATTTCGGGTTCTTACCGCTGTTTCTCTTGTAACTACGCTTACGCATTGTGAATGCCTGCGCATCCTCACTAAAACTTCAGGAACCACGTATATATCCCTTTCCAGTAAAACATGCATCCACCTGTCATAATCTGATAACTGCCTGTATTGAGAGGTATCCATGACCATATCCATATATTCTCTCTTATAAACTACTGAAGGATTCGAAAGACAGTTCCCATGTTCAAAAAATTGGCGAATCCATTTTTCCCTCTTCTTATTTGTAGCTTTAAAAAGCTCTCGACTGCCTTTCATTTCCTTATTCAAATCTTCTGCCGTAAAAATCGCTTGTGAAAAGCAAAAATCTACCTTGTATTTTTCTATGGCTTCCATCTGTTTTTCCAGTTTTTCAGACTCCCAAAAATCATCTGAATACATTACAGCAATGTAATCCCCCCTGCAATGTTCGGCCAAGCGGGATACGCCAAAAATGGAATTGACGTCTACACCGAAAATTACATCAATCTTATCTCTGTACTGCAAAATGACCTCCCTTGAATTATCCAAAGAACCATTTTCCAGCACAATAAACTCATAATCCTGATAGGTCTGATTCAATACAGATTCTATCGCATCTACAACATACTTACCATGGTTGTAGCATGGCATTATGATACTCACTTTTGGTTTCTGCTCTGTTCGATTATCCGCTAACACATACATTTATAAATTTCTCCTTTCAAATTTCCTGCAGCATCATCTTTCATAGATGTTCCGCCACCCTTTCTCCGTAAATCATTCTGGCCTTTCTCAGGGCATACTCCTTTATTTTATCATAATTGCCTTCCTCCAACAGTTTCGGCATATTAACATCTTCACTGCTGTTTTTCACTTGAAAGGACGATAATCCCTGTTGGAACATCTCATCATTTAAAATGCAACTGAGCTTTTCTTTCTTTTCTCCTTCACTCATAGGGCAATCTTCTCGAAAATACCTATAGATAAGCTTCACTATTTCGTTAATATAGGAGTGTTCAAAGCCTTCCCGCATATCACCATAAAACATTTCCTGGTCTTCCATAAAGGTTTTCACCTTCTCAAAGGTGGCTTTCGTTAATTCATACATATTTTCTCTGAATCTGGTTGCCGATGAAATCGTTCCGGCAGAAAAATTATTAATGTAATATTTATATAAGCATTGGGCTATTACATTGTACTTGCTGATATGTCTTACATAAGCAAGTACAAATTCCGAATCTTCTCCATGGCATAAGCCATATGTAAACCTTAGATGATGTTCATCAATAATAGACTTTTTAAACAGCTTATCAAAGGGATACTCCCATCCTGTTATAATGCCATACTCGGAATAGCGTATCCGTTTTGCAAATTGGGACTGTAAGGCAACTCCCGGGTCCAGAGCGGGCTTCATCAGCAGCTTTTCGTCTTCCTGAGCAGGTGTATCACATCTTGCAACAATATGTCCGCATAAAACCAGATCCACCTCTGCCATTGCTTTTACAAGCGCTTCCACTGCTCCTTCCATCAGCATGTCATCTGCATCCACAAACTGGATATACTTTCCCCTGGCCGCATCCAGCCCTGCATTTCTTGCAGAGGATACTCCTTGATTATCCTGATGGATCACTACGATTCGACTGTCTTTTTTCGCATACCAATCACATATATTTCCACTTTCATCATCCGACCCGTCATCTATCAAAATAACTTCTATATTTTCGTATGACTGAGACAGGATGCTTTCTATACATCTGGCAATATAGCGTTCAACCCTGTAAACAGGAACAATAACTGATACCTTTTCACCTAACATGATGTTTTCCTTTTTGCAATCCTTTTTATTCTATCCATGCGTACATCTTCTTCCACTTATGTACTATCTTGTAGCGTGGATTGGCTTCTCTTACAATCTGTTCTAATACTTCTTTATCATCATGCAAATGATATGTGCATATTGATAACTTTGGCGCCCACCTCTTCATCACTTCAACAGCTCCCTTCAACATCCTTCGTTCACTGCCCTCTATATCTGCTTTAATAAAGTCCACTCGTTCTAATCCATTCTTAATCACATATTCATCTAGTGTTATAGTTTCAATTTCTTCTGCTTTTCCAAGCTTTTTCTCAAAAGAACTACCGGAAAATCCATCATAATCCAAATAGAAACATTCTTTTCCTATCATATCTGTTAGCGCAACATTTTCAACTATTACATTATCATAAACCTCTTTTAGCAGCCCTACTGCATCAGCCAGCTCCCTCATTGGCTCAAAAGCATAGACCGCTCCCCCCTTGCTGCCGCAACCGCTGTAAATAGGCCTATATTAGCACCACAATCAATGATAACATCTCCTTTTTCTATATTTACCTTTCCATTTATATACGCTCCTTCTTCAGCTCTTGAATAATCACCCATACATTCCGGTAAAATAATATCACCAAGACCAGCATAAAAGGTATTAACCAAAGACTTGTTCATCAAAAGAGGATTGATAATTTTCACTCCATTACAATCTATAAACTTATCCGTAAAAGAAATATTATTTTCCTTTAAAAGCTCCTCATAACTTAACGCAAAAAAGCCTGTTAATGTATCTATGTTAACAAAAATAATATCATTTACATTTTTTCTTTTTACTAATTTTTCATATATACTTTTTTCATCTGATTGAATTGCATATATCACATTGCAATCTTCTAAATTATCCTTGCACTCAGATAATTCAAGTACCTCTTCATTTTCTCTCTTTTTACCATCGTTTACTAAAAAAACTATTTGATCTGTTGATATGAAATTACATTGTTCTAATGCTTTTGCCATTCCATTGCCAACAGCACCTGCACCAAAAATATAAGTTTTCTTTCTTTTATCTAATCTATCCAGTACTTTTTTAGCATTCTTTTCTCTTTCCATTCTCACTCCTCCTTGTATAATATTTATATTTCTATTGTATAATAGGACTTCCGTCCAATCCAAGAACATATTTTGTCTGTATGCCCACCGGAATGTGTTTTGATTTCCAATCCTTTCCGCTGCAGTAAGCACATGCAGTAGGGGCAGATGATTTATTATTGAGAAAATCTATAAACTTAGCCTTATACTCTTTGGGTGAAAGATCCGTCCTGAATAAATCAAAATAATCCCCTTCTTTTACCGGAAACGCCTTAAGTGCCACTCCACATGCCGAGCGTGCACAATAATGAAGCTGTCCATACATCAACTGAAAGCACCCGTCAAAAATACATTTATGGAATAAAGTATTGTTCTCGTCATCCGCTCTATTTCGGCACTGTAAGTTNCCNAGATCTTTCCATATTCTCTCNTTGACAATATTATANTCAATNCCATGTTCTTTCATTTTTNCACTTAGTTCTNTTACCTTTTGATTCTTCACTTCNTAATTGCTGATGCTCACGAAGACCTTGTTGTTCTTTAATGATTTTATCTGCTCATCATCAGGTATCACCGTGGCATTTGTGAATATGGTTACATTTTTCACTTTNTCCTGNTTTACCAGCCACTCTATAGTGGAATACACTTCAGTATTTACAAAGGGCTCGCCTCCTACAACCGAAACACGCTCTATACAGGATACGTTTTCTAACAATTTCTCCATGGAACTTAAATTTATATCACTGTCAATATGCTTAGGTTCTTTAAAATACTGCATTAAATTGATACAATCCCTGCACTTTAACGAACATCGTTCCGTAATGATCAAGCCAATATTTTTTATGATAATATTGTCCTCTTCCACAATATATTCAGCAGTGTGCCGCATATAAGATTCTATATATTCCTTNACCTGATAATGAGACACCGAAAAGTCATANTTTGTAATATCAATTTCCCCCACTAACTCCCTACTGTTGGTTATCAGGCTGTATCCAAAATCATTTAACTGAATCTCAATTTCCCGATGTATGGATATAGCTACAACAAATAATGCATCCAAACCTTNATCNTTTATTTCCTGTAANGCTTTGACAGGCTTGTCATGGAGCCTNCCCCCGATCTTGGCTTCATTNTTATCACANAAGCAATATACCGGAATCTTTTGAGAGGATAAAACATATTCCACCACTTCTCCAACTATTCCNGCTCCAAATATGATAATTGCTTTTCCCTGTTTTTCATANTTGCGTATATCATTAATTTTCATNCTCTTTTTCCTTCTCCAACTGTACTGCAGGCTGAATATTATTTTTTGCTCCACTACAATAATCGCACAAAACTATAGAATCAATATCAAATAGATAATGCTTTAAATCTTTTTTCAGTTCATCANAGCTTTTACTGTTATTTCTGATCTCTATATAATCCTCATTTTCCTTTATTTCCACTTCATTAAGCTTGTATATTTCCGCTGCATGCANNCANCTGTAAATTTTGCCGTCCAACAGCCCCTGAGACCTGCTGAATGCACAATCCCTAAAAAGCTGAGCCAGTTCCACGGGATCATAATTTCGTTTTACCGGTTGTCCCATATCNAGCCAGAAATCAAGCTTCTGTATATAATNGTTAATATGATTCTCCTCAAAAAANGCCTTCAACTGATTTATCTTTTGTGTTTCCAGGTCATAGTCACTGATCCGNACCCTGACCTTACTAAGCTGTAATGCTTTCACCGCTGTTTCGCTTGGNAACACCGTTCCATTACTTACAACNGAAATTTCATCTATATATTCCTGAGACTGAAAGAAATATAATAATTTATCTAGCTCCTTATAGATAAATGGTTCTCCGCCTACAATCACAAGTTCTATNATGTGATTCACAACTTTGCCGATTTTTTTAAAATCTTCCATGATATCTTCTGCNCTATAAGTATTCCTNTNGGATAAATACGGCACCANTGCNGAACAATCCTTACACCTTAAATTGCAGACTTCAGATATGCACAAGTCAAATGTGGGCAAAATAATTTCATCNTCTTTCTGGTATTCATCTACATAATATTGATATTTCTTTTTGTAATCTTCCACGGCAAGCTTATCAAAGGANATCTCTTCAAAGCAAATATCATTATTTTGAATAAAATCACTAATCTCGTATACCTTTATATTNGGATAGGAATCCAAAAATTGTATGATACTATTAAAAGCTCTTGTCCCTGTAACCAAAACCGATANCTGTTCTTCCTTCAANGCTTCTTCNGGTTTCATGACAGTGTATCCGCAAAAGTCCCAATCATATTTAAATCTGTCACANACTCCCCANACNGGTATCNGATTCCGCTTTAATAAAGACAATACAATTTCTCCTCCAATAGAGGCTCCATATATTAATAATTTTTGATTTACAATTTCTTCCTGCAATGAAAATGGATAAATCTTCATATCTTTTCCTCCCTGACNAATNTCTTTAATCCATATATGGCCACATATTCTCCAACTGTCCTGACTGCATGCTTCCATCCGGCAGGACCATTGCTTTCACCCTTGGCCAGACTGTCTCATCCGGCGAAGTAAATACTTCGCAAAGCATCGGTTCATCNTCTGCCAGAATCTGTGGCAGAATCTGGAGCATTTCTTCATTATTTGCCATAGCATACGTTTTGAANCCATAAGCCTTTGCCACTGCACTTATATCNGGAATTGTAAATCCGCTCTCCTCNCTGCTTGCCACATACCGGCCTTCAAAATTTCCACGCTGCATATTTCTTATGCTGGCATATCCCCCGTTATTNAAAATAAACATTTTAATTGGCAATTTTAATCGATGCATGGTTTCTAATTCCTGAATATTTAATTGAAATGCNCCATCNCCATTGATTAAAATGGTCCTTCTCTTATTATTGGCAATACAGGAACCAATGGAATAAGGCAGTCCAAATCCCATGGAACCCAGCCCAGCGGCATGTTTCATCTTCTGTCCCTGCTTTATCTTAAATGCCTGACAGGTAATCTCCGCTGCCCCACCGGAACTTTCCGGTGCGATTACGTCATCTGCCCTTAGCAGCCTGCAGAGTTCATCAATAAAATAGTAGGTGCTCACATATGCACCCGTATCCTTATGCTTGTCTGTAACAGTTGGATAATCTGCTCTAAGAGCCTTACAGTAGGTAAGCCAGTCCTTCCAGTCCGGCAGGCTTTCTTCCTTTACTTTCTCTATAAGGCAGGAAAGAAATTCATAAGCATCTGAAGCAATTTCCAATTCCTTCGACATTTCCATCCGGTTTATTTCATGTACATCAATATCTACGATTACTTTTTTGGCATTTTTTCCAAATAGTGCATCATTAAATGCCGTAATACTGGTATCCAGCCTGCTTCCTACCGAAATCAGCAAATCTGCTTCCTGTAAGATTTTATTTGCCCCTCTGTCTCCCATAATGCCCGGATGGCCTGCATAGAGCGGATATTCTTCGTCAAACATATCCATGGACTTCCATGTAGTAAGAACCGGCACCTGTACTTTTTCCAAAAGCTCATAAAAAACCTTCGTTGCTCCCGATAAATAAATGCCATTTCCTGCAATAAACAACGGAGCCTTTGCTTCTTTTAACAGTCTGACAACTCTTAAAACCTTCTGGGAAATATCCACTTCCTCCGCTTTTTCCGGCGTGAATCCCTTCAAGCTTGTTTCATCAATGACTGCCCCCTGTACATCCAAAGGAATCGAAAGCCATACAGGGCCGGGACGTCCTGAAGTGCATTCATAATAGGCTTTTTCTAAATGATATCGAATCTCTGCCGGTTCCATAATCTGTACCGCATACTTGGTAATGGGTTTTACCATATCTATAATCTGAACTTCCTGAGAACCAATCTGCCTTACCTGTTTATTTCCCACCAGATCCGCTCTTTTGGATTGTCCGGATAAAACAAACATCGGGGTAGAATCAATCCAGCCTGCAGTAACTCCTGTAATGGCATTGGTGGCACCCGGACCGGATGTAACCAAAAGACATCCCGGTTCATTTGTATGCTGCCCATAAGCCTCCGCTGCAATGGCAGCTCCCTGTTCATGCTGAAAACATATATAATCAATGCCTGAACTTCCCATGGAATCAAGTAAATGCATAGCACCGCCGCCCGGCAGCATGAAGATTTCTCTTACTCCTTTTTCCTTTAGGAAATTCATAATATAATCCGATACCTTTATCATCCTAATCGTCCTCCAAAATTACTTCGTATACAATAATATAACTCAACTTTCCCAGCGCAAATCATTGGATATTGCCTGAATAAACAACGGCTGAAACTTCATCCGATTGTTAACGGCAATAAAAAAATTTGCAATATACAAAATAAAAGCAGATAACTACTTTCCCTCTCTTATCTGCTCTTGTACCCATATTGCAACCTCCCTGTTTTTCATTCATTTCATCCATGAAACATATTATATGAATATATATCGGCATATTTTAAAATATCCTTAATTTATGTCTACTTTCTTTTCTTTTTTATAAAACTATTATATAATATTTTCCATGGGAGACTATCTCAAACTGATAAATATACTTTTATTTACGATATCAAAGGAGAATCTATTTGGCAACCTATCAAAACTTAAACGAACTTTTCCAGGAATCAGAACGTATTCTTCAAAAACTTGAAACAGATAAATCCTATTGCTTCGACCTGTACAAGACCATGAAACAACATATAGATGTTTGTCTTGGCAATAAACAATATGAAGCTCTTTTCGACCTGCTTCCTTATTTTGAAGAACCGGATTCCTATCCACAGTTTCACAATTCTTCCGAAACAAGAAGGATTCGTATTCTTCTACACATTTTAAAGCTTGAATTAAAATTCGAAAAAACACCTTTTTTTTCTACAGCAAATGATTTTAACAGCCTCATGGAACAGTATCTTCTGACCGTTTTTGCAATGCGCCGCCTGGAGCTTGCACTATCGGAAGAAGCTATGGCGGAAGCAGCCGCATACTTAACCACCATCTCCCCGTCCATTTATGCTGCCATGTTCCTTTCACAACAGGAATATTTTGAAAATTATGGAAATTTATATTGGAATTTATACACCTGCATGAAGTCTTTCTGGTCCATAGTTGATAAAATCCAATGGCTTACATGGTTGTTCGACAAAGAACCTATTCAAGCGGCAATTTTAGAATTAGCTTCCCTACATATGGAAGTCCGCAATTATTCCAAAGCATACCAATATCTCACTACCATTCCTTCACCATCAAAGGATATTGTTGCCCTGATTTCTTCCCTTAAGGAGTTACTTTAATATGCAAAAAACCATAAACGAACATAAATTCGCCTTCATCATCTGCACGAACAACGATTTATACCTGCAAGAGTGTATTCATTACCTGAATCAGCTAATCATTCCTGATGGTTATGAAACAGACCTCCTTACTATTTACGAGGCTGCCAGTATGACATCCGGTTATAATGAGGGTATGGCATCCACAGATGCCAGGTACAAAATTTATTTGCATCAGGATGTCTTTATTGTAAACCGTTTTTTTTTACTGGATATATTATCCATTTTCCAGTCGGATCCCGCTATCGGCATGATTGGCATGGTGGGTTACCCCATAGTATCCCCAACCGGCATTATGTGGCATTCAAAGCGCATTGGCGCCTTACCTTTATATGGAGGCCATGAACATGCTTACCCCCATGCTGACTATAAAAGCTATCGCTATTCTCTTACTGATGGCATTTCAGATGCTGCTCTAATAGATGGTCTTATGATGATTACTTCTCAGGATTTGCCTTGGGATGACACCACCTTAAAGGAGTGGCATTTCTATGATGCCTTTCAGAGTATGAATTTTCTACTACACGGTTACCGTGTAGTAGTCCCTGTCCAAAAACTCCCCTGGTTCATCCATGATGACGGCATGCTCCTGTCTATGTGGAGTTATAATAAATACCGTAAAATTTTCATGGAGAAATATGCTCCGTATCTGGGTAAATCCCATTCCCAGATACGAAAGAAGCCATAAGTCAATCCTCTCCAATGTTTTGAGCTCCTGCAATTTTTGCTCCGATATCCGACATGTTATAGTAGGAAATCTCAGGTGTATGTGCTATCAGTTCTTCTATTGCCTCACGATAATATATAAAGACATTACTTGTATATACAGTTGTACCCCTGCATCCCTCAATTGGTATCAATGTATCCATGGACTTTTGAGATCTATCCATAGTTTCCGTTGCATGCGTTACACCTCCCGGATAGGCCAAATCCACTCCTACCAAAAAAACCTTTTCTACCTGAAAGTGGACCGCCACTTCCAGTGCCAGATATGTCACCGTACCACCACATCCCCAAACATTATTGTACTTTTCCTTCATATTATCCAATTCAACTTTTAGTGGTATTAAATACTTTTCTCCCTGATAGGCTGCTGCAAATTTCCAATAAGCAGTCATAGCCAGCAACATGGGTATCTTTTGTTCCTCCACCCCTTCTATCTGCCGATATGTCCGCTCTTGAGGATCCGCAATTACCACCATATCCGGACAGATTCCTTGTCCCAACAGCTTTTTAAATACAGTTCCCACTGCAATGATTGTCTTTGTCCCGGAATTTTTCCGCAGAAATTCCAGACTGTCATCAAGGGACGGTCCCGCTGCCACAACAATTACATCCTTTTTCACACTTGAAACATCAAATTCAGATATCCACTTGCATCCATTTCTCAGATTGCTCCAATAGTTTATCTCATTATATCTTTTAAATGACCTATTCGTATAATATTCCGTACGAACCTCCTCTAATACAGCCCGTGTATCATCCGACTCACTTGCCATTTCCGGCACCAACATATAAAAACCTGTATCTTCCTCCAAGGCACTTTCCAAAAAAGGAAGAGGATCCGCATCCACAATGACCTGTATGCAATCAGCAGGCACCCAATCCAACACTCCGTACTTTCTGGCATACTCTACCATGCGGGCATCCTTTTCAAAAATCCGGATAAAAACAGCACCGCCCGAAATCACATACAGCTGATATATCAAATATCCCAGCCCGCACCCCCTAATACTATATGCCTTGTTGCGAGGATCAAAAATGTATTCCGCCACTTTTCCTGCCTCCCACATAGGATCAACTGTGCTATGAAAATAAATATTACTTTTCAAATCCTTTATCGTCAAAAAGCCTGATACCGTAGTCTGGAACAAAAAGTCCCCCTCATCATTCTCTGTCTGAATCGCACCGTAATGCTGCATCCACTTTTCCAGAAAAGGTAGCAGCTTATGCTCTATGATATCTCCACCCCGGATTAAATCGCAGCATGCACTAAGTTCCTGCAAGCAACTCCAAAATTCTTCGCCAGCAGCTCTGTCTAATTGCACATATCTCTGACAAACTCTGAGCAGCTCCGGAGACAATTCCTGAAGCTTCAAATTGACGTGATGCGAATCCTGAACCCGTGCATAGCAGGCAATCTGACGCATCATACTTATTAACTTTGCATCCTGATATATTTCCTCTAAAAAATCTTCTGCCATATTTCCGTATCCTTTCATCTTTCTAAATCGTATATTTTCCTGCTTTCCTTTTCTTAAAAACTATTATATAATATTTTCTATAAGAAAACCACTTCTGAGCACTATTTAGGGAGAAGATGGTTTGTAACTATATTTTTCAATTTGAAAGGAGCCTTTCAATAATGAATATATTACTTTACGATATGGGTTCCTATACCCAAAAGGATTTAATCTACTACTTAAAGGAATCAGGGCACCATTGCAAAAATATCCCCTATAAAATCAGAAATGCTTATGAAGATGATTTTTTCGAATATCGCTTTAAGCAATATATAACAACTGGGTCTTTTGACTGTGTCATCAGTACCAACTTTCACCCATTAGTAGCTAAAATCTGCTATCACCACCAGATGAAATATCTTTCATGGTGTTATGATAGTCCCATTTCCAGGGATTATATGGAATATTATCAATATCCAACCAATTATATTTTTTTATTTGACCGCTTGGAGGCACAATATTTTCAAGCACAAGGTATTCCACACGTTTATCATATGCCTTTGGCGGTAAACTTAAAACGTCTTGCCAGCCTTTCTATTTCTCCTTCTGAAAGGGAATCCTATAGCTCTGATATTTCCTTTATTGGCCAATTTTATCATTCTCCTTTAAAGAATCTCTTGTATTTGCAAAAGGACTATGACAAAGGCTATATACAGGCAATTGTAGATGCACAGCTAAAAATCTACGGTTACAATTTTGTAGAAGATTTTATAGATCCTGATTTGATAGAGCAGATGAATGCGGCCTTTTCCTCTGCAGGGCTTGAAATATATGACGGAAAAGATTCCCACTTCCATGGATTGACCAGAGCTGGTCTGATTCATTCCATAAACAAAGAAATCACTTATATAGAACGCATCGTATTATTAGGCCTCTTAAACAAACAATATATCGTAAAATATTATTCCACTGAATCTCCGGAGCTTTTAAAAGACGTTGCCTATTGCGGAACTGCGCACTATTTTTCAGAAATGCCTAAAATCTTTCAGCTTAGTAAGATTAACCTTAATATTACCTTAAAAAGCATTCAATCCGGAATCCCTTTACGCGCTCTGGATATTATGGGAAGTGGCGGCTTTCTGCTTAGTAACTATCAGCCTGAACTCACAGAATATTTCGTACCAGATCAGGACATTGTTTTTTATGAAAGCATTCCAGATGCATTGATGAAAGCAGATTATTACCTGACTCATGAAGATGCCCGTCAATCCGTTATCCGTCATGCTCTCGACGTTCTAAATACAAGCTTCAACTATCCCCTACGGATAACCCAAATGTTTCAGACAGCCGGGCTTTAACGGACACCGGCTGTTTCTACTTCATAATATACTTTTTCTATAACCATTTTTAATGCCTTTCGATTCTTCTCTTGCTGCTCGAACGTGAGTTTTTTTCCTGTGGCCAGGAAAGGCATTGCTTCTAAGTTTAAAATATGAGGATATTCCTGTTTACATTTTTGCAGCAATTCTTCATCCGATAGGAAAAAAAATAGATTTAAAGCCATATCTTGCAACAGATATTCACGATATTTTTGTTCATTTTGGAAAAGAATATGAATCTGCTTGGCATAAAGAATATTGTAAGCACACACTTCCTGCAGAGTATCCATTTCAAATCCTGCCATGTCAAATGACAAAAGATAATCTGCATCCAACTTCTTCAAGCTTTCATATGTGCTATGATTTCCCTTGCCCTTCAAAGGAAAAAAAATCGTCTCCATATCCAACTCTTTTGCGATTTTCTTTACCTGCTTAATCAGTGAAGCAAACAGATTCTGCTTCTTTTCTTCCCAAATAATTACTATTTTTTTCATGCTTTCTCCAATACAGCCAACATCTTCCCAATCTGTCTTTCATAAGAAAATCCTTCTGCTACCTTTTCTTTTCCTTGATTTGCAATGCGCTTGCGCTCATCCTCGTGACACAAATAATATCGAATTTTCTCCTGCATATCTTGAAAATCATTGTATATGACTACCTCTTCCCCATCTATAAAATATTCCCCGATTTCCGCTTGATAGTTAGTCAGCAAAAATCCTCCACAAGCCATAATATCCAGACACCTTAATGGAATGCCGGAAGAGATAGAGCGGAGCGTAATATTCACATTTATCTTACTTCCTGCAAATACCAGGGGCATTTCCTTCACATAATTTACGTATCCCCTGTTTTTTATGTTGAAATCAAACTCTGTACTATCCTGCGTATAGAGAGCAAAGTCAAATTCTTTCGCAAGCATACTGCACATTTCCATTCTTTCCTGCTGAGCAACCTTCTGATACATCATAGTAATTATCGTTTCCTTATAATAATCTTCATTGTATCCATCCACATCCAATTTCACACATTCCTTTATCTTCTCCCATACCTGATTACTGATAGATTCTCTCAGAATATCCGCTCCCCACATCTTATGCTGTATTTTCATTAAAGCATTCAAATATCCTTCCACGTAAGGCGGCAAATATGATATCTTATCAAATAAAGAATGCGCCGGATCCTTGTACAGCCTTCCTAAAAAGCTTACATCAGAACGATAATGTTCTATCTTATTTCCTGCATTTTGAATCACTTTTTCAAATCCATTGACATCTGTAGCCAAAGGTAGATAATAAACATGACAGGGGGCTTCTCTTTTTAGCATAGTGCAATACTGATCATAATCAAATAGAAATATATAATTGCTTTCATGATAAAAAGATTGATGATATAATGGTGTATGAGGCGAATCTATCGTCCAAACTATGTATTTTTTCTCTTGCCTGAAGCAATACTCCGCAACTTCCGGCTCATATCTTAAGGAAAATATAGAATCTGCTTTGGGGGCATCCTTATGAAAATTGCCTTCCATTACATGATATCCATTTTTCGTAAATATCTCTTTTATTGCAGGCATAAATACATCTTTCATAAAAAAAATTGTTTTCATTTTACTATCCTTTGCATACATTGTATGAAAAACAAGGGCCGACAAAAGTCGACCCTTTTAGTAGTTTCACAATGGAATTACTGAAGTAAGGATAATACACCCTGATTAGCCTGATTAGACTGTGCCAACATTGCCTGACCTGCTTGAGCAAGAATGTTGTTATTAGCATATTTAACCATTTCGGTAGCCATATCTGTATCACGAATCTGGCTTTCAGC
>JAAVAC010000012.1 GCA_014804265.1 Lachnospiraceae bacterium | reverse complement strand
TCCTCCAGCAGCCCTTCTGCATTGTAGGTATAGGCTGCGGCTTTTTCATTCAGGGCATTGGTCACCTGGGTCACCCGGCCCATGTTGTCCCGGCTGTAGCTGGTGGTCCATCCGTTGGGGTCCGTCACTGCTTTTATGTTCCCTGTTCTGTCATAGGCGTAGCGGCTTTCTTTTCCCGCCTTGTCGGTGACGGCGGTAAGCCTGCCTTTTTCGTACCAGTACTTGGTCTGTACGGCCTCCC
Organism: Lachnospiraceae bacterium; assembly: GCA_014804265.1. Taxonomy (GTDB): domain Bacteria; phylum Bacillota; class Clostridia; order Lachnospirales; family Lachnospiraceae; genus RGIG3040. The sequence goes on along the minus strand of JAAVAC010000012.1, from coordinate 21,595 downwards.
CGGCCCCTGTGGTCTCCGTTATGGTCTCGATGCGGCCTGCCCCGTCGTACCCGTAGGAGGTCCTGGCACCTGTGCCGTCCCAGGTGTCCGTCAGGCGGCCCATGGTGTCATAAGCGTTCCTTGTGGTGGTCTTTTCGTAATAGTCCGTCACCTGCTCCACATCCCCGTACACGTCGTAGGTGATATGGCTGGTCTTCCCGTCCTCATTGGTGATGGCGGTGGCCTGGCCTTCGGCATTGTATTCATAGGAGACTGTGATGTCCCCTTTTTCTTTGGTATGCACCGTCACGGAAGAGAGCCGGTCCATCCTGTCGTACTCCATGGTGGTGGTGGTTCCAAGGGCGTTGGTCTTTCCCGTGCAGTTGCCGTTGGCATCATAGGCGTAATGGGTGGTGTTTCCTCTGGGGTCTGTCTCTGCGGTCATCCTTCCGAAGAGGTCGTAGGTGTAGGTAGTGGTGTTCCCAAGGGCATCCCTTTCCTCCAGGATGTTCCCTGCCACGTCCACACGGTAGGTGGTGGTGTGCTTCCCGTTCCTTGTGGTCTGGACCAGGTTCCAGTTGCTGTCGTAGGTGTATTCCATGGTCTGGCCGTCGTCCAGGGTCTCTTTCTTCAGCTTCCCGTTTGGATAGTATTCATAGCGGGTGGATCTTCCTTCCGTCTCCTCCCAGACCATGCGGTTCCCACGGTCATACCGGTAGGTGGTGGCGATGCCTGTCCGGTCTTCATGCCTGGTCAGGTTCCCCACACCGTCATAGGTGTTCTTTTCTTTTGTGCCGTCCGGGTAACGGATTTCGGTCAGGTTCCCTTCCCCGTCGTATTCATATTCCGTCACGGTGTTGTCGGGGGCGGTCTCGCTGGTCTTCCTTCCCATACGGTCGTACTGGTAGGTGGTGGTCCGGGGCTTCTTGCTGCCTGTCCCGTCGGTCTCGGTCTCTTCGGTCAGGTTCCCGCAGTCATCGTATCCATAGGTCAGTATCACACCCGATGGCAGCTCCGCCATCTGGCGCCTTCCCAGCCGGTCATAGACGTAGCGGGTGGTGTTGCCCATGGGGTCGGTGCTTTCTATGATGTTCCCCATGTCGTCATAGGAAAGCCGGGTCTTGTTCCCTTTGTAGTCCGTATAGGAGGACATGTTCCCATCCTCATAGGTGTATTTCCTGGTCCCCAGGCCTTCCACGGTCTCTTCTGTCAGCTGGTTCTTCTCATTATACTTGTAGCTGGTCACCATCCCCTTGTAGTCCACGGACTGGATCAGGTTGTGGCAGGCATCGTAGGTATAGGCGGCTTTGTCTCCTTTTGCACCGTCTATGCTCCTTAAGTCCCCGTTTCCGTCATAGGTCATCTGGGTCGTGTTCCCAAGGCAGTCGATGAAATGGGTCATGTTGCCGTTCTCATCATACCGGTACATGCTGCTGTTCCCATCCGCTCCTGTTTCCGTCAACAGGTTCCCCTTATAGTCGTAAAGGTAGGTGCTCCGGTTCCCGTTCTGGTCTGTCCATGCGATTTTCTGGCCCTTTTCATTGGTAGTGACGGTCTGGGTTCCCCCACGGTGGTCGGTGATGGTGATGTCGGTCCCGTCGTATTCGTTGTCTTCGTAGGTAAGGGTAGAGGTCTTCCCGCTGTCGGGCTGCCACTGGCTGGTGACCCTTCCTTCTTCATCATAGGTGTTCTTTAAATAGAGCACTCCGTTCTCATTTACGGCCTCTGTCAGGTGGTGGCTGTCATCATAGTGGTAACGGGATTCCACGCCTGCGGGATTCGTGATGGAGATCAGGTTCCCGCTGCCATCATAGGCAAGCTGTTCCGTCCTTCCCGCAGCATCCCTCACCTGGCTGATGAGCCCCTGCTCATTATAGGCAAGAAAAACAGACTTACCGGTAAGCCGGTCCGTCACGGTAAGGGTCCCTTCCCCTCTGGCAATATCCAGTATCCTCTTTTCGTCTTTTTTTATCTGTACGAGCTTTCCTTCTTTGTCGAAGCAGAGGGCCTCTCCGATCGGGGAGGTCAGGGTATAGCTTTTGTCTTCGTTGCGCATCAGCTTGTATTCTTCCATCGCAGTGCTCATGGAAAGGAAGGTGCCGGTATATTCTTTTTCCTCGTCCAGCATCACGTCCCCATTTACCAGGCGTCCGTAGGTGGTGTTCTTCAGCGCTTCCTGGCTTATGAAGTCCACATGGGCATAAGGGGAGCTGTGATAGGTGAGCGTATTCCCATTGTTCTCTATCCACTGTTCATAGTTGTGGCTCATGCCGTTTCCGGCTTCTCCTGCCTTTTCCGCCAGCATGGAGTTGTATTCTATGGAAAATGGGATGGTTCCGTCTTCTGCCATGGAGAGTCCGTCTATGGTCTGCAGGAATGCTCCTGTAGTCACATCCACAGGATCCCCGTAAATATCCATATCATCCGCATAAGCTTTTTGGCCCACATAAACAATGTATTTGCTTATATGGCTTCCAATGGGCTCTACGGTCACATGAACGCCAAGATTGCTGCCTTCCAGGCTTTTTACAAATTCATCCACCAGTCTGAAATAGTAACTGTATCCTTTTCTCCCGGCAGTATCTGCAGGCATGTAGGTTCCGTATATTTCCTCTCCCGGCTCCAATACTCCTACTTTTATCGTGTCTCCCCCATAGGTGACAGGCAGCACCTTGCACTTATTCGTATTGGGCGTATAGTAGGTTTTTCCTCCGGAGCGGTTTACGCTCAGCACCGCATTCGTCGCCCTGTCTTTTACTATGATTTCCTCAACATGCCCCTGTGTCTGGTACTCTCCGATAGTAGTGGAAAGATTGTAGAAGTTTCTTCCCGACTCGTTTATGATCTTATACTGTATATAGTATTTTTCACCGGTATAACGGGCATCCTGAGGCATGACGATAATATGGATGCCTTTTCCGCCTTCCACTTCAAAGCCATATTTCCCCTGGAACCTTGCATCAACAGGAGCCTGGAAGGGGCTTAAGGTGCCGTGGAAAGAAGCTTCCAGATTATATTCTCCCGGCTCGTCTCCTTTTACTACCCAGCTGGCGGTCCCTGCCTGTCCTCCTTCAATCCGTTCCATATGCTTTATCAGGTTCTGTTCCGATTTCAGCTGTGCCAGGGAAACCCCCTCTGGCAGCTCCAGCGCTGCCGATGCATTCTCAATAGGGAATCTTGGATTTGCATTGTTGAATACAGCAAGCTCCACGTTGTACATTTCCTTTAGCCACGTGACACTTTGAACAGCTGAAAAGCACAAGAATATCGGAAGAACATCTCCCGCTTCTTCTTCACATTCCGGAATGATGAACTTACCATTTACGTTAATCTTTCTTTTTAACTTATGATAATCCCCTCCTGAGCTTTCATCCCATAGGTTCAATGCGTTTCCGCTTCCGCCAGCAAGTCCTTTATCTTCCACCAAAATAGGTATTGGTGTGGCTGCAAATGTCAATACCACGGAAAATACATAGGTATGGTAATTCTCCGGCTTAGAAAAATCCACGCCGGCCTCTACCATTTCCTCTAACTCCATCCGGCGCACGTTCATCTCGCCGACTACCACTTCACCGGAAGGCAGGGTAATAGTTTCTTCCTTTTTTTCCTGGTTGCTTATATAAATCGTGCTGTCCTTGGGCAGATAGCCTTCTGCAAAGGCACAGTATTCATAGACTCCTGTCAGGGTACAGATATCCACCCTGCCCAGCCCGTCAGTGCGCAGGTGTAGCTGTTCTTCCTCTCCGGTCTTTACATAAACGTAGGCGTAGGGGATTCCCACACCACTGCTGTCCTGTACCGTCAGTGAGGTGATTCCATTTTTATCCCTGTTCTTTACAAGTACCGTGCAGGTGGTGCTGTTTTCATTTCCAGCGGCATCCTTTACGGTCAGCAGGACCTGGTAGGTGCCCGGTTCCTTGTAGGTATGTTTGATTTTAGAGCCTGTCTTTTTCGTGCCGTCACCCATATCCCACAGGTATTTTACCACTCTTACGTTATCGGTGGAGCCGGTTCCGTCGAACATGGTCTGCATTCCGTTTATTGCCACGATGTTTTCCGGCAGGCTGGCAATGGGCGCTATGGTGTCTACCTCATTGGCATAGCTGTTCACTACCTGGGATTCACTGTAATTCCCCCTGGAATCATAGGCTCTTACTTTGTAATAATAGATTTGATTGGTCTCCACCTGGGTGTCTTCGTATTCCGGCTGCTTCAGGGTCTGGATGCAGACAAAGTCCTTTTCTCCCAAAGCCTTTCTGTAGATGCAGTACTTCTCAAAGTCCTCTTCCGTATTTTCCGTATAGCTCAAACGAATGAGAAAGCTTCCGCTTTCCGCTTTCAGTTCCGGTTTCCCGGGCGCTGTCAGGTCGAATTTATAGTCTGCCGTCACGTATTCGCTGACGTTTCCATTCTTATCCACCGCACTTGCCCGGACTTCATATACGGCATCTTCTAAAAGGCCTTTTCCATTCCAGCTTACTTTTTTATATTCCAGCCTTCCTTTGGCGCTTTCCGTTTCTATGGTATGCCAGATATCATTCGCATCCTTTTCCCGGTATTCCAGAGTGATGGAGGCAAGCTGGCTGTTATCGGTTGCAATCACTTCTAAGGAAGCCTCTTCTCCCAATAGGGTATCTGTATCGGGAGAGATTCCGGTTACTTCCGGCGCTGTTTCGTCCCGCTTTATGGTAGCTGCAGCTTCCTTAGAGGATTCTCCTTCATTTCCTGCTATATCCACTGCGGCCACCCTGTAAATATAGGTCCTGCCTTCTTCCACCTGGCTGTCCACATAATTCTTTGTGGCGGACAATGGGCACAGGACTGTGGACACTCCGCTTTCTTCCTCGGCCCGGTAGATTTTATATCCTTTTAAATCCTCTTCCGTATTCAAATCCCAGGTCAGCTTTGCACAGCCTTCCCCGCCTTCTGCTTTTATGTTTTTGACCTGTTCCGGCGGTGTCCTGTCTATGGTGTAGGTATTGATGATATCCAGGTTTTCTTCCGTCAGCAGGTTATGGTTTCCTGCTTTATCATAGGCTTCAAATTTAACAGTCACTTTTCCTTCCGGCAGGGCAGAAATATTCCAGTCGTGGCTGAAGGTGTATTCTTTTTTGTTTTCTTCTGCAAAAAGCTCTGTAATGACTTCATAGGTTTCTCCGTCTAAAGAGTAGGAAATCACTGCACGGTGTAATTGGTCATTGTCCTTTGCTTTTAGTTGCAAAGGGATGCTGTCTTTGTAATAAGAGGACACGGGAAATACAGCCAGGATTTCAGGTCCCGACGTATCTGCCTGTGTGGTGAAGGTCAGCTCATCCGATTCTTCTCCTCGGTTTCCCAGATAATCGTATCCCACTACGCGGACCGTATGGGCCGTTTCCGGCTTTAGCCCGGTAAGGGTATAGCCCAGCCGCTCAGTAACGTCTTCTACGGTTACAAAGGCGCCGTCTTTCAGCTCCTCCACCCGGAACCATCCGAAATCCTCTTCCGTCACGTCTTCCCATGTAATCTGTGCAGAGGTGCTTCCTATGGTATGGTCCTTTAACCGGATCTTTGCAATTCCGGTATGGTCGATAGTATAGGTGCGTATGCAGGGGTTCTCGCTTTCATTTCCGGCTGTATCTTTTGCCAGGGCCTTGACCTGGTAGCTGCCCTCTTCATATCCTGAAGTATCGAGCCTGTAGGAAATCCGGTTGTCTTTGGCTTTTTGTTCCACAAGCAGATTCCATTCCTCTTCCTGCTGGTATTTTCCATAGAGAGAAATGGTATCCACGCTACGGTTGTCCTTTGCTTCCACCTGGATGGCCACTTCATCTGCAACCGCCTGGGATACCGGAAGCATTTCCTGTATGACGGGAGCTGTGTCGTCCCGGGAAGGGATTCCGGTAACTGCCATTGACAAGGGACCTTTCTGCCCAAACTTGTCATATGCCTGCAACGTGTATGTATAGGCAGTTCCAGTTTCCACTTCTTTATCCGTATACCATTCCAGACTTGCATCGGTCAAATCCGCAAGGATTTCAAAATTGCCGTCCTCTTTCTGTCTTCTGAGGATGGTTCCTGCAAGGTCGGCGCTTCTGCTTCTGTCCCAGGTAAGGGTGAGGACTCCGTTGCTTTCCTTGACCTCCAGATTTTCCGGGGCTTTCGGCGGAGTCTTATCCAGGGAATAGGTCACCAGCATTTCCCTGCGGTTTCCATCCTGGTCCGTCAGCACGAACCGCACATCCATATCTTTATCTTCCTGAAATCTGGAAATATCCCAGAGATAGGAAACATAATACTGGCGGCTGTCATATACTTTCTGTCCCAGCGGGGTAGGGGTAATGGGCTGCCATATTTCTTTCTTTTCATCAAAATATTCGATGACTACCTGATTCCCCTTACTGTTTCCGGCCGAGGAAAATCTTGCAGTCAGGGTAACGTTATCTCCGCCGATGGTTTCATAATCCTTTGGAAAAACGGAGGTAATTTTAGGCATAGTTACCGCACCATGGACTTCCTGGCTTTTTTCGGAAACATTTCCCGCTTTATCCGAGGCCGTTATGGTGTAGATATAGAGTGTATTTTCTTTTAATCCGGTGTCCTTATAGGTGGTTGCTTCTATGTTAGCAGCTACTAACTCTTCATTCCGGTATAAGGAGTAATATTCTGTCTTTACATTGTCAAGGGCAGGCTTCCAGGAAAGGGTGATGGCAGAACCGGTGCTGCTTACGATGGAAAGTCCCTTTACCTGTTCCGGCGCTTCCTCATCTGCCAGGGTAACGATTTCCACTTCCGCTGACTGCTGACTTAAGTTCCTGTCTGCATCAAAGGCATACACCGTATATGTATAAGCCGTATCCGGAGTCAGTCCGGTATCGGTATAGGAAAGAGCGCCTGTAACTGCTGCTTTCCTGCCGTTCCTATGGATTTCATAACCTATGACTCCCGTATCATCAGTGGCTTCTTGGTAGGTAATGGTAACGCTGGTAGGGGTTACATTGCCTATGGAAATCCCACTTACAGCAGAAGGGGGAGTTTCGTCCGTCACTTCATAGACCACCTCGTCTGCTATGGTTTCCGGCAGATCGTGGAAGATATACCCTGTCTTCAGATTCTTTCTTAATACCAGACGGTGGAATCTTGCCGTTCCCGGATGGGTAAAGCTGATGGTCTGGATTTTAGTCCTTCCGGTGGTAGTAAGCTTTTTGCTCAGTACGGTGGTGTGGCTGTCCGTTGCTATGAAGTTTGCTGCCGCTTTCTGCATCACATCTCCCCGGACTTCCAAAGTGCCCTTGGTAAGAAGCCCGTTATGGGAATGGCTGGATGCAAAATTCAGGTTTCCGTTTACCAGAACATAGCCGCCTGCTTCTGTCATGACAAAATGTCCTCCATCATTTACGTTTAGATAAGAGGATAACAGGAGGGTGCCGTTTTCTATAGAAACCATCCCGTTTACCACACAGGCATCTGCATGGAGCTTATGGATATCCAGCTTCAGGGTGCCGTCGATTGTCAGGCATCCTTTTATAGTAATGTCTTTTTCCAGAGTCTCTTCTCCAGTCAGCCTGATATTTCCCCCGCAGTTACCTTCTGCTAACTGAGATGTGCTGGATATAATCAGGTTTCCGCTGCCGGATAGTTTGCTGTCCGCATCTGTGACAGTACCGGATAAGTTTGCATCGGAATTCAGCACTACACCCATCCTGCTTGTATTTTCGATGGTCAGGCTGCCAAAAGCAGAATCTGCCTGCATGGTAAGTTTTTGTGTGTCCTCACCGTTTAAGCAGAGGGTATGGTCTTCCCCTGCAAGAAAGCCATTGCTTCCCAATTGCTTTAAATCACCTTTTATCTGCAGGACGCCCTTTTGCAGGTGTCCCTGCATGCTTGCTGTAGTCTGGGTAATGAAGCTGCCTGCAATCTGTACCCGATCCGTATCTTTTTCCATGGTTAACAAGCCACTGCCGGCTTCGTAGAGAAGGCTTTCGTTTTTCATCCTTCTTGTCTGTTGCCGGTAATCGCCTTCTACAATTAAGGTTCCACCGTTTACGAGTATCTCTCCGCCTGCCTGTATCAAATCGCCCCTGATGGTCAGGGTATGGCCGTTTAAGTCCATGGTGTCTTCCAACAGGATGAAATCGCCTTCTGCTGTGTAGTCTTCCCTTAAAGTGAAGCCGTAGATTCCTGCTGTGTCCCCGTAGGTCAGCTTACAGCCGTTGCGAATAAGCTGGGACTTTTGCAGAGCCTTCTCAGAGTATACTCCGTCTTCGCTGTAGTTCTGCAGTTCCAGGATGTTGAAGTAGAGGCCGTCTGCCATGGTGATGGTCTGTTTCTTGTCTCCGCTTAGGAGGGTGCGGTGGATGCCGGTAGCATGGAAGTTGCTCCGGATGTCTGCGTTTCCTTTCAGTTCCAGGGTTCCGGCGGACAGTCCGGTATCATAGTATGGCTGGTACAGGAAATCCCCTTCCACAAGGACATGGTCTGCTTCATGGCTCATGCGGATTCCATAGGTAACCTTATTTCCCTTCCCTGCTATGAAGTCTTTCCCGACTCTCAGGCTCCCACCTTCCATAGCGATAAGGGACCAGTTAGCATTCCGGCCTACCTCTATGTTTCCCCTTACCCACAGGCTTCCATAAATGTTCGCGGTCTCATTGACTTCCATGTCCCCGCCAATCTCAAGCTCTTCTCCACCTTTTATGGTTATTTCCTGCAAAGTACACACACTTCCGCCAAAGTATCCTTCTTCAAACTGCGTGGTGCTCCCTATGGCAATCTGCCCTGAGACTTGATTGCGGGAATCCGCCACCAATCCGGCTATATAAGGCCTGTTTTCCAGAATGGTCCCCTGTATGCTTTTGTTCTGGATTTCCAGATTTTGAAGCTGGGAGCCTCCCACGGTACTGTATTCCATGCTGACAACCTGTTTGTCTGTTCCGCTCAGCAAAAGAATATGATTCTCTGTAGCCTTGAAATTATTCAGGCCGCTGGTTCTTTTTTGAAGGAAGTCTCCCTTTAACTCCAAAACTCCATTGGTCAGTTTCCCGGTGGTATCTGCTATGGTTTCTACATACATATTTCCATTTATGAGCACATGGTCATCTTCCTGCATCATCTGGAGGAAGCCGGTGCTTACCCCATAGCCGCCTTCCTGATTCTCTTCTGTCCCTTTTATGCTCTGTTGCCGGTAATCCCCATCTACCGTCAGCAATCCCCCATTTATTACAATAGCTCCCGCTGCCTGAATCAAATCCCCTTTGATTTTCAGGCTGTGCCCATTTAAATCCAAAGTATCATCTATCAGGATGAAATCCCCTTCTATGACCTCATCTTTTTCAAGGGTATAGCCATAACTGCCTTCCATCTCTCCATAAGTCAGCTTGCAGCCATTGCGGATCAGCTGGCTTTTTTGCAGGGCTTTTTCGGAATAGACGCCTTCCTGACTCTGGTTCTTCAGCTCTAAGACATGAAAATACATTCCGTCTGCCATAATTACCGTCTGCTTACTGTCTCCGCTCAGGATAGTCTTATGAGTTCCAGTAGCATGGAAGCACCTATTGATTGCTGCGTTTCCTTTGATCTCCAAAACTCCTGCTGACATTTCCTGCTCCCAGATTGGATGATAGGTGAAATTTCCCCCTACGGAAACATAGTCATCCTCATGGTACATTTTTATGCCGGAATTGTAGCTGTTGCTTACTGTCAGATTCTGTCCGACCAGCAGCTTTCCCCCTTCCATGCTCACGATGCCTGACGTGATGACTGTATTTCCCTTTGCTTCTAATATTCCATAAATAGAAACCGCCTGAACGATTTCCACGTCCCCACCCAGCCTAATCTTTTCATTTGGTTTAATCTGTATGGGCTGCAAGGTATAAATACCGCCCCCAAAATATCCATCCACAAAACTGGTAGTACCGCTTATGCCGATTTTTCCACTCACCTGGCGGCTTTTGGTGTCGATAACTTCCCCGGACACATAAGGGCAGCCCTGAATGCTCAGGCCCGCCGCCTCTTCCGTATCTTCTGCCTTTGCACCATTTCCTTCCTCGGCATCCTCTAAGATGCCGATTTCCAGATTGGCAAACCGGGATTCCTGCAGGCCGCTGTTTTGAAAGGCTATGTTCTGCTCTTCCTTTCCGCTGAATATGGTTTTATGGGCATCTGTAGCAATGAAATTCATCCTGCTTATGGAAGACAGCTGGGTAAAGTCTCCCATAAGCTCCATAGTTCCTGCCGTAAGGTTTCCTTCTGAACTAATCGTGGAGTCCATAAAAAAACTGCCGCAGAGAAAGAGATAATCTGTCTCTTCTGTCATGACCAGCTGTCCGTTGCTTTCTTTGTAGAAGTACAGCTCCTCTCCCGGCTCCGGGTTTTCCTTTTCTTCTCTTGTCTGGATTCGATAATCCCCACCCACTAAAAGTTGTCCGCCATTCAATCGCACTTCTCCTGCTGTCTGGAGCAGCGTGCCATATACAGTCAGGCTATGGCCGTTCAAGTCCAGGCTTTCCCCATTTACATAAAGATTGCCTACTTCTATGTCTTCTTCCATGACAAATGCTTCTGCTTCTATTGTCATATCTTTATAGTCCGATGGATCCGTCAGCTTTATGCGTTCTGCTTCCTGGAAGCTGATCCGTTCCCATGGCTCTCTGTCAGCTGCATTTTCTCCACCTGCCCTTTCGGCTGTAAAGCTGTCAGCTTCTATTTCTTCCGCTTCTGTTCCGTCTATCTCGATTTCTTCCCTGTCAGTTTCGCCGGAATTTTGCTCAATGATTGTATTCCCGCTTATCAAAGCTTCTTCCCCGTCTGGCACAGGTGCATGATTCTGTCCGCTGTAAGCAAGCACCTGTCCATAATCTGCAAAAGGCAGCATGACGACTGCTAAAAACAGCGCTATGATTCTTTTTAATTTTTCGGTTCCTTTTCTCTTATTCATCCTTTGTCCTTTCATAAAGACTCCTTTCACTTTTGCAACAACAGTTAAAATGCCAGATAGAAAATGTAGTTTATCAAGATTAGTTATAACTATAGCAGTTGCCAGCGGTTTTTGTCAATATCTTCCAATGAAATTAGGTTCTATTTTAATTTTCTACGATTATTTATTTTATTCGTTTGTTTTATATTAGGATTTCTAAAATTTGTCTTGAATTTTCTCTGGCTTTTTCATGTATTGGTAAACATGCCGCAAAAAAAGGAGCTGCCAGACCTTCTCCCAATTGTCTGACAGCTCACTTTTCTTGTTTGCTGCAATAGCTTTTCCCTATAAAATTTTCACGTTGCGTTGCAAGCCATTCCCTCTTTAGCTCAATTCGCTTTTTTCGGCTATTGCTCTTGTTACTCATTTTCCCTTTGTTGGACGCTGTGTCAGAGAATATTTTTTTTACAGAAGTTTCCCGTCTTCTGTTTTATATTATTCATTACACGTTGCTTTTTATATTGATCCTTTATGCAAGTATTCCCACACATTTTATCCTGACCGCTTTCCCGTTACGGCCACATAACTTTTATCATCTGATATTAGTTGTCCAACCGAGGCTCTGCCCGCCTCCTTTCAACAGTATTTTACAGCAGCTTTATTAAAATATGCAAGCATTCTGTTGTATTCGACAGGATTTTGTTGTAACTGCTTCATTTGAGGAACGTTTACAAGCAGTTATTGTGGTGTTTTAAAATTTCCATATCATATTTTTTGTGTTAATAAATCAGAAAGCAGTAAACATTTTTTGACTTACTGCTTTCTAATTTTATTAACAATCAACTACTTTATTATATTCCTGTCCGTACTGCATATCTCCCACTAAATGATTATTGGAGTTTTACCAATTTTACCTCTCATAAAATCTATCTCCTTTACTCTATCCTTTGCTCTAAAGTTTTCTTATACCATCTGTAAGATATTTCATTCAGTAAAAAACCTTTTTTTACTTCTATATATCCCATCGTCTCACTATCTAAATATAACCCCCATTGCTTTTTATAGATATGTTTTATTTTTAACCCTTCCAGCTTATATGCCTCGTATATAATCTTATTATTTTGAACAATATCATACAAAACATCCTCATTTATTTCTTCTCTTGTATAATACGTCAAAATATATGCTTCATCATCCTCCTCACTCGGAGAACCTATATAATCTTCATTATAACTTTCCAATATAAAATAATACACCAGCTTATCAATTGTAGTATCTACTCCTGCCGCTGAACCCATAAACAAACATCCGATCAGAAACACAACTGTCCAGAAGGAATATATCCTCCAGTAGGCAGCCTTGCTTTTTACTTTTATTTGATCCCTATGTCGCCCGAAGCATATAACGTTTGTTATTTGTCTTGGATAAAAAAGAATTAGAAAAGCGGAAATAATTATGTAATAAAATTTCATTTCTCCATCATGCTTTCCGTAATAATCATTCGATATTATATTTGTTTGTTCCTGTCTGTTACACCATTTCTAACATAGTTTTCTGTAATAAACTCTTTAAGGACCGTAAATTCTATAGTTCCAACATTTCTACAAATTCCCTCATTTCTTCCTGCTCGATTTTCTCATACCACTGTAACTGATACATCATGCCTCCGTAGAGAAATTGTACAAAATAGCTCTCAGCAGTAGTAGGACCAATCTCCGAATCAGAAGTTTTTGTTATAGAAGTTGAATTATTTCTTACTATAAAAACAGATGTTCCAAGCTTACTGCTTTCATAAGTATCCATCAGCTCATATTGGGAATCTGTAGTGGTCATTTGCTCATCCCCGCCTTCAGACTTCCATTTATCCTCAAAGACTTCATCCTCAAAAGCAAGATCCCCAACTCTGCTTCCACCTGCAAGGGCAAACTGAACGTTAATCATATCCGGCATATTGACCTTGGACTCAGGCAATTCCGATAAATGATAAAATATAATTGCTCTTTCCTTATCCAAAACCTGCAGGCAATAATTCTTTCCCTCCTCTCTACTTATTACCTTAAACGCAAGGGGAACCTTCAACAGTTTTATCCCTAGCTCCTGTTCCATAGTTTCCATATCCTCATATTGCTTTCCTCTCCATGTTCCCTCCTCTGTTTCCTCTTCATCCGTATAATCCGGAAGCTTCAGGGAAATGCCCTTCCCTTCACCCATAACATATTCCTGCTGATTTATAGTAAAACTGCCATAAAGTGTATTTTCTTCCCGTTCATTTTGGAGATATGCCATACCGATGCTTATAAATGCCAAAATAACAATACTGCCAAGAATAATCCATTTTCCCACTTTTTTCACTTTAAGCCCTCCCACATAAGATACCTGCAATCAATATTCGTAAAGACTAATATAGTATTTTGTCGTAGTATATTACTTAATTTTAAAATATGTCAAGTATATTGGGAAGTTTGGTAATTTTCTGGGAAGTTTGGCAAAATAAAAAATGAGCTGCCAGACCTTCTCCCAATTGTCTGACAGCTCACTTTTCTTGTTTGCTGCAATAGCTTTTCCCCTTTTTCCCTTTGTTGGATGCTGTGTCAGAGAATATTTTTTACAGAAGTTTCCCGTCTCCTGTTTTATATTATTCTTCCATCTCTCAAACATATCTTTCTCTTACACATATCCGCAATTTCCATATCATGCGTAACCAGAACAATGGTTGTTCCTTTCTCATTCAGCGCCTTGAATATATTAAGAATATTCTTCCCATTTTCTTCATCTAATGCACCTGTAGGCTCGTCAGCAAGAATCACCTCCGGATTTGTAATAATGGCTCTTGCAATAGCAGCTCTTTGGCACTGCCCGCCGGATAATTCCGTTGGGTATCGATTGGCTTTTTCATCTATTTCCAGTAATTTCAACACTTCCGCAACCCGTCTCTCAATATCTCTTTTCTTACATGACTGATAGACCAGCGGAAGCCCTACATTTTCTCTTACTGTCAATTCCTTAATCAGTGCAAAATGCTGAACCACAAAACCTATGTTTTTATTTCTGAATCTGGCTGCATCATGCATATTTAACTTGTTCACTTCTATTTCTTCAAAAAAGTAACTTCCTTGTTTTGGTTTTGAAACGGCACCTAAAATATTCAATAAAGTGGATTTGCCACAACCACTTTTCCCAAGAATTGCAATCAAATCACCTTTTTCTATTTCCAAATTTATATTGCGTAAGGCATGTACCATTGTATCACCTTTGCCATATGTCATTTCCAGATTATTCAGTTTTAATAAAGCCATTACTCTCTTCCTCCGATTATTTCGCTAATATCCATTTTATATAAGAAGAAAAACAAATTAGTAATTATAATTCCTCCCAGAATCAATGCCACCATTAGGACGATGCTGATACTTTTCAAAGAGCATTCGCATCCCGTCAAAATATATATCGTGGTTATGCTTCCAGCCAACAAAGTGCCAAAACAGAGCAGAAAAATATCTCCAAAAACCTGTATCGGTCTTGCTCCGCAAAGCAGCTGAATCCCATATTCATAGTTTTTCTCCCGTATAAATCCGCACATAATTGTTGTTATGCTAATGGCTACAAATATAAAAAGTATACCTAAAATAATCTTAAATTGTTTTAATACTTCTTCTGTCATGGCAGAATATGTCTCCAATAAATCCTCTGTCTCACTGGCTGCTGCCGGATCTTCCATGTACATATTCAGTTCATCCACACCTGCTTCCTGTTGTATCTCATCGAAAATTTTTTTCACTTCCGGATAGCCTAAATCCGAAATGATCATCCCTCCTACCTGGGTAAGGAGCCTGATCTTATCAAAATACTCCGTTTCATTTGAAGAAAATGCAGGTAACACAATATATCTTCCGCAGGACTTAAACTCCTTATCCGTTTCATCATAAAAAAACGTATCCTCTTCTAAAAAACCAACAACTTCTAGACTTACATCAGCAGATAAATAATTACAAGTTATGATATCGCCAAGCTGGAACGTACCAGCGTATTCATCTCCAAGCATCACTGGTATTTGTTTCCCTTCCTGATAGGTATAGTCCTGCGGTTCAAAGCCACGACCACTTGCTGCCTGAATTTGAAAAAACTCAAAAAAGGATTCCGATACTTGTAAGGACTTGGTACGATACCAATCCTCTCCATCCATTTGAAAAATACCAAAATCCCCTTGGCCCTCTTCATACCCATCCAAAAAAATATCAGGAATGTCAGTACCATATATTTCTACCGGCTGCTCCACAAGACTTATAAATAAAATACGCTTCTCTGCCAGCAGTAAATTTTTAAAAGCTTCTATTTTTCTGTATCCTTATCATCCAAATACTCATAATACTGTTGATCCGTCATGCCATCAGCCGTAAAATAGTATGTTGTTTCACCGTAAGTCTCGGAATAGTCCGCTGCACTTTCTTTTAATTTACTTCCTTGATCCAAAACAAGTCCTAATATACTAAAACTGCATGTTATCAAAATAATCATTAAAATCATTAACAATTTATGCCTTTGTATAGTCCTAATCACACTCTTTATTATAAATTCTATATATGCCATTATTTAATTGCCTCCTCAAGAGGTGCTTTTATTATCTTTATAGCCATACATCCTAAAAAAATGGTGATGATAGGTATGGTAATAGAATATCCAATCAGTAAAAAGCTTTTATAATTGGGCCAGAATATCATACTGTATAACCCGCCTGCCACACCGGATATCAATATGATTTTTAAATATCTTTTCCCCAATAGAACTATCAGCTTTCCGTTAGTCGCCCCTAATAATCTTCTTATGCCTATTTCTTTTTTCTGATGATTGATCCATTCCAGAGATAATAAGATTAAGCATAATAAAATGCACACAAACATAACAAGGAACCATCTGCTGTACAATAAACGGGGAACGATGGAATTGAAATAATCTTCTCCCCTGGTTAAACTCTCCATTATGACATTGCTTTTTTGCAACTCCTCATATAAATATTGCAGGATTTCTTCTTCCCTGCCCCCTTCCAGAAAATCAACCTGATATAAGGAAGAATCAAATATTTTTTTCGGTATCAGACCATTTATGTATATATATTGATCCATCACTGTTTCGCATTCATAGCCTATGATACCAATTACTTCAAATTCCATTCCCTCAAGGGTGATATATCTTTTTTCATTTTTTTTATAAGTTTTATCTACCAGTTTTTTCCCTATTACTGCACAATCATAATCCTCTCTCAAATCCATTTTCTTAAAAAAGCGCCCTTCCTGCATTGGCAGATTCACATAACTTTTATTGAAATAAATCAGACGCACTTTTATTCCATCCACTTTTCCTTCTGAAGTGATTGCAATCTTTTCCCCTATGCTATCTGTCAATTTGAATAATTCACTTGGTAAAAACTCTTTTTCTCCTTCGTCAATGGAAATCAATTCGTATGACTTCCCAAAAGAACCTGAATCCATATTTCCCAATGACTCACTAATGGTAATATGCTCAAACATCAATATGGACAGAATCGGCAATAAGATAGACAGGAAAGTAAGCGCAACCGCAGGTTTATTTATTCGCATTCTCATTTTCATGCCCTTTCTATAACGAATATAAGATGCACATTCACAAAAGCAAATCTGCTTTTTATGAATATACACCTTATAAGATAATATCATTTTCCAACTAATATTTCTACCTGTCCATTCCATATTTCGCGTAACCTGTTTTCTTTTTTGAGATACACATAAAAAAGGAGCTGCCAGACCTTCTCCCAATTGTCTGACAGCCCACTTTTCTTGTCTGCTGCAATGGCTTCTTCCTATGAAATTATTCCCATTAATCTATACATCTACTATCTCCTCACCACTAATTATTTTCACAATCCGATTTCCATATCGGGCAAAAGACATATCGTGTGTCACCATAACAATTGTCACACCCTTTGCATGCAGATCTGCAAGCAGTTCCATAATGATTTTTCCGTTTTCCTCATCCAGATTTCCCGTCGGTTCATCACACAGTAAAACCTTTGGATTATTTGCCAATGCCCTTGCAATCGCAACTCTCTGCTGCTGTCCTCCCGACAATTCCAAGGGTTTACTTGCCGCTTTTTCCTCTAATCCCACCAGACACAAAAGCTCTAATGCCCGCTTCCTTCTTTCCTTTGCCTTTATACCCAGAAGCCCCATAGGAATCTCAACATTTTCTCGTACACTAATCTCATTGATTAAATAAAAGGACTGAAACACAAACCCAATATTTTGATTGCGAAAATATGCCAACTGCTTATCTTTATATGTCTGAATACTGCTACCCATAAAAAGATACTCCCCTTCGTCAGCATAATCCATGCAACCTAATATATTCAGCAGAGTTGATTTTCCACAGCCGGATTTTCCAACAATCACAATAAAATCCCCCTCCTGAATGGTAAGATTGACACCCTTTAACACAGGAACATCCAAACATTTCCCGTGATAGGTTTTCCTGATATTCTTTAGCTCTAACATAACTTTTCTCCTTTTATACCCACACTCCTATAAGGACGATAAAATCTGAATCGGAGATGCTTTTTCGATTAATATTTTCATTGGAATTACCACAATTATGGAAAGCAGGCATGCCACCAAAAACAATGAGATGCACGAAAATGCATGAAAAGTAACCTCCACTGTCGCAACGGAAATCCCATTTTTTATCAACAACCAGCCAGACAAAACGCCCACGATACAAGAACTTATATTTAAAATGAAGACCTCACCGAATATCTCATAGCATATTTGCCGCTTTGTCTGTCCCAGTGCACAACAGATAGCAATTTCCTTTTCCCTTCTTTTCAAAATCATGATGAAAATCCCAATCATACCAATCAATACAATCAGAAATATAATACAGGACACGAAAATCAACACAATCGCTTCCCTCTCCGCTTCTTCTACCCGAACCAAAAAACGTGCAAAATCACTCCCCAGCATAAATTGACAGTTTTGTCCGCAATTTTTACGAAGCAAAGACAACACCTGATTTAATGTCTCCGTGGTCAGCATCTTCTCTGTATTGGACTTTATATTGAGAACCGTCCCTTTTAAATCCTTTGGGTGATAAATGCTTTCATAAAGAACTATCGGCATATAAACTGCCAATTCATCGTTTTCCACATACTCAATGGGATATTCCCTTCCATCTATGCCCAATAACACGTCATTAGAAATGGTATGGGGAAAATCTCTGGAATTAATTGTATTTTCACTGTTTACGTCTAACAAAACCTCTTCTGTTTTCTTACTGAAAGATACCTTTTCAAATTCAGAGGAATAGTAAAGATGCAACGACTGATTTTCCTCTATCAGCTCACCCAGATACAATAATTCAATATCAACACACACCTCTGTCTCACATTGTATACCTGCATTATGAATCTGATTAAGGATTCTTTCAGAAAATGGAAAATTATCATATTCGTGGAGCGTTGCAGACTGACTCCCCCAATTTATCAAATCAAACTTTTCATATTCAAAATCTGATACCTGTGCAGTAATCTGATAATTTTTATGGCGGCTCTCCTGCATCATCTGCCTTTTATTTTCAGCAATGTCCAAAAGCAGGCTCAAAAATACGCTCAAAATGCCAAATGCTACCACTAACTGCATGAACACGACAGCATAAATCTTCCTATCTCTTTTCACTTTATAAAACGGACGGATAAACACATACCAGTTCATTTTCCGCTCCCTTCCTTTACTCTTAATACAGGCTTCTCCCAATTTAAGCATCTGACATCATGCCTGAAATTTGTTTCCGATAATGCATTCGATAAAGCAAAAGAGAAAAAATTGCATAAACCACCGCAAGTAAAATTATTGCAATACCATATACGAAAACAGACATATGAAATTCTATTAAATTTCCAAATACAGTATGTTCCAACAATATAACCATGCCGGAACATAGGGTGGCAGACAGGACTGCAATAATAATGGAACGTATCAGCTTAGCAAGCAAAAGATTCTTTTGAGTTGCTCCCAATGCCCTTAAAATTGCAACAGATTTCTTTTGTTTTAAAATAAAGAAAGTTTCAATATTATAAATATTGATTAAACCATAGCAAAGTGTAATGACAGCAACAAGAATGAAAAAAAGCCAGCCGGATTGCAACTGTTCCTTTTTCTGTTCTTTATATTGGGTACTTGTGTATACTTCAAAATCACCAAACCGATTTTCCAGATATTCTTCTATTTCCGTCTGTGTTTCAGCTACTTCCTGATTTTTGGTATTTATCCTGATATAAAGCTGACAGTCAAAAAAATCCTGACTTTCTAATGCTTCTGCCCAAATCATCACATCACTGGCATATTGGGGAACCTTTAATATTCCGCAAATATAAAAGCTCTGATTCCCAATTTCTATCATATCGCCAATTTTGATACCATAGCGTTTAGCTGCCTCATTTCCAACGACCGCACTTTTGGTATCTTTTATACCTTCCCCTGTCATATAGTCCCCTTCAAAGATACGTTCGTAATTTTTTGTGACTGTATAAATATGAATATCAGGACAAAAGTTTTCCTGATACAAGACAACCTCCTCATTCAGGCTGTTAAAGCCCTGTATCTCCTCTACACATATGCATTCTTCCTGAATAGCGGCAATATCATCTTGCGTCATACTTGTACCCATTATTGTCTTGCATAGCAGATAATCATACAAAGGTACATAGCACCGATCTTTATTATAATTTTCATAGGCTGTTCTTGCCTGACTTAAAAAAACAATCCCGATTAACAGTCCCAATGACAGACAGAAAATGTCTAACAGAATATTCCACATATTTCGTTTTTCCAGTTTAAATAAGGTTATCGCAGAAAATATCACTGTTCTTTCTCCAATTTATAAATACTGTGATTTTCACTATCTGACAAATAAATGTTGCCCTGTGCATCCATTGCCATGAAACCTAAGCCTCGATTCTCTGCCGAGCTGCCTTCATGAAAAATTGTTTCCACATAAGTTCCATCCAGCTCAAACACATCAACTTGTGTGAGTGCACCAGAAAAAATATAAATTTGGTTATTACAAATCATAATATCAGTAGGAGAATATTTATCTGGAAGCTGAAACATTTTTGTCATTTTGCGCTCAGAAATACGGGCAACATAGCTCTCTCCATCCTCATAGCCACTGTAACCCTGCTCCTCAATATATGCATAAGCCTGAGCAAAATATATTTGCTGTTCTCCATCCTTGCCCAAAACACCCATACAGGACTTTTCTATTTTTTCAACCTCTCCAGTCTCTTTATCAAGAATATAAATGTATAAAGCCTTTTTCTCCCCACCAGCTACGGATACATAAATAGAATCTTTATCCACTTCCAAATCCAAAACCGAGAGATATCTGCTATTCAAAGCTTCGATATCATATAATTTTTGAAAATTGCCTTCCAAATCAAATGCCTGTATTCTTCCATCATTTTCATCCGCTACATAAATTGTCTCTTCATAATTTGCAATGGCTGTAGGCTTGCTGAACTCGCCTTCCTTTTGCCCTATATTTCCAAATGAAGCCTCAAATGCCCCAGCAGTGGAGTACTTCAAAACACAGTTATTTCCTTTGCTGACAACATAGATACTATCATCAACACATACCAAGCCTGCCGGTGACTGCAGGTTACTGTCTTTTTCTATGAAAATCTCTTTTTTCAATTCATTGTCTAAATTATTGTATGTCTCCATTTCTGGTACAGGCTCTTTTTGCCTTCCACAAGCACACAGGAAAATGGATAACACAAGCAAGACATATGTAAATTTTCTTCCATTATTGCAAATCATAATAAATCTCCTGACATATATATAATAAAGAATCCACATTAACTCAATTATAATTATTTGTAATTAACAGCAACCATCTTTTACATAAAGGCTTCTTGTTTCACGCACTTGCTTTCCATTTTTATCGCAATAACGCTCTTGATAACTTTTATGCTTCTTCGTATCCTTTCGCCATAGAAATCCACAACCCTGAGTATTATCACAAAATGCCTTATCTTTCTTATACTCTGTATAACCTGAACACTTTGCCTCTACTTGCATATAGCTGCCAGCACTACCCAACACCACAGCCGTAGCAAGCATTAACGCAACCATTCTCTTTTTTAATTTCATAAAATAACTCCTTTCCCAAATACAACTAATCTCTTTTTGTTAATGTGAATTCTCTATTACCTCATTAACCATTTTACCTTCCTTAAAAAATACTGCCGAAGGATAAAAATCTATTTCAAAAATTTTTTTATATAATCCAAACTCATCATATATATTTCCTTCATTACGGTATGAGGATATTACGCAAACTTCATCAAATCGTTCTCGTTCCTGTTCAATAACATCAAGCTGCTCTTCCAGCACAAACATTACTGCATTGCTTAACTTATTATCATCAAACAAATGATTAAAAACTTTTTCTTTTAGCTCTTCCTCATCAGCATAAAAAATTGCCCTGTCTATAACTTCGTTATAATCATATGTAGAAAAGTCCACCATTCCATCTTTTACGATATAAAAATATGGTTTTGACGACTGCAACTTAATTTTCCCATGTAATGATAAAACATTTTTTTCTTCTATCTTTCTTTTTCTTATTTTATTCATGGGAATATTATCTTCCCATAAACAATAAAATTTTATTTCATCCATAAATTCTATATTTGACATC
>JAAVAC010000011.1 GCA_014804265.1 Lachnospiraceae bacterium | reverse complement strand
TTTCCTTGATCCGGTCAAAATCAACTTCTAGCTAATTTTACCGTTCTTTACTGTTTTGGTTCGTTTTCTTTGTTCGAACTCTCTGAATTTCTTTTTCCCCGATTCTTCATCAGGTACTTTTCTCTTAGAATTTCAGGGTTGCATTGCTGTTTATTTGTCAAGGTACTTTGTCCGATTTTCTCAAGGAAAATCAGTTGTTTTGCCGCCTGCTCATCACAAGCGGCTTGTATATACTATCATTTAGGTTTCAGATTGTCAACACCTTTTTAAAACTTTTTTGGAAATTTTGTAATTTTTTCTCATTTCATACCATGGGACAGAAATAAATCATTCATAATATGCGTAATCAAATTGTTTTCATAGAAAAAAGCAAGAAAGGCGCTCTCCATTGCTCTCTCCTCTATCCAGGAACCCAAAGGTGTGGAAGATATTGCAAAAGCTATTGCAAACACAATCCACAACACAAGTATTCCTTCTATCAGTCCCGCAACAAAACCACATATTCTATTCATGCTTTTCAGAATAGGAAGCTTAGCCAGAATATTTAGGGAAGTAATCAGAACTCTTGCTCCAATGATTATCATTCCATACAGGACAATAAATACAACCGCATGATTCACTAACTCTCCGCTTCCACTGGTAATATCCTTGAATAAAAAACTCGTAATATACGGCGTAATCGTCGTGCCGATAATTAAAGTAACTATTTTTAAAGCAAGTGTAAAAACTGTTTTTACAAATCCTGCATACAATCCATGTATGGCAAAGCCTAACAGCAATACTGCTGTAAAAATAAGCAGCTCATTCATTTTTTCTTCCTATTCCGCCCGTCTGTCGTTCGGGCCTTCTTAACGTAATCTAATTGTTTCTATTGTATTTTCTTTTACAACCAAGAACTTCCCTCTGCCCGTTAACGGCATAATGACACTGACATTTTCACCAAAGGAGCCTTTATACTTTTTTTCTCCCTTAGTATTATACATCTCCACCGAGCTTTCATTATATACAATCAGGTCATTGTTCTTTATCAGGATTTCCTTATATTCCACATCCGTCAAAAAGGAGCACTCCTGTTTTCCACTCACATCATATACTTCCACCCGATACTTTTCATCAGACGAAGTATTATGAAAGACCAAAGCCACGTGATTCTCACTATAATAAATGCTTTGCACTTCTTCCTCTATGGTCACTTCCCGGGACAGCTCCGGAATCTGTTTTCCTTTAAAGATTAACAGCTTTTCATTCCCCAATGCCACAGCTGTAGTGCTATTTACATATTTTAAAAATGGAATGACTTCCTCTTCCACATTATAGCCACTGACTAAATTCTCACTTTTATTCTGCCCAACGTCACCGAAATTGTAAAATGCGATACTGGTATTAATCTGGGCATTTTTCGCCTTCAAATAGGATACTCCCAATTTCAGGTTGTCCTGTGAGAGACTTGCCGCCAAGGGATAACCGTTATCCGCCATAGACGTTCTCATATCAATAATAGTGGTCCCCTCCGCCGAAATCAATCTAATCAAGGTAGAATCCCCTCTATCCAGAATAGCAGTTACTACACCTTTCTCCGAAATGGTAAAATCCTGAATGATCATGTCCGTGTTTACTTGACTCTTTAACCCGCTCACATCCATAATATAAATAATGCTGCCCCTATAATCCCCAACCGCAACATATTGTCCCGCAATTCTAACAATGGGATTCTGCATTTCATAAGGTTGATTCCAAAGCTTTACTCCTTTTTTATCAAAAGCTGTAATGCCATCCTTACTGTGCACTAATAAATTTCCATCATAATTTTCATAAATGCTGTTTTCCGTACCTTCCCTGCTGTTTTCCTCAATTACCTCGAATTCTGAATATACCCGATTATTGATCTGGACCTTCACAGCCGCAATTATTACAAAAACCAGGATAAATATCAAAGCGCATCTATATAGTATATGTAAACGATGTTTAAGTATTTTATCTTTATATGTAATTTCAGAGTTTCCGGAAAAAAGATTCCGGAAAAATTCTGCTATGCTTTTCATTTGCATTTGACCCTTCCCGTTTTTCTGTCGGTGTTTATGCCTGTTGTTTTGGCTGTTACTTCGCATTGTCATGCAATCTTTCCTTGCCGCATTGCGTTCGTGGACATTATACCATTTTTTTTCTTAAGGGAGAAGTATTTTTTCTCCATATAGAATGTTGTCCATATCCTGAATATGGTTCAGTTCACATATTTTCTTAATCATATTTTCCGTACCATAGAATTTCCGACTGATTTTCGCCAAGGTATCCCCTTTTTGAATGATATATTCTTTTGGTATGGATGCAGCTGTTTCCGTTGCTTGTCCATCTTTTGAAGTTCCTTCGGAATTTTCTACAGCCTCATTGCTTTTGTTATCCGGTTCAGCCGCATTTTCCTTAGAAGCACTATTTGGATCTGCTGTATTATCCGGGGTCGCTTCATTCTGCTGGTCTTCCCCATTACTTGATTCTCCTGCATTCGTCCCGACTCCCGGTTCTCCTGATTCTTCCCCGGCTGCCGCATGATTTGCATTAGCTGCCGTTTCCTCATTTACCCCGTTGTCCTGACCCACTGCGGCTTCTCCACTATCCGGATTTCCATTCTCCGCTGCATTGGCATAAGCGGCTTCCTGGGATGAGTCCTGACTATTTGCATTCTCTGCACTGTTTGAATCTTCTTTAGAACCATCCATCTCTGCATCCGGATTCTTTGTGATCACTCCAGCAGTAGTTTCTACCACATCATTTCCTGTTTCTCCTGTTGCTTTCCCGTTTACAAGCTCCTCTCCTGTTTCCACCGCCTGCACTTCTTCCATCTGTCCGGATATTTCGTAAAGTACCTTCTCCATATTCTGCATTTTTTCATAGTTGTTCAACATGGTGATGCCGATAACCATAATTACCATTACCAAAATGGCACTGGTTCCATATAAGAGCCCCATTGTATGCCGCCTGCGCATTTGTTCCTTTTTTTCCTGCACGATAGCCCGAAATTGTTTGGTTGCCTGGTCTCCCGTAAATTCTTCTACCTGCTCCGTCTCCTCTTCCTTATAGGCAAGCATATAATTCTGCATGGGCTCATTTCTTTCGTAGTAAATGTAAAACCCAGACTGCCTGTCCATTTTTCCATTTTCAAATAAATACATATTTTCGATACGTTCATTCATAATATATTCAAAGAAGATTTTTTGATCCGGGCGAAAAAACTTTCTATGAGTGCTTGAGATCATTTCATCCCAATAGCTGTCCCCGCCTTTTTTCAAAAATGCCCAGCCAAGAATAGCCAGACCATTGAAAAAACGATTTGCTGTCTCATTGATCTGTATCCAAAGCTTTTCATCAAATACGATTTTATCCATGAACGAGTCAATTGCTTCTGCCTGCACGGCCCCGCTTATGAACCAGAACAGCTGCCCTTCTATGATTTCCCGCTGCCCATATAAAATGAGCACTTTGGGTTTCTCATCCCCATAGGCTGCCAGTTGTTTCATATGAGTCATCACATAATCTTCTATGTAGATTTTCTCCACACCGCTGCTGTCGCCTATCTGTCTGATATTTTTAGGTAATCCACAGGTTCCCTGCTGCTTTTCTTCGTACTTTTCATTTTCCACTGCCTCCTGCCCCTGATGTTTTGTCCGTTTCTCATTTGCTTGTCCTTTTTTTGAACTTTGTTCTTTTTTTCTTCTTTCTTCCCGCTCCTTCAGAGTTTCCTCTCTTATAATTTCAATCATATTTTCGCCGCCTTTGTTTTTCTATGTTTTTCATGCTATTTACATATATAACATAGAGAGCCCGATACTTTTTATCATTTTTTGTCTCATTCCTATAAAAACTTTTCGACCTTTTTTGGCAATAAAAAAGACAGCATACTATACTGTCTTTCCATTCCATTTTCAAAATATAGTTCTATAGCTCCACTCTGCCTTCCAAAGCCCTGAGCAGGGTCACTTCATCTATGTACTCCAAATCGCCTCCAACCGGAACACCACTTGCAATTCTCGTTACCTTTACTCCGGTAGGCTTAATCAATTTACTGATATACATTGCCGTAGTTTCCCCTTCCAGGCTTGAATTGGTGGCAATAATGACCTCTTCCACATTGTCCTGAAGTCTTTGTATCAGTTCTTTCAGCTTAATGTCATTTGGACCCACGCCCAGCATGGGGGAAATAGCGCCATGGAGCACATGGTAAACACCGTCGAATTTCCCCGTTTTCTCATATGCCATCAAGTCCCTTGTGTTTTCCACAACCATAATGGTTTTCCGGTCTCTTTTGGCATTTGCACAGATCGGGCAGATTTCCTGATCCGTTAAGGTAAAGCACTGGCTGCAATATCGCACATTGCGTTTTGCTTCCAACATCGTATTGGCAAATCGCTCCACCCGTTCTTTAGGCAGATTGATAATGTGAAAGGCAAGCCGTTGGGCTGATTTTGCCCCAATGCCCGGCAAGCCTGCTAATTCTTCAATTAACTTGTTGATATATCCGCTATACAAATCCATTAAAAGGGAAAGCCTCCTCCAAGTCCCATACCGCCTGTCATTTTCGACATAGCTTCTGCACTTGCTTCCTCTGCCAGACGCAATGCTTCATTCGTGGCTGCCATAATCAAATCCTCCAGCATTTCTGTATCATCGGGATCTACAGCTTCCTTATCAAGCTTTACCTTAGTCACTTCCTTTTTGCCGGTCACGGTTACTTCTACCACACCGCCTCCGGCTTTTCCCGTAAATTCTTTTTCCTCCAGTTCCTTTTGGCTTTCTTCCATCTGACGCTGCATCCTCTGGGCCTGCTTCATTAAGTTATTCATATTTCCAGGCATTCCGCCTCCCGGAAATCCTCCACGTTTTGCCATATTTCCTGTCCTCCTGATATTATAATTGATATTTCTGTTTTTAGTCTTCCTCTTCAATTTCCATTTGTATAATCTTACTAAGATCCACATAGGAATGATCAAAGCTTTCGTTTTTCTGTATGGATTGAACGGTTACCTGGATTTCTTTTCCTACCTGCTCTGAAAGAAGGTCCTCCAGAGATTTCTTATTGTCCTGATGCTGTGAAAAGTAATCAAAAGGCAGTCCATCCTCTAAAACCACCATCAGGCAGTTGTCTCCTCCCAGGCTCAGCTTCGCGCCTTTTAAATATTGTTTCATGGGGGATGAAGTTCTGCTTATGATTGCATCCCATTTTGATACAATCGTTTTTATATCTTCCGGAATCGCTTTGGGAAGGGGCGGGCGTTCTTTCTTCGCCTGCGTATCCTGTCCTGCCATCGGCGGCTGACTATAGTTAGCGGCTGCTACTGGAATACCGTTTTCCACTTTCTCTTCTAAATCTCTGATACGTTCTAACAAACTATCCTGATTGGTTTCCATACCGGGCCTGCACACTTTGATAAGGGTCATCTCAAGAAGTATTCTCTTGGCAGTTGCATACCTCATCTGCCCGGAAAGTTCTGAGAAAATGCGTATATAACGCATAATGGCATTTTGCTCCAGCATATCAGCCTCCTCTTTGAGAAGAGCCATATTTTCTGTGGAAGCTTCAATGATTTCCTCTGCATTGTCAGAAGATTTTACAAGGAGGAGATTTCTTAAATACCATATAAAATCTGATACGAACTGGGTAAGCTCTCTGCCCTGCATAACGATTTCTTCTAACAGAGTAATGCATCCTAATACATCCTTCTCTATCATATGCCGGAGCATCCTGCTAAATACCCCGCCATCTACTGCGCCCAATACGTCCAGTACCATATCATAGGTCAGCTTCTCTCCAAAATGAAAAGCAATGCACTGATCCAACAGGCTTAGGGCATCACGCATAGAACCGTCCGCCGCCTTTCCAATATAACGCAGCGCTTTTTCTTCAACCTCTACCTGTTCCTCTTCCATAAGTTCCTTCAGCCTGCCGGTAATGGTATCAATCGTAATTCGTTTGAAATCGTACCGCTGGCATCTGGATAATATCGTAATGGGAATTTTATGGGCTTCTGTAGTTGCCAGTATGAAGATCACATAAGAAGGAGGTTCTTCCAAGGTCTTCAGCAATGCGTTAAAAGCGCCAATCGACAGCATATGAACTTCATCAATGATGTATACCTTATACTTCCCTTCCGCCGGCGAGTAGGAAACTTCATCTACGATTTCCCGGATATTATCCACGCCATTATTGGATGCCGCATCAATCTCAATCACATTCATGGAAGCGCCTGCAGCAATGGCCTTACAGGAGGCACATTCTCCGCAGGGACTTCCATCCATAGGATTTAGGCAGTTCACTGTTTTTGCAAAAATCTTTGCAATGGTAGTCTTGCCTGTACCTCTCGTACCGCAAAACAGGTAAGCATGACCTACCCGGTCTGCTTTTATTTGATTTTTTAATGTTGTAACAATATGCTCCTGTCCTTTTACATCCTGAAAATTACCGGGACGGAACTTTCTGTAAAGCGCTTGATATGACATACTAATCTCCGAAACTGATGCCTAACATTTTTGCTTCCTTCACGATGGAAGCATCCGGAGCAACTGTTTTTAATTTGCCTGCTACTTCTTCTAATGGCACTCTGATGATTTCTCTATTTTTAATTCCCACCATGAATCCGTACTGTCCTTCTAAAATAAGCTTGCCCGCCTCGGAACCAAGCCTTGACGCAAACACCCGGTCATAAGGACAGGGACTGCCTCCTCTCTGGGTATGGCCCGGAACGGTAACGCGCACATCATAACCTGTCTTTTCCTTAATTCTATCTGCCACCTCATAGGACACAGAGGGATATGGGTAATTCTTCATTTTTTCTTTTAATTCTTTTTTGGAAAGCTTTGCATTTTCTTTGGAAATAGCGCCTTCGGCTACTGCCAGAATCGTAAACTTGCTTCCTCTTTTATGTCTTTCGTTAATGGCTTCCACTACTTTATCAATATCATATGGGATTTCCGGAATCAGAATAATATCCGCTCCCCCTGCAATTCCGGCATTCAAGGTCAAAAAGCCTACTTTATGTCCCATAACCTCTACGATAAATACACGCCCGTGGGAGGCCGCCGTAGTATGGATGCAGTCAATTGCTTCTGTTGCAATATTCACTGCACTTTGGAAACCAAATGTCATATCGGTTCCCCAAAGGTCATTATCAATGGTCTTAGGCAGAGTTACTACATTCAGCCCTTCTTCCCTTAAGAGATTTGCTGTTTTATGAGTTCCGTTTCCTCCTAAAATCACCAGGCAGTCCAGTTTTAATTTGTAATAGTTCTGTTTCATTGCCTCTACTTTATCCAAACCATTTTCGTCTGGCTCCCTCATAAGCTTGAAGGGAGTTCTGGAGCTTCCAAGAATTGTACCGCCCTTTGTTAAGATTCCTGAAAAATCACGGCTGGTAAGCATACGGAAATTTCCGTAAATAAGACCCTTATATCCATCTAAAAAGCCGTAAATTTCCACATCCTGTTCCGCATTTGTAATGCTTTTTACCACGCCTCTCATTGCTGCATTTAATGCCTGACAGTCACCGCCGCTTGTCAACATACCAATTCTCTTCATGACTCGTCCTCCTTTGATCGTCCTATTGAAAACAGTGCTACAGATAGTCTTGCCTATATCTGCCGTATTTTATTATATATTATTTTTCTTTTTATCACAACTTAAACTTTGTGGGAACTATAAAAATCATAGCAGTGTGATGGGTTAGCTTTTTTTGAGTATAGTTGGATATGAGGACGTGGGAGCTGGCAGAGCATGGAATAGTCTTCTGGGCACGCTCTCGCTCTGCAAAGACGCAGCGGTACTAACGCACCAAAACACGGTGCGTAAGTGCCGGCGACTTTGCCAAGGCCCGGAAGACTATTCCATGCTCTGCCAGCTCCCACTGTGTATCGGTAAGCCATTTGTATGGGAAAGCTGTATCTATCTGCTTTAGAGAGATTTTAGAATCGAGCGACCTCTTTTTAAAGGTAGAGCCTGTGACAAAACAGCAACAGCGGGATGAGAGCGGATTTGCTTCATTGTTTTTGATGACGATTTTCCTTAACAGCCTTTTCAACACTTAGGGGAAAATTGCCATGGAGGGCGCTATATGACGACCCGGACGGCATCCACAACCTCCCAAGGCTGTTTAGGAAAATCGTCATCAAAAACACCGAAGCAAATCCGCTCTCATCCCGCTGTTGCGTCCGTCTAGCCATCTATCCATTAACTTTCGATGCATCAAGCGCATTTAAAATAGCCGACAATATCTCCTCAGCCACTCCCGCCTTACTCATCAGTCCCAGTTCCCTGACATCCTCTTTTGTAATAAGCGTAACCCGATTGGTATCCGTACCAAATCCTGCCCCCTCATCCTTTAGATTATTGGCAACGATCATGTCCAGATTTTTTTTATAAAGCTTTTCTTTGGAGTTTTCCAGCATGTTTTCTGTTTCCATGGAAAATCCGCATAAAAACTGATTTTCCTCTTTTGTTTCGCCTAGATATTTTAAAATATCCGTTGTTTTCGCCAGTTCCAGGGTAATTTCATTTTCCTTTTTCTTGATTTTCTCGCTGCTGCTGTTTTTTGGCGTAAAGTCTGCTACTGCGGCAGTCTTGATAATGATATCCTGATTGCTTTTCACTGCTTTTACTGCTTCAAACATGTCCTTTGCGCTTTCCACTCTTATGACCTTTACAAAGGGAGGCGCTTCTATGGACATAGCACCTGCAATCAGGGTTACCTGCGCTCCCCGCTCCATGGCGCAGCGGGCAATGGCGCAGCCCATTTTTCCAGTGGAATGATTGGTAATGAAACGTACCGGGTCGATTGCTTCTCTGGTAGCTCCTGCTGTTACTAAAACCTTTTTTCCAAGCATATCTTTTTCATGGCGGATTTCTTTTACTATATAATCAAGCAGAACTGTTTCATCGGGCATTTTTCCGGCACCTGTATCTCCACATGCCAGACGTCCCTTATCCGGCTCGATTACTTCCATTCCATATTTCCTAAGCTTATCCAGATTATCCTGAACAATCTCATTTTCATACATATTGGTATTCATGGCAGGGGAAATGATTTTCTTGCATTTACATGCCAGAGCTGTGGTAGTAAGCATATCATCCGCAATGCCATTTGCCAGTTTTCCTATGATATTTGCAGTGGCAGGGGCAATCAACAGTACATCCGCCTGCTTTGCAATGGAAACATGCTCTACCTGAAACTCAAAGTTCCTGTCAAACGTATCAATCAGGCACTTGTTTCCAGTTAAGGTTTCAAAGGTGATTGGATTGATAAAATGAGTAGCATTTTCAGTCATAAGAACATGCACATTTGCATTGCATTTTACCAGCCTGCTGGCAAGGCCTGCAATTTTATAGGCAGCAATGCCTCCTGAAACACCAAGCAATACGGTTTTTCCTTTTAACATGTTTCTACCTCGTCTTCAAATAATCTTCCGTGCTTTTCATAACGGGATTTTTTTACGATTTTATTTTCTTCGTCCACAAACACTACATGAGGCTTGTGCTCCTTTGCTTCTTCTCTTGTAAGCTCACAATATGCCATTAAGATAATATGGTCGCCGGTCTGTACCTGTCTGGCTGCGGCACCGTTTAGGCAGATCATTCCGCTTCCGGGCTCTCCCGCTATCGTATAGGTTTCAAACCGGTTGCCGTTTTCCACATCTACTACCTGAACTTTTTCGTATTCCAAAATATCGGCTGCTTCCAAAAGTTCCGGGTCTACCGTAATGCTTCCCACATAATGAAGCTCAGCCTGCTTGACCACCGCCCGGTGGATTTTTCCCTTTAACATGGTTACTGTCATATAGAACTCCTTCCTATTGTTTGTCAGTTTACAACATCCGTAATAAAATTATCAATTAAGCGCGTTTTTCCAATATAAACAGCAATTGCAGTCAATACCTGCCCCTGTACTTTTTCTATCGGCTCCATATTCTCGAAATTAACGGTTTCCACATAATCAATTTTTACCAGAGGCTCGCTTTCCAGCACCTTTCTGATTTGGGCTTTTATGACAGCAGTGTCCTTTTCACCTTCCTCTATCAGCTTCTTTCCTGCTTTTAAGGCTTTACTTAGAATGACAGCAGCCTTCCTTTCCTCCTGGCTTAAGTAAGTATTTCTGGAGCTTTTGGCAAGTCCATCCTCTTCCCTTACGATGGGACAGGCCACAATTTCAATATCAAAATTCAAATCCCGCACCATCCGTTTAATAACTGCTAACTGTTGGGCATCCTTCTGCCCAAAATAAGCTTTGTCAGGAGATACGATGTGAAACAGCTTGGAAACTACGGAACAGACTCCCTGAAAATGGGTAGGTCTTGTTTTCCCGCAAAGTCCTTTGGTCAGCCCATCCATATTTACATAGGTACAGTAATCCCGGGCATACATCTCTTCCGGCTCCGGATAAAAAATCAGGTTAGCGCCAGCTTCCTCACAAACCGCTGCATCCCTTTTTATGTCCCTTGGGTAGCTTTCTAAGTCTTCCGTAGGTGCGAACTGAGTAGGATTTACAAAATCGCTGACGACTACTTTATCATTTTCTTCTGCCGCTTTTATAATCAGGCTTTTATGACCTTCATGCAAAAATCCCATGGTAGGAACCAATCCCACTGTTAAGCCTTCTTTTTTCCATTCTTTTACCTGTTTCCTTACTTCTTCTATTGTTTTTACGATTTCCATACTGTTTCCTCCAACCTGTTATAAATATTATTTTATTGCAATTTTAGTATAATTTTTCTATAACCGATTCATCTATTTTAAACGTGTGCTCTTTTGCCGGGAACGTGCCTTCCTTTACTTCTTTTATATAATCCCGGAAACCGCCCTTCATTTCCTCTCCCACAGTGCGGAATTGTTTTACGAACTTTGGCACAAAATCAGAGTACAGTCCAAGCATATCCTGATATACAAGCACCTGTCCGTCGCAGCCTGCTCCGGCGCCGATTCCGATTGTAGGAATCTGTATATTTTCAGTAATGAATGTGGCCAGTTTTTCCGGAATGCATTCCAGCACTACCGCAAATGCGCCTGCCTCCTGAATTGCCCTGGCTTCTTCCAACAGTTTTTTGGCTGCCGCTTCCTGTTTTCCCTGAACGGAAAATCCTCCAAAGGCATTGATGGATTGGGGCGTCAGTCCCAAATGGGCGCAGACCGGAATGGAGGCATTGACGATGGTGCGGATCTGCTCACAAACCTCTATACCGCCCTCCAGCTTTACGGCATTTGCGTGTCCTTCTTTGATTAAACGCCCGGCATTGACCACCGCATCATACACAGAGGTCTGGTAGGACATAAAGGGCATATCTGCTATGACCAGTGTTTCCTTTGCCCCTCTTGCTACCGCTTTTGTATGATGTATCATGTCTTCCATCGTGACGGAAAGAGTATCTTCATATCCAAGGCATACCATGCCAAGAGAGTCTCCTACCAGTATGGATTCCACCCCTGCTTCTTCCATAAGCTTTGCAGTAGAATAGTCATATGCGGTAAGCATCGTTAATTTTTCCCCGTTTTCTTTTGCTTTTTTAAATGTATTCACTGTTGTTTTCATAATCCTGCTCCTATCTTAATATATTTTCTAATTCTCCATAGTCTCTGTCCGGATGCTTTTCTTCTGCAATTTCAACAAGAAGTCGGCCCAGACTTTTATAGATTGCCCTTTCTTCAGCAGTCAATTCCTCTATGTGACCGGAAATCGTAGAAATATCATTTCTTTCTATAGGGCCTGTAAGGGCTTCCTTTACTCCTTTTTGAAGAGCGTTTTCTAAGTTGCTTGAGACTAACGGGCCTAATATTTCATAGGCATCTTTTTCAGAAAAGCCGCACTGTCTTAATAATCTGACGGAGGTTTCCAATAATGCCAGCATATGGTTGCTTGCCATGCTTGCGGCAGCATGGTACTTTCTCTTGCTTCTTCCTTCCATTTCAAATACCTTGTGTCCAAGCTGTTTCAAAAGAGGAGCCATGATATCCACTGCTTCTTTGTCCCCTTCCATGGTAAGCACCGCCTTATGAAATTGTAAATAAGCTGAAAATTTATGATCGAAGGGATAAATCGGATGAATAGAGCAGGCAAAGGCACCCGCTTCCTTTCTGTTAGAAAAAACATCACATGACAATGAGCCGCTAAAATGACATATTGTTTTGTTTCCAATTGGATTTTTAGCAATTTCATCCCATATTTCTCCAATGACTCCGTCAGGAGTAGTTACAAAAAGGGTATCATTTGCACAAACCAATTCTTTTAATGTGTAAAATTCTTTTGTTCCGGTAAAACGGCAGGCTTCTTGGATGCTCTGCCTGCTTTTGCTGTAAAATCCCGTTACGGGGATCTGGTGTTCCTTTAAATATTTGCCCAAGGTAACACCTACCTTACCGGCGCCTATAATTCCTATTTGCATGCTATCACCTCCAATTGATTGTAATAATTTTGGGGATCAGCACATTCTCATTGATGCAGTTTCTTCCGAATACCACTCAAGGAGACTATAGCATAAGAGGAGGAAAGTTGCAATTGATTGTTTGTAAATGTTGGGGGATTTTTGGTGGGGGGACGTAGGAGGCGGGAGGGGATATGGCAGTGCTAGGGGGACAGGGAATATTTTTTGCGTCGCCACGCTTTCGCTCTATAAAAACGCAGCAGTGCTAAGCTCGAAAGTACCTCGCTAAGCGCTGGCGTTTTTATAAGGGCTCCTTCAGAAAATATTCCCTGTCCCCCTAGCACTGCCATATCCCCTCCCGCCTCCTACTGGGTATCGAAATGCGGTCAGTTTGAGAAATTTTGCACTTTGATTTCAAAAAAGTACCTCAATCCTATATCGTTTTGAGGCACTTTGTCATCTGTATATATTTATTCTCTTTTATTTTAAAAACTCTTTTATCTTTGTATAAACGCCCTTGCCGTCAAGGCCGTATTTTTCCACCAGTATTTGCGCGGAGCCGGACTCGCCGAATACGTCATTGATACCGATTTTTAAAACCTGGGTGGGAGCCTTTTCGGAAAGCACGTCGCATACTGCGCTGCCAAGGCCGCCGATTACGGAATGTTCTTCTACGGTAACGATTTTTCCGGTTTCTTTTGCTGCTGCCACGATTAAATCTTCATCCAGAGGCTTTATTGTATGGATGTTGATTACCTTTGCGTTTACACCGTCTGCTGCAAGCTTTTTGGCTGCTGCCAGTGCGCTTTCCACGCAAATGCCGGTTGCAACGATTGTAAGGTCTTTGCCTTCCTTTAATACGACACCTTTGCCAAGCTGGAATTTATAATCCGGCCTGTCATTGATAATCGGTACAGGGGAACGGCCAAAGCGCAAATAAACCGGACCGTCATATTCTGCTGCTGCTTTCGTGGCCTCTGCTGCTTCTAATACATCGGAGGGGCACACTACAACCATATCCGGAATGGTGCGCATCAATGCGATATCTTCATTACATTGGTGGGAAGCGCCGTCTTCTCCTACAGTGATTCCTGCATGGCTTGCGCCGATTTTTACATTTAAGCGGGGATATCCCACGGAATTTCTTACCTGTTCAAAGGCCCGTCCTGCTGCAAACATGGCAAAGCTGCTTGCGAAGGGAATCTTTCCCATGGTTGCCAGACCTGCTGCAATGCCTACCATATTGCTTTCCGCAATACCACAGTCAATGTGCCTGTCCGGATATGCCTGCTGAAACATACTTGTTTTCGTAGCGCCAGCAAGGTCTGCATCCAATACTACCAGATTTGGATATTGGGCGCCAAGCTCCACAAGCGCTTTTCCGTAACCTTCTCTTGTGGCTGCCTTTTTTACTTCTGACATAATGCTTCACCTGCTTTCTCTAACTCAGACATAGCCTGGGCAAATTGTTCATCATTGGGGGCAACTCCATGCCAGGAAGCCTGATTTTCCATAAAGGAAACGCCTTTTCCTTTGATTGTTTTGGCAATAATGGCAGTTGGCATTCCTTTTGTCTGCCGTGCCTCTAAAAAGGCGGCACGCATTGCATCAAAGTCATGCCCGTCTATATTGATTACATGAAAGTTAAATGCTTCAAATTTTTTATCAATCGGATAAGGAGAGCATACTTCTGCTATATCTCCGTCAATCTGCAGACCATTATTGTCTACGATTACAACTAAATTGTCCAGATTTTTATGTCCCGCAAACATGGCGGCTTCCCATACCTGTCCTTCCTGGATTTCACCATCTCCAAGTAAGGTATATACCCGAAAATCCTTTTCATCCATTTTTCCGGCAAGAGCCATGCCTACTGCAGCGGAAACACCTTGTCCCAAGGAACCGCTGGACATATCTACTCCCGGCGTGTGCTGCATACATGGATGTCCTTGCAGATAGGAGCCAAGCTTGCGAAGCGTTATCAGGTCTTCTACAGGGAAAAAGCCCTTATGTGCCAGAGCCGCATATAGTCCCGGCGCCGTATGTCCTTTAGACAACACAAAACGGTCCCTGTCAGCCATATCCGGATTCTTAGGATCAATGTTCATTTCTTCAAAATAAAGATAAGTAAAGATATCAGCCGCTGAAAGCGATCCGCCCGGATGACCGGCCTTAGCGCTATGTACAGATGCCACAATACCCTTGCGAACTTCATTAGCTACTTTTTGAAGCTCTAAATTGTCCATGATGTTCCTCCTAAAATTCATTCTCAACCTTGTAAAGCATATCACAATTTCTACGGATTGAAAACGTTTTTTTAGAAAATTCGCTATATTTCCTGTTCTTTCCATGATTTTGTATCGGAAAGCTGTCTCATTCTTCTTTGATTTTTTATTGGAGAATTATTTCTGAGCATTAAAATACCGTGCATTTTACTTCGAACCACGCCCATACACGTTACCTTTACAGTTAGCTCCGCCCAGGCACCCTCACGGCACATGGAAGGTTCCACTTAGTGCTGCTTTGTTCCCAACCTGACACGGTTCGTGGATTCCCATTGCGTAAGACCCAAACTTCAACGCCACTTATAAAGGGCAGCTATACAAGCTAAAGCCCTCCGTAAAACATCACCCCTACTAGAGCGGATTGTAGGTACAAGGCTCCGCTACTGCCCCGGCTGCACGGTTTAATAAGTATATCTTTTTTTCTTGGTTTTGTCAAATTAGTGAATGGGGAAGTTTAGCCTGTGCCTTTCAAAAAGCCACACCTTTTTAGAACATTCTAGGACCCGCCAGAACCTCCCTTCCCACATACATGCTTCTGTCCCGCTTCGTAAGAATCGTCCATTTCACTAGCGTAATCCTATTATTCTCTATCTCCAATGCTGTAATGCAACGAGGATGAACACAGCTTCCAGCATTGTAATAAGGAGGTTCTCCCTCTTCCGGAAGGTGCGGCCTGTGCGTATGCCCTGCAATCAGCATTTGATTTTCTTTTTCTACCCAGCTTATCAGTCTTTTTTCCACTTTCTTTTTCTTTTTTTCATTTCGGGCTGCACTGGTGGGATCGCGAACCCCCAACAACTCCAACGGCCTCCATATATAGCGAACCAAAAACCTGCCCAGTCCCCAAGCAGTATCGTTAATAAAATCTCCCTGATGTCCATGGGTCAAAAATATTTTTTCTCCATTCTCCCTGTTTTCCAATACAATTCCTTCGTAAACCTGCAAGTCAGGGAATAAATCACAGTCTTTTCCGCAGCTTTCACAATAATAGCTGTTACAGTTACAGTTGCAGAATTTTTCTCCTTTTTTCTTTTTATCATGATTTCCAAACAGCATATAGAACCTTCCCTGTTCATAGAACTTTGACATAAGCCAAAAGGAATTACTGTGTGTGGAAATAATCTGCTTCAGGCTTCTGTTTTCCCAAAGCTCATCGCCATCCCCTAATTCAATATAGGTAAATCCCTTTTGATAGTAATAGGTCAGGGCTCCAAAAAACAAATGCTGATTGGGGAGAAAATTATCTCCCCAATTGCCGCATCCTCTGTGACAATCACTCATAAACACAATTTTGCTTCGGCTGTCATAGGTAAGCACCTTTGCATTTTGAAAAACCCGTGTTAATTTTTTCATGCTCATAATCTATCACAAACATTCCTGCATGGGCATTTTGGCTTTTGACAGCGCTTTTTGAATTTTGCCAGTTTTCTGTTTTTTGGGCCTAATCTTCCTACGCAAAGAAGGAACTTATAGATTCTTGGATAGCAGCATCTTAAATAGTCCACTTTATCAAGGCTGGTACAGAAATATTCCGTAAGCTTTCTGTAAATACGGCAGTTTCTCCTGTTTTTCAGCTGTGCAAGCCAAACGAAAAATCTCCATTTCCGTCTCGGCTGCCTGGATTTTGGAATTGTAAAGTAAATGGTTACCGACAGGTTGCAAACGCAGACTTCATGCTTTGCATATCCTAAACGATACAGGCCTTCCAAAAATGCATTCCGCATTTCACGGTTTGGAAAAGTAATTTTTATTTCCATGGAAAGCTGCCTTGGCGAAGAGTATTCTCCCAGCAAAAAGCCTGCCAGCCACCAGTGAACTGCCGATCTTTTGCATAATGTCCTTCCGTTTTTCTTTAGGACAAATTCCATCGGAAGCATTTCTTCATCTGTAACGCTTTCGTACATCATACCTGTAAAGATACCGGGCAGGTCAATCTCATCCCTTGCCACATAGAGCCCAACTTCGCCGCCGGTAGACATGCCATACTGTCCTTTCCAGAATTCAATGAGCCATTCCCTGCCATCATAGTAAAAGAGAACAGGTTCGCAATCAAACACCATGCTCATGGAAACAGCAGATTCATCGTAAAAACGACAATATCCCATGTCTCTCTGCCAGACATAATAGCCGGATATAAAAATGTCCTGCTTCTCACTGTAAACATATCCGAAAGGCTCCAGTACGCAGTTTAAATCTCTTATTTTTTCTTCCTTGCATCTTCTGCACACACATTTCATGGCATGGCGCTTTTTCAAATGGCAGATAAGGCAAATAAGAAGAATGACCAGTAAAATACCAATTCCTACATACACATATTTCATAGCATACCTCTGATATGATATCACTTCTTTCCTATTAGTATATGAAATGATACAAAATTCGTGTTTCTTCTTGCTATTTCTGTAGAAATTTTTATCAAGAGCATTAGAATGAAAATTATATAAGAACCGAAAAAGCGATATGAGGCTTTTTCGGTTCTTATATTTATTTTAGGAAATATTTTTATAATACTGATTTATTTTCCCATTATCCTTATAAACAATTGCCAAAAACACAAAGTCATAAAATTTCCTCCTTCACAAAATAATTCTTTCTTTTTGTGAAGGTGGAAATACGTTCACAAAAAGAACCTACAGCTAATCTAAATAGCTATAGGTTCTTTTTCTATAAATCCCCGATTAACGTCAAGTTTTGTCGATAATTGTCGATAAAATTTTCTATCACTACTTTTTTGCCAAATCCTCCAAACAAATGGATACCGTAAAAAATGGTGCCTTATAATCATATGCAATGGTGCCTTCGTATTTTTTTATTACCTGCTCAATATTCAACATGCCAAATCCATGATTTTCTTTATCCCTTTTTATAGTAAGAAATTTATTTCCATCTATTTTTGGTTCCTGATTACAGGGATTTTTCACATAAATAAAATACGTGGGAGGCAATCCTTTTATAAGAACCGTAACTTCTTTTGAATCTCCTTTGTAAAGTCTTGCAGCCTCCAAGGCATTTTTTAACAGATTAGAAAACAGGATACATAAATCCATATCCGAAATGGCTGATTCCTGGGGAAATCTCCCCTGCCAGTCCAGCTTTACTTCCTCTTCCTGCCTAAATACATCAGCAGCTACAATATCAATCGTATCATTTCCTGTAAGAATCCTTTTCGTAAAATTCCTTACAGTACCTGCCATTTCCTGCACATATTCCATTGCTCTTTCATTTTCTCCATCCTCTAAATATCCAATCAGACAGGCAAGGTGATTAAGCATATCGTGCCTGAACTGTTTCGTCTCATTATCCTTTTGTAGCAGTTCCTTATAATATAATTCCTGCTTCGTCACATATTCCTCATAGGACTTTGCCTCTTTTTTATATGATTCCCTTTCATTGATAGATTTTAAATTTACAAAACAAATGACAAAGAAAAGAATGCCACTCAACAAAACACCAAACAAAGATTTTTTTAGCATTTCCTGATCTGTTTCCAACACTTCATAGCTATATTGAATGGGATATAAATAAAACATCATGCCCAACAGTCCCATAAATACCAAGGTTACATTTTTAGCAGAAAAATAAAATATTTCTTTCTTTTTATGTAATATTCCCTCTAAAATCAAAAGACATAATCCAGAAAATGTATTTAATAAAAAGCTTGTTGCATCCTCGCTTATTTCCCTTAACAGGTCTGGTGCACATAAAATACGAAGCACCCCGTTTAAAATCACTTCCATAGCTGTCACCACAACAAATGCCAAAATAACCAAAAAAATATCCTTTTTTCTTTTTAATGCAAGAAAGACATTGGCAATCAATAAGAAAGTGATAAGCAAAACAATATCCTCATTTCCTTTCCATATCATGGCATATGCGCTAATGAGAAGAATTGCAACCACAGAAGGCACCCATTGCATCTTCTTGCCCTTTCCAGGACAATTAAAAATACCAAACACAAATATATTTAATTTCAAAAATTCCAATATGTAATTGCTGACCCAATAAAAAATATCCATTCCTACTCCCATAAAATTCTGGCCCTTTCCTCTCTGTAAGAATAGTAAGCCTCCTTAATCTGCCGCCTTTTCCGGACAGCAACAGGAAGCTCCTTTCCATTGGTTAAAAAAACCTTGTCTTTGATTTTATCTACATGCAGAAAATTTACAATGTAGTTCTTATTACACCGATATAAATCCG
The DNA here is from genome assembly GCA_014804265.1 of Lachnospiraceae bacterium. Taxonomy (GTDB): domain Bacteria; phylum Bacillota; class Clostridia; order Lachnospirales; family Lachnospiraceae; genus RGIG3040. Next base: position 100,002 of record JAAVAC010000011.1, on the reverse strand, counting down.
GATAATTGTCTGCACACCATTCTTTTAAGGTCACATTGCTTATAATATAGTCATTTTCCCTGAAAGCAGCCGACTGATCACCTAATGCTTCTATATAATATATTTCTGGAATGTTAATCTGGATGACCTTGTCCTGAACCTTAATAAGCTTAAAATTTCTTTCCAAAAGCACATCCATTGCCTCATAAAGAGCTTCCCTTATGTCTTCCATTTTAAAAGGCTTTAATAAATAACGAAAGGTCTTTACCTTAAAGGCGCTTTGCACATATTCAATGTGAGCCGTTAAAAAAATAATCTTTATATCATTCCATTTTTCCGAAGCCTTTTTTGCTGCCAGCAGTCCATTCATCTGGGGCATATCAATATCCAGAAATAAAATATGTATGCTCTCCGGACATTCTAAAAGCCTGATGGGGCTGATAAACGGAAGTATTTTAAATTCTATACTGCTTTTCCTCATCAGATGATGCAGCTGTTTATACAATTCCTTGACAATCATCTCCTTATCATCGCAGATTGCTATTTGAAGCTTATCACCTTTCCTTTGGAAAAGTGTTTCATATTCTCTTTCCATACCATGTCCCTCTTCTTTTCATCATACAACAAAATATCAGCTTTTTCATCCAAAAATTTCCAAATATTACCAATATATTCAAAACTAATTTAGCTTTTCTTTTTTGTTTTTTATTTAATTTAGTTCAATTTTATATATTCTAAAATTTCTCTTCTTTTCCGGAAAATATTCCAAAAATATCTTCAAAATATTCTAAACGGAATATTTTACCCGCCAAACTAAACTAAAATATAGGAAAGGAACACACAAATGAAGACAAGATTAAAAGAATTACGAATGGAAAAAAACTTAACACAAACACAGCTCAGCCTTAATACCAACATTTCTCAATCCTCTTTGTGCAAAATGGAAACCGAATGCGCAAACGTAAACGGAAGCCAGATTGTGGTATTATCTCAATATTTTGGTGTATCTACTGATTATTTTTTATGCATGACAAATGAGAAGCTGCCTGTAGACGTAAAGGCATCCATCCAGAGAGAGACCTCTGCTTTTTCCCAGCTTTTTTATTATTACAGCAAATTAAATCATTTTGACAGGGAATTGGTTTTGGATATGACAGCAAAGCTGGCTAACAGAGCATTCACCGATCACCTGATATAAGAGCTTATTCTTTCTATTTATCATATCTATTTATATTCCTTTTCGGCTGGTAACCGGCCGGATATCTGTTTTTCGTGGAGGCTGCCTTTTCGTAAAACAAGAAAGCAGAAACTAATAAGCCATTTGCGGCTTATTAGCTTCTGCTTTTGTCTTTTTCCGTTATTTTACTGATGAAAAGTTTTTTCCATGCTATCAATCATCTTCATAAATATTCACATGGTCCAGTGATACGCTTCTTATTTCTTTTACATCAAATATGCCAAATAAAATCAGTTCTCACCAATCTGCTCTTCCTCTAATTTATCTGTCATCTGGAAATTCCTCCGCCATCTGACCACCATGCCGGCCGCCCGAAAGACTTCATCAAGCCCCAAGGCGATCCAAACGCCCAAAAGCCCCGTATCAAGGGAAATTCCTAACAGAAAACTAAAGCCTACCGCAAAGAACCACATGGAAAATAATCCGATATATAAAGGAAAGTTCACATCTCCCATTGCCCTTAAATCATTTACCAAAACCAGATTGACGCTTCTCCCCGCTTCCAATAAAAACTCACTGCCAAGCACAAGCACACCAAGCGCAATGATTTCCGTATCCTTTGTAAAAATTCCCATCAACTGCCTGCGCAGGAAAAAAAGCCCCAACGTAATCAGCATGCTTATAAGGAGAGAAATTTTTGTGGAGAAGATACCAATCTTATAGGCCTTCTCCCTTTCTTCTCCACCTATTTTCCACCCAATCAGAATCCCGCTTCCCTGTCCTACCGCCAAGGCAAACAGATATACGAAGCTGACGATTGTATTCAGATAGGAATAAGTAGTTACCGCCGTCACTCCGATTCTTGTTATGATTGCCATAATGCACAGCTTTGCCATAGTATAGGAAAATTGCTCCCCTGCTGCCGGCATGCCGTATTGCAGGATCACTTTCAACACCGCCTTATTTTCTTCCCATACAGTTCCTTTATAAAAACCTGGCATGATTTTTCGTCCCAGGAAAATCATGAAAATCACACAGCCCAGCAGGTTGCAGAAAGCAGTTGCAATTGCAGCACCAGATACTCCAAGAGAAGGAAGCCCCAGTTTACCATAAATAAGTATGTAATTGAGCAGGATATTGCACAAATTGGCAAAAACCGAAATGAGCATCGTTTCTCTTGTCTTTCCATAAGACCGCAGAAAAGAAGAAACTGTCATGCTGATAAACTGAATAAATAAAGAACCTCCAATAATCAGCATGTATTCCCGGGCATATTCGTACATGACCGGATCGATTCCCATCATTTGAAACAGCAGAGGGTAACCCAGCACGAGAAAAATGCTAAAACAGCATCCTAAAATTCCATTTACAAAAATTCCGGTAAAGATAAGGGACTTCATGTCCTTTTCCTCTTTATCCGCACCAATATACTGGGCACATAAAATGCCGCTTCCTGCCGTAATCACTCTTGCAATTACAAGAAAGGAAAACAAAATCTGGTTTACTACACCTACCGCACCTACCGCATGATCCGAATAGCCGGACAGCATAAGCACATCCGCACTTCCCATTAGGGAAAACAGCACACTTTCTAAAAATATAGGCCAGGACAAATCAAACAGCGTCTTTTTCTCTTCCATACCATATCACTCTTTTTCATTTGATTATATGGTATAATACTATACTCCGGCGCATTTTTCTAGTATAATATAGCTAAAAAATAACCATTCCTATTTTATTCGGGCTTTTAAGGAAAAATTCGGGAAGACTCCCAGGGAATACAGAAGGCTGTCATAGTAAAATTTCCGGTTGCAAGAAACAGATCAATATGCTATATTAAAGACATCAAAGGGACAACCGCCCACAAGGGGTTGACCAGATAAAAGTAAGATAGAAATTCCACCCTGCTACCTGTCAAAGTTTTAGGGTGGTTTTTCTATGTATAGCTACTTACAAAACGTAAACACGAATGTAAGTAATGCCAAAAGGAATATGCCAAAAGTCAACAAATCCTTAAAATCAAAATGATTGTTATTCTGATTTTTCATAGCATCACCCCCATTCTATCAAGAATGAGGTCAACACACCCTGCAACACGATTGTCCCATGGGTATATATTATCATATTTCGTCAAATATTGCAATAAAATTGAGTATTTGATAAAATCCTTGAAAATTTGGCATAGAAACTGGCATAAGAATAAAAGTTTTGATTAGCTTAAACTTATAAACAATAATTGTTTATACATATCTCATATGCTATACTGTTATATGTTGAGAAGATATTATAAATTCGAAATCAGCTATTTAATTAAACTAATGATTCAACACTACTGCAAAAGTGAAAATTACAAAGAGATTAAAAGAGGAAAGTTTTATGGCAATAAAGAAAAGCGAGATATATGGGCAAATATGGGCGGCATGCGATAAATTACGTGGCGGCGTAGAACCGGCGCGATATAAAGATTATATTTTAACCCTGCTATTTGTAAAGTATGTTTCAGACCGTTATAAGAGCAGTGATAATTGGGATATTGAAGTGCCAGAAGGCGGTAGTTTTGATGATATTGTGGAATTAAAGTATAAAAAGAATATCGGGGAAGGTATCAATATTGTAATCGGTAAATTGGCAGAGGAAAATGAACTGAAGGGTATTATTGATATTGCCGATTTTAACAGTGAAGAACTTGGGAGCGATAAAGAGGCAGTGGATAAGCTTTCCGGACTTGTTGAGATTTTTCAGAAGCCGGAATTGGATTTTACCAATAATCGTGCCGGAGGCGATGATATTTTAGGCGATGCTTATGAGTTCTTAATGAGAAAATTTGCTCAGGATTCCGGTAAAAGCAAAGGGCAGTTTTATACTCCCGGAGAGGTTTCACGGATTATGGCGAAAGTGATTGGAATCAGCAGTGCAGCCGATTCCAGTATGACGGTATACGATCCGGCTTGTGGATCAGGTTCTCTGCTCATACGTGCGGCAGATGAAGCATCTTGTGATATTACTATATTTGGACAGGAAAAAGATAATGTGACAGCGGGTCTGGCACGTATGAATCTGGCTTTACATAATAAAGGGGCAGGTGAGATTGCAAAGGGCAGTACCATTTCTTCCCCCAAATATAAAGATGAAAATAATGCTGAGTTGTTAAAGACTTTTGATTATATTGTTGTGAATCCGCCGTTTTCAGATAAATCGTGGATGGATGGCATTATGATTCCGGATACTTATGGAAGATATACGGAAACTGATTTTGGAGTGCCTCCAGAGAAAAACGGTGATTATGCATGGCTGCTTCATGTGTTGAAATCCTTAAAATCCACAGGAAAGGCAGCTATTATTCTACCTCATGGAGTGTTATTTAGAGGAAATGCGGAAGCGGATATCCGCAAGAAGATTATTGAGAACGGCTATATTAAGGGAATCATTGGACTGCCGGCAAACTTGTTCTATGGTACAGGCATACCTGCGTGTATTATTGTAATCGATAAGGAGGATGCCATAAATCGCAAGGGCATTTTTATGATGGATGCCAGCAAAGAATTTATCAAAGACGGAAATAAAAATCGTTTGAGGGAACAGGACATTCATAAGATTGTGACTACCTTTCTTAACATGGATGAAGCAAATCCTAAATATGCCCGCTTTGTCTCCAATGAAGAAATAAAAGTTACCAATGAGTACAATCTGAATATTCCACGTTATATTGATAGCAGCGAACCGGAAGATCTACAGGATATCAATGCACATCTCAACGGAGGCATCCCAACCGTTGATGTTGATAGTATGGAGGATTACTGGAATGTATACCCGAATTTAAAATCTGCTTTATTTCAGCCCTTGAGGGAAGGATATTATGGTTCGGTAGTAAAGAAAGAACAGGTAGTGAATACAATTATATCCCATGAAGAATTTATCCAGCATGCAGCTTTGGTGGATAAAATGTATTTAAAATGGAAAAATGAAGTGGCACCTGTTTTGATGAATCTGACAAATAATCAGTCGCCGAAAATGTTGATTGAACAAATATCAGAGAAACTACTACACAGTTTTTCTGGTGTTCCGTTATTGGACAAATATGACGTTTACCAGGTGCTTATGGAATATTGGGAAGAAACCATGCAGGATGATATATATGCCATATGTTATGATGGATATGAAACAGGGCGGGAGATTTCATATGATTATGTGACAAAAAAGAAAAAGGAAAACGGACAGACTATTGAAGTGAAAACAGATAAGGTCAAAGGATTTGAAGGGAAAATAATTCCCAAGACATTACTTGCTTCACAATATTTGGGGGAAGAAGTGAAAGCATTGGAGATTTTGCGGGAGCAATTGAAAGAAGTAACTGTCAGTCTGGCAAAGATGATAGAAGAAAACAGTGATGAGGATGGAGTATTCTCACAATTAGATGATTGGAAAAAGCCAACGATTATTGCACGAACAAAAGCAATCAGAGAGGATTTGTCTGCAAAAGAGGAACTGAACATGCTACAGGAATATATGAAGCTATTGGATGCGGAAACAGACTATAAAAAAGCCATCAGGCAGGCAGAAGCAGATTTAGATACCGTACTGGAAAAGAAATATCCTCAATTAACAGTTAAGGAAATCAAGCATTTGCTGGTTGAAGAAAAATGGTTTGCTTCCATCTACAATGGCATTGATGCGATTTATTCTGCAGTTTCTCATCGGCTTTCAAACCGTGTGACAGAGTTAGTGGAAAGGTATGAATATACTTTGAAGGAATGCCAGGATGGAGTAACTGAATATGAGGCAAAGGTAAAATCTCATTTAGAAAGGATGGGATTTGTATGGTAGATAAAAACAGGTTTCCAATAGATTGGGAAGTGGATATTCTTGGTCACTGTGTCAGAATTGAAACTGGAAGCAGAAATACAGAAGATAAAAAAGATAACGGAAAATATCCTTTTTTTGTACGCTCACAAAAGGTTGAGCATATCGATACCTACAGCTATGATTGTGAAGCAGTATTAACTGCAGGAGATGGAGTTGGAACGGGTAAAGTTTTTCATTATTACAATGGAAAATTTGATGTACACCAAAGAGTATATGTGCTGTCAGAATTTGATAAGGTAATCGGCAGATATTTGTACTATTATTTTAAAATGAACTTCTTAAAGGAAGTCGAAAAATATACAGCCAAGTCTTCTGTTGATTCTGTAAGGCATGATATGATCCAAAAAATGCAGATTCCTATTCCCAGTACAAAGGAACAGGCTTCCATTGCTAAAATTCTTTCAGATGTAGATCATTTGATTATTGCTTTGCAGAAATTGATTGCTAAAAAGAAGGCTATCAAGCAGGGTGTAATGCAGGAATTGCTTACAGGAAAGAGACGTTTGCCGGGATTTAGTGGAAACTGGCAGGAATCTGTTTTAAGTGATATTTGTCTTGTATTAAATGGAGATCGGGGAATTCATTATCCAACTGACAGTGAATTCGTAAAAACAGGAATCCCATTTATCAATGCAGGACATTTGCATAAAGGAACGGTTGATTTTTCTTATATGAATTACATATCAGAACAAAAATATGAAGTTATCGGAGGAGCAAAAATTAAAAAAGGAGATATATTGATATGTCTAAGAGGTTCATTAGGAAAATATGCACTTTGTGACTTTGATGGTGGAGCGCCTGCATCGTCGCTGGCTATACTGCGCAGCAATGAAAAGTATCTTTTGATTCAATATCTTTTTCAAATATTGGGATTTTCCAATTTTAAAAGAATGATATTGGAGGAAAATAATGGAAGTTCCCAGCCCAATCTTTCCGCAGAAAGTATAAAGAAATTCATTTTCCTGCGACCAGATATAAAGGAGCAAAAGGCTATTGCCCAGGTTCTTTCGGATATGGACAATGAAATCCAGCAGTTAGAAAAGAAACTTGATAAATATCAACAAATGAAACAAGGCATGATGCAGGAACTTTTAACAGGTCATATCCGATTAGTGGAAAGTTTATAAAATCAAAACATCAATGCAGCAGTAAAACAATCCCACATGCCAGGATAAACTGCACAACTGTTGACACTAACCAAATTCCTATGCATGCCAGCACCCGCACTCCTGTTGACATTTTCGTATCTGAAGCTACTGATGCCATCGCTGCGATAATTAATACCTGAACCATTCCACCGACTGCTCCGCCGATTAGGAAAAAGAAATCTATCGCATGAAGGACAATAAAAACCCATGTCCAGCCAGGCATTTTTACAGGAATATACTCTTCTCCCGTAGCACAATCCCTGCCATCATAGCTCAGAACCGGAGCGCCAAACTGTCTGATATGTAGTACTGCCTCTTTTCCTTCAATCATTATGAAATGATTTGTTTCAATAAAATTTGATTTTCTTGTAAGCTTATTCAGTTTTACAGGCTCAGCGCCATTTACCGATACCTGATTCTTTTTCAATTCGATTCTGTAGGGAATGCCTTGTACTTGAAAATTCCAAACCTTTTCTTTTACTGCCATTTTTGCCCCTCACTTCTTTTCTTACAATTTTGTACCATTATACGACACATTTTTTACATTTTATCATGAGTTCCTTCGTAATTCAAGTCCGGACATTCAGAACTTATCTATTAAAATTTCAGCAAAACAGCAGACCTGATGTCAGCGCTCTATAGTATCAGACTGACAGAAAATGGGTTACATGAATATTGGAAAATTGTTTTAAAAAAATTAGCACTCACCTCTTGACTCTGCTAACAATATGTGTTATATAATATATATAACATTTAAAACACCAATTGCTACCGGCACCAGTTGCCGGCAGCCATCAATAAGGAGGAAGAATATGATGTTAGCACCAAGTATCTTTTCAAATAACTTTATGGATGATTTTTTCCGGGATGCCTTCAGAAACTTTGGCCGAATGCCACACAACAGCATGAACAGTCTTATGAGTACAGATGTAAAGGAATATGATGACAAATATAAAATGGCATTAGAATTGCCCGGCTATAAGAAAGAAGACATTCAGGCCGAGCTAAAGGATGGTTATCTTTATATTCAGGCGAAACACGATGAAGAAAAGGACGTTAAGGATGATAACGGCAGATTCATTCATAAGGAACGGTTTACAGGCAAATGTCAGAGAAGCTTTTATGTGGGAGAACATGTAAAGCAGGAGGATATTCTGGCAAGCTTTGAAAATGGCATTCTGAATCTTCAGATTCCAAAGGCTGCCTCTGTTCCGGAAGTGGAAGAAAGAAAGTATATCGCAATTCAATAAGCAGTTATTTTTTCCCATAGAATTATGAAATATCCCCGTAAGGATTTATTCCAAGCCTTACGGGGATATTTTTATACCTCTATAAGATCCTTCACCACTTCACCTGCCATAATCAGGCCTGCCACGGAAGGCACAAAGGCCGTGCTGCCGGGAACCGGTTTTTGTCCATTGCAAGCAGGTGTCATTGCCGGCTCCTTTGAATAGACCACCTTTAGCTTTTTTACTCCTCTTGCCCGAAGCTCCTTGCGCATTACCTTTGCTAAAGGGCACATACTTGTCTTATAAATATCCTCCACCTGAAACATGGTAGGATCTAATTTATTGCCGGCTCCCATGCAGCTGATAATAGGAACACCGGCTGCCTGAGCCTGCATCACAAGCTCAAGCTTTGCCGTTACCGTATCCACCGCATCCACTACATAAGAATAATCAGAAAAACAAAAGTTTTCTTTTTCCTCTGGAAGATAAAAGCACCGATGGGTATATACTACCGCTTCCGGATTAATATCCAGTATCCGCTCCTTCATCACATCCACCTTATATTGTCCGATTGTTTTCCTTGTGGCAATAATCTGGCGGTTTATATTGGTAAGGCATACCTGATCATTATCAATTAAGTCAAAGGTTCCGATTCCCGATCTGACAAGGGCTTCTACCGTATAGCCACCCACTCCGCCGATTCCAAATACTGCCACCCTTGCTTGTTTTAATTTTTCCATTGCTTCTTTTCCTAAAAGCAGCTCTGTTCTTGAAAATTGATCTGACATATGACTCCTTCCGTTCTTTTTATCTGCTATTTGACTCTATTGATAAAATTTTGTCTATATATGCAGTTTACCATATTTTTTTCCTGCTATCACTAATAAACTTCTTATAAGGCGCAATCATGCCTTCATTCATTTTATTTCCTATTTTAGCACGGAGCTTTGGATTGGACATCATGGCTCCTGCCAGCATCATAAAAAGCATCTGTCCTTTTTTCTTATGTGGCAGATCCTTATAAAAACCCTGCTTCTTATAAAACTTGTGGTCTGCCTTCATCATTCCTCTCATCACATAAATCAGATCCCGGAAAATCTTCATGCCGCCTATGCCATAAAAATTCTGTGGCAGCACATATTTATTTTCCAATGCGTAACAAAGCTTCCATGACATTTTCCGAATACTTTCCTGATCTGTACCCACACCTGCAAGATAGTTGTGACCTACCTCTGCACGAGCCTCTATTACCATGCGAAGATTATCTTCTTTTTTATAATTTCCGTTTACCAGATAACCAACCGGCATTCCCATAGTCATAGTGCGGTGACCATTGCAAAACTGCCTGTCATCATATAGCTTGAAGGAAGCGCCCATGGAATGGTCTTTTATGGTAAAAGCATACACAATAGCATCTGCCGTCTGAATTCTGTTTCGCAAAAAATCCCCGAAACCATCCTGATATATACAAGTTCCGTCAGCCGCACATCTTAAGCATCCAAGACAGCCTCCCAAAAATGGGTATTCTCCAATGTTGATAATTTCCGCTTTGAAAGGCAGCGCTGTGCAAAAGTCCTCCATCATAGCATTCAGACAGGAATCCTCTTTTTCAGCATTGGTAACAAGAACCACTCTTTTTCCACTTTTCTTAGCTGTCATTTCCAGACCCGGCTGATAGACATTTTGCTCTGAGGATTCTTCCTTTTCTTCTCTTTCGTATATATCATGCTCTACACTTTCACAGACGAATCTCCAAAATCCTTCTGCCGCCTTCCGACCTTCCTCTTTTAAAAGATCCTCCATATCAGCAGACATTCCCTTAATGTACTTCAACCTAAGATCCTGACAATTCTGCTCTATGTAATTATGTGCTGTTACATCAAAAAAATGCTTTGAAGTGGAAATCTGTGTCGCATATTTTTCCGACAAATCCATCCCCTGTTCTTTTAAAAGTTCTATGAACCGGTGAAGCTGCCAGGGTGCCAGAAAGGTATAGACCGGATAGGAAAACAAAAGGAAATCCGCATTCTCTATGGCTTTTCCAGCTTCCGAAAAGTCCTTTTCATAAGACTTGATCTTTTGTCCGGCATCAATTTGCACCCATTCAAAGTCAGGAAATCTGGAAGCAATATATAGCACAGTCTGCAGTGTTACACTATATTTACCTTTTGGTGAGCCATTGATAATACATATCTTCATATTCTTCCTCCTTCTGTAACAAAAGCTCCAGAGAAGTAATGGGCGCCTTCGTATGCTTTCTTATCTCATTGCACAAAAAGAAGCCATTATAGAAGGGTAGGGAGATATCTAAAAGTATCAGCTCCGGTTCATAGCTTAATCCTTCCATAATGACCTCTCCGGATTTCATTTTAAATATTCTGAACTATATCCAGATTCTTAGATTCATTATAGCATATTTTTTATGAAATTGTGTTACATTTCTACTGTTAAAACTCCTAGGAACATATAAACGCTTACCTCCGGCACCTGGGCATTCATCAGGGCTTCCTGTAACAGCTCTCTCATTTCCTCCTCGGTAATGGTATAGTCGGTACGGATGGTAAAGGTTTCTCCTTTCGCTAAGAGCATCTCTAACTGGGATTCCAGTTCATCATGGCTGTAATATCTGTTTTCTACCCGGTAAAATTCACTTTCCTCCTGATCCGCTTCCATTTGAGCCAGTGCGTCTGCTAATAAATAGGTGTTGTCTTCTACCAGAAAACCGGAAGACATATAATCCGGTATGTTTAATAATGCATTTGCATATTTTTCATTATCATTGTTGGTAGAATCCACCGTAATCCATTGTCCATCAATGCCTACTCTGTTCCATGCATGAGGAAGGTTTCCGTTTAAATAGCCGCTTACCACATAGCAATCCAGGTCTGCCTTATCAGCCAGTACCTTAAATGCTCCTGCATAAGAAGCACATACGCCCACTTTGTTGATCAATACACCATAAGGGGTAAAGGAATGGGCAAAGTCATGATCTACTGTCTGGTAATTATTTTCTTCTGCATTGTCCAATGCAGCATAATCATATTCTGCAGTGGAGCACAGGTAATTATTGATGGCAAATTCTTTTTCCACATCATTCATGTCATCGGTTATGATTTCTCCGATTACCTTGTCAGCCTCTGCTAACACTGCCTCCTGCATATCCTGCTGCTCTTCCCTGGAATATTCATAATCCAAAAGCAAAATAGAACTATCGTAATCATAAGCATATCTATTCAAAGAACCGATTAACGGATTCTGATTGTAAGCTTCCATCAGGGCATTTACCAGATAATCGCTGTCACCAGCTTCCGGGAACATGGATAAGTCAATGGCTTCCTCATGGGAAAGCATATAAGTTGCAATATATGCACTTAATGCGCTTGTGGCAGTTACTTCAATATTGTTTAATTCGTCTCCGGTTAATTCGGTTGTCGCCAATTCTTCTGCATCCGGATCTTCTGCCTCTTCATCGGTCCCTTCAATTTCTGCAAGCTCTTCTTCGGCTTCGTCAGTTCCATCACCTTCTGCAAGCTCTTCCTCGGCTTCGTCTATTCCGTCATCTCCTGCAAGCTCTTCCTCGGCTTCGTCTATTCCGTCATCTCCTGCAAGCTCTTCCTCTGACTCATCGATTTCATCTACATCTCCCGCATCCGAAGTATCCTGGGACTCCTCCGGTTCCTGGCTGGTTTCTTCTGGCTCTTTCCCCTTATCAGAAGAATTATCTGTGGAAGGTACATAATCAATATCGTTCTTTGGCTTTACATCTGCACTTTTACCGCTAACGGATTTTTGCTTCTGGGCAAGGGCAGCAAGGTCACTGTCAATGGTGCTCTTGGTTGCACTTCTGGCAGCCAGAGTGATTTTAAAGTCCGTTCCCTGAATGCCTGCGTGGATGTTGATGGTGATATTTCCATCTCCCAAATCCACGTTATACGGAGATTCTTTCCATGTTGCATTGGCATAATCAATCGCCATGGGCACAATAGAGCCGTCTGCCATTTCTATCAGTTGGAAGGATGGGAGCTCTGAAACCTTTTCCCTGACTACCTCATAATCCTCTTCCTTTTCTCCCGTATTATCATAATCAAAAACACGGCTGAACACTAAACGATTTCTAACGTCCTTTTCATAAATAAAGTTGCTTACATTGGATTTCTTTTCTCCGTTTACAGCTACAACACAATAAACATCGCTAAGCCCGCTTTCTTCATCATCAATGCCAGAGTTATAAAAATCTATATTCTGGGTAGTTACTCCAAATACGATTCCTGTTGCCTCTTCTAACTCCGTATCTGGCGTATATTCTTCTACTCCTGGAAATTTGGTAAAAGAGGTATCTGTCGTTTCTCCAATCAGATAAGGAGATTCTAAACTGATGCCATATTCGGCGCTTTCTGACAGTTCATATATTTTATAACCTGTTGCACCGGCAACCGGCTTCCAGGACAGTCTCGCATATCCCTTTTCGTCCACATCAAAGGTAACGGTAGGGGCATCTAAATCTGCTTTTACCGTAAACAAGGTAACGATAGGCTTTTTCAAGGGTTCCCCGGTGGCAAAGTCATTTTTTTGTACAATCCAGTATTTTGGAGCATTTCCCCAGTTTCTTACACCTTCCGTGTATTCATCATCCAGATATCTGAGAGCCGGCATGTCCTTGTTCGGGCTGATGGTCAGCGTCTGCTTATCGGAATCATATTCCATTTCCGGTACAATTGGATTTATAAAGTTGCTGTCTATGTAGACACCAATATCATCATAGCAGGAGTCATCCTCCTGATAACGGGTTCCTACCTGTTCAAATACAAAGGCATGATCCCTTTCTACATTATATACCGGATTGGCATATTCGTATTTGTCGCTTTCGGTTCCGGCATATTTCTGTTTCAGGCTGCTGGACAGGTCATTGTCAGAATCATCCGCTCTAAGCCCTTCCTCCCCGCCGGTTTCCTGTGCCGTCACTTCCCCGTCGTCAGTTGCTGCAGTCTCTTTTTTGCCACATCCGGCAATGCTCCCTGCTAAGACGGTTAAGATAACAAGCATACTAATCATTCTTTTCATCTTTTTCATAATTCCTCCTTCTGTCTGTTCAGACAATCTTCATTTTATCTACATGTCCGGCAAAAAATCTTTCATGCCAGATCCTGCATTCTAACAATAATATCCCGCAAGGTTCCAAAAGGTTGCAAAAGAAATAAATTTTTTTATTTATTTACGATGGATAATAAAATCCGGATAAATTCCTCCTGACTGATACCCCTGCTTTTGATCCGATATCCTACTCCCTCTGCCTGCAAATAGGCAAGAAAAACCGTTTCCTCTGGTTTGGCACCATAATATGCAGTTTTGATCTCTATGCCATTAACCGAACTGCCGGTCAGCTCTTTTGCCGTTTCCGCTTCCGGTATGCCATTGGCAGATAACAGAATTTCCAGAAAGCTTTCATTGCTTCCTTCATATGTTACAAAAAACAGATCTTCTCCATAACTTCCGTCTTCTTTTTGGGTAAGCATCTGCCCCTCTGTCTCCTGCTTTGTCATCCCTTCCGGAATATAAGAGGGTAAGGGGTTTTTTCCTAGATAAGCAAAATATTCTTTTTCATTTACAGATACCTTCTGCCCGTCCATTACTCCCAAAGTCAGACCGGGAGCTACAAATTCCCCCGGAATCTTTTCAAAGTCCAGGCTTCCTTTGGAAAGCGCAACCTGTTCCTTTACCGAATTTTCATCCAATGCATCACAGATGGTAATATCCTTCTCCGCCCTCTGCCTGATCTGCAAAGAAACCACGCCTAATACCGCAATGCACGCAAACACTGCTGCCGCATATGCAAATGCCGTATACTTCCTTACGGGTTTTCTTTCTTTCATCAGCCGTATGGTATCTTCCTTTAACTGGTCCGGAACTAAAATCTTCTCATTCACATTCTTATATGGAATCAATATATTGTCCTGCATTTTTACACCTCCAAAATAGCTTTCTTTAACATTTGCCTGCCCCTCATAAGCTGGGATTTTACTGTACTTTCCTTTATGTGGAGAACCTGACTGATCTGGGATACGGACAACTCCTCATAATAAAACAGGTGAATCACAAGCTTATACTTGGCAGGAAGCTCTAATACAGACTCATATAAGTCCGCCTCTTCCTCATTCCTACTGACTATTCCGGTAACTTCCGTAAATTCTGCCCGATGGCGGAACCATGCACTTCTGAAATGCTTTTTACAATAATTTACCGTCATTCTGATGATATAGGCTTTTTCGTGTTCTTCAGAGAGAAAGTCTTTTTTACAATTCATGTAGCTTAAGAAGACCTCTTGAAAGATATCTTCCGCATCTTCTTTATTTTTTGTCTGGGATAAGGCAATTTTATAGACTGTATCTGCATATAGTTCCACCACCTCTTCTGGTGTTCGATGAAAACCTTTTTCTTTCATTTCATTCCCCGTCCATTTTTAAGTGGAATAGAATAACTGCAAAACCTGTTGCATGATGCTTCAGCTGTTTTGCAGTTATTCATTTGAGTTTCATTATACGAATTCTTTGATTAGAATTCAATGAAATATTTTATTTTACAGAAATTCCCTTACTTTTTGTTGTAAAATTTAGCAGGATTTCCTTTTTTTGTTAAGATTTATGGCATGGTTCCGTTTCAAATTCAGGACATGATGTGTAAATTCATAGACTTATAGTATTTTACCAGGAGCTCCTGGAACTATGTACTCATTACCATACTGGCAAATTCCCGGCTGCCCAGACTTGCCAGAATATTCAGCAAGCAAAGAACTATCAGTATGACCAAATCTTTCTCTGCCAAATTTTCTTTTTTATACTCATCTATTATTATAAATATAGTAATTAAGGGGATGATTATTATGGCTGGTATTGAAATGATTCCATAAAATCCATTTAGAAGCGTCAAGATAAAATTCAAGATAGAAAATGGTTCCCATGATAATACTGCTGCATAAACATCTAATGCTACTGTAAAAATAGAAGGTGATAACACTAATAAATTGCAACATAATAATATTTTCCACACTTTATGTTTTTCATTTGAACATCCCTCATAATGAGATGCTTATCTGATGGAAGACATCTTATTACATAAAAATTTATTGCCTTGCCACAAACATTACCATGTCAAAACTGGATAAAATTGCGATTGCGTTTAATAGCCAAAGAATCAGCCATATAAACAGGATCAAATTTTCCTTTTTAAGTTCTTTTTCTATTATAATCAAAGTACTAATGCTTATAATTATCATAGCGGGCATTGAAAAAAGAACTCCATATGTAAAGAGTATAAGTATATTAAGCCATTTAAATGACATAATTGACGGGACATGCTTAAGGCACTCAAAAGGTATAATGCCGTATCGAATTAACTCAATCCAAATAGAAGGAAATAATATTAATAGATTACCGCATAATAGCATTTGAAATGCTTTCTTTTTCATTTGGGCGCCTCCGACTTAAAATTGCATAATCCCTTAAATTCATTCATATCATAAACGCCATTTAGAAACGTCAACAGAGAAAATGGTTCCCATGATGATACTGCTGCATAAATAGATGGTGATAACACTAATAAATTGCAGCACAATAATATTTTCCATACTTTATTTTTTTCATTTAAACACCTTCATATGGAAATATTCCATCAGATACCTTTTACATGCTCGGCAATTTCTTGACTGCCCAAACCTGCCAGAATATTCAGCAAGCAAAGAATTATCAATATAATCAAATCTTTCTCTGTCAAATCATCCTTTTTATAATTATAGATTATTACAAATATAGTAATCAGAGTAATGATTACTATGGCTGGTATTGAAATAAAAGCTCCATAAAAAGCATTCAAATACCACCAAAGCCCCCATACCACTGGAAATCCTATGCGAATAACGCCTAATGCAGGTAATACTTCAATGATAGAAGGTGTTAGCACTAACAAATTACAGCATAATAGTATCTTCAATATCATGTTTTTTTTCATTATTATCTCCACACATAAACATAATGTTATTTGTATTTTATGAAATATACGAATTATTGAATTATGACTTCTATTTGATTTCGATAAGCAACTGCTTCATTATTGTACTTAAATTTATCTTTTGCAGTGCCATCGGTTGCTGCATCACATGCCTTTTTACATCCCTCTACAGAATCTCTCGTATTTCCCCATCCACCTAGTCTATAATCATATGGTTTTACATCAAAAATGGTATGTTCAAGAGTATTACTTGGGTCTGCATAATTATAAGTCCTCACTGAAAGCAGTCGCCATGTGGAACCAAATGCAGAATTGATAGTGCTGATCATCCCTTCCAACGAAGAAGAGGCCTTGTTCAGATTATTTTAAAGTAATGCAGTCCCCTTATAAACACTGCCGTATCCCCTGACATAAAAATTGAATTGGTTACAGTACCTATCCCTGTCACAATCAGCTAAACCATTCTATTTACTGATATGTTTATAAGGAGATGTCTGTCTCATGGCAGACATTTCCTTACATAAAAATTTATTGCCTTGCTATCAACATTGCTATGTCAAAGCTGGATAAAATTGCGATTGCGTTTAATAGCCAAAGGGTCAGCCATATAAATAAATTTTGCTTGATGATATTTCCTTTTTTATGTTCTTTTTCTATTACAATCAAAGTACTAATGCTTATAAGTATCATAGCAGGTATGGAAAAAAGTAATCCATATATAGCATTTATAACAAACCAGTTAGGTGACATAATAGACCAGGCATACTTATAATTTATAATATTGTACCGTACCAACTCATCCAATATAGAAGGAAATAATATCAATAGATTACCGCATAATAGTATTTGAAATGTTTTCTTTTTCATTGAAATCCTCATTCTATATATAGTATTATTGAATCCTGCTTTCTATTTGAATCCTATAAGCTTTTGCATCAGCATTTTCATTATATTTTTTACTATTATCCTCGGATTTTATTGCTTCTTTACATTTTTCCATGGATGCTCTTGTATTTCCCCAACTATAATATGTTATTACATCAAAATAACCATGTACAACACCAAAACAAACACTTGGGTCTGCATAATTATAAGTCCCCATATCAACCGGGTCATTAACCTCCGTCAACTCCGTCCCGTTTTTATCATACACACCCTCATACTTTCCATCGCTTGATACGAACTTCAAATTGTATTCCCCATTTTCTCCATACATATGGTACAACGATATTCCATCAAATACCATCAAAGCCCCATATGGTATATGATATCATTGGTTTTTGCTTTCTATCTGAAACCCATATGAAAGCACATTAAAATAAATATGTATAAGAAAACTGCTTGGAGCAACATAGTTGTATACAAATTTATGCGGATAGAAAAATCATTCCAGTACCAAAACTGCATAAGAGTGCCGCAACAGTTAATAGGCAGGAAATTAAAAGCATAACCAGATTTTTCTTTGTTAAATTCTTCTGTTTATAATCTTTTATTATTATAAAAAGAGTGCTGAAACAAATGATGATTATGGCTGGTATTGAAAAAACAGTCCCATAAATGAGATTTATAGTTTCCCACCATCCAGGAAACATAATCGTAGATGTCAATAGGTTAATGCCCAGCAAAACAGAAAACAATAATAGTACCCCCGCAGAAAAGGAAGGTAATACTATCACTAAATTGCAAATCAATAACGCACCGAATACTTTATGCCTTTTCATTTGAACATCCCTCCTATGATAATCCAAAATTTTAACATCCCATATAGTATTCTATGATATGTATAAATTTTACTGAATTCTATTTTCTATTTGACTTCGATAGGATTTTGCAGCGTTGTTTTGATTGAATTTAAATATTGTAATTGCAAGTTCTGTTGCAGCAGATGCTTTTTTACAATCCTCTACAGAATCTCTGGTATTTCCCCATCTAGAATACGTTATTACATCAAAATAAGTATGTTCAAGGCCATCACTTGGGTCTGCATAATTATAAGTCCCCATATTAACCGGGTCATTAACCTCCGTCAGTTCCGTTCCATTTTTGTTATATACACCCTCATACTTTCCATCGCTTGACACGAACTTCAAATTGTATTCCCCATTTTCTCCATACATATGGTACAGCGAAGCCCACACTGAAAGCAGTCGCCATGTGGAACCAGATGCAGAATTTATGGTGCTAATCATCTCATCCAACGAAGAGGGCGCCCTGTTAAGATTGTTCCTAAAGTAATGCAGTTCCTGATAAACATCGCCATAACTCCTAACATATGAGTTAAATTGATTACAATACTTATCCCAGTAGGAATCCGGAATGCTGTCTGGATCCTTGTACCTGTAGTAATCCCTTATCATGATTTTAACTGCATGACCTGCAATAAAGGATGTCGCAGAAAAACCATATTTCCAACTCTCATTTTTGACAGAAATCAATTCTTTGTTCAGATGTTGAAAATACTTCTCATCCCCCAAATATTTATAGGAATTAGGATATAACGGATATTCATCCGTAGAATCCGGATAGCCGTCCCCATCCGTATCTGCCTTAGTAGGATTAGAAATCATACGAACAGTAATCCTGTTTCCATTTTTCGTCACCTTTATTTCCGCTCCGTCCTTCAACCCGTCATTGTCCGTATCCGGATTTTGATAATTCAGTCCTGTCAGCCTTACCCCTGTTCCTAATCTCAAATTACCGGAACAAATCTCTTTCTCATAGTAATCATTCAGGCCGTCCCCGTCCGTATCTTTACCCAAATCGGACTGGTCAGCAATGCTGTCAAATATTCCATACAGTTGACTCACATTATTTGCATGGTAATAGCTCCCGCCGGTTCCGATTGCTATTGAAGTCAGAAGGCTGCTTGAAACAGAACTTCCCAGTCCTACCGTATAAATCACGATGCCTCTGGCTGCTGCCGTTTGGGTCAGGCTGCTGTTATAGCTCCCGTCTCCGTCCGTCAGCATGATGATACATTTCATCCCTTCCTGCTCAGCATCCTGGGATGTTGGAAACTGATTGATTGCCATCGATATCCCACTGGACAAGCTTGTTCCTCCGGAGTTTCCAATCCTATTGACTGCAGCTTGCAAGGTTTTTTTATCTGCAGTAAAGGGAGAAAGCAGTGCTGCGCTTGTAGCAAACTGTATTACGGCTGCTCTGTCTTTTTCCGTCAGTTTTTGGATGAACTCATTGGTAACCCTTTTGCGGACGCCGCCCCGGTCGTTTGTGGACATGCTTCCGGATGAATCTATTACAAACACGATATCCATTCCTTCATAAGTAGTCTGCCCATCTTCTATATATAGAAGCTGGTAATTCCACACCTTTTTATATTCCGTCTTGTTTAAAAGGATATATTTGGAAAAATGGGACAGCTCTGCGGAAACCACATTCCCTTCCGTCTTTTGGCCCTCTACCTCTTCCAAAAGCTGGGTCTCTTCATCAAAGTAATAAATGGCCGGTTCAAAGCCCTCCGTCCCCATCAATTCCTCTTTCACGGCAAAGGATATCTTTGCGGATTCAAAAGTTCCGCCTGACGTAAATTCATAGCAGCTCCCAATATAGCCCGGAACCTCCTCATTCAAAAGCGCATTTTCCACCCGTTCCATATCCAGTGTTTCCGCTCCCATGCCGTCTGCACCGGATATTTCCACCATAACCGCTTCCAGATTGCCCTCCATGTCCTCATCATCTATGAGTGACGCTGTAAAGGAATTATTATAAACACAAGGGTCATAGCCGTTTTCCACTTCCCAACCGTCCGTTGCGCCATCCCCATCCGTATCCTGCATGGAGGCATCGGTGTGGTAAGTCTGGAGCTCATCATAATCGGAAAGTCCGTCTATATCCGTATCGGCAGACATGGGATTTAAGGAATTTTCAATCTCATAGGCATTGGTCAGTCCATCCTTATCAAAATCCTCATCCCCGTCACAGACTCCGTTTCCGTCACTGTCCGGATTGTATGGATCCGTATTTAAAAACTCTGTTTCATAAAAATCCGGCGCCCCGTCATGGTCGCTGTCCTTTGCAAGCTCCTTTAAGAGTTTTTCCAGTTCGTCTTCCTCATTCTTTTCAAATACAGTCAGACTTCCGGATTCTGACCATCCGGTGACTTTTACACAGTTATTCCCTTTTTTATATTCCTCATAGGTAAGCTTTGGCGAACAGTTCCAAAGGGTATCTCCGTTGCCTCTCCAAAACCGCAGCACAGCCGCTTTTGCGTCCTCTTCCGTAATTTCATAGGAATAAATATTGTCCTCTGTTTCTTTCAGACCCGTTACCGGATTATAACATGATCTGTCCGCATTTGCTATGATAACATCATTTCCGCCATTTTCATTCTTGGTTGCGTCTGTAAAATTGACATAAAGCACTGCGGCATTGTTCAGCCAGTCTGTAAACTCTGTAAGATCCAGATATACAATATCTCCTGCCTGAAATCCTTCTATGTCCGGTTCTTCCCCCGTCCACCTTCCATGTGACGCACTTTCTGCCCGATAGGTGACATTTCCGTCCCTGCCTCCTGCGCTCCAGGAATTCCATAACAGGGATTTTTCTTGATCATAACGGTTAAAGGTAATGTTATAAGCCGATGCCGGAACCTCTACGCTCCATATTTTATTATCGTTTGTAGTCATTGTATAGGAATCGTGCCCGCTTGTATTGTCCACAAGCTCCATGACTGCGGAATCATTTGCAAGCCACTCTTCTTCAGTGGAATCCACAAAATAGATGGTTACGTTTTCTGGGTTTGCTTTTACATGCAAAGGAATGTTTGCGCAGATACTGATAATGGTCAGGACTAACGTTAAAATAATGGATATGCTTCTTTTAGGAATCCTCATAGTTACCTCCTTCATCTGTGTGCGTGGTTTTGTCATTCTTAGCTCTATGCAATAGTAAGAAGTTTTCTTTACCGACTTGTATATGTAAACCATAATCTTACATTGCATTACATATTGTAATCATTTTAACTCTATTGATTATTTCCGTCAACTATCATTTGTAAAAATTTCTAAAGATTATGTTGGATTGCAGTCATTTTATTGCTTTACAGCTTAAGATATGTTTTTAGAGAGAAATGTTTAGCAGAAAGTTTTGAACAAAGAACACAGGAGCAATCACATCCCTGAAAGCTTTAGAGAAACTCCTTAAGACTTCCACATGATATGACTGCTCCTGCCAGATGTCAAAACTATTAACTTTTCTAATATTCTTCGTTACTCTGTGAAGCTATCGCCGTCTGCTCCTTCAACTTCCTCGTCGGAGTCTGATTCTTCCAACTCTTCTATCTCGTCCACACCTTCTTCTATCCCATTATCACTTACTGTCTCCTCTGGAATCGTCAGATATTTCAGCTTACCGGCCACATCTGTTATATCATAAGCATCCAAGAGCTGATCCACATATTCGCCGGCCTTGTTCTGTGACAAGGTATCAGATATGGAGGTGTTTGCAGTTTCATCCTTGCTTCTGGAAATAAACTCAACTACGTGATACTGGTTGTTTGTCTCATCCGGAACAACTGTTAAATCCCCTTCTTTCCTTTCTGCATCAAAAAGCCAGTCCGAATAAGCATATGAAACGGATGATTTTCTTGCGCCTGTGGTAAGGCTCTGTTCGGATTCCTCATTTTCATAGGCTGCTTTATTTTCTTCCGTTGCAAACTGCACGCAAAGGGCTTCAAAGTCTTCTCCTGCTGCTCTTCTTGTCTGCATATCTTCTGCGCTTTGCCTTACAACTTCCATAGCTGCTGCTATTTCTTCCTCGCCTGCATCTTCTCCTGCAGATGCGGAGAAGGTAAAGCTTCTATAATCTACGATATCATAATCATCTTTATTTTCTTCATAATAAGAATTGATTTCTTCATCAGATGGCTTGTTCTTTTCAAGCAGCTCTTCAAAGTAAGCTGCTGCTAACAGGCTTTCCTTTTCAAAAGGCTCGATCCTTGCTTCTGTTGCATATTCGCCATAATATTGCTTATAGTATTCCTTGATGTTCATGTTCGCCTCTGATGCGGCTGTTTCCAGACTATCCTGAAATGCCTTATAATCCTCTGCGGTGTCATAGGTAAAGTTCTGTGTCTTACTGTCATCCACTAATGCCTTTACCTGCTTTAACTGCTCTACTGTCATTTCATCAAAAGCATCCTTCCAGCTTTTGCTGTCATCATATTGCTGATCTGCAAAGTCCTTGGATGTATCCAGTCCCATGTAAGGAAGAAAAGAAGAATACATATTCAGGTAATTATTTACTACTGTATTGTAACAAAAATCATATTCTACTTTTGTTACTTCATGGTCTCCTATCTTTACATAGACACCATTAATGGCCTGTTGACGCCTGATGACCGCACTGCCTATGGAAAATGCTATGGCTGCCACGATACAGACACAAACAAGGGTTACTACCAGCTTTGTAAGCTTAGCCGCCTTTTCATCCTTTTTCTGCTGGGCAATTCTGGCAGCCTGCTTTTTTTCGTATTTGGTCATAACTTTTTCCGACTCTTTTTTTACTTCTTTTTCTTTCGACACTTTATTGTTCCTCCTTCATATTGCGGCTGATCCAGATAACTTCCACCGCAAATTGCTATTTCCGGAATGCTCCGTAATCATGCAATTAGGACTAGTATAACACAGATACCCTCTAATTGTAATTAGTAATCTTTCATAGACACACAATTTTCAAATTTTGGGCATCTATTTCCCATAAATGCTTTCCTGCAAAATCTTCTTATTGGCTTCAAAATCCACTTCCAGCACTGCCATGCTCCGAATAGTAGCATTGGAATAGGTTCCTTCTGCCGGAATCGCCTGCTGTACCAATTCATAGGTCAGAAACTTGCTTCCATCCAGGCTTAAACGAAAGCATTCATTTTTTGTCAGATTCGTAGTAAGATTTGGAAATAATCCATCAATCAATTCACCGGAGTTTACAGCCAGCGTTCCGGGCATTTTTTTCATGACTGCCGCAAGAACCTTCCGCTGCCGTTCCGTTCTGCCGAAATCGGTTCCAATATAGCGGTTCCTTGTATAGGCAAGTGCCTGAGGACCATTTAAATGAATCATTCCACTTAAAGAGGTATCCAGATAATCCGTTCCCTCCGGCCTTCCTTCCAGCATATTGTATTCCACCAAATAACCATTGACATAATTTACTTCCCCATTGGTCAGCTCCAGGTCTACCCCTCCCACTGCATCTACCAGATTGGCAAATGCCTGGAAATTAACAAGGGCATACCGGTGTACTTCAATGTCAAAATTTTGCTCGATCGTTTCCATTAAAAGCTCCGGTCCCCCATAAGAATAGGCGGCATTCAGCCTGTTTCCATCATGTCCGGGAATGTCCACATACATATCACGGAGCAGAGATGTCATGGTAATGGTCTTGGTCTTATCGCTGATCGATATCAGAATCATGGCATCAGAACGTCCATCCTCTCCATTTTCCCTGGAATCATTTCCGATTAACAAAATATTGATTACTCCCTTTTCCTTCATGGGCTCTGAGGAATAATTTTTCACTTCCTCATATTCCATCTTATCGTATATGCTCCCAACAAGAGCATACAGACCCCCCATGATAATAACGAACAATACCGCAAGAACAATCAACAGCTTTTTCCAGCCGGAGGCTTTCTTGTTCTTTGTTTTCTTCTCCGTATTCCTATTGCCGGGTTTCGGTCGTGCTGCTTTTGTACTTTTTCCACCATTAAGATTTCTTGGCACATTTCTGTTTTTTTCAGGAACCTGCTCTTCAAAATCCAAATCCAGTCCATTTCGGTCTTCTGCTGTAAAACCCTGCTGTCCCCTACGTCGCCCTGCCGGTCTGTCCAAATCAATCATCTGAATCGTACCTCTGTCCGGTTTTCTGGATACATTTTGGGAATCCGGCAGAACGGATGCTCCCTGTTCTTCATTAGAAGAGATTCCCTTCAATTCCTGCTCTAAAAATCGTTCCAGCCCCTCCTGAATCAACTCATTCTCATTTTTCGGTCTTCTTTCCATATTTGGCTCCTATATTCCTTCCTGGTCAAATTCTCAAGTTTCCAGTAAAAACGATTCTAACACTTTTCTAAAAAGAACGCAACGAAAGAAAAACCTCTCCAGACAAACATCTTGAGAGGTTTTCCTTATTTTTAGGACTGCATTTGAAAGAATTCCATAGATTCCGATAAAGACTCCGCTACTTCCTTCAGGTCTCCTGCTGATTCTGCCAACAGGCTGATCGTTGCATTTAATTCCTGCATGGATGCGGTTGTCTCTTGTGATGCAGCTGCATTTTCCTCAGAAATGGCTGACAGGTTCTGAATAATATCTACAACCACCTCTCTGGAAGTATCACAGGACTTGGCCTGATCATTGATTTCCATTGTTTCTTCTCTTGAGGACACGATTCCAGCATTGACATCTTTAAACTGACTTTTGGTGGAATCTAATTTTTCCTGCTGTTCCTTAAGCCTGATTCTGACTTCCTCCATCATTGTCATGGAATTGCGTGAATCCTCCCGCAGACCTTCAATGACTTTGGAAATGCATTGTGCGGATTTATTTGATTCCTCCGAAAGCTTCTGAATCTCCGAAGCTACAACGGCAAAGCCTCTTCCTGTCTCACCTGCCCTTGCTGCTTCAATAGAAGCATTTAGGGACAACAGGCTGGTCTGACCGGCTATGTTTGTTATCATTTCCACAGCCTCTGAAATTCTTTTTACCGATTCATCTGTGGCTATTACATTCTTTGATACTGACTCTATGGCTTCTGCCGTCTTATCATTACTATCGCTTAGTTCATGAATAATCTGGGTTACTTCTGTCCCGGCAGTTTCTATTTTCTGGGACGTATCATTCAAATCCCCAATCCTTGACACGATATTTTCAATGGCCTGCCCCATATCGCTGACTTGAACCGTGGCAGCTTCCACCTCTTCCGCCTGAGATACCGCTCCCTTGGAAACATCTTCTACCGCAAGAGAAATCTCATCTGCATTCTGGCTTGTATGGACAGCCGTTGATTCTAATTCATCGCCTGCCTTCCGGACACTGCTGGCAAATCCCTGTATATCGCTTACAATGGTATGCAGTGATTCAATGCATTTCTCTGCACTTCGTCCCATATCACCGATTTCATCTTTTCTTTTCAATAGACTATCTGTTACCTTATATGTCAGATTTCCGTCAGAAAGGTTGTCGATAGCCTCTTTTGTATCGTCTACCGCCTTTGAAATTCTGACGGATACAAATGCTGCAAATCCAATGGCACATATCAATACAATAGCTGTAATCAGCAGTATGTTATTCCGTTTAGCTGAAATATAAGCATTTATCTTTTTGTTGGATTCCCCCGCAAATACCATTCCAGCCACGGTTCCATCCGGATTTTTCAGCGGGATATAATATGCATGATAATTTTCTCCATTAATGATAAGGTCGGTAGAAGAGTACTCCTGTCCGTTTAAGACAGCATCCGCTACTTCCGCAGATGCCTGGGTTCCTGTAATTCTTTCTCCCGAAGCAGCATCTATAAGAGAAGTGGCCTTTCTGGTATCTCCATAAAATAAGGTGACCACCGCATCCATACCTTCTGTATACGCATCAACCCTATCCACATTCTGGGTAATGTTATAATCGCCTTTTAGCATATCCCCCGCATCATTGAGCGCATATGGCTCATCATTCAGCTCGTTATAGGATGCCCTGACCGCAACGCAAATTGCCCTTAGCTGTTTCATGCATTCTTCCTGTAATCCATTCTCCAGATTGAGTTTGGCTGTCAGGATACTGATGATTCCTAAAATGACCAATGGAACCAGAGTCACTGCCAACAATTGGGTTTTTATGTTGTGGAAAAAATTTTTCTTTTCTTCTGCTTTCTCCATTTCGCCTTACCTCCATATCATTTCTATTGTCTTTGTACATAATGGGAAGAAAAAAGTGAATGCTTTTACCGGTAAAATATGGACTACCGGATTTCAGAAAAGAGAATAGAATCCAGGTGAACGAAAAACATATGATAGATGCCTTTGCCGGCATACAGGATATGGATTCAATAAGTATATGCAGGTATCCGATAGCTTATTGCTTTGTAATGCTAAGACAATTGAGTAATTTATCTTCCCTGATAAACAGTGTATTTCTTTACATAATATTACAGCAAAGACATATTTTTCTTATACTAACACAAAACTAAAAAACAATCAATATGATACGAATTTTTTTGAGTTTCCATATTCAAATTTTGTGGCCGAACTGTTACAAATTATCAAAAAAGAATATAGTTTTTTATTCTCACATATGTTATACTAAAAGTCAAGATAAGTTACACAGATTTTTATGCCAAAAAAATTAATGGGGTGTAGCTTTTTTGTAATATAACAATATATCTAAAAAATAATGCAAAGGAGAGATGGAACAATGACCAAGCACAGAAAAAGGATATTCTGTCTGTTAGCAGCTTTCATACTTTTCATTACTAACAGCTCCGTAATATCCGTTTTCGCCGAGGAAGACACCGCCAAGTCCACGGATACCGTACAATTGGAATCCTCCGATGACGCAGTGCCTTCCACTAAGGCAAAATCAACTAGCGAAGACGTGCCGGCAGATAAGACAAACCCTGTTGGGAAAGCAAAATCTGCAGCAGAAATGGGTACCACTTCAAAATCCGGCTCCATTTCCGGCAATGCTACTTCTGACACAGAGCAGGATGGGGATATTGCCCAAGGCTCTGCTGAAATAAACCTGAAAGCAGGTGCGGGTGAGCGGACCGTTTATTTTGATGCCACCCAGTCTAAGGTGAATTATTCGGGCAATGTCAATAATGATGCTGGAAGGGTATTACATAATCCTAATAGTATACCTTTTAAGGACAACCCCAAGGTATATTATTATGCATGGAAATCAACTAATACTGCCGATTCAACAAACGGTGAGATGACATCGGTACCCTCCCATACTGTTGGAGCCAATACATGGGCAGATGTGTGGTCCGTAGACTTAGATGCAGGATACGACCGTATTGTATTTGCAAGCTATCCTGTAGCAAGTGCGGGAGATTACCAGACAGGCGGTACCTGTACAAAGGAATTAACGATTCCTGACAATTTTACCAGTCCCTGCTTTTATGCTGACAACGGTGATCAGTGTGTATACGAAGAGCAATGGATGAATGGCAGTCAGGTTTCTGATCCGGCCGACCAGCGCAGAGACGGTTACTGGAATGAAGTTTATAAGATTACCACAAGAGGAAATGATATTACCTATACTGCTACTGCCACCGGCGCAGAGGTTCGGGACGATAGTAAATTATATATCAATACTACCTTTTTTGATTATTTTTCCGATAAGGAGCTTAACGGAATCGACAGAGGAACCATTCAGAGACCTGTGAGTAAGCCGCCTACATTGGATTTTACCAATAGAACTTATGTGACTCACCAACTGTTTAATACTGCTTTAAGCGACTATTACCGTGATAAGAACGTGGCCAATCCGTTATATTTCGGTCATTTTCAATGGAAGGGGAACAGTGAAGGCACTTACTTTAAAGATATTGCAGCAGATTTAAACTTATTCGGTTATAGCAGCAACATCAAAAAATTTTACCATATTAACAACTCAGAGTTCCGTGAAGGCTGCAGTATATGTGCAGAAGTGGGAGATAGTACTCATTCTCACGATACTTCGGTTGCCACTCAGGGATTAGTGGATTCTTCCCTGACAAGCGACAACAAGCTTCAAATGAGCGGTGTAGATGCTCCATTTTTTAACAAGGACTTTCTAGAAGGTGCAAACTCCTACAATACCGTACTTGGCAAGGTTTATCCTTCCGTATACTTTCCTTTTACAAAGGTAGATGACTATTGGACATTTAACAGTAAGGAAACAACCCTGCGCATGACCCAGGCTAATGGTCATTATTTCCTTCAGGAGAAGAACTCCAATCCTGTCAAGGGGTATACAGAGGGTCATGCAACAGCTGCTTCTAATTTCTTTCCGTTTGATGATGATGATACAAGCGGTAAAGTAAACGAATTAAACTATGGATTTGGAATGAAAATGGAAATTAATTTCCGTTTGACACCAGACGGTACCATTAAAGACATGTCATACAAGCCCCATCCTATTGAGTTTAACTTTTCTGGTGATGATGATATCTGGATTTTCATTGACGGTAAGCTTGTTCTTGATATAGGTGGTGGCCATGGTGTAGTGAACGGCAATATTAATTTTGCAGATAAAATAGCTACTGTCGGTGGCCTCTTTAATGGTTATGACTCTGCTGTAAAAACCTCCGATGGTAATAATGAAGGAACGGCTGTTTTTGATTTTAAAAATATATTACCAGACGCAAATAATACAGACCAGCATACTCTTACCATGTATTACATGGAACGGGGACTTTGGGAATCCAATATGTATGTTAGCTTTAACTTCCCGGACAACAATGTATTTTCCGTCGAAAAAGAAGTAGATACTGAAGGTATTGATCCTTTGTTTAGCGGTAATACGAATTTCAAAAACAATGTAAAGAACCTTGTTTTTGATATGGACATCCGCAACCTTGCTACCCATTATGATCCCCGTACAGTAGATGAAATGATTGAGCTGGCTTCCGGAGTCGGCTTTATCATGCGGCAGGAAGCCATTTCAGATTACGGTTCGGTAACATCCGGAAAAGCGGAGCCTGCCAATGGTGCAAAATACAATCTTTTTGCAAGGGGTTCCAATGGCAGCGAAACTCAGGTAAACACCGAAGACCTCATAGTAACAAACAACGTTATCGGCTTAAAGGATAAACAGCTTGCAAAACTTACCAATAAATTCAGACGGGGTAGCTACATAGTGGTGACCGAAAAAACAAGCTCCATGATGGAAACTCTTTCTGGCTTATCCGGCGATGCTGCCGAGCAATTATTAACCGATGTTTTTGACACAAAATATACGATTTACAGCAAAGATGCCGAAGTTTCAAAGGCAGACCTGCAGGATGATACCTACTGGGTAACAGGAAGCTCCTTAAGCTCCCTAAAGGATCAGTCCGGTGTGACGGCAAATGATGGAAGAACAGAAAAATTTCCAGAAAACGCTACAGATATGAATGGACAGACAATCCCCCACAACACCAACATTACCGAGCGGCCGGAAAATGCTATTTTATTCAGAAATTACATCGACACTGACAGCGAAACAATTGAAATGGATTTAAGGGTAAAATACACCAACAGCTTTAAGACCGGGGCAATTGCCATTACAAAGGCTCAGGCAGACGGCTCAGCAGCCTTGGATCCAAACACCAGCTACCGCTTCACAGTAACCTTTGACAACGTAGCAGGCTTAAAGCTTGAGGATACTCTGGATGCCTCTTATCAGGTAACAGACGATAACAAGATTCAACAGACCTTTACTTTAAAATCAGGGGATACAAAAACTTTTACAGGCATTCCTGCCGGAACGAGATACACCATTAAAGAGGAAACTCCTACTGACGGCAGCACCCTGAAATCGGTAACGGATTCTCTGGCAAACGGTACGGTTCCTGCAGATGTGGGAAAGGATACGGCTACAATCACTGCTAATGTAGTAAACGGTACAGTTACGGCAGATAATACTACTGCTACTGTCCAGACTTTTACCTTCTATAACATGAAGGAAAAGACACCGAGCCCGACACCTGATCCGACTCCGGACCCGACTCCTGATCCGACTCCGAGCCCGACTCCGAGCCCGACTCCTGATCCGACTCCGAGCCCGACTCCTGATCCTGCTCCAGTGGAGCCAAAGACAACTTCTATCAAGCTGACTAAGGTGGATGCGGAAGATTCTGACAAAACTTTAAGCGGGGCTGCTTTCCGTTTGGAAAGATTAACTTCTGATGGTTCCGTGGACAACGGATTTACTCCACAGGAGCTTACCACACCTAAAAACGGCGTTATTACCTTTAACGGCCTGTCCGATGGTGTTTACCGCCTGAGGGAAACCAAGGCGCCATCCGGTTATGTACTATTGAAAGACCCGGCTGTGATTACTATCAAGGATGGAAAATATACTTTGGAAAATAATGGAGAACGCACCATTACAAATAACACTATTTCCTTTGTTATTAAGAACAACAGGCAGGCAGATCCGCCAAAGGAAACTCCAAAGGAGACTCCACAGAACAACACTCCGGCCGCTAAAATCTTCAGTCTGCCAAAGACAGGCGGCATCGGAA
Source organism: Lachnospiraceae bacterium (assembly GCA_014804265.1). Lineage (GTDB taxonomy): Bacteria > Bacillota > Clostridia > Lachnospirales > Lachnospiraceae > RGIG3040. The sequence goes on along the minus strand of JAAVAC010000011.1, from coordinate 69,388 downwards.
CCATTCTTTATACATTGATTGGTGTTGCATGCATGGGCGGTGTAATCGTATTCTTCTATATGAGGAAGAAAAAGAATGTGCAATAAACAAAACAACATAAACTGATGGAATAGGAGAGGCGACATGATATGGAACCTCTCCTATGTTATATATTGTATTATCTAACGAAAATGAATATAATGTAAAAAGGAAAAGATTTTCTTAGGAGATTTACTATGAAGGACAAACTGGTTACAATAGCTGCCTGCTTGATTTTTCTGGCAGGAGCTGCTATTTTTTGTTATCCCCTTGCCATGAATTGGTACTATGACTATCATACCAGCCATGTACTGGACAGCTACAAGAATGAAATCAAAGAGCTTTCCAGACAAGCCGCAGAGAAAGTACAAAATATACCCGAAACAGCAGTTCAGGCTTCTGAATCCCAAGATATGCTTGATAAACTGTATGAGGAAATGGCCCTGTATAACCAGACGATTTATGAGAACAGGCAAAAGGATTTAACCGACCCTTTTTCCTATGAGTCCGCCGGTTTTGATTTGACGGCATATGGGTTATCAGATAACATAATCGGTTATCTGACCATTCCTGCCATGGATGTTGAACTTCCTATTTATCTTGGTGCAAATAATGAAAATATGACAAAAGGGGCTGTTCATCTAGGTCAGACCTCCATGCCTGTGGGCGGCATCAATACAAATGTGGTATTAGCTGCCCACAGAGGCTATCAGGGGATTCCCATGTTTCGGGAAATTGAAAAACTGAAAATCCAGGATCCGGTTACCATAACGACTCCCTGGGACACCTTAACCTATCAGGTCACCAAAACAGAAATCATCTTTCCGGACGAAATCAATAAAATCCTGATTCAGCCGGATAAGGATATGCTTACTTTATTTACCTGCCATCCTTATAGAGAAAACAGCCACCGGTATGTAGTATATTGTGAACGCACTTTTCCAGCAACAGAGGCCTCAAAAACGGAAACTGCAAAAGAACCTTCCCCGGAACCCGACAGCACCTTGCAGAATCAGGAAGCCACCGATAGCGAAGACAGTGCTTATTCCTCCTCAATGCAGCAAATTCTGATTGATAAATATGTTCCTATTGCTGGAATCGTATTTCTGGTGATATTGTTTATTATTTGTATGTCAGGTCTTAGGAAAAAGTAAAAGCAGGCTAATTTAAGCCTGCTTTTTTTAACCGTTTTGTAATCCGTGGACCGATAAGCATTGCAATCACTATTTTAGCCAAATCGCCTGGAATAAAGGGAATAACCCCGGCAATAAGTGCATTTTGTAAGGATAAGCCTGCCTGATATGCCAGCCATACAGTACCAAATACGTACATTACCAAAGTACCGATTACCATTCCCAAAAAGCCCAGATATATGTTATCCGGCCATTTATCAATGAATACTCCGCAGATAACCGCCATAAACAAAAATCCGATTAAATATCCGCCTGTCGGTCCTAAAAGCTTTCCCGGCCCTCCTGTAAAAGATGAAAAAACCGGAAGTCCCACAAAACCAATCAGCAGATAAATGATATAGCTGATACTACCCTTTTTCATTCCAAGTATATATACGGAAAAATAAACGGCCAGATTCGTCAAGGAAATCGGCACGGGACTAAAAGGAAGGGGAATGGATAAGGGGCCCATGACACAGGTAACCGCCGCCATGACCCCGATCAGAGCAAGAGCTTTTGTATTTCCCTGTGATATGTTGCTTTTAGAATCTGATTGTGTATTTGTGTTCATAAATATGTATTGTCCTTTCTTTATGTATATTATTGTTTTAGTAGATATGTTGGTTGGAATTGTTAACCACTTTTTAATAGTAGTTTACAATATGCTGGTTTAATTGTCAACTTATTTTTACTTGTTGGTTTACAATTAGGAGGGGTTTTGGTATGAGGAGAAACAGCAGCAAAGCTTCCCTCATCCCTCTTCCGCGTCCCCCTCACCCCTCATCTTCCTTCACAATAACCAACCGATTCCTCCCCTCCACAAACTCATACAAAGTCTTATCCATCCTCTTTTTCACCAGATAAATACCCAATCCCCCTGCTTTTCTCTCTTCCAAAAGCTCTGTTACATCAGGATCTGGTTTTTCCAATGGGTTATATGGCATGCCGTCATCTTCAAAATAAATGCTTGCCTCCCTGTCTTTGATCTTACAGCCTACAGTTATTTCATTTGCGCCGCTGTAATAGCATACATTGGAAAAAATCTCATCCATGGCAATTCGGATTTTTGTGGAGGCTTTTTGGGAAAATTGTGCTTTTGTGAGGATGTCATCTACAAAACGGTTAAATTTTAGTATGTTATCTATTTTTGCAGTATCAGTCATGACTGTGTAGCCGTTTCCGTTATAGCGAAGCGCCAGCATAGTAATATCATCAAACTGATCTGCTTCTCCCTGAAAACGGTTCACATCCTTCCACACTTCAAACAGGATGTCTTTTGGTTCCTGCTGTTTTATAACCTTCATTAGCTGTTCCAGCCGTCTTTCTCCGTACAGGTTGTTTTGGCTGTCGGTTGCTTCAGTCACTCCGTCGGTATATAAAAATATGGTATCTCCTTGATTGAAACGGATTTCTGACTGACGGTATTTTGTTTCCTCCATTCCAGCAAGCACAAGGCCGCTTATGGCAGTTTCATAGGTGCAGGTTCCGTCAGCCTGTCTGATCAACGGCCTGCAATGGCCTGCATTCACAAAAGTAAGCTTTCCAGTGGATATGGTAAGCACTCCGATCCATGCTGTTACGAACATTCCGTTTTTATTATTTTTACAAAGACTGTCATTGACTTTTTCCACAGCTTGATTTAAGGGCACTCCATTCACAATATGGCTTCTAAGCAGGGTTCTTGACACTACCATGAACAGCGCCGCCGGCACTCCTTTCCCGGATACATCTGCCATAATCAGCGCCAGATGATCATCATCTAACAGGAAGAAATCATAAAAATCTCCTCCCACTCCCTTTGCAGGTGTCATAATGGCATATAAGGAAAATTCATCCCTGTCCTCATACGCATTCTTTGCATTTGGAAGCATATCCGCCTGTAGCTGGGAGGCAACCTGTATCTCTGTGCGGATGCGTTCCTTTTCTGCCATCACTGAATTCAGTCTTTGAATATATTGACGTATCTGATCCGTCATATGATTAAAAGCATTGCCTAAATCTTCTATTTCATCTCCGGTTGCAATATCGATTCTGTAATTCAGATTTCCGCCGTCGATTTTTGCCACTTCGTTCGTAAGCCTTCTGATTGGCCCTGTAATTTTTCCGGTAAACAATGTGCTGATTATGCCAATCAACACTGCCACAGCTGCTACCATTGCCATAAAGAGCATGAGCATCCTTCTGATGGCTCCATCCTGTATCTGTGCGGCATTTTTTGTAAGCTGGAGAATCATATTCTGGCTTTCTTTGGCGGGAGCTACCACCTCTTCCACATCCATTACCGTAACGAAGCTCCATCCCAGATTTTTTAAGGGTGCATAGGCAAGATAGACCTCCCTGCCGTCAATAAACAGCTTTCCCATTCCGGTTTTGCCCGCCACCATATCCTTTGCCATATGAGCAAGCTCCTGGTTTTTACTCATGCGCAGATCCACGTTTTCTTCCGCATAGGCTGCCGTCTCGCCTTCTTTCATAAGGGAAACCATTACCTGCCCTTTTTCATTCAGTAGAAAGGCATAGCCTTTTTCTCCAATGGTAGTATTCCACACTGCCTCATTAACTGTTTCCAGATAAGAACCTACCCCTGCCACTGCTACGATCTGCCCGTTATGATATACGGGCTGGGCACAGACAATGCAATCTCCCCCTTCATGTATATCCTTAATCACATCCGTGTAGACCACTTCTCCAGAACCTGCCTGTTTCGCCCTTTGATACCATTGCCTCGTATTGGCTTCATAAAAGGAAGGTGTTTCTGACCCCTCCTCAAATTTCGTATAGGAAATGTAATCCGCCTGAATCATCCATCCGGTTTCGGTTGCTACATAGGTAGAGGATATCATTTCACTATTAGCATTGTATTGCAGCAGCATATCCTGTATATTTCCCAGCTTTAACAGCTCCTTTGTTTCTTCCTCTGTTGGAACCTGCAGTTTTTCCGAACAGAGCAGTTGGGTGGCAATGGCAGTCTCTCCAACCTTTGGAGGTGACACTGTCCGATCCGGGTAGTTGTCCGGATCTGCATATATTTTTTCTGCCTGACCAGCAATTCCATGTAGACAGGCCGTTACAGCCCCAAACTTTTCCTCTATGTAATCTGCCTTTTCCACTGCNATTGCCTGAAGCTGTTCACCTGCCATATTTTCCAAGGCTTCTTCTGCATCCTCAGCAGCAGTTTTCCCCAGTTCTTTACTTGTATCAGCAGAGATATCCTTCATGGAGTACAGACTCCAGATACTGACAATTCCCATTAAAAGCATTGCCAGAAATACCATGGAAAGCAATANTTTTGTTANTTTCCTGCCAATCTGCTTTTTCTTTCCTGCCATNTTTTTTCCTTTCTGTATGNTAGATNATTACGNTACNTNACNNTCNTTATAATTANCTTTTATTTTATACTGCTCTTCATAGCATGCACGTACATAATAAAGTAACGAGGCAAATTCATCNCTGACCGCATAATCTTCAAAATAAATAACTGTTTCTCCCGGATTATGTAGTATGATATACTCCTTTTCACTGCATAAGGGCTTTAATCCTGTAAAAAAATACCCCATATTTTCCAGGCATTCATATGCCCATGCTGCACAGGGGTCACTGCAGTTTAAGAAAATATTGGCGGTCTGCTTTCCCTGTAACGGAAACCTTGCGTGTATGGCTCCAATGCGCTGCTTTAAATCCCGGCCTGCCCGGTATATTCTGATTTCCAGGCTGCTCTGCACTTCATCATTGATATAAGAAATGTTGCTTTTTTCAGGAATTTTCTCTTGCACACAGCAGGTCTCTTTTTCCGGGGCAAACTGATATGCTGCTTTTGCACTTTCATAAACTGCCCGGCAAAAGGCCTGATGCTTTCGTGGGATATAAAGCATGCCTGCATCCTTTTTTCCAAGTGGCATAATCTGTACTGCCTGAGAATGCTTTGTATTCCTGCCATTCTGATAAGAATGGACGATTTTCTCCATGTCAAATACATTTAATACAAAGCCTGCTGCCCTGAGTCCCAGCCGGTAAAGAAGCACCTGGGTAATGGGATGAAATGTTACCGGAAGGCAATATGCTGCCGAATAGGAGCGTGACAAGAGTATTTCCATGCCATATTCAAAAAACGGCATTGCCAGCCCCCATCCTCTGTATTTTTTACGAAAGATCTGGGAAGCGATTTCGCACATTGCTTCTTCCGGATAAAACTGCTTTAAAATCAGCATTCCTGCAATTTCGCCGGACATCGTCTGTGCAACGAGAAAGGTAATGTTTCCTTCTTCGGCCTGCTTTTTTATGTATTCCGACCGATAAAAGCCTCTTTTAAAATAGGTGTCCCCATATTCATCACGAATACAGGCAATCATTCCGCCTTCATCCCCCTGCCGGTATTCACGGAGCCGTAATATAAGACATTCTCCCTTATTATTTTTCAGCTTTATCTGTTTTTCCGGATTCATTTTTGTTCTGCCTCCTTTGCCTATTGGATAGTCAGTATGTCCGTAAATCCGGTAATGGTAAAGACTTCCATGATGTCTTCATTTACATTGCAGACTACCATCGTCCCATCTTTTGCTTTCATTTCCTTGGATGCGGCCAGCAATACTCTCAGCCCTGCCGAAGACAGGTATTCCAGTTCCAGAAAGTCCATGAATAGCTCCGTAGTATNTTCCAGACTGCCTTTTAATGTCTCTTCCAGTTTTGGCGCCGTAGTGGTATCCAGCCTTCCCTTTAATGCCAGTGTCAGCTTTTTTTCATTTCTTGTTGCCTCTATCTTCATATCCCATTATCCTTTCTACGTTTCCTCCTCCCATGCAGGCTTCCTTGCAAACCCCACATGATAGGTGATTTTTTCCATAGTCAGCTCATGTTCTCCTATCAGATACCGTCCAATCGTAATATCCTTTCCTATAATAATTCCCTTCGGATAGTCATTCAGGCAGCGGTTTAACAACGCTGCCTGTTCTTCTCTCGACTGATCCGAAAGGGGATTGTTGGGATTGACGCTTCCAATGGAAACCAGCTTGACGTAATGGATGTCTGTGATGGCTGTTTTTTTATTTCATTCCTCTTCACCTGCATTGTCATTCTCCGGTCTTTCCTGCAATGGCATCATTATATTCCTGTTTTTTCGAAGACAATTCCGTCTCGATCTGGCTTACGCGGATTTGTGAGGCTATTGCATTTTTCTGGGTGGATTCCAGTGCCTTATAACAGCTTTCTTCTTCTCCATATGATATGACTTTTTCCTCTTTCAGAGCCTTTAATGCAAAAAGCTCCGATACTCCCTCTTTACCTGTATCCGGATTATCCGCAAGCATTTTAATAAAATCCGCCGCCTGATTCTTTAACATATTCCAGCTCTGGTTCACTTCGTCCATAGCCTGCCCATAGACAATTTCTGTCTGATCTCCCTGTTCTTTCTCCCTGCTCTCATCTTTTTTCAAGGAGTTTATCAGGCGCAGCATATTGCTCTGGTATATATTTTGCTGTGTAGAAGCAATTTTCTTTAGCTGCCGGATATCATTGTCCAGTCCGTCCTGTGCTGCACTTAAGCGTTTCTCAATCTGGCTGATTTCCTGACGCAATCCTTTTAAACGCTCTGCCTTTAATCTTGCATCCTCTGCCAGATTCTGTCCGTTTCCATCCTTTATGGTGGAATTCACCAATGACGGGGAAATATTGACTGCCATCATATCCAGCACCCTTGCAAGCCCTTCCGGTATGCCATGATTGGCCGCCCGTACATCCACATGATACTTTGCAGAATTATCCGAGCTTCTTGTATGAGAGCTGTGGGCACTGACACTTCCGCTGACACTGACTTTTGCCCATCCCACACCTAATGATCCTGTTACCGTTGCGCCTACATCCATGCCCATATCCCGTTTCTCACTTTGTTTTACCTCCATATCAAAAAGGACATTCACCTCATCCACCTGCAGGTTGGGAATGGGCACGATAGCCAGTATCGGCACATCCACCTTCATTTCATCCAGGTTACTGGTTCCGTCTTCATTGACACTTCGCTGCTGATACATAAATTTTACGGTGCGGGCATTGTTATTTTTATCAAATCCAACGCGATTGATGAAATCCGCTGTGGAATTAGCCAGTGAAATACTGGCATCTGCTGCTGCCACCAAAGGGGCGCCAATTAACTTATCCATTTCTAATCCTGCAAATTGTTCTGCAATTGCCATAAAATTACCTTCTTTCTTAATAAAATATAATTATTTTTTTCGCTGCACTGTCATAAGAAAATGAAGCAGAAATGTCTTGATTTTTTTCATTATCAGGAATTGTCTTTTTTTCTCAGGATATACCACTTCCGTCAGAGTAATATCCTCTATCCAAAGTACCTGCTCCTGTATGGAACTTTCCTCTTCTGTCTCACAAAACAGCCTTATATTGAAATCTTCCCTTAATTCCACAGCATATAAATCCAGACACTTTTTTATTTCTTCCCTTCTTTTTTGTTCCCTTCTACTCATAATCCTTATTCAGCCCGAATTCAATTTCCCTGTTCATGATCTTCTCCTGATATTCCATGATCCGATTGGTAATGTTGGACTGTGCCATCAAATACTTATCCTTGTCAAATTCCCGGGTATTTTCTTCAAAGGCATCCCTGCTGATCTGCTGCAGTCTTTCCTGTTTGTCTATCATGTCGGAAATTTTCTGATAAAGCTGCTTTAGTTTCTTTACCTTTGCCTTCATCTTACTCACATCCTGCCACAAATTCTTCTGGTCATCGGAGCCTAAGTTGCCGTCCACCGCAACCGGTGTGGTATCAAGCTGCTTTGCCACCTGATTGGCGCTTAAAAGGTCTGTCAGGCGAAGGATTCCTTCGGTTGCAGGAATGGAGCATACCTTCATCTTATAGGAAACCCTTGGCAGGAAATCACTGTCCCGCTGCTCCGGAGAACAGATGCGGGCATTGATTTTACATGCTCCTTTCCCTTCATTTACCACCCTTACCTCTGTGGAAAAGTCGATTTCCGCCTTTTCCACATTCAGGTTCGTCAAAGGGATGATGGAAAGCAAGGGCACCTGCATCTGCATATTGTCTACGCTGTAGCCCTCTTCCCCCTCCGGCCTTACCTGATCATACGCAATATTGATATTGTTAAGGCGGATTGTCTCTTCCTGCCCGTTCTGGCAAATGACACCCATGCTTTTTATGGCATCTACTATCTGGGCACGAAGCTGCTGGTTTGATTTTGCCAGTGCGTGTAAGGGTGCATATACCAAATCGTCCAGCAAAATAAAATCGCTGTCTTTGTAGCCCTCCCATCTTTGCTTTTCTTCCTGACTGGATATTTCTTTTTGATTGTTTGATTCTAAAGCCATTCCGGTAAGTTTTCCTTTCTATTGTATAAAATAAAATGCTTCCGTCAGCTTAAAAATAATTCCCTCTCTTCCTGCCTGCGCTTTGTCAGCCCGGCTAACACCTTTCCGCCGCCTTTGTTATATAGGAGCAGTTTCTCCGCTATAGTGGCGGCATCCCTGCCGGATACCAGCTTTTGCAGGCTGCCGTTTCCGCAGTTGTATGTAAAAGAGGTGAGGGCATCAAACTGGTTCTGGTTCAGGGGAAAAGTGATAAGACCTTTTTTCCGGCAGTTATTTACATAATCACCATATTTTTTTAAGTCTTCCTTTAACAGTGCCTTTGCTGCCTGATTGGATGGCAGGGTATCTCCCTGTTTTACCCCCATGGTATGGCCGTAGCCAATTGTCCATACTCCGGCAGGACACTTATAAGCTGCAAGCCTGCATCCTTCATATTTGGCAACAAGCTCCACACCCTTTTCGGAAATGCTCATTTTTCCATCTGCTACAGGCACTTTTCCGGCCTGCTGCCCCTGCTGTGGCTTTGGCTGCTCCGATTGAGGAACCCGTGCCGCTTCCTGGAATGCATCTGCCGCCGCAACAAGATATTTTATATGTACCGGGCTGCAGATAGAGCTCGTTCCACTGACATTCTTATCAATTACCGCTCTGTCACCTGACACCGATTTCACAATCCATTGATCCTTTTTTACCCAGTCCGGCATTGGCTTTCCAGTGTAATAAACTGCATCCGGTGCAATTCTTACCGTATCNCCCGGCTGAATGGAGTCCTTTGTGGTGGACTTNGGGGCAGGGACGGTATCAGGCTGCTGTTCTGCTCCCTGTGAGTCCTTTCTATTCTTGTCCATTTCCTGCTTTACTGCTTTTCGAAAACCGTCCATCGTATAAGCTGTGTTTAATCCCTTCCATAAGTGTTCCGGATCGCCATGTCCGGAAGCAACACCTCTTCCATGCCCTTCCTTATGGCTTATAATGACACCGTCCGCAAGAGGATCCAGGCTGTATTTCTTACAGAGAAAAGCAAATAATTTTACGGCTGCTTCATAAGTACGTTTTACAAGGGCTCCTGCTTCCTCCTGATTGGAGCAGGTAAAGGAAGCGCCCTGGGTGTACTTTATGCAGGCAGGCTCGCACATCTCCACCCCAATATGGGTGCTATTAGCGTTTCCGCCGCAATGCCATGCACGATGATCCCAGGGAAGGGTCTGGTATACCTGTCCTGTATTTCCGTCAATAAAGGCATGGACACATGCCCGGCTTGCGTTTGGAGAATTCCACTGCCTTACAAAGGCATTTGCCGAGGGCTGGGGACAGCCTACACTATGAAGCATCAGCCCGCTGACCTTTATTTTTTTTCCTGCCTGATAGCAGGGGTTATTGGTTAGTATCTTTTCCATAATTTCCAGTTCCATGCTGTTTTCCTCCTTTTGCTTTCTTTTTTGCATATCTTAATACTTTTGCAGGGAATTTTGGGAAATTGGTCATGATTTTGGGGATTTTTGGGCATAGGCTTTTGATAGCACCTGCTTTTGGGTACAAAAAAATCGCCACCTTTAAAAAAGTGATGATTTCTTTTTCATCTTCCTATAAAGAAAAANACTGAAAATAAATCCAGGTATCGTGATAAGCAATAAGCGAATCGGACTCTCCAACGCAATGCCGGACAGCTTTTCTTCCGAATATGCCATGCCAGGTATAGATAAGCCGGAAAAGGTATTAAATGCTGCATGCATAAATGCAGGCGCCCATACGGAGCCTGTCTTTTTTGTGATATAAAATAGAATGGTGCCCATTGCAATCGTATCTATCGTAAAGACAAGAAAACCGCTCCATGGTTCTAAAAAGTATCCATGTCCGAAATTATGACCTGCATAAATTGCCGGAAAATGCCAGACTCCCCATATAATGCCGCCCATAATAACTGCTTTCGTTGTTCCGTAAAGCTCTTCCAGCTTAGGGTACAAATAGGTTCTCCAGCCGATTTCTTCCCCCAATGCGCCAAAGGAAACTAGAAAGGAACTGGATATTCCTGCAAAGGGAATCAAAATAAGCTGTTTTTTTGAAATGCCAAGTGTTTCTAATAGTTCATCTAATACTGTAAGGTCAAATGCCTGAGGAAAAACAGCGTAATAGAACAATGTTCCCAAATCCCAATACAGAATAGGTATGATAAAAACAAGAAGAAACCAGATCCATTTTTTATTTTTGAAATCTATCCCCAGCATAAGGGAATTTTCTCCGGTAACCGGAAGTCCTTCTTTTGTGATTTTCCTTGTAATGATTACTGCTATAGCAGGAGCCAGCATACTTAAGGTTAAAATAAATCCCATTGCCGCATCCTCATAGCTTCCTCCCAAAAGAAGATAGCCGATCGTCATTCCCCAGACAGTCCCAAACGTAATCAGTAAATATATTCCTATTCTTTTCTTAGTCATTCTCCCACTCCTTTCTTAAAAAAAGCAGACAGGAAATCCGATAGGATAAATAATACAGACCCAGGCTGCAATAAGGCAGAAACACCTGACAGCACAAAGATATATCCGGATGCTCCTTTATATATTTTAAAAGGCTCATGACAGATATTTTGTCGAAAATATCCAGGTCGCCAAACATCAGATACACGATTACAAGGAAAAAACATGCTATCAAAAGCCCGTTCTTTATATAAGTTCCTTTTTTAGAACCAAAGCAGATAAAGAACGGAAGCTCTATGGAAGGAATGAAAAGCATGGTACATGCAAAAACAGGAACCAGGGCCGTTAACTGACCCAGATTTTCCTCAATGGCTTTATCCTTACAGCCAACCCCGCAAAGGGAACCTAACAGCAGAAGTACAGACAATACCACAAAAAAACCAATTAGCAGGAATACATATTTGGAAGCTACATACGTTTGCTTGGATATAGGAAGCCCTAAACAATAATTTTTCTGTTTTCTCCCTTCATCTGCAGAAATTATGCCAACTTCAATCTGATTGACNANAAANAGNAATAAAATCATGGTAAGGCAGAAATATAGGGCAAACATGAGCAAATCAATTCCATCAATATGTAATGCTATCCTCATTAGAAAAAACAACAGCATTCCCAATGACATAAATATTAGATATATCCTGCCCTTTATTGCCANAAAATCCTTATATAATAATCCCGCCATCAGATAACCCCCTTTCTTTTGCGAAACAACATCCAGGAACCCAAAAAGGATAAGGCCATGCAGCCAATTGCAACCAGGAAAACCAAGCCGCATTTTCCAACCATAAAATTCGATATATCATTTATCATCCCTGCCATATAAGCATTGATTTCCGCCTCTGTCACATTGGAAATCTTCCCTTGAAATAAATAGATGCAAAGCATCAATAGGATGATAAGAGGAACACATTGTATCAAATCCGCTTTTTCCGCCCCAAAGGCATAGGTCAAAAACATCTGCAGGCCCGTATAGGCAAGCATGGCTCCGTTCAGGCANAATATATATCCAAACATTTTTTGCAGAGGAAATGCATCGGAAACCAGCGACACAAAAAATCCTGCCAGAAGGGAAGCTGCCATGCCTATTGCTGCCAGCAAAAGAGCAGAAATATATCTGCTTCCCACAATTTTCCCGTCGCTTAAAGGCAGGCAGCATAGAGGTCTGGAAAATCCCGCTTTTTTATCCTCTTTAAAACATTCCGCTATAATGCCCAGAAAGGCCATGGGCAAAACAAGGACACACCAGATGAACCCCTGATAAAAAGCATAAAATTCTTTTTCCCCCATATTATTTTCTATTTTCATTTCTTCAATTCCCTTTGCAACATTGCCGTATCTGGCACTGAGAATAAACAGTACCGACAGGACGATTACACCTATGGATACCATAAGAAATGTTTTCAAACCCTTTTTTAAGCAATATAAATCTTTTCGGACTAAGCCAATCATATGAACACACCTTCCTGCTGATATTTTTCCCGCTATGAACGCTTCCTTCCCGGCGAANCAAAACACTGATATCAGCCTATGCCGTTCCAAGAGAACGATTCACATAAAAAATCATGATTTCTTCAAGAGTCGCTTGTTCCATTACCATTTTGTCATATTTCTGTCTGCATTTATTTTTATCGGAAACAAGCACCTCTGTGCAAAAGGCTGACTGTCTGGTGGAAATAATATCTTCCTGATCGATTGTCTGCAGATCCTCTTTCTTACATTTCATCAATCCGTGATTTTCCAGAATTTCATTTTTATCTCCGGATAAAATAATCCTGCCCCGATTGATAAATGCCACCATATCGGCAATCCTTTCTAAATCTCCGGTAATATGGGAGGATAACAGAATCGTATGATTTTCTTCCAGCACGAACTCCTGGAAAATCTGCAGCATTTCATTTCTCACGATAGGGTCAAGTCCGCTGGTTGGCTCATCCATAATCAAAAGCTCCGCCCCATGGGATAAAGCAACCGCAATCTGCAGCTTCATGCGCATTCCTCTGGAAAAAGAACCACAGCGTTTTTTTGCGGGAAGCGAAAAGCGATTTAAATAATCAAAAAACAAGTCTTCCCTCCAGCCTGTATAAATATGTTTCATGACGCTGTTGATTTCTTTTGGAGTAAGGAATTCATGAAATCCCATTTCATCAAATACCACGCCGATTCTTTCCTTCAGGGCCGGCCCATCCTTTTCCATATCCCCGCCAAAGACCCGGATGCTTCCCCCATCCTTTTTTATGATATCCAGAATCAGTTGGATGGTAGTGGTCTTGCCTGCTCCGTTTTGGCCGATAAATCCACAGATACAGCCCTTTGGAACCTGAAAGCTTACCTGATCCAGCTTAAAACCCTCATAGCATTTTGTTACGTCGCACAGTTCTATTACATACTCCATATTTATTTCTCCCTTTCTTCACATAGTAATTGCAGGATTTCAAGTAATTCCTCATGGGATATTCCCGCCATTTTTGCCTTGTCCAAAATCTCCTCAAACAAGCCTTCAATTTCATAAACCACGGTTTCCTTTACCAGCTCCCGGTTGATCCCTTTTACAAAGCTGCCTTTTCCGGTATAGGATTCAATGTATCCATCCCTTTCAAGCTCCTCATAAGCCCGCTTTGTAGTGATAATGCTGATCCGCAATTCCTTGGCTAACAGGCGCATGGAAGGAAGCCCGTCACCTTCCTTTAAATCTCCGTTTAATATCATGGCTTTTATTTGTTCTTNTATTTGCTCATAGATTGGGGTTTCTGAATTGTTTGTTATGATAATNTCCATTTTTTGCTCCACCTTTATATTGTATATATATGNTATATACNTTTTNAGGANTTGTCAATCANTTTTTATCTGATTGGAAGTAACAGTTAGNCCTGTTTTGTCANGGGAGAGGNNTTGGATAAGAGGACGTGGGAGCTGGCNGAGNANAGGATAGCAAAATAGGACTTTAAAAAATAAAAGGAACAGCTCTTCACTATAAGTTTAAGATTTATAGTAAGAAACTGTCCTTTTTAGTAATTAACGGCTTATTTATTTACAAAGTTTTTTTCAAATTCTTCCACTGTATATGTATACACATTTTTAAAAAGATAATTTTTAAACTGGTCTAACCCGAATTTTACCAACCCTTCATTTGCTAAATTTCTTATAGTCTTATACAATTTGTCTCTATGCTTTGATTCCACCTGCCTTTCTTTCTGACGTTCAAATCCTTCTTTCGTCTGCCTTGTGGGTCCAGCCTTTAAATATATTTCTTCATTATATACTAAAATATAATTCATATTGAATCGTGTGTAGGATATGGAGTTAACTGCATTCCCATCCGCATCTACATAATTTAAATCAAATAATATGAGCAGGCTGTCATATATTTTTTTATTTATTTCGAAATTAACTCCATTATCAATCTTACCATTCTTAAATTCTATAAAAAAGCTTTCCTTTTCACCAAAAAACAAGGCATCGTTGGACTTGGGCACAGGATTTGCAAAAGGAATGTTGTTTTTTACATACCAGTTCTTTACCTCATCAAAAGGACAAACCTGCAATTGGCTGTCAACCATATACTTCCCATTATCATTATCGTATGATGTATCCTTTAAAGAACTTTTCTTTTCATCTATTATGTGCAACTTCATAACACCTCGTCTACGTTGAACCGTATCTAATATTTTCCAATCTTTGCATTGGATCTGACAACTTTTTATAAATAGCATCGATATGATTGGTTACATCATGCAAATATGACACCGCCCCTTCATTTTCTGCCAGATAATAATTTACTCTGTCAGCCATTTCATACTCAGCGGAAAAAACATCAATGGCATCTAAAAAATAAGGACTATGAGTTGTTATAATCATTGTTAAATCAAATTCTTTTTGTAACAACACAATTAACTTTGCATATGCTAACTGCCATTCCGGATGCAGATGAATTTCAGGTTCATCCAAAATCAAGACATCTTTTTCTTTTAGGCTTCCATTTTCCAAAAGCCTTTTGACTAAAGCAAAGGACTTTAAACCAGTTGATAAATTTTTTAGATTAATAGGCTTGCTGTACTCATTTGACTTAAGGCAATATTCTCCATCCTGATTTTCAATAATCTCTCCTCCCAGAAGTTCACCAAGCATATTATATATTTCATCTAATTTATCTTTCACCAGAACAGTATCAAAAATTCCATTAAGAATATCTTCTTCTTTGCATAGGTGTCTTAACAAATGCGCATCTGTAGTCTTCATATGGCTTCTTATATATCTATCAGACATATAATCTACCACAAACGAATTATCTATATAAAATGCCTGATGTAAAATATTAAATTCAGAATCCCAGTCAGTACAAACATTTTCTTTAAAGTATAAATCTAATTTCTTATTCTTTATATTTAAATTAATCTCTGATTTCATTTCCTCTTCAAATAAAGGCGAAATTTGATTTTCAAACACTTTATTAAACCATCTTGTGACAACTTCCGTCATTACTTTTTTGTCGGAAATATTAATAATCGTTTTCAGCTTTAATGTACACTCACTAATAAAATCGTCAAAATCTTCCGGAGCAATAAATGCTTCCAAATCAGTTACCGTATTTTTTACATAATCCTCAACATTGACTTCCCCATCATTTTCACTTTGTATGAATTCAATGACCCTTTCAATGAATTTTCTTGAAAAGATAGAATACCTTCTTCTATACTCAACCTGACTGATTCCGCTTTGCATCGCATAATTTTGCAGCAATAAGTTAAGAATCTGATCAATCTCATTATTTCTTTCCTGTTGGATTTTTTGTTCCATATTATTCATTGAACTATATATTGCAAATAACAATTTCCCTATTGTGCTTTTTCCTGTATTGTTTTCCCCTGCAATAACTGTTATTCCATCAATATTTATTGTTGCCTCTTTAATTTTTGCTACATTATTTATTTTTAACTGCATCATTTTCTCCCATTTTATTTTTAGTAACCTGCATATAATATATATTTTTCCAAAAAATCAGTATATTTAATCAATAAACTTTACTAATTATATTATGACAAAGGCTAGTGTATGTAACCTTTGTCATAAGTTGGGATACAAAAAACTTAAAAATTCTCAGTGATTGTATTTTATAAAATATGATTTAACAATTTTTCATGCTTATTTTATCATATACTTTTATAATTCTCAACCCGCAATCATACATGCCGACTACCTTCCACATAATAATCCAGCATATACTTTTTAATAAGATATCGACCATTTCAAAATACTTGTAAATCATTCCTGCAAAGTCGATTTTCCAAATAACAGTTAGTCTTTCAATGCCATGAATCGCAAAAAGCCCAGCCCTGTAATTTACAAGGGCTGAGCTTCCTGTGTAAGCAGTGCCGACGACCGGAATCGAACCGGTACGATGTTGCCACCACAGGATTTTAAGTCCTGCGCGTCTGCCAGTTCCGCCACGCCGGCATTTCATATTGTATCCTTATCCATGCCTGCACTTTGCCGACTTTCTGAATAATCGATACTATCATATGAAGTGGATGGAGAAGGATTCGAACCTTCGAAGGCGTTGCCAACAGATTTACAGTCTGCCCCCTTTGGCCACTCGGGAATCCATCCATCTTAGCTGATGAAAAAGGAATTTTCAATCAGCCCTAACAGTACTTTTCCCCGATTTTGTATCGGGGACTTTCCTTATAGAAATATATCATAACTTTAGATAAAATGCAAGAAATTTTTCTTCTTTTCCGATTCCTCATCCGCATTTTTCTTTCTATGCTTTAATATAATGGCTGAAGTTTTGGAAAGCGTAATCCTTACCTTCCCGGAAACAACCGGATATTCCACTATATTTGTCTCAAATCCTTCTGCTGTGGTCAGCATCAACCGTTCCATGACACATTCTCTGGGAACGCCCATATCCCAAACCGTCATTTCCTTTGTAATCTCATAGTCATTATTGTTTACAACGACTAACGTCTGTTCCTCTCGGTTGAAACGCCCAAAACCGATGATATTATAATCTGCCAGCATATACTTCAGGGAACCAGTCAGAAGTTCTTGATTTTCCTTATGAATCCGAATGATTTTTTTATGGAAATCAATCAGCTCCATGTCTTCATGTCCCCAGGGGTAGGTCCTTCTGTTGTCCGGATCCGTAAATCCACATACTCCTGCTTCATCCCCGTAATAAATAGTAGGCGCACCGGGCCAGGTCATCTGTACCACTACCGCTTCCCTTAAAACCGCCTTATTGACATTCCAATTGGCAGCCTCCGGTCCCATTGTATTGACACGGCCTACCGTACGGTTAGTTCTTGTTAAAAATCTGGAGTGATCATGGTTGGAAAGCTCATTCATGGCTATCTGCAGGGATGAGGTAGTAAATGCAGCTCCATGATGGTGCATAGCTCCCCAAAAGCTTTCTGCATTGCCCAGCATATCCTCTCTGTAGTCATCACTGTGCTTTTGCATACCGGTTAAGAACCAGGTAAGAGGCTCCATAAAGGCATCATAATTCATAACCGTATCCCACTCGCCATTTTGAATCCATTCCTTTGGATTTCCATAGTGCTCCGCCAGCACGATGGCATCGGGATTCGCCTCCCGTACCGCCTCTCTGAAATCTTTCCAAAACTTATGGTTGAACTCGGGACTGTGTCCTAAGTCAGCAGCCACATCCAGACGCCAACCATCTGCATTATAAGGCGGGGATACCCATTTCTTTGCAATCTTCAAAATATATTGGTATAAATCATCAGAACCCTCATAATTTAATTTCGGCAACGTATCATGTCCCCACCAGCCATCATAGGCATTGTTATAGGGCCACCTATCTTCATGAAAATCAAAATAATTCCGGTAGGGGCTGTCTCCACTGATATAGGCTCCTTTTTCATAGCCTTGGAAATTCTCATAAATCCGTTCCTTATCCATCCATTTATTAAAGGACCCACAGTGGTTGAATACACCATCCAATATAACCCTCATGCCCCGTCTGTGAGCTTCCTCTACCAGTTCTCTAAAAAGTTCATTACTGGCATCCAGATTTTTCTGGTTTGCCACCCGGTTAATATATTTGCTGGCAAACCGGTTTTCATGCTGATCCGGTTTCAGCAGCTCTCCGCCATCATCCACGATCCTGCCAATATGGGGGTCTATATTGTCATAGTCCTGAATATCATATTTATGATTGGAAGGAGAAACAAAAAGCGGGTTAAAATAAATCACATCAATGCCCAGATCCTGCAAATAATCCATTTTATCCAGAACACCCTGAAGATCTCCTCCATAGAATTCCCTGACTCCCATAGTGGCAGGATATTTATTCCAATCCTCTACCCGGTTCACATGTTCGCCTATATAACTATATTCATCAGTAAGTACATCATTGGATTTATCCCCGTTACAGAAACGGTCTACGTATATTTGATACATAACCGCACCCTTTGCCCACTTTGGAACCTTCAGTCCCGGTATCAGGGTGAACATATAATAATCATGAATATCCCTGGCCACTCCCCTTAAGTCATAAAAGCAGGTGACCTTTCCGGTCTGGACCTCAAAATAGTAGATTACCCGTTCTTCCTCCATCTGCACCACATATTCATAGTAATCAAATTGTTGATCCGTCTCACACTTCATCATGAGGTGCTTTTCCCTGTTCAATACAATAAATACCCTGTCTACATTATTTTTTTCGGAACGAAAACGGATTTTTACTGTTCCATGGGCAACAGGTTCCGGGGGATTTACATATTCTTCTGTCATATCCGAAAAGAGCGCCTTTTTATTTAATACAGGTCGCATATTCGTAATATACTGTTGATTCTGTTCTGCTTTTAAGAAACGACTAAAATCCATTAATTTCCCTCCTGATAATCATACACTCTAATAATATAATATATGCAGACTATATTCAATAGTTTTTGTTAGCAAATCACGGAAATTCATTTTCAGTCAAAGGCTCTCGCCGCAGGCACCAGATACCGGGACGGCTTCCGACTGAGAATATTTCTATGTCGCCACGCTTTCGCTCTATAAAAACGCAACAGTGCTAAGCTCGAAAGCACCTCGCTAAGCGCTGGCGTTTTTATAAGGGCTCCATTAGAAAATATTCTCAGTCGGAAGCCGGTCCGGTATCTGGTGCCTGCGGCGAAAGTCTCTGACTGAAAATGAATTTCCGTGTTAGCAAAATAAGCGGCAAAGTATAAATGCACAGTAAAACAGACAGCTTTCGTCGGCTGTCTGTTTTGAGAAGGTATTTCTTTCTTATGGGGTATAGCAAAAAACTATATAATAATGTATTGGGGGGTTACAAGTGTATTATAGCAAACCCCTATATACCCGTCTAGTCTTACACTGCACAAATATAACAAAAACTTCTTTCTTTTTTTGGTAATATTGCACAAAATCAATCCAGATCCAACATTTTCTTCTCAAAAAGCCCTTCAAATTCCTCTCTGGTGATTCTTTCTTTTTTCAGCAATAATTCTGCACAGGAATGGAGAATTGCTTCATGTTCCAGAATAATGTCCTTTGCTTTCTGATAGCAGTCATCTATAATATTCTTTACTTCTTTATCGATCTCACCTGCAACTGCTTCACTGTGGTTCCTGGTATGGGCAAGGTCTCTGCCGATAAATACCTCGTCACTTTCTTCATCATAATTGATGACACCGATATTTTCCGACATGCCGAACCGGGTCACCATTTTTCTTGCCACGCCGGTTGCCTTTTTGATATCACTGGATGCACCTGTTGTAATATCATCAAAGATAATCTCTTCCGCAATACGGCCGCCTAAAGATACCATAATATCCTGCAGCATCTGTCCTTTTGTCAGAAACATCTCATCCTTTTCCGGAAGAGGCATGGTATAACCTGCCGCACCCACTCCAGTAGGTATGATGGACACTGTATAAACTGGACCTACGTCTGGAAGCACATGGAATAAAATTGCATGACCAGCCTCATGATACGCAGTGATTCTCTTTTCCTTATCGGAAATGACCCTGCTCTTTTTCTCGGTCCCGATGCCCATTTTAATAAATGCCTGCTTAATATCCTCCTGCTGTAAAAATCCTTTATTTTCCTTAGCTGCCAGAATTGCTGCTTCATTTAAGAGATTTTCCAGATCCGCACCGGTAAATCCTGCCGTAGTCTGGGCAATCTGTTTTAAATCCACATCCTCAGAAAGAGGCTTATTCTTTGCGTGTACCTTTAAAATATCTTCCCTGCCGCCTACATCCGGAGGACTTACGGTAATCTTTCTGTCAAACCGTCCCGGGCGAAGGATTGCGGGATCTAAAATATCCACGCGGTTTGTAGCAGCTAACACGATAATGCCTTCATTTTCGGCAAAACCGTCCATTTCCACCAGAAGCTGGTTTAGTGTCTGTTCTCTTTCATCATGACCGCCGCCCATGCCGGTTCCCCTGCGTCTTGCTACCGCATCGATTTCATCAATAAAAATAATACATGGATGGTTATGCTTTGCTTCTTCAAACAAATCCCTTACTCTGGAAGCACCTACACCTACGAACATTTCCACGAAATCAGAACCGGAAATGGAGAAAAAGGGCACATTGGCCTCACCGGCAATAGCCTTTGCAAGAAGGGTCTTTCCAGTACCAGGGGCACCCTCCAACAAGACGCCTTTCGGAATTCTTGCTCCCACCTTTGCGAACTTGCCCGGATTTTTCAAAAATTCTACAATTTCCTCCAAGTCTTCTTTCTCTTCCTTTAAGCCTGCCACATCTTTCAGCTTCACATGACTGTCACCCATGGACATTTTTGCCCGGCTCCTGCCGAAATTCATCATCTTGGAAGAGGATCCGCCTCCTCCCTGCTGGCTGTTTATCAGCACAAAGAAAAATACGAACACGATTAAAATAATCAGCGCCGGAAGCACATAGGTCAAAAACCAACCTTCTTTTGGTACATCCTGCATAGTAATGGGAATGTTTTTTTCCCGCATCATGGCTTCAATTTCCGTTACATCGGATACATAAATCGTGTGGGTGCTATTATCCTTCAATGCAAACTTTACCACACCAGTAGGTGTCTCCTTATTGGGCTGAATCAATACCTCAACGATATTTTCCTGCTCATACTCCTCGATGAACTCATCCCATCTGCTGCTCTCCTGATTGCTGTTCAGGCTGGCAATCCATATGGTCACTAAAAGCAGCAGTGCGATAATAATGAGTGTGGATCCCACACCTTTTCCTGTTTTCTTCAAAATCTTGTTCCTCCGTTTTATTATTCAGTCAATATTACAATTCCACTTCCCCGATATATGGAAGATTTCTATATTTCTGGGCATAATCAAGACCGCATCCGACTACAAACTTATCCGGAACCTGAAATCCCACATAATCCACAAAAACATCTACCTCACGCCTTTCCGGCTTATCCAGCAAAGTACACAATTTAAGCGTCTTTGCTCCTCTCTCCTTCAGTAAAGGCCCTAAGCTGCTCAAGGTCTTTCCGGAATCGATAATGTCTTCTATCAGGATGACATGCTTTCCTTCTATGGAATCATCCAAATCCTTTTTTATCTTAATATTCCCACTGGACACTGTACCCGACCCATAGCTGGACACCAGCATAAAATCCAGGGTAACCGGCACTGTAATTCTCTTTGCCAGTTCACACAGGAAAAAACATGCGCCCCGAAGCACTCCAATCAGGTGGATTTCCTTTCCCTGATAATCCTCATTGATCTGATCTGCCATTTCCTGAATCCGCTTATCTAATTCTTCCTCTGAAATCAATACCTTGACTTTCTCCGCCATTGGTAAACCCTCCTCTTATAGTAATTTCTAAAATATGGCTTGTGTTTTCCTCTATCTTGTAATAATGACTGATACGATAACCCATTATCCAGAGAACATGGCTATTCTCACTGAGCAGATAAATAGAATCCCTGTTTTCCTGAGGCACCTTTTCATCAATAAAGAAAGACTTCAGTTTCTTTTTATCCGTCCCATTTAAATAAAAGTAATCCCCTGTTTTCCGAAAACGAATGGTTAAACATCCCTTTATTTTATCACAATCAAACCATTTCGTATATGCTTTCTTGGGAACTTCTCCCTTTTTCCCTTCACAGTAGGCCGCCATAAAGTTCTCACAGGATATGACCTTTGCTGTCAAAACCGCCCCATTCCCTAAATGAATCTCCAGTATTTCCCCCTCCTTTGGAGGTAAAAAGCAGACAGGCACTGCTTCTATTTCATCCTTTTTTTCCTTTTTCTGTCCATTCTTTTCCAAAAATATTTCTTTATAACCCCGTATGGCCGTTATCCCATAAGGCAGGGAAATTCTTTTCCCCACAGGCATCTGACATAGCTTTAGAATCTTGTCCACATGAACCTTTTCCAGATCTTTATTCGCTTGTGCTAACTCTTCCAAAGCCTTTTTGACCACACTGCTCCTTAAATATGGGTGTTCTTTTTGAAGTCCCTCCATGGAGAGTATGAACCTTTCCCCATCCTTCACTACCACCCTGCCAAATACCTGTCCAGTCATTTCTAAAAGAAAATCCTCTGCTTCACCTAAAAGCTCTGCTGTATGAGCCATATGCTCTACCGCTCCCTTACAAAGCTCTTGTTCCAAAAGAGGGATAATCTGATTTCTGATTTTATTTCTGGAAAATAGATTCTCCTCATTGGTTTCATCATTTACATAAGCAATATGGTTTTCCTTTAAATAGGCTTCAATCTCTGTCCGCTTTACACATAAAAGAGGGCGGATAACCCCAATCCTTCCCTTTCTGACCGGTCTGATTCCTCTTAATCCGCTGATTCCGCAGCCTCTTGCCAAATGAAACAGCATGGTCTCGCTCTGGTCGTTTTTATGATGTGCCAGGGCAATGGCATCTGCCCCTATTTTCTCCCCGGTCTTGAAAAAAACTTCATAACGCGCTTTCCGGCCGGCTTCCTCCAGGGAAATTTTTTCTCTTTTGGCAATTTCTCCCACCGGCACCCCTATAGAATGACAGGGGATGTCCAGCCTTTCACAAAGCTCTGCCACGAACCTGCTGTCTGAATCTGCGCTTTCTCCACGCAGCATATGGTTTACATGGACTGCGGAAAGTTTGAAATCCATTTCCTTTGAAAGCCTGTACAGCAAAAAGAAAAGACAAACCGAGTCTGCCCCTCCGGATAAGCCTACCAGGATGTGAGAGCCTGGTTTCACCATATGATATTTTTGGATGAATGCCTTCACTTTCGTAATCATGATATGAATATAGACTGTTTTGGATAAAATTGCAAGGGGGCATAGGGGATTTGGTGGGGGGACGTAGGAGGTGGTCCGGCATATGGGATTTGGCAGGGGGACGTAGGAGGTGGTCCGGCATATGGCAGCCTTCCGGGCACGCTCTCGCTCTGCAAAGACGCAGCGGTACTAACGCACCAAAATACGGTGCGTAAGTGCCGGCGACCTTGCCAAGGCCTGGAAGGCTGCCATATGCCGGACCACCTCCTACGTCCCCCTGCCAAATCCCATATGCCGGACCACCTCCTACTGTGCATCGAAATGTCCTTTTTTACCGCTTTTCTAAAACTCCCATCACAACCACTGTCATGTCATCCAGAATTCTTCCTTTGCTTTTTTTCATGGCAAGGCCTAGAATTCGGTTTGCCATTTCTTTTGGGTTTTCATAGTGCATCATGCCAATCCGGTCTTCTAAATATTCTTTGTTTTCTTCATCCAGAAAGCAGTCCTGTACTCCGTCAGAGAGTAAAATGATATAATCTCCTTCTTTTAAATCCAGTGTCTGTCTGGACTGTCTGGCATCGGAAAATAGTCCCAGGGGGAGGGTATTTTCCAGAATCCGTTTTACGTATTTTCCCCGTTTTACATAGGAGGCGGCTGCTCCTGCCTTTATAAAGATGCTGTGCCCGGAATATAAGTTGATTTCGCACACATCCAGAGTTGCCGTTCTGGTGCCTTCTGTCTGGATCAAAAGAAGGTCATTGAGCATTTCTGCCGTTGATTCCAGGGAAAAGCCTGCTTCTAACAGCTTTTCCAGTAATTCGATCAACTGTTGGCTGTCCCGGCAGGCATCTGCTCCTGAACCCATACCATCTGATATGGCTCCTACAAAGTTTCCATAGTGATATTCTTTTAGCGTATGGTTATCTCCTGAAAAGGCTTCCCCTTCCTTGGTTGCTTTGGCCACTCCGGACAGTACGGAATAACGAACCTCCTCCTTAAATACGAGCGTGACGGGCTCATCCCCTACATAAAGCACACAGTCTTTTTCCAGCTCCATTTTATTGTGGCAGAGTTTGGATAAAAATTCCCCAATCTGGGCTGCCATATAAGTATCATGATACATGGCCCTTAAGGTAAGGCCTATTTCCATATAGCCGTTTTTATTTTCCACCACATAAATATCCTGTACATCCAGACCGTTTTCTCCTAATATTTTATAAATCTGCTTCTTATGTTTTTCCATATGATATGTGGTAAAATAAGCTTCTCCTGCCAGTTCTCCCAAAAGCCTTGATATCTCTTTTAGCTGCTTTGCTACCACCGATTTATTTTCTGTAAGCTTCTGGTGCATGATGGCTTCCTGTCTTGAGCCCTGCAAATCCTCATTTCCAATGAGGGAATAGCTCGCTGCCAGATCCTCTAGGGATTCTGCATAGGATAGCAACTTTCGTTTCCCATATTCCGGCAGGACAAAGTGGCATACATCCTGTTTCTCATATATTTTCATTGGTCTCTCCTTCTTTCTTCTGTGCCTGCGTGCTGCAGCAGGCTTTTCAGATATCATGTGTATACAGTATATCTGCTTTTACTTGAAAAGATTGTCAAAAGAAGGGAGCGCTTTTCTTTCTTTTTCAAACAACAAAAGCACCAATGCAATTCATGCCATCAGTGCTTTTAATCCTCAGTATTAAAAATAATCTCGCCTTCATAAACAAGCCCAAGCTTATCCTTGGCCACCTCTTCTATGTAAGCCTTTGTCTGAGTATACTTTTTGAAGTTTTCTATTTCCTCTGCTCTTTCGTTTTCCGCATCTATTTCTGCCTGTAGCTGTTCCTGTCTTGCTTTATATTCTGCCTGCTTCTGCCTTAGTTGAATGCTGTTAATGGAAACTACCACAAGCAACATAAGTACTACCACAGTTACCAAGAACATGCCCATTTTATTCTGGTGCTTTTTTCCCCGAAAGGCGACTTTTCGATTTGCCCTCATTTTCTTTGTAACCTCTTCCCTTATTTTTACCCCTTTGGTGTTTACATAATAACATCTTAACCTTTTTTGCATTGTCCGTCAACTGCTTTTTACTATACTTTTTCATTTTTTTTAGTATTCGGCAACCCTTGGAAATAAGCCATTTTACCGGGGAAAAGAGGAAGCTTAAAACCTGAAATACCACATGTAGTATTTGATTGATTATTGTTGACATAATTTCCACAATATATTGACCCAGAGTTTTTTTGTAAACTAACATTCCTACAAATGTACCTGCTATTGCAAACCATCTGACTGTTCCGTTATTTACTTTATAAAGCATGGAAAAAAGAAAGAGGGATGCAAAAATCCAAAATATGGTATCCTCTAACGCTTCAAAAAAACCATTGTGGGGAATTACATTCCGGATAATCTTGATTGCATCATATACCACAGTAATAATAATTCCCGACAAAATGGAATAGAACAGAAAATGAGACTCATTTATAATTTCAGGACTCATATTATTTAAACAATTTTCCCAAAAGAGAATCTCCTTTACTTCCATAGCTGGATACTTCTGAATAGGTGAGGCTGTCTATTTTGCCTTCAATATCTACTTCTCCTTTTTCCAGGGTAAGCCTGTTCACATGCAGGTCACTGCCTTTGATCATGAGCATTCCCTGATCCGTTTCCAACAGGATTTCCGACAGGTCAAAGGACAATACATCTGCAACGCCGCTTACCATACATGTCCTTCTATTTGTCAGCATGAATTTGTGGGCACGCTGCTTTACGTTATTTAAATCCTCCATAAAAATATCCCTCCTAATCTTTTTTAAGTATATTCTCCGGAGGGATATAATATGTCTTTTTTATAAATAACGGAACATTTCCTTTGCTTCTTCTTTCTTCACGGTTTCCTGCACCGTCAGAACTTCCACTGACACTTCTTTATTTCCGAAATTAATGGTAATCCTGTCACCGGCCTTTACATCCACGCCTGCCTTTGCCACCTTACCGTTTATCATGACCCTGCCTGCATCACATGCCTCATTGGCCACCGTCCTTCTTTTGATCAAACGTGATACCTTTAAATACTTATCTAATCTCATTCTGATTCCTCTTTTCTATGGGCTGAAACCTTTACGGCCTCTGATCTATCCCTTCCACATTGAAAAAGGGAACCTGCAACACAGGTTCCCTCAAAGCAACGATTTCTTATTTGCCGTTTACTAAATCTTTTAAAGCCTTACCAGCCTTGAATTTAGGAGCTTTGGAAGCTGCAATTTTCATAACTTCTCCACTCTGAGGATTTCTTCCTTCTCTGGCAGCTCTTTCGGACACTTCAAAAGTACCAAAACCAACTAATTGGATTTTCTCACCTTTTTTCAATTCTTCTGCTACTACATCTGTGAAAGCCTTTAATGCTTTTTCTGCATCCTTCTTAGAAATTTCTGCCTGTTCAGCCATAGCTGCTACTAATTCTGTTTTGTTCATTCTTGAACTCCTCCTCTATGCGAGTATATTTTATTTCGTTTTGGTTTAAAACGCTTATACATATTTATAGTCTGTTTTCCAGCTTTTGTCAAGGAAAAATGGCTTTTTTACGGGTTTTTTCCAAATAATTAACTATTTATTCATATTTTTCCAGAAAATCCTCTGTTTTATTGATCAAAGCCTGTTCCGCATCAAGGGAAAACAATCTGGAAAGATTGGAAATATCCCATAAAATCTCACTGACAGCCTGCTCTAACGGCAGCTTCTGCCCCTGCTGCAAATCTGTTTCCAATTGTTCTACGTGCTCCTTTATCGATGCAAGGGTTTCTTTCACATCCGGCTGCTTTTCATAAAGTTTATCCGTCTTCTTTATGACCTTTACAGCTCTTACCAGAGCGGGAAGCTCAGGGGGGATGTCCTTTAAAGGAGTGTTTACCCATTCTTTTCCCTGTTTTTCCTCTTTTTTGATTTCCTCCCAGTTTTTTAATACCTGAGACGAATCATCTGCCTGAATGTTTCCAAATACGTGAGGATGCCTGCGAATCATCTTCTCGCTTACCTCTTGTATCACATCCTCCAGAGTAAAAAGCCCCTCTTCCTTTGCAATCTGGCTGTGCATGACAACCTGAAGCAGTACATCTCCCAGCTCTTCCCGGAGATTTTCCGGATTTCCGGTTTTGTCCAGTATTCGGATAGCAGCCAGCACTTCCGCAGCCTCTTCCCTCATACAAGGCTTTAAAGATTCATGAGTCTGCTCCTTATCCCAGGGACAGCCGTTTTCGCTGCGAAGCACCGCAATGATATCCACAAAATCATCCATTGTATAAATCTGTTTTTCCATAGCGCTTTTATGAACCTAACATGCCGTTGATCATAGCCAGCACTTCTTCACCCAGCTTTGCAGATTTTGCATCCGCATCTTCTAAAGAGCTTCCTTTTACGCCATAGTAGAATTTTACCTTTGGTTCCGTACCGGAAGGTCTTACGCACAGCCATGCATCATCTGTCAAGTCGTAGTAAAGTACATTAGAGCTTGGAAGTCCTGTTTCGGACTGGGCGCCAGTCTTGATATCTTTGATGATGCCGGACTTATAATCCCTTGCGGATACTACAGTATAATCCCCGAATTTTTCAGGAGTATTCTCCCGAAGTGTATTTAAAATATCCTGAATCTTCTGCAAGCCTTCAATGCCCTTTAAGGTAATGGATTTGATATCATCCTTGTAATAGCCGTATTTTTCATACATGGCAATCATGGCATCCCATAAGGTCATATTTTGTGTCTTATAATAAGCTGCTGCTTCACAAAGAGCCATAGTGGCAACAATAGCATCCTTATCTCTTGCATGTGTACCAATCAGACAACCATAGCTTTCCTCAAATCCAAATAAGTATTCGCCCTTTCCGGACTGTTCAAAGCCTAAAATCTGCTGTCCAATATATTTAAAGCCGGTCAATACCTCAATGAGCTTCACGCCATATGCTTTTGCAATCGCATCTGCCATATTGGTGGTAACGATTGTCTTGATCAGCGCTCCATCCTCAGGAAGCCCTTTTGTAGCTTTTCTCTGACCAATTTCATAATCAGCAAGCAGACATCCTGACATATTTCCCGTTAAGGTAATGTATTCTCCTGATTTTGCGTCTTTTACATAGACACCCAGACGGTCTGCATCCGGATCAGTAGCAAGCACTAAGTCCGCATCCACTTCCTTTGCCAGCTTTAACCCCAATTCGAAAGCCTCTGCCGCTTCCGGATTTGGATAGGAGACCGTTGGAAATTCTCCATCCGGCAGCTCTTGCTCTTTTACTACATATACATTTTCAAAGCCCAGCTCCTTCATAACACGTCTTGCGGGAATGTTGCCTGTTCCATGGAGCGGAGAATAAACGATCTTAATATCCTTTTGTGCTTCTTTAATGGCATCCCAATGGATGACCTGACTCTTTAACTCTTCTATATAAGGATCATCAATATCCTTTCCAATCACTACATAAGTGCCTGCTGCCTTTGCGGCTTCTTTCTCCATAGTCTTTACTGTGTTAAAATCCGTTACCTTGGCAACCTCTGCCATGATGCCGCTGTCATGGGGCGGTGTAATCTGGGCGCCGTCCTCCCAATAAACCTTATAGCCGTTATATTCCGGCGGATTGTGGCTTGCAGTAATGTTGATACCTGCAATACATCCTAACTTGCGCACTGCATAGGAAAGCTCCGGAGTAGGCCTTAAAGATTCAAATACATATGCCTTTACCCCATTGGCTGCAAGGCAAAGCGCTGCTTCATCTGCAAATTCAGGGCTCATGCGTCTGGAATCATAGGCAATTGCCACGCCTCTCTCCTTTCCGCCCTGTGCCATGATATAATTGGCAAGTCCCTGGGTGGTCTTGCGGACCGTATAAATATTCATGCGATTGGTACCTGCACCTATCACGCCGCGAAGTCCTGCCGTACCAAACTCCAGCTCCCGGTAAAAGCGGTCTTCAATCTCTTTTTCATTTCCGGAAAGAGCTTTTAACTCTTCCTTGGTTTTTTCATCGAAGTATGGGTTGGATAACCATTCTTCATAAACTGCCTTGTAATTCATAAATTTTCTCCTCCTTCTATAATCATTGAGTTAGCGATTGCTAATCAACAATAGTTTCTCTGTCTGCCTTTTTATTGACCAGTAGCAATCAGATCCGAAAAGGAATACGTAACATCCTTCTCTTCATCATCTATCTGAATGGAATAGCTTCTTGTCTGATAGCCGCTCATTCTAAGGGTTATGGTATGATTGCCGCTTTCCTTTGAAAAGCTTGCAGGCACCACTCCCACATAGGTTCCGTCTAAGTATAATTCAGCTCCTTTCGGTGCGTCAATATACACTGAATATTTTGAAAGGGATGGGGACACCGGAGAATTAGCAGATACCGAGCTGTTTCCTGTATCCTGTCCTTTTGAGCTTCCTTCTTCCTCCGAAACATCGGTACTTTCTCCTGCCTCCATAGTGATTTCAATGTTGGCAAGTTCTTGTCCCACTTTAATATACTTAGTCAGCGTAGCATAACCATCGGCTTTCAAAACAATCTGATGAATACCATACTCTAATTCCACCGGCTGGCTATAATCGGTTTCCCTGCCGTCAATGGAAAGCTTTGCGTCATCCGGGGTAATCAGGAATAAAATCTTTCCTGTCTTAACGATTTCACCCTTCAAATCTCCTACATCAACCTGGGTTTCTTTATTTCTTTCCACTACTACTTCTTTTTCACCGCCATAGCCTTTGTTGGTAATCAATACTTTATAGGTTCCTTCCGGCACTGCTAGAAGCATGCCTTCCGTAACAGGCTTTATAATATCCTGTCCCACTTCAATAAAGCCGCCGATAAAATATTCATCATTTACAAGACGGATATAGCCATGCCCTTTGTCTATTACCAGACTGTATATGGTGTGGTCCACCACATGGGCCCTTAGCATATCCGCATCATTAATATCCATCAGTCCTACTTCTTCTTTCTCGGACAGGACTGCCAGACTTTTGGAAAACTCATACTGCTGCCCGGCAATCATCATAGTGGAAGCGGCCCGGTTAATGGAAAAATCATCTATTTCTTCCATAATATTACAGGCTTTATCCAAAAGTACCTTTCTGGCAAGCTTTTTGTTTTTTAAAAAGGTTACCTCTACTAAATCTCCTTCCCTAAGCTGCCCTGCTACAATCTCCTCATTAAAACGGTTCTGCATGCTGGTAGCGCCGTTATAGGATAAGGTGTAATTTCTTCCGGTAGCAATATTCTTATAGGTAATAGCCTGGTTTTTTTCATCAATCTTTACGATAGCTGCATAATCTAAAGAGTCTGCTTTTTCCAGCTCATATTCTTCTGTTTTTGTTGTTTCCTCTGTCTGCAAAGCTGTTTCTTCCGTTTTGGAACAACCTATGAGCAACAACAGCGCTCCTAAAAAAAGCAGCATTCCATATTTTTTCATAGATGCCTCCTTTTTTGAAGTCGTCCCAAGTAGTATAACATTTTTTTTCTTTCCGAAAAACCTGTTTTATAAAAATTTTTTAATATGCGGCTTCAAATGATTTTAAAAACTGCTCTCTTTCCTGCTCACTTGCAAGGAGAATTTCCAGTTTTTCTTTCTGTCTTTTGCTTGGTAAGGACTTTCTTTGATTTAGATAACCATTGGCGATTTTCCAGAACTTTTCGGGATAAATCAGCCTTGCATAGATGTACATGACCTCTTCTTTCGTGAAAGGAAGTACCTGCTGATAGGCTTCTAAAATTTCCATTCCAAGGCTTTTAGACCAATTGTTTTTTTCCAGAACTTTCCTTAAAAATAAGGTCAGATCTTTTACCTGAATGTCCTGTCTGAATTTTTCAAAATTTACGATATACACATTTTCCTCTTCCAGCAGGATGTTGTGATGGGAACAATCTCCATGACAGAACATCCCTTCCTTTAACACTCGTTCACAAAGGGTTTGAACCGTCTCTTCATTTAAATAGCTTTCCGCTTTTTTTGCCTGTTCCTCAAAATGAGAAAAACATTCCAAAAATAAAATTTCAAAATCGTTCTTTCTTGAAGTCTTTCTGATAAAATTCCGTACTCTTCTTAATTCCTGGTCTCTCTTTTGAAATTCCGTAAAAAAGACTTCTTTGTAAATCGTAACGGGATATTCGGTAAAGTTTCCTCTCATTGCTTTGTGGAGCCTTGCAAGAGCCAGAGCTGCTCTTTTGCATTCCCCTCTGTCCGATACGTTGCATTCCCTTGCCAGATAGTAATCCTTTACCATATAAGCCTTTCCATCATAATCAATCGATAAAATGGAATCTTCTTTATTGCGCACAAAACAATCTATATTGAAAAAGCCGGCCGCTTTTATTGTATCCATTAAAAGTTCCTGTAAATCTACCTTTTCCTTTGGACCGTTATATTCCACAAACAATTTCAGTCCTTTGTCTGTTTCCGCAATAATAGCCCCTCTTCCCTTTTTTGTTTTATTTACTGTGAAATCATAATTTTCCAATAAGGATACTGCTCTGTCATTCACTTTTCTTCCCCCAATCCGTTAGTCAATACTAATCTTATGAAGCAAAGAAGAAAAGTATGTTTCAGTTATTCCTGTTTTTTAAATATTCCAACAAAAATTTCTGATTATTTCTCGTATTGTCTTCCAGTACAAGCTCCAGCATCTCATTTAAAATAATGCCCATTTCCCTGCCCGGCTTTATGCCTGCTTCTATTAAATCAGCTCCCTTTACTGCCAGAGTCTTTAAAGAAATGCATTCCTGATCCCTGATGATTTCTTCATACAGCCTTTCAACCGCTGCAAGCCTTTCCAGCTTTTCTTCCCGCATATAAGCGCTTTGTGCTTCTATATCCGCCCGCTGTACCTGTAAATACTCCGGAAAGATGTCTTCTCCTATTTTATATACGGCCCGGCGCACGTATTTCTTTTCCGGTTCGATTTTATAATCATGATATAGGACAAGCCTTGTGACCTTGTCAATGGTATCATTGTCGAATTTCAAACGCTTTAAGATGTCCTTTGCAATATCGGCAGACTTATCAGCATGTCCATGAAAATGATCGTAACCATCTGCCTCTACCGTATGCTTTAAAGGCTTTCCAATATCGTGAAAAAGCATAGTAAGGCGCAGTACCTTTTGGTTAGCCACTGCTTCCATAGAATGGATAATATGCTCCCCTACCGGGTAGCAGTGGTGGGGATGGTTCTGCTCCGTTTCCATGGCAAGGTCAAATTCCGGCATAATGATTTCGGTAATTCCGGTTTCATAAAGAAGGCGCATATGCTCCGGATGGTTAGAGATAACTAACTTCACGAGTTCTGTCTGTATACGCTCCCCGCTGATATTTTTTAACGTGTATGCCAGTTCTTTTATAGCCTTTTTCGTTTCTTCTTCTATTTCATAATCCAGCTGCGCGGCAAAACGGACTGCACGCATCATACGGAGGGCATCTTCTGTAAAGCGTTCTGCAGGATCTCCCACCGCCCGGATGATTCCTTTTTTTAAGTCCTCCATGCCGGAAAAAGCATCTACGATACCGGCTTCCTGGTTAAATGCCATGGCATTAATGGTAAAATCCCGCCGTTTTAAGTCTTCTAATAGGTTGTCAGTAAATGACACTTCTTTTGGGTGGCGGCTGTCTTCGTATTCGCCGTCAATACGATAGGTGGTCACCTCATAAGTTTCCCAGGCTTGTGACATTGCTTCTCCTGGATTCTGTTCTTTGATGTGCTCTTTGACATAATCTTTCATGAAATCAGGTTTCATTAAAACGGTGACGGTTCCGTGTTTAATTCCTGTATCAATGGTTCTTTTAAACAGCTTTTTTACCTGCTCCGGCAGTGCCGAGGTAGTAATGTCCCAGTCATCCGGCTTCCGGTCTAACAGGCTGTCCCGGACACAGCCGCCTACTGCGTAGGCGTCGAAGCCGGCCTGTTTTAAGGTGGTTATAATTTTATTTACGGATTCGGGAAGGGTTATAATCATGGATGACTCCTTTATTATGATTTCTTTGTGATAATTTTTTTTATTATTTTTGTTTCAGCATTTTGTTTTTATTCGTCAATTTTTTGTTGCTTACCAGTCAGTCTGCTGACCGATATAAGTCCGCTGATGGGTTTAAAGTCAAATCTTCTCATTTTATAAATACCCACTGATTCTTGCAGGAGCGGGTTTCATCATAAGAAAAGCCCTGTCCCGTGAATTCCTTCATTACTTCCGGAACCTTTGCATGTCGTTCTGCAAGGAAGCGAACCATTTCCCCTCGTGCCATCTTGGCTTCCGTTGCCTTTACTTTTACTTTGCCCTCTTTCGTCAGAGTGCCGAAAATACAGGTTATGTATCGTATGTTTTCCTCTAAATACGGTTCAATTGCCTTGCTGTATTCTTTGGATGCCAGATTGATGATGACAGACCGGGACTGTTCCTGTGTTTCCTGCCGGCTTTCCTTCTCTTTTTGATTAAATAAGGCTTCGTACAGGCGGCTGTCCCAATACCGGTACAGGTTTTCTGCTTTGGCAATAGACAGCTTTGCCTGCATTTCCAGGCGGTAGGGCACGATTCCATCTAAAGGCTTTAGGATTCCGTAAAAACCGGAAAGAATGCGCAGATGCTTTTGCACATAGTCCCATTGGTCTTTGGTGAATACAGCAGGATACATATATTGATATTGAAGCCCTTCATAGGATAAGAGTGCCGGGGACAGGCGCCCCTTTAAGTCCATATGCTGCACACGGTCGTAATTCAGCTTTGCGATTTGTTCATTGCAACACCATAGTTCCTTAAGCTCCGGATAGGATTTGGAGCGAAGGTTCTGCAGGATTTCTCCGGATGATTCTAAAAAACAGGGCATGTCCTTCCATGGTATGGAATCATCGCAGATATTCATTTTTTTGGCAGGAGATATGATGATTTTCATTTAACCTAAATACTCCAGCACATCTTCTGCATTTTGGGCTGCTTTTACTTTCTCGAATACTTTTTCAATCATGCCCTTTTCATCAATGACGTAAGTGGTGCGCACTACGCCCATGCTGACTTTTCCGTACAGCTTTTTTTCCTGCCATACGTCGTAGTCTTTGATTGCTTTTAGGTCAGGGTCAGATAACAGGATGAAAGGCAGGTTGTATTTTTCGGCAAATTTCTGGTGGGAGGCTTCGCTATCTTTGCTGATTCCTAAGATTACGATGTCTTTTTCCTGAAACTTTGGGAAATGCTCTGCAAAGTTAGCTGCCTGTTTGGAGCAACCGGGGGTGTTGTCTTTGGGGTAGAAGTATACGATTACTTTTTTTCCGAGGAAATCGGATAGTTTTACGGGGTTGCCGTCTTTGTCGTTTAGGGAGATTTCGGGTGCTTTTGTGTTTGGGGTTAGCATGGGGTGGGTTCCTCCTTGGTTGGTTAAGTTATTATTTGATTGATTGTACTGTTTTTTATATGAATATTCCTCTAGGGCAACAAATACGGGTATAGTATGGCATATTTTTACGGAATACGCAATGATGTCTCTTGGTGTAGGGATGCCGTCTGCCAATTTTTTGTTTTCTGCATATTACCGTCTCATTTATTTTCATTTCTCCTACTTTCACAAGTGCAAAATTATTGGCTTACCAAATATTTTCTTGCTTTGCGCTCGCCTTCTACAATAAGAATCCCTTCATCTACCATTTCCTTTAAGACTCTTTTTGTTGTAGAATCCGCTAATCCTAATAATTCTCTTGCTTCTCTATTCGTGATAAAACCGTTTTCTAATACATATTTGACAATGATTTCTTTTCTATCGGCTTTTATCGGCTTTTTATCGGCTTTTATCGGATTTTTATCGGCTTTTATCGGATTTTTATCGGCTTTTTCCTCCGAACGATAGAAACAAACAACAAATCCCGATTTCAATTTTTTAAATTCATACTTTACTCTTGCCGTATCACAGGCATCTGCAATCCGCTTCAATCCTGTGCCAAAACTCTCAATATCTTTCGAATAATACAAAATTCTTGCAATTTTAGGATTCCTGCGTATCGGTCTCTCTGGCCTGTCTATAAAATCCTGCGGCTCAAATCCTTCCGGAAATGTACCCGGATTATATATTTCAATTCTATCTTTATAAATTGCCACTTCATTGCTTTGCCCTAAGGAATAATCTTTATGGCAAAATGAATTTAACAAAGCTTCCCTTATAGCATCCATCGGTATTTCTGGAATCTCTGTACGTTGTAAAGAACCGGTAAATTCTACTCTCCAATGAATGTTGCTCTTTATATATGCTTCTGCAACATCTACAAGCTTTAACACAGGACCATGATGTCTTTGTATATCGTTAAAGGTCAGTCTCTCATTCGTTGCAAAAATTGCCATCTGAATGTCTTGTATCAAATCATCGCTAAAAAGTGCCTTTCCTGCATTTAACAAATTATTGCCATCTGTTAATTCCAATTGGTTTAAAACTGTCTCCTTATCCGTATAGGAAATAGCGATTCTTCCTGCTTCATGGGCTTTACGAGTGCACTTTTTTAGTAATTCCTCATCTACATCATTCACTGACTTGTTTGAAACTAAATTTTCCCACCGATTGCCTTCTCTGCCGCTTTTAAGAAGCAACTCTGTGATTTCTTCCGGTGACATTTGCAAGTCCTCATCCGCCACTCTAATTCTTGCTACTCCATATGAGAAATATGGAATGTGATTTCCTTCAAACTTTACATGAATACATTCTTTTCCATCAATAATGACTTTGTTGATTTCCGGATATATTTTTGGTTCAATAAAATTACCGATTTTCTGACTGACATCCCTCAAAGATTCTTCCGTAACAATTTGTCCTACCACAGTTCCATCGGGCTTTACTCCAAAATATAATTCTCCATGCTGATGCTTATTTAAAATAGCACAAATAGAATGCATGGCCTCCTTTAATTCCCCCGTAGATTTCTTAAATTCTAATGTTTCTGTTTCTATTCCCAGATTCAAATTTCCACCTCCCACAAAATACATTTAAAACTTAGATAACTATTTCCAGTTATCATTTTTAGTTTGCGCTACCAACTAATATCATCTCCTTAACCGTGAAAATCTTTGTCCTAACTACTAAATCATTCATCTTATTATCGCCTTTCATCTCTGGCAATTGATAAGAACCATAAACTTATGATAAAAAAATAGAGCACCGTCGCAACGCTGCCCTTGCAAAAACATTGGATGTTTTATAATTCTAACTATAGTATATGCCTTTTTTCAAAAAAATCAATCCTTTATTTTTTGAGTTTCCCCATTTTTTCCACCGCTGAAGTGAAAAATTTCACCAGTATTAGAAAGTGGATTAAATTCTCCTTCTGCCCATCACGCTATAAATCTTTTAAAAAGAAAAGCACTAAGGACTGTATCATAATCCAAAGTGCTTTATCATCGCTAATAAAAAATTTAGTTTTTGTACTTGTTATTATCCGATTCAAGTATCTCCGATACTTTACAACAGTCATATCCAAATGCTGCAGCGACAAACTCCGTCATAACCGGATACCCAACATCAATAAAATTCATCTTAGCATGGTCTTTTAAAAAAATAATTTTACTTCTATTTACTTCTTTATTTGCATATGTAATCCCATGTTTCTTTATGTAAGATATATATTCATTTCCAGTAAATGCTAATATGCATTCTGCTATATTTTCCAATTCACAGGAAAGCGCATAATCTTCTGGCTTAAATTTATATTTTTTCGCAAGATTTTGTATTATGCAAAAAAACACTGTTACACAGTTTAAAATATCGCCTCCATTAACTATATGAAATTTTTCAACTGCACTTTCATCCATCCCCATTTTTATATATTCCTGCCTAATATCATCTATTTCATCATAATCTGATATACCAATAGGCATACACAGTTTAAATGACCAATCATAAAATAATTCAAAAACAAAAGTATAGGAACCTGCAGATGGCATTGTTGATTTATGCCTAAAAACAATTGAATCCATTGAAAACTGAACATTTTCAAATACATTCGAATATTCTTGCTTTACAAATTCAACTATCTTATTTCTTTTATCAAATGTTGAAAATGCAGCTTTCTTCTTCTGGCTTATATTCTTAACAAAAATATTGACTGATGGGATATTACTTCTTTTTAAAATTGGCGCATATCCTAAATAAATATCCCGATGAAAAAAATCCTCCAACTGCTTTCGATAGCCATTCGACCGTTCTTGGAGATATTCAACATTCCCTCTCTCTGCTGCCTTTATTGGTTCTTTGCTGCTTCCGCTCCTTATGTATATGCTCCCCTCGCATATATAGGGCGCATTTCTCCCTTCATAAACGTAAATCAACAAAATACCTTTTCCTGAATCATCTGGCAATGCTATAAATTTTGTTTCAAATTCTGGAATTGGAGTTACTCTGCATACAATCTTTCCAATTTTCTGGCTGTAATCTATTTTTTCAACAGGACAGACCTCCCTTGTCTTGTCTTCAATTCCGACAATAAGCCATCCCCCTTCACAATTTGCAAAGGAAGCTATCTCTTTCGCTAACTGTGCTTTTCCCCCATCCTCAAGCAACCGTTTATACTCAATATGATGACCTTCATCAATCTCTTTTAATTGCTCGATGTGCTCATACTTTACCCTATTGATCTCTATAGGCTTTCCTTTCGTGTCAAAAAAAGGTGAATACATTTTATCACTATCCTTTCACAACCACAGGTTCCATATAACAATCTAAAAATTCTTCTGTTACTCCGCGCAGATGCCGCTTTTGGCATATTGCAAACAGTTCCTCTACTGCGCTATATGGAAAATATCTTGCATCCAATTCCTGAAACATGGATTTATTTGCTTCTTGAATAACACGGTCTCTGTCTTCATCAGGAGCAACAATCACATAGCGGGTTTTTATAGGCGGAATTTTATTTGCAAAATTCAACATCCTTGTCAGCCCGCTTGTAACGCCTGTCGTGTGTTCCACTTCCATCACCGCCGGCATTAACCGCCCATTTTTGAACCAGATGCAATC
This sequence comes from Lachnospiraceae bacterium, assembly GCA_014804265.1. Classification (GTDB taxonomy): domain Bacteria; phylum Bacillota; class Clostridia; order Lachnospirales; family Lachnospiraceae; genus RGIG3040. The sequence continues at coordinate 31,181 of JAAVAC010000011.1, read as the reverse complement.
TATAAATAATCCCGCATCAACCGCGCCATTATAAGGCGCAACCAAATTTTCCGCTGTAAGGGTTTTTACAATTCCCTGCTGTTCTGCCAATGGCACATCATTATATTTTATCCCTTTGTCATTTTGGGCAATCCATGTTCTAAATCCCAATTGCAATCCAATTAAATAAAGCGCAATTTGAATTTGGGTATGCCGCCTTGCCACCTCAATCTGGATTCCTCCCTCTATAATTGTATCCGGAATATAAAGCGTGTCATAAACTGCAGATGCCATAGGAATTTCTGATATTGCTATATCGGTCTTTATTTCAGTTAATACGCCGTTTTCATGCGGTTTATCAGGTTTCCACAAAATATGTTTATGTCCATGCTCTACTTCTGTTTTCCCTGCAATATCCTTTATCCTGCCCGGATAACAGTAATAAAACTGCGGCGTATGCGCGATCAAACTTTCAAGCACAGAACGTGTGTTATAGCTTGCGCCAAGAACTCTGTCAATATTTATTGGCGTGTCCTCGCAAAAAGCATTGGCAACTCTCCATATCATTTCCCTTGATATAGTTTCTACAGAAGTTTCATTTTCGTTTTGTCCTTTCGCCGGAATCCAGCGTTTAATAAAAATCGGTCCGTCCGGCAAACGCACATCCTGAATTTTTATCAATCCCTTATTTGCCGGATTGACATAATTATATGTAATATTCTTTGGCAATTGGTTTATAAATGCCACCAAATTATAGCCTGTTATTTTCTGCATGTTTTTCCCTCCAGAAAATCATATATGGTTTTTGCAATTCCGCTCGCCATTACATAAGGAACTCCATTTCCCACTGTCTTAAACATGTCTGTAAGCGTCATATCATTCGGCAATGAAAATTCTTTTGGCAATGATTGTATGGCAAGCGCTTCTGCCGCTGATATTCTCCGTTCCAAATAAGGATGCAAATGAACCTCATTATTTCCATATGCTGCCGTTGGAGAATACCGCCATCTATGCAGCCTTTTATATGATTTCCTTGATACGTCCCCTTCTGGTATTGTCTGCATTCTTATTAAGCCCTGCTTTGGCTGAAAATAGTTTTCTGCATTGGGATGATTCTTCACGTCGTTTTTCCTGAACCAATATTCCACCGTTAACTCGCAAGGAATATCTTTCGGGCACTCCGTCTTGCTGTTACATTCAAAAGGCTCTTCCTCTATCCACGGATAGCTTTTTATTTGCTCCATAGAATATTTTACATATGCCTTCCACGGAAATTTTTCAATTTCTTCTTGGCTGCATAGCTCCTTCCTGATACCAAACAGAAGTATTCTATCCCTGTCTTGCGGAACTGCAAATTCCAAAGCGTTTGTTATCCTGTCAGACATCACATAACCCGCATTGTACAACTTTTCTTTTAGTTCCTCATAAAATCCCCTGTGCCTTGCGGTTCTCCATAGTCCCTTCACATTTTCAAACAGGAAGAAATCTGGTTTCATCTGTAAAATAAGATTCACATAAGAAAGCGACAGCTTCCCATTGTCTCCTTCTCTGCCCCTATTTTTTCCTGCAACAGAAAAATCAGGACAAGGCGGTCCCCCAATAAAACCAACTAATGCTCCGTCCTTTTTGGCATCATTAAGATAATTTTGCAGTTCCTGCTTTCTTTCCCCTAAAAAATCATTTACATCCGTATTGAAATAACCATATTTAGGTTTTCGCAGATTCATTTTTTCTCTGGAATATTTATATGCTTTTATAAAAGAGGGGGAAAATTCATTCACAAGGTCAATATCAAACCCATTCGTTTCAAAGCCCAAGTCCAAAAAGCCACTACCCGAAAAAAAAGAGAATATCTTATTCATTTCTTGCTTTCTCCGTTCATCTTTCTTAATTTGCGTGGGTCAATCGGTTTTTTTGCCTCTTTTGGAATAAACCAAGTCCTCCCCAAAAGCTCCGCGCCCTTTACCCTGCCTTCTTTACAAAAAACAGCCACTCTACGCTGTGAAACGCCCCACTCTTTTGCTTTTTCTACTGTTGTTGCGTAATTCATACCATTTTCTCCTAAATATGCCAACAAATTTCTTTTATTATATTCCATCAAGCGAATACTTTCAACCGATATTTTTATTCGACCTTATTTACTGCTGTTCCATTTGCCTTTTTCCATTTCGCATTTTTTCAAGATTTTCCTTCTGTGCAGAGGATAACTCCCTCGGCTTTCCTATGCGTATATATTTCTTTGGCATCTCATAAGTCTTGCTGACTTCCGTCCACCGCTTGATGCGGAAAACATCAGGGAACTCCCTCACCAGCGCATCCATTTTCCTAATCCATGCAGGATTGGCACTGTAAACCGTTGCCATCTCCTCATCCGCATTCAGGTTAATCACTACTTCCTGTTCATATCTTATAAGGTTCATTCTTCTCCTTTCTCCCCTTCTGCACAGAGGGGAATTCTATTTTAATATTTTTGTTTTGATAAATTGTCCATTCAAGGACAGGTCAAAATTTTTCCCTCTTTAAATTGCCGCTTTCCCCTTATTTTTTTCTGCCAATCCGCCTTTTGTGACGGACTGGCGTTTTCATGCAGGCTTGGCAGGCTCTTGTTTACCAGTCATCGCCCACTCTATCGCTTGCCGTATCCTTTCGGACGGTCATTCGGTTGTCAATGTTCGTCTGTAAAAGCATTATCACACAAAATCCCCCTCTCCCTCACATTTCCCGAACTATGGAAATCCGGCATAAAAAATTAAATTTCCACAATACGGGAAATAATTATTTGTCTGCTGTTTCAGGCAATTCTTTCACAGAACCGTTAAATTTGTGATAGAATTAAAATATCTGTTTTACCGTAAGCCGCCCCTTACAATCTCTTGTTCCATTGTATTTATGCCCCTCGTCTTTCTGTCAAGTCTGAAATGAATGGGCTTTCAGCCCAGACTTGACAGAAAGACGGGTGCAAAATATTCTGTCACTAAGAGGTTTGTAAGGGGGAGTATTGGCAGTTTTGCAGAAATGCACAGCCTTATTGATTGGAGTGATATTATCAATGAAATATAAACTTACCATACAGGAAAAACTGAAAGACTTGCGTGTAGAAAACGGTCTCAGCCTTGAACAGCTTGCAGATGCCATAGGAATATCCAAGTCCGCCCTTTCTGCCTATGAAGTTGACGAAAACAGGGAGATAAACAGCTACAACTTACGCATTTTGGCTAAATTCTATAACGTGACCTCTGACTACCTTTTAGGGCTGACCGAAACAAGACAGCTTTCCCTGCTGTCCATTGACAGCCTACATATCAGTGACGATGCGGTTAAGGTATTGCAGGACGGAAAATATAATCCCATGCTTTTAAGCGAAATACTGACGAATGACAATTTCCTGCGCCTTATGGTTGATGCGGAAATCTATGTTGACGACAATGTAACCACCCAATTCCACACACTGGATAAAATGGTTGACGCACAGCGCATGATATTTATCAAAAAACTCCACCCCGAAGATTACAATTTGCAGGTGGAAACGCTGAAAAGAATATCCATTACCGAAGATGCTTTTTTTGAGCATACGCTTTCAGATGATATTGTTCGCATCATGCGTGAAATACGTGCCACGCATCTCGGCGATATAGAAAGCAGAGCAGATACCTCCATTGTTGACAGAATGGTTGCCATTGTCGATGAAGTGGCAGGCTTTCAGGGTACACCATTGCAAAAATTCAAGCTGATATTCCGCAAATGGTTTGGCACAAAAGATATAAAACTGTCGGACAACGCTGATGAACAGCTTGAAACCGCACTAAATTCCGACCTTTTGAAACCCGTCAAACCGAATAAGAAAAAGAAACATAACAGACATGATTAGCTGAATTGCCGACTGATCGTGTCCCTGTTCCGTTGATTTTTGTATTAGGCAGCCAACTCTTCACAAACAAGTATTGCATATCTTTCACTAGCCTTAATGAGTCCTATAAAACCAGCTTGTTCAATATCTTCAACATCTATTTTATTTCCACAATACTTTTGATATGCATACGCATATTTTTGAACTAATTTTTTATTTTTCACACATAAGTCTTGTTTAGCCTGAGCATTTCCTTCTTGAATCAAACTGCAAAGTATTTCATTTGACTGTTTTATACTATTATAGGTTTTAACATAAGTACTTCCATTATCACAACCTATTTTATCCTTAAAAATATTTACATCATACAATGCTTCAAAAGGTTCTACGTTCTCGATTATTGCTTTGTCATCATCTATATTGATATTAACTTCTTCATCATCTCGCAACAATATATTATTGGCACATAAAATATCCGTAACCGCATACTGTTCTTTACGTGATAAGAAACTAAATATATTATCAAATTCATCATATGTAATTGATTTATCTTCCAAATACGGTTCTACTAATTTAAGAATGATTTCTTCATTCATATAAATCTCCATTCCGCCACAACTTCCTACCCTTCAACCTCTCAATAACCCCAACATCCGCCGGCAACCACTCCACCGACTCCAAAGTCTCCCTCGTCAACCACCTAGCCTCACTATGCTCTAAAAGCTTTAAATCCCCCGACTTTATAGAACACAAATAACATTTCATATGCAAATGAAAATACGGATAATCATAATCTACCTCCGCAAAACAGCGACCAACCAAAATCTCCGTCTCCAATTCCTCTCGAATCTCCCTTACAACCGCTTCCTCTGGTGACTCACCCGGCTCAACCTTACCTCCCGGAAATTCCCACATGCCTTTAAACTCTCCATATCCTCTCCGAGTTGCAAATATTTTATCTTCCTTTTGAATAATCGCAGCAGCTACTTCCACAACCTTCACTTCTTTTGCCATCCTTCCCTGTATTCCAATTTCTACTTACAATTTTTCATGTTTCCATCCCCACTTTTCACAGTACTATATGAAAAAACCATCCTGCTACATATTGCCATAAAAACTTCAAACTATAAAATATTACCATAAAACAAAATTTCACATTTACAACTATTTACACTTCCTATATAATACACTCATAACAACATAAGCAATAATGCGCTGAAGAGTCCGGTGCCTATTTATAGGCGCTTCTGCTCATAGGTGCAATGCAACATAAAAAGGGGCTTCCTGTACGGTGTTTGTTTACAAATGCTTGAGTCAGGAAGTTCTTTTATTTTCCCCATTTCAAATAATCATAAATCATTGTCCACACAACTTAAGCATTTTTCAATTACCTATATCATACAACACCAAACCCTATTATACAACTAAAACAAACAAAAAGCCCCAAAATTTTCATTCCAGGACTTTTTGCTATCATCTATCACATTACTTTAAAAATCAATTTTACTTTTTATACCGAATCTTTACACTTCAATTTAACCTCAAACTTCCTACCTACACCCCTTCCTACGCACTCTCCTCAAACTGAGAATTATACAAATTACAATAAAACCCGCCACGCTCCATCAATTCATCATGGTTGCCCTGTTCAATAATATCCCCATCCTTCATAACCAGAATCAAATCCGCATTCCGGATAGTGGATAAACGATGTGCAATAATAAAGCTGGTTCTGCCCTCCATCAAATTATCCATAGCCTTTTGTATCCGGACTTCCGTTCTGGTGTCAACGCTGCTGGTAGCCTCATCCAAAATGAGCACCCGGTTATCTGCCAGAATAGCCCTTGCTATGGTCAGAAGCTGCTTCTGTCCCTGGGAAACATTGGAGGCTTCTTCATTTAGCTCCATATCATAGCCTCCCGGAAGAGTCTGGATAAACCGGTGGGCATGGGCTGCCTTTGCCGCTTCGATAACCTCTTCGTCTGTGGCATCCAGTCTGCCGTAGCGGATATTTTCCATAATGGAGCCTTTAAACAGCCAGGTATCCTGAAGAACCATTCCAAAGGCTTCCCTTAATTCTGTTCTGTCAAAATCCTTTATATTATGTCCATCCAGCAAGATGGCTCCATCTGTCACGTCATAAAAACGCATGAGCAGTTTTACCATGGTTGTCTTTCCTGCTCCGGTAGGCCCTACAATGGCAATCTTCTGTCCCTGTTTTACTTTGGCTGAGAAGTCGTTAATGATGATTTTTTCTGGATTGTAGCCGAATTTCACATGCTCAAAGGTTACATCTCCCACTAAATCGGAAGCATGTATAGGCGCATGGTTTTTGGCAAACTGTTCTTCTTCCTCTTCTTCCAAAAATTCAAAGATACGCTCTGCTGCCGCTGCCGTGGACTGAAGCTGATTGGACACCTGGGCAATCTGGGTAATGGGCTGGGTAAACTGTCTTACATATTGAATAAAGGACTGGATATCTCCTACCTCAATAACCCCTTTAATATTCAGGTAGCCGCCTATAACCGCTACCGCCACATAGCCAAGGTTCCCTACAAAGCCCATAATAGGCTGGGCAAGACCGGAAAAGAACTGGGATTTCCATGCAGAATCGTAAAGCTCTTCATTTACCCTGCCAAATTCCTTTTCAAAGGTTTCCTCCGCACCAAATAACTTTACTACCTGATGTCCTCCAAAGGTTTCCTCTACCTGACCATTTACATGACCCAGATATTCCTGCTGTTTTACAAAGTATTTTTGAGAATGCTTGATAATAAAACCAATCAGTCCTCCGGAAACCGGCAGAATCAACAGGGCAATTACTGTCATAAGGGGGCTGATGCTCAACATCATAATGAATACGCCAATTAAAGTTGCCACACTGCTGACCAGCTGAGTAATAGTCTGGTTCAGACTCATGCCCAGTGTATCCACATCATTGGTGATTCTGGAAAGAATTTCTCCATATGTTTTTTTATCATAATAATTCATGGGCAGCCTGTGTATTTTTTCCGAAATTTCTTTTCTCATGCGGAAGGCGGTTTTTTGGGAAATTCCCGACATTACATAGCCCTGCACATAACCACATAGGGCGCTGACTCCATAAAGGATTAAAAGCACCACTAAAATCCAGCCTATTTTTACAAAGTCAATTCCGCTGCCTCCGTTGATTTTATCTATTAGACCGTTAAAAATCTCTGTAGTTGCCTTTCCTAAGACCTTTGGACCGATTACATTAAATACAGTGCTGCCTACAGTAAAAATCATGACAATGATAATGGCCGCATGATACTTGCTCATATACTGGATCAGCTTTTTCATGGTTCCCTTGAAATTTTTTGCTTTTTCTCCCGGAATCATGCCGCCTCCAGGTCCGTGTCCGGGACCTCTTCTGGGAGGTCTTCTCATAACGTTCTGCTTATTCTCTTCACTCATGCTATTGTACCTCCTTTTTTCCATGATCCCTTTGACCGGATTTCTTCCCGGTATCTTTTCCTGCACTGGCATTCATTTCTGCCTCCGACAACTGGCTGGCTGCAATCTGGCGGTACACTTCATTCTCTGCAAGCAGTTCCTTATGAGTGCCCTGCCCTACGATTTTTCCATCATCTAACACAAGGATTTTGTCTGCATGAAGAATCGTACTGATTCTTTGAGCTACAATAATAACTGTGGCATCCTTTGTTTTTTCATGTAAAGCCTTTCTAAGTATCTGGTCGGTCTTATAATCAAGTGCGGAAAAGCTGTCATCGAACACATAAATCTTCGGCTGCTTTGCAATGGCTCTGGCAATGGAAAGGCGCTGCTTCTGCCCGCCGGAAACATTTCCGCCGCCCTGGGCAATATGCTCTTCATAAGTATCCGGCTTTGCCATGATAAATTCACTTGCCTGGGCAATTTCAGCGGCTTCCTCTATCTGTTCCATGGAAACCTCTTTTCTTCCAAAGCCAATGTTGCTTTTTATCGTACCGGAAAAGAGAATACCCTTTTGAGGCACATAACCAATCATATCCCTTAAGTCAGCAAGGTCTAACTGACGGATGTCCATTCCGTCAATTTTAACAGCCCCTTCTTTCACATCATAAAGCCTTGGAAGAAGCTGGACCAAAGTGGATTTCCCGCAGCCGGTACTTCCGATAATCGCTGTTGTTTCTCCGGGGTTAGCAGTAAAATCAATATCCTCCAAAGCATCTTCTTTGGAACCCGGATACGCAAAAAATACATGCTCAAAGCTTACTACACCTTTTACAGCCTCTTCTAATTTTTCAGGCTTCTTCGGACTATTGATATGAGTTTCCGTATTTAGTACTTCATCGATACGAACTGCAGAAACTGCCGCTCTCGGAAGCATAACGGAAACCATGGTAATCATTAAGAATGACATGACAATCTGCATGGTATAAGTAATAAATGCCATCATATCTCCTACCTGCAGATTTCCCATATCAATGCCATGTGCTCCTACCCATATGATTAACACGGTAATTCCATTCATAATAAACATCATGGTAGGCATCATAAATGCCATGGTACGATGAGTAAACAACTGGGTTTTCATCAAATCCGTACTGGCATCTTCAAAACGGTCTTCCTCGTATTTCTCCCTGCCAAATGCACGGATCACGGAAATACCGGTAAGGGTTTCTCTGGAAACTAAATTCAATCTGTCCACAAGTGTCTGCATCATTTTAAACTTTGGCATGGCAACAATCATAAGAATCCCTACAAGGGAAAGCACCGTCACCACGGCCACAGCAATGATCCATGTCATATGGGTTCCTGTCCGAATAACCTTTACAATACCGCCAATCCCCATAATCGGAGCATACAGAACGATTCTAAAGGTCATGATAAGCACCATCTGAACCTGCTGAATATCATTGGTACATCTGGTAATCAGTGAAGAGGTGGAAAACTGGTTCATCTCTCCATTGGAAAAAGAAACTACTTTCTTGTATACTTTATTTCTTAAATCCTTTGCCACATTTGCCGCAAGCCTGGAGGATATAAAAGCTACTATAATGGATACCACCATGCCTAACACTGCAATTCCAAGCATTTCCAAACCTTTTCTTTTCAGATAATCCATCTGCATTTTATCCACATCCATGTCCATTGCTTCGTATTCAGCACAAACAAAAGCTATCGCAGTGGATTCTCCAATCAGGTCGGACATATCTTCCATTTTTTCCGAAATCCCGTCACAGATTTCCAGCACCGTTTCTTTGGGAAGCATGGAAAATGCCGTAATCAACTCAGTATCCGCTGGAAGCCCCATCTGAGATAGCATTTGGGACTTCATGGCGTCCGCTTCTTCTCCTTGGGAAGAGAGCATGGAAAGTATGGTTTCCTTTTCAATCAGCATCTGCCGGAATTTTTCATACTCTTCTTCCGAAAGATATGTAATGCCGTCTTTTTTTGCTCCCTTATGGTCTTCTTCACAGGCAGCCACCAGCTCATAAATTGTACCGTTTCTTCTATAGCTGGTCCGAAACAGCTCTTCTTTCTCCTGATTCATAAAAAGAACCAATTGTTCAAAGGTTTCCTCCCGCATTTTTTCCGGCACCGGGCTTTCAATACCCTTTGACTGAATACCAACATCCACAATATCAGAAGTGTATTCCGGCAGGGCAAGATCGCAATTAGCCTGAATAAAAAGTAATAGCAAAATGATAATCATTACATACCATGATTTTTTTGCAAACTTTAAAACTTTAATCATAGGTTTTCTCCTTACTTAAATTACCAATCTTGAATTGGCTAATTACTTATTATATGAGCTTATTTTTTAATAACAAGAAGATTATTTGATTTTTTAGAAAGTTTTCACTTTTTTAACTTCTTATATATTCACCTGCTAAAAGAAAATGCCATAGATAAAAAAGAAAAGAATAACCGTAATTACACCGCATATTGTTTTTTCTTTTCCTGAGGCCTGCTTCTTTTCTTTTGGCACGTTCTGCTGAATTTCTATAGCCTCTACCATATGGTACCATTCCTCCAGCTGGCTTTTTTCCACTTCACCTTCCAGTTTTTCTTCCATCTCATTTAATATTTCCATAGAATTCCTATTGCTTGTCAGCTGCTTTGCACACTCCGCCTGGGCCATGGATATAGTATATATTCCTTTTTTCTCACAATAATGATGGATCCTTTCTGCATCAGAGTTTTCAAGCCAACGCATAAAATAATCCAAAGTTCTATAAAGGAGAACAAATATCAGACCAAAATAAAATACTCCACAAATGAGATAAATCAAGCCGAAAGCTGACGTCGCAAAACCGTCTCCTATTCTTATAAGATACAGAAATACCTTGCCGATAATGAGTAAAAGCAACATTGTCGATAAGTGTATTTTAAATCCAAAGTTACATAGTTCCAGACTTTTTTTTAAATCCCGATGAAGAGAAGAATTTTGTACTATGGCAAATTCTAAATCTCTTTTTTTATAAGTGACCGCATATTTTAGCTGCTCCAATAATTTCTGCTTTTCGTCCTTATCTTTTACACTTTCCATATTTTTTTCCCTTTTTCTTATTTTTTATATCTTCATCAGAAATATTTTCTGCTTCATCTGACAGTAAGAGAAAAGACTTAGGAAAGTTCCCAAGTCTTTCTTCCTGTATTTTATTTTCCACTGCGTATATGTTTTAGCAGTTCATCATATTGTCGATACATTTTCTGCACTCCATTTTCCAATAGGTAATAGTGCATAATATAAGGCACCAGTAAAATCAACAGCGCAATGAACAGGCATACCAGTCCCGGTGAAAATAATAATATTAATAGAAAAAAAGTGCCAAAGGTCAATACAGCAAAGGTAATAGTTACCAAAAGATGAATCAGTCTTTCATGGCTGAAAAATTGTATTTGAACCAAATGCTCCTGTATGATTTCTTCATAGGAAAGACCGGTTTCATTCTTTTCAAGAACCTTATCCACATATTCCATATAGCTTAATATTCGGTTTTTCATCTGCAGTTTCCTCTTTATTTTATCAATCTTGCAGTTTCCCTTGCAATGGCAAGCTCTTCATTGGTGGGCACTACCATGGCGGTTACTTTGGAGCCCGGTTTGGAAATAATCACTTCCTCACCTCTTATGGCATTTTTCTCTTCATCGATTTCCATTCCCAAATATCCCAGGTAGCTTAAGATGTTTGCCCTTACGCTTCCATTATTTTCTCCCACACCTGCAGTAAATGCAATCACATCCACTCCGTTCATGGCTGCTACATAAGCTCCTACATATTTTGCCACCCGGTAGCTGTAAGTTTCTAAGGCAGTTTCTGCAGATTCATTGCCTTCCCCTGCTGCCTGCCCTAAATCCCTGAAATCGCTGGAGAGCCCTTTTGACAAGCCAAGGACGCCTGACTTTTTATTGCAAATGTCGATTATCTCTGCTGCGGTTTTCTGTTCTTTTTCACAAAGAAAACTGATAATGGCAGGATCTAAATCGCCGGAACGGGTTCCCATAATTAAACCTTCTAATGGAGTCAATCCCATGGAAGTATCTACCGATTCTCCATTTTTGACTGCGGTAATGGATGCACCGTTTCCTAAGTGGCATACAATTATTTTTAATTCTTTTCTGTCTTTTCCCAATAGTTTGGCTGCTCTTTTTGATACAAAATCATGGCTTGTTCCATGAAATCCATATCTTCTTACTTTGTATGCTTCATAATATTCATACGGAAGGCCATAAAGATATGCTTTTTTAGGCATTGTCTGGTGGAAAGCTGTGTCAAATACTGCCACCATCGGCACATTGGGCATAATTTCCTTGCAGGAATTGATTCCAATCAGGTTAGCCGGATTGTGAAGAGGCGCCAGATCGTTACATTCCTCAATTGCCTTTAAGACCATATCATCAATTACCACACTGCTTGCAAATTTCTCTCCGCCATGTACAATACGGTGTCCTACTGCCTCAATCTCGTCTAAGGATTTGACTACTCCAACCTGTTCATCTGTTAATTTTTCAATCACATATTTCACAGCATCGGTATGGTTGTTCATAGCAGCCTGTTCGGTTTTCTTTTCCCCATTCTTTGGCTGGTGGGTAATGGCGCTTCCCTCTATGCCAATCCTTTCACAAAGTCCCTTTGCCAGCACTTCTTCGGAATTACTGTTAATCAGCTGGTATTTTAAAGAAGAGCTGCCGCAGTTAATTACTAAAATATTCATTGCATGATACCTCTTTTCATTCTGGATTATAATTATCTTATTATAGCACCCTTAACATGCTTTTTCTATAAAAAATCCCCAAAATAATAAGCAATTGTAGGTAAACGCTTATTGATTTTGAGGATTTTCTTCTATTATCAATAGTATTGGGAAAAATAATTATTTTTCCAAAAGCTTGACACGGGTCTTTGTTTCCTCTATCTGCCCGTAATTGTCTAATGCAAGCTGATAAATGTATGTTACTTTTTTGTTCATGTCATTGATTTCTTCATGCATTCCATTATTTTCTTCGTGGAGTCCATTCATCTCTTCATGGACTCCGCTGAGGTCTTCTCGGATTTCTTTAATTTCTTCATGCATTCCATCCATCTCCTCATGAACTCCGCTGAGGTCTTCCCGAATTTCTTGGATTTCTTCATGTACTCCGGCTAAATCCTCTCGGATTTCTTGGATTTCTTCATGGACTCCGGCTAAATCCTCTCGGATTTCTTGGATTTCTTCGTGCACTCCGGCCAGATCCTCTCGGATTTCTTTGATCTCTTCGTGCACTCCGGCCAGATCCTCTCGGATTTCTTTAATCTCTTCGTGCACTCCGGCTAAATCTTCTCGAATCTCCCTAATTTCCTCATGAATTCCATCCATCTCCTCATGGACCGCATCAAATTCTCTATGCATCCAATCAAATTCTTTATGCATGTACGCAAACTCCTTATGCATATATGCAAATTCTTCCATCATTACTGCAAGTATTCTTTCTTCCATATTCTCACCGCCTTGTTGTATTACATATATTATCATACGTTAAATCGTTTGTCTATACTATTTTCAAGGTGCAGATATACTATTGATAATAAACTCAAATTGGAATCTGTGGCGAACTGCCTGAAACGTAAAAACGTTATTGAATTTCCTGTCATTTGAATGTATTCCCATGTTAACACAAATCGGAAAATACTTCAATCATAAATTTGTTTTTTCATAAATTTTTAATTGTTCAGCTTTTTTAATAGAGTTGGACAAGAGGACAGGGCATGAGAGATGACAGAGCATAAGATAGTCTTATGAACACTCTTCCGCTCTGTAAATCCACTCTCATCCCTCTGTTGCGTCCCTTCAGCCATCACCCTTCAAAACATTCCATTCCTGATTGCTTTATTTCCAATTGCTCAGAAATATTTTTTGCTGCTTTCTTTGCTCTGTATTTTGAGAAATTAAAGGTTCGAATCCCCATATTTTCTGTTTCATATTTCAATCTATTACTATAATTCTTTAATTTATCCTCATGTATCAGCCAATCCCCTGTCTGATTAAAAAGCCCAACCTCTTCCATGGCCGGGACTGCGTCAAAGCTTAAGTGGTAAAATAAGTAATTCTCATCCAGATATCCATCTTCGTAAGGATCAGACACCATATCCGCAGGCATCTGCCTGTAAGCTCCTATTGCTTTACAAAGATTGTATTTCGCAATGAAATAATCCGGCTTTGCCAGGCTGAATATCAGATAGCAACTAGTAACTACTACCATACAATAGCGGAACAGCGGAAAGCTTTCCTTATAGATGGAAACCAAAATGCCGGTAAGCAACAGGGCAAGCACTGCTAAAGTCCACAATACCAGTACACGCAGAAAGGTCAAATAGTAGGTTGCAACATACAAAATCATGCGCATAGCGCTGGAAGCAATCATAATATAGGTACATGCGGAAAAAACGGTTAAAATGATTTTCAAGAACATATTCTCCCGAAACCGCTCTGCACAAATCAGGACTATCCCTAAATTGATGAGGCATACGAAAAGCAGCTGAAAGAATCCTTCTCTTGCATAGCTTGCATATGTATAGCCGGAAGGAAGTTCCATATTTCCCATAAATAAATACAAAATCTGTATCATACTAAATATAAGATAAATAACAGTCAGCAAAGAGGTAAAGGTAATGGCAATCAGGGGTTCTAAAGTTCTCTTATCGCTGCAAGTCTCCTGAAGCTGTTTTTTGGAAAGCCATACAAGCAAACCATAAGAACCCAAAACGCCCAGCAAAATCGTGATTGCCATTCCTATCAGATTTGTAGGTAATACAATACCCTGAAACAGATTCTGAAAAACCGATCGAAAAACTGCATCTGCACTTGCAAGAAGGGCGCATACCACCATAAGCAGAGGAATTGCAATCAAAATTCCAAACCAAATATATTTTCCTTTGCTGTCTTTTCCTGAAATGCTTTCTTTTTTCATTTTGTAATAAGAAAAGCCCTTTGGCAAATAATGAAGACAGGCAATGGTGCCGAAAAAGGCAGAAATCATGGAAGCAGCCTGTTTTCCAAAATGCCATTCTCTATCTTCATAAAAGTGATGAATCAAAAAACCAAATAGCAACAACATAATTCCCACACAATTGAAAAATATCAGTACCTGGCTGGATGTGAGGAAATTGGAAATACCTAACAAACAGGCGGATCCTATATAAAACCAGGCATCCTTTTTTAAGGAAATCCCTAATCTTTTCATGCAGCTGATAAAATAGGCAAATGTTCCCGCCGTAAAGACCGGCATAGTAATGCCCGAAGTATTTTTATACAGGCAGAAGCAGTAAAAAATACCATATAGAATACTGATTATGCCAAAAAATTCAAAATGAACCAGAATTTCTTTTACCGTATTGTTTTCACCTGCCAATAATCCTTCCGTTTCCTCTTTCTTGATAACTGTTTCCATCTGCGGTACAGATATGTTAGGATAGTTATTCTCATTCATAATACATTCCTCTCTAAAATTCTCTTCCACTACTAAACCATTATGAGATATCTACTCCGTAAAACGATTACTCCTTCCGGGCTTCCTCATCCGGCACATATTGTAAAATGTCTCCGGGCTGGCAGTCTAATGCCTTACAAATGGAGTCCAAAGTCGTAAGTCTTACGGCTTTTGCCTTATTATTTTTTAAAATGGACAGATTTGCCAGCGTAATATCAATTTCTCCTGCCAGCTCTGTCAGCCCTACCTTGCGTTTTGCCATAACGACATCTAAGTTTATTACGATTGCCATTCTTCCGTCCTCCTATATAGTAAGATCATTTTCAAGTTTATAGGTTACGGCTTTATCAAAGACTTCCGATAATACTTTACTAAACAGTCCTGCTATCAGAAAAACCAGAACTACCACCAATACACCCGGTGTAATATAAAGAAACAGGCGGATTACGGTAATCGCCGCAATACAAAAGCTATAAGTGCCCATCTTCCTCAGACTGGCTACATTTTCCTTTACAAAGCAGTCATGGTTCAACACTGTCCGAAACATTTTCCGAAGCTCTCCGATAATGAGTATGGCAAATATTCCTGATAAGAAAAATAAGATGACCAGCTGTACGTAATATTCCCTGAAATAGGAATTGATCTGTCCGTACAGCTTAAAGGTAAAAGGCAGGGAAATACATACTGGTATCCCTAAAAAATACATGGCATCCAAAAGTAATTTTGTAATCTTTGTTATGTTACTGTTCATGAAAGGGCCCTCTCTTTTTCATTTACCACAATATACCACCATACAAATCGAAAGTCAATATAAATTTATCGTAAATCAATAAAAATTTATTCTTTTTCGATTTTTCTCTATTTCGTAAAGCCGTAAAGTGAAATTACCCGAAAATCAAATATGGATTTCCAAATTACAATAAAAACAAAAAGAAAAAGGCCAAATACCGTGTCCATTACGGTCATTCAGCCTTCTTCTTATTTCTTTCTTATTCTTCCCAAAACAGCTCATCCAGCGTTTTTCCCAGAACTTTACAAATTGCCCTGCATAGATTGATCGTTGGATTATAATCACCCTTTTCAATGGCACTAATGGTCTGTCTGGATACGCCTACCTTTTCTGCCAGATCCTGTTGAGACAAGTCCAGAGCCGCCCGAGCAGATTTCATTTTCAAATTCTTCATATCTACTCATCCTTTCCATCCTTGCAGATTCTCTTTAAGAGCATGGTCAGGAATATAATTATAAATAATAAGCCGCAAAAAAGATTTATACTGTAATATGTTAATTTTCCATTCTGGATAACCATATCTTGGTAAATCCAGACTCCGCCAAAGATAAAATTCATGACTGAAATTACCGCAAATAAAATCATTAACCTCTTCTTATTTTCATTCAGCGCAAAATAACCCTCATTCCAAATGCAGTATACAGCACAAACACCGATTCCTATTATACTGCTTATCAGAATAAGCACTTCAAATTCCGCAAATAACGGCATCTCTGCCAGCTCCATACAGGTAAACAGTACATTACAAATCAACATGGAAAAAAAGCCATATTGAAATCCTTTTCCTCTTACAAGCTCCTGACGCTCATCAAATTTACACTTTACATTTTTATCAGTCTTGGTCAGTGCTAAAAACAGGATTGTAAATAAAACACCCGCAATAAAGCCACAGAAA
The DNA here is from genome assembly GCA_014804265.1 of Lachnospiraceae bacterium. GTDB lineage: Bacteria > Bacillota > Clostridia > Lachnospirales > Lachnospiraceae > RGIG3040. The sequence continues at coordinate 14,732 of JAAVAC010000011.1, read as the reverse complement.
ACTGCAATACCCTTCATATTAACTGTTTTGATTAGTTTTATTTGATACTGCCACTCCCAGCTTCCATTTGATTCAAAATCCTCATACATTTCTGTGTTCTCAAACTCTCTATCCAAAAGAAACTGCTCATAGACCCGGGGATTTGACAAATAATAAAATTCTACGGTATATACTGCTTCCTCTAATTGCAGGCTGTCAGAATCCATTTCACAGCTTTCTGCGGTAGCTGCAAATACTTCCTTTCCCTGTTTATCGGATACAACCAATCCTGTGATAAATCCCGGTCTTTCTAGTTTCCATTTCGCAGAAATGATATAAGTTCCGGCTTTTGGAACCTGCAGATCAAAAGCATATTTTTCCGGCTCTGCCTGCCCGTCCACCACAGATATATTCTGGGTGTCACTCATATCCACATCAGCATCCTGCAAACCGGCTCCTCTTAAGAAGAATCCCTCGGTCAAAAGCAACACGACTATTAACATGACTAAGGAAACTATTATTACTGCAAGTTTTTTATTCTTCATACCAAGCTCCCCCGTTAATGAAAACTATCTGTCTGTAAAGAAATTAATAATTGTAGGTACATATGCCATCAAAAATAATAGAATGCATGGAATATAATAAACTATCATACCCTTATCAGAAAGTGCGCTGCTTGCCATTTCCTTTTTACTCATTCCTGCAGCATTGGCATTTAGACAGAATTTTTTTCTGTTCACGATAAGAAGAATAATACCTGCAATGCAGCAAACTATCAAGATTCCCATCCATCCTAAATATATAAACATAGCAAGCATTCCTTCCTGCGTCAATCCGGTCAGATCCTCTCCTGCCTCTGATATCGCCTGAAGATAGGACTGTGATAAATATACAGTAACAACCGATGAGGACAGGTTGACAATCATATGAAACAATATGGTGTACCATATTGTTCCGGTCTTAATGTAAATAAAAGCCCAAAACAGCCCAAGGCCCGTTGCATAAAAGAACTGTGAAAAATTTCCATGGAACAAACCAAACATAAGGCCGGACATTAAAATGGCCGCAAATTCTCCGTGTTTTACAATCCGGTCGATCAGTAGTTTTCTAAAAATCAGCTCTTCAAATATAGGTGCCAGTATTCCTACTGTGAGAATCCGGATAAAAGCATCGGAACCAAGCATCAGGTTTCCAAGCTGATTTACCTCTTCCATGCTTACTCCAAAGGGAAGCATAAGCGCAAAGTGGAAAATATTTCCTATTATCATGCCTGCGCCACATATACCAGCTCCTATCAACACACATACAATCAATTTCCCAAATCCCATATTGTGTTTTTCAAGCTTTGCTGCTAGTATCTTCTTAGACAAGATAAAAATTAGAGGAAAACCAATCATATCAACCGAAAAAATAATAAGCAGAAATTGGAACAAAGATACATTTGCTTCTATCCACTGTGGCGCCAAAGCCGACAGGATCCCCGATGCCAGCAACTGTACCCCTATTACAACAACCGCAAAGACTGCATATCGCCACCCCATTTTGCCTGCAATCTCTTTTAAATGATTTTTTGCTTCTGTACCATTTGTTTCATCTACAATCGCATTTGAACTATTTGTTTCCATCTTGTTTCCTTCTTTCTTTCGTTTTTAAAATTTGTTCTTAGTAACAAAATATCACCCCAATAGCATTATGTCAAGTATATTTTACATTTTGCTATTCATAATAATTGCATTAACATAATATGGTTTATTTACAAACCTTGTACTAGTCAAAGGAAAGAGTTTTTAGTATAATAATAACTGTTAACAAACAACTGTTTATTTCTTAGGAGAAAGCGTTAGTTTATTGTATCTATAGCCATGCAGTAAACTCCGGCTTACTCTTTATGAAAACTATGGGGAGTATCATATGGATTTTATAAGAAAAATGATTCCGGACGACTTGAAAAGAGTAATGAAAATCTGGTATGATGGCAATTTGGAAGCCCATGATTTTATTCCAAAGGATTATTGGGACAGAAATTTTTCCTATGTTTCCAGAGCCATTTTGGAAGTTGACACCTTTGTTTATGAGATAGACGGAAAGGTGGTAGGCTTTATCGGTATGGATGATGGCTATCTTGCCGGACTTTTTGTGGAAAAGGATTACCGCGGCATCGGAATCGGTTCCAGACTTTTAAATTATATCAAAGAGGACTATGATTTTTTTACTCTTCATGTATTTGAAAACAATTATGGAGCATACCGGTTTTACGAGGGGCAGGGGCTTCTTAAAAAGTCGGAGGAAGTAAACGAGGATTTAGGCGAAGTAGAATATTTAATGTACTATCGCAAGAAGAAAAAGGAACATGAAATATGAAAACAAGAGATGAAAAAGTGCTTGTTCTGGATATCGACGGCACGCTGACCAATTCCCAAAAAGAAATAACGGAAAATACAAAGCGGGGAATCATAGATATTATGAAAAGAGGACATAAGGTCATTCTGGCTTCCGGCCGTCCCACACCCGGAATGAGGCGCTACGCTGAGGAACTGGAGCTGGAAAAGTACGGCGGTTATCTGCTTTCCTTCAATGGTGGAAGAATCATAAACTGCCGTTCAGGGGAAATCGTGTACCAGAAAACCCTGCCGGCTTCTGTGATACCGGGACTTTACCGGTATGCAAGGGCAAACGACATGGGCATTGTCACCTATCTGGGGGACAACATTATTCTTGGCACCAGAACAGATGAATACATTGAACTGGAATCCCGCATCAATGGAATGCCTGTCAAAAAAGTAACAAATTTCCCGGAATATGTGGATTTTGACGTGAATAAGTGCCTTATGACCGCACCCCCTGAAATTGCTGAAAATTATGAAAAGGAATTGCAGGAAATGTATGGGGACATTTTAAGTATTTACCGTTCAGAGCCATTTTTTATTGAGATTATGCCTAAGAATGTAGATAAAGCAGCTTCCTTAGACCGGATGTTAAGCTCTGTGGGCCTTACACGGGAAAATGCTATCTGCTGCGGGGATGGCTTTAATGACATGACCATGATTGAATATGCAGGCATTGGGGTAGCAATGGCTAACGCACAGGACAAGGTAAAGGAAGCGGCTGATTTTATTACGAAATCTAATGATGAAGATGGTATTGTGACTGTCATTGACAAATTTATTGTGGATTGATTTCATCTGGTTGGAAAATTACGAAATAATTCTCATTTGTATATGGATATATAATAATAGAAAATAAAGCCTATATAAAAACAGAAACTGATTGGTTTCGCTGTGTTTTTATATAAGCTTTTTCTTTTTTCATATATTTGATTAAAAAAGATATACTAAAAATAGATATTTCATTATTTTATTAACCTGAAAAAAGAGGTTTTCCTTATGAAATCAAAAACATCCGGTATAAAATATTTTCTCATATCAATAGCAATTGCTTATGCATATGCCGTTATTCTTCATTTTACTTACGACCTTTTGGGAAGGTTTTTTCCATTAGCCGGGCTTATGCCCGTCAGTGAAAGTATTTGGGAGCACTTAAAGCTTGTTTTTTATCCTATCTGCATTGTTTTTCTATGTCCCTGGAATAACCTGATTAGACAGATTCCCATAAAAACCAGAGTCATCATGGCAGCTCCTGCAGTTTTTATCGGGAAATTTTTAGTTGCTATGGGATATTACGGATTAAAGGTTGGCTTTCTTATAGAAGGAATTGTTTCCGACTGCCTTTTATTGCTGGCTGCCCTTATGCTTGGTATTTATCATGGGTTATTTTTAAAAAAATATCTCTTTCCTGCATGGGTGTTCTGGCTATGCCTTCTTTATTTAGCAACTGATGTCTTTTTATTTTATCTGTTTTCTTTCTGGATTCCGGATCTGCCAATTTTTCAGCCTCCGGTTTTTTAATAAGCTCTTCCCCAGTAAACCATCTTGGTCGCTGGTTTGCCACAGCAAACGCACTTATCGGAAATCGTCTCCTGTTCAAATGGCATACAGCGGCTTGTAGCGCCGGTCTGCTCTTTAATCAGGTCTTCACATGCCTGGTCGCCACACCACATTGCTTTAATAAAGCCTGGTTTTTCTTCTACGTTTCTTGCAAATTCCTCCATGGTTACGGCAGTGGAGATATGGGAATCCCTGTGTGCCCTTGCTCTTTCCAACATTTCTGACTGCATTTTTTCCAGTACTTCCGTAATCTTTCCTTCCAACTCATCCAAGGTCACTTCCATTTTTTCTCTTGTATCACGGCGAACCAAAATGCATTTATTTGCCTGAATATCCTTTGGACCGATTTCTATGCGGACCGGAATACCTCTCATTTCCTGTTCAGAGAATTTCCATCCCGGACTTTTTTCCGTATCATCCACTTTCACACGGAAGTTAGCAGAAAGTAACTGTTTTAATTCTGCTGCCTTTTCCAAAACTCCTTCCTTATGCTGCATGATTGGAATAATCATAATCTGGGTAGGAGCAATCCTTGGAGGAAGCACTAGCCCGGAATCATCTCCATGAACCATAATAATGCCGCCAATCAATCTGGTAGATGCGCCCCATGAAGTCTGATGTACATATTGCAGCTTGTTGTCCTTATCGGTGTATTGGATGCCAAATGCCTTTGCAAATCCATCTCCAAAGTTATGGCTTGTGCCGGATTGAAGTGCTTTTCCATCGTGCATTAAAGCCTCGATAGTATAAGTGGCTTCTGCTCCCGCAAATTTTTCCTTATCGGTCTTGCGGCCTTTTATAACAGGGATGGCAAGTACCTGTTCACAGAAATCCGCATATACGTTTAACATTTGAATAGTTCTTGCTTCCGCATCCTCGGCAGTAGCATGGGCAGTATGCCCTTCCTGCCATAAAAATTCCCTGGAACGGAGGAATGGCCTCGTTTCTTTTTCCCAGCGGACAACGCTGCACCATTGGTTGTATACCTTTGGTAAATCCCTGTAGGATTGAATTTCATTTTTATAAAAATCACAGAAAAGTGTTTCGGAAGTAGGTCTTACGCAAAGCCTTTCCTGTAACGGATTCATTCCTCCATGGGTAACCCATGCTACTTCAGGTGCAAAGCCTTCTACGTGATCCTTTTCTTTTTGTAACAGGCTTTCCGGAATGAACATTGGTAAATATACGTTTTCCACTCCTGTTTCCTTGAACATGGCATCCATCTGGGATTGAATCAATTCCCAGATTGCATAGCCTGCAGGCTTAAAGACCATGCAGCCCTTTACGCTTGTGTAATCAATCAATTCCGCTTTTTTCACAACATCTGTGTACCATTGTGCGAAGTCCTCTTCCATGGAGGTGATTGCTTCTACTAATTTTTTGTTATCAGCCATTTTCTTGTCTCCTTTTCTTTTCATAATGATGTTTTTTGCATAATAAAAACCCTAAGCCGAAAAAACAGCTTAGGGCGAATCTTGTCCGTGTTACCACCTAATTTCAGTATAAAACTGCACTCATCCGGTACAAGACATATCTTATACCGCCTTCCCTGTAACGGTGGAAATCCGTTGAAGCCTACTGTTTCCATGCCAATACATACATTCGGCATTTAAGTTCGGTTCACAGCTTAGAGACCGGTTCTATATTTTTCCATAAAGCCTTTCACCTGCCGGCTTCTCTCTGAAATGTTCCAAATATATACTATTTCTCTTCATTGCCTTTTGTTATTTATGCTTGATGTTTATTGTCTTAATTTAGCACAACTGTTTTGGCAAGTCAATATGAAATTTCTTTCTCATTTTTCTTTCTCATTTTTCCAATTTCTGAAACAATGTGCTTTTCCATAGTAATTTCATAATAAAGTCTATGATATAGGAGCAGGCAAGCGTAAGTCCCAACATAAATGCAAGTATAAAAACCGGATATTTTACCACAAAAACCAAATCTTTAAAAATGAACAAATAAAAAAACATATGAACCAGCCAGATATTTGTGGAATGCTTACCAAAAAATAAAAAAAACTTTTTTATTCTATCTGATTTTTTCCAAAAATGAAAGCAAATAAAATAAAATATAGCAAAAAAATACATGGATGCTGATATTTCAATAACGCAGAGCCCCAATGTAACCACTATTACAACGGCCAAAAGATATACATTCTGTTTTTTTCCTGCTACCCTGTCCAGCCATTGCTTTGTTCTGGATATGATCTTCTCCTTTGCAAACAGCATTCCAACAACATAAAAAAACGATACATACCACAAATCTGATACTTTCCTAAGTAAAAATCCCTTCCAGTAATAGTCCTCTGGGCTTGCTTCAAACAAATCCATCATATTACATATGTAATATGCACAAAATATAATTGCAAATACAATAAATAAAAAACGGCTGTCTACCTTTTTTGATAACTTTAAAAAAAATGGAGATATTAGGATGAATACTACATAAGTTGAAACAAACCACCATGCACCGTTATATGTATGTTCCAACAGAAAAAAATTACCCAGAAATCTATATATATTACCCGGAACCTCTCCATATTGATCAAAAATTATACCAATCATAGAAAAAATAATGCATATAACCCAAAAATGAATTAGAAATTTTATTAAACGAATATGCGTTCTTTTTATATACTTTTTTAATTCCATGCTGCTAAATTGCACAAAAAGACCATAACCAGTACAAAAACAATAAAACGGTATACAAATACCGCCTAAAAATCCCAGGTAATAAACTAACGGTACCCCAGGTTTTACCCAAATTAATGGGCTGCCATATACATCTGCCCCTTTTTTTGCAAACAAATGTACAATTACCATCGTTAAAATAGCAACTCCTTGTGCCATCTGCGTATCTTTTTTTTCCAACTCCATATCAAATTCCTCCTACAAATATATCTTTATAGACTATTTGCTTTTTAAAAATGGGGAAACTTAAAGGAGACTCAAAGAAATTTCTGAAAACAATTCTTGAAATCCCTTACCTCTTATGCTATATTAAGCATAAGAAGAGTACCCACTCCAAAGTGGATGCTCCCAAGTAGGTTAATTTGTCCTAACGGACACTGCCTCTCTGTGGGTCAGACAGAGAGGCAGTTTTATTTCTTCCTGTTCCTCTTATCGAGAAAGGCAAGAAACGCAACAATCAAGCTGCCAAAGGTCGCTAACAATGTTAGTATTCCAATGAAAATTGAGATAATCTCAAATGCTGTCATATCACGCACCTCCCTTCCTATGTACTCCTAGCAAGCTAGGGCTTTGGTTTGGGAGGCTGCCACCCTGTCATGGGTACTCTCCTAATGGCTTTCGCCATGTTTACAATCATAACATCAATATTGTAAAATTTCAATTAGTTCATATTGCTTTTTGCAGTTGTTCGAGCCATAAATTGTTCATACAAAATATTATCTTAAATGTTTTTTGTTTTCTTACTTTATAATATCTTTTTCCCCTCGCTGCTTTACTAGTCCTCCCCCTACATCCTTTCCATAAATCCTCCGATAGCATTCACACAAAATAAGCATATAAAGCGGCCCTAAAAACACCCCTAACAATCCAAATACCTTTACTCCCGCATAAACCGCAATTAAAATCCCGATTGGGAGCACTCCCATTTTTTGCCCGATTAGCTTTGGCTCCAACAATTCTCTGGCTAGTGCACTGACCATAAATGTAATAGACAGGATGATACCTGACATCATTTTGCCGTTTAACAATTGCCAGACCGCCAAAGGCAACAGGACAATCCCCGTTCCCACAAAAGGAAGCACATCCAAAATACCTGTTATTACTCCAATCAGTATATAATGCTTCATATTTCCAAGAAATAACCCTCCGGTGCAGATAAGTGCAATAATGATAAGAATAATAAATTGCGCTTTAAAAAAGCTGCTGATAAGCTTTCCGATTTTTACTACAATCTGCCTTACATCTTCATAATATCTGACCTTGGATATGCATTCATTCATTGTTTTAAAATCCTTTGCTAACAGGATTGCCGCTATAATCGTAACTACCAGAAATGTAACTGCCCCTATTCCTATCTTTAAGTATAAAAAAGACTGATTCATAAAATTTGGAAGTATCTGTACCTGCATGTCTTCAATAAAGATATCCACCCTTTCCAGAATCAAAGTTTCTATCTGGCCTGCATTCATGCCAAGCCTTTCCTCTACCATTTGGCTGCAATCCCTGACAAAGCACGTAAACTGCTCTTCATAAAGATTGATATTTTTTATAAAGTATTCAATCTGCTGCAATGCAAAACACACAAGAAGCCATCCCAGAATTCCTACTACTGTACAGATTATCAGCAAAATGATTCCCGCCAGGAACCCTTTTCCCATATGGGTTTTTTCATAAACCTTTTCCAGAAAGGGATTCAGAGGAGCAATGATCATAAATGCTAACACCAGCGGAAGGAACAATGGGACCAGATATTGAATTGCCAGATATGCGCCTATTAAAATCAGCACAAAAAAAATATGTCTTTTGTTCTTTTCAAAAAAATCACTCATACCATCACCTGAAAATAGTATGAGTTTTTCAAATAATTCTATGTTTTTATCAAATGAATTTTCTGTTGTTAATTTTTTCTAATTACAGTATTTCTAAATGGCTTTTATAAGTGTTTTTTTATAAGCAAGTTTAAATTGTGATTTTACATTTCGTATGCTATATTAAAAATGTATATATGTTTATTAAAATTTTGAGATAGGAGAACAGAATGAAAGACGCTGAGACTATAACCCTTTATCATGGATCCAAGACAGGTATTCGGGGCTCTATCGCACCTATCAGCCGTGAGCATTGTGATTTTGGAAAAGGCTTCTATATGGGGACAGATCCTATTCAGCCGCTAACTTTAATCTGTAATTATCCTCAGGCTAAAATATATACTTTACAAGTTGATTTATCCGGTCTTAAGATTTTAGACGTTCAAATTGGTCTGGACTGGGCTTTACTTGTTGCATTTAATCGCGGCAAAATGGAAGAAGCAAAGGGTACCAAAATCTATGAACATTTTAGGATAATGACTTATATGTATGATATGGTTATTGGCTATATAGCGAATGACAGAATGTTTGTTGTGTTGGATCGATTCTTTCATGGCGAAATCACCGATCTTGCATTAATTAACAGCCTTTCCGCACTTAAGCTTGAAAAACAATACGTGGCCTTAACTAAAAAAGCCTGCGGAAAAATTAAAATTCTTGAAGAGCAGGTAATTGCCGAAAAAGATCGGGAAAAGCTAAAAGCAGAAAGTGAAGCCAATCGTTCAAAAGGCATTGCATTGGCAGAAGAAGTTTGCCGGAGATACCGCCGTGAAGGACGATTCTTTGATGAAATATTAAAAGCAGGTGAGTGATATGATGAATCTTAGTCTTGAAAAACGTCAACTTTGTGATATACAGGGCCGTCTATTCCAGTTAGCTTTAAAAAACGGATATGACTGCCCAATGTTCATAGAATCTTTTATGAACAGCAAAGCTGCATTGGCTCTTGATGATACCTATGACCGGTTACAGTGGGCGGGCGAAGAATATATTCTTGAAGAACTCAATGAGGAAGTAGGAGGACTCAAAAAAGCCGGAGAAATCTATTCTGCCGAAGTGATGTATTGGACGGGTTATACCTACCGTTATTGGCATTACTATACTGGTGAGGGCAGCAAAGAAATTTATAAGATGGCAGAAGCCCATACTATGAATGAATGCTGGCTGGGCTTCCACACCCTTGATGTCGAAATGGCAATTGATGATTTAAAGGAAATCTATATGCTTAAGATTCTAGTTTAATAAATGCGCCTCTATCATCTTTAAAATGTGCTTAGCTCTTCTTCTCATTTTCCTTATATTTCAAAGATAAGCCTCAGAATCATAACTATTCTTCTGTTGGAAATCGTTTCCTATTGCCTTAGTGTTACTATTATAGGAAGCATAAGTATACTAAATCCTTCTGTGTCTCTCTCATACCGGTAAACACTTCCACCCCCGATGCCTGGACCATGAATGCCTGTTCATCATAAATGTAGGCGCTTCTTATCTTTGGTTCTTCATCTACTTTTGTTGCCTTGAATCTTCCCGTAGACACCACAGAATTGCCGTTCTCATCCTTACGGTAGCTACATCTTCCTTCCCTGTCATAGCCAAAGTAACGCCTGCTCCCGTCTGCCCTCTTTATCCGTTCCAGTCGGCTGTCCCAAACTGTCTTCTCTGGCGCTTTCGGATTCCTCTTTTCTTATCAGCCTTCCGGTTCTAGCTGTCATATTTCTTGTGAATAGTTTTTTTATTCTCTTCTTCAATACGACTGGTGTATGTTAGTTATGCTCATTTATAGACACATAATACGATACTCAAAGTTAAATTCCCCATTTTCAATATCAAATAACAATTTATTTTTAGTGTCAATAGCAGTTAAGTTAATGGATATATTATTAGGGTAATATGCGTTTAAAAAGATACTTATATTTTCTATTTTAAATTCAATCCACCAATTGCTTTCATTAAAATATGGAATTAGCCAATTATAACTATTAATTGGTAGGTTTAAATGTTGGTATAAATACTCAACATATTCATAATTTTTACACCCTTTTTCTTTTGTGATTAAAACCGGAAATTCTATTTTATAAATTTTATTTAACACCTCTAAGTAATTCTCACAAACATTAGATTTGTTATAAACATTTAATATTGATGTTCCCATTACATTATCGACATTTTCCTCAATCTTCTTTAAAACATATTTATCTTTTATCAACTGTTTTTTATCTATCTCCATATGTAAGTAACCATCAATCTTTATTTTTTATAACATATATAATGATCCCCATCTGGTCCATCTATTTTTTTATACCTTTCTGATTTAAAATCGTAAGTATGAAAATTTGGATCACCTTTAGGTTTTCCTGCATGGAAATGAGCTACTCCATCATTAGTATGCTCAACAACTACTGTACTGACACATTTATATTTGGCATTATTGCCACTTCTGTGTAAGCGGCAGTAAATTTTGGGTATAACGAGCTCAGTTTAATCCGTGCACCAGAAGTTTTAAATTGCCAATCTACCTTTGCCGCCATTGTATTGCACTCGCTTTCCCATGTCGATAACTCGCTGCTGAAATGATGGATATTGTCAATCCGCCGTGTCAGGCATTGGCGTGTCATTACATTAAGCTCTATTTCAGCGATATTCAGCCAGCTTCCATGTTTCGGCGTATAATGGATTTCTTCTTCCCAGTCGGCTGCAGTCCGGTGCTCACGGACACTGACATGATGTCTCCCGGCAAGTGATTCTATAAAGGCAAAGGTGCTGCATGTACCATTCCGGATATATTCGGAATCCACTTTCCAGTCATCTCCCGGACGCATTGGCAGTGGCTCTCTTGTCTCTCTCAGCAGCTGGTATGGCTTTTCATCCATGCAGACGACCGGACGCATGGGATCATATGCAAGTCCATAGACATCGAGGACATCTTCCATATATGCTATGAATTCGGCATCTTCTTTTGGCGAGAGGCACCAGTAGTCATTGCGGTGAGGTCTAAGTTCATTTTTTTAATACTGCCTTCCGGGCTGGTCTCCACTTCCGGGTACATGTTCGCCTGGGAAAGCTTCTGGAGATGTCCCTCTGCATAGCGGTAGCTGGTACGGTTCCCGTTGGCATCCTCTTTATAATGGAGCCTCCCGTATCTGTCGTAGCTGTAACGTTCCCTGATCCATTTCCCGGTTCCGATGGAACCTGCCATGTCTTCTTCTGCTGTGACGTCCCCGCCCCATGAAAGGGCACCGACAGCCAGCACGCTTTTTTCTTCTAAGTTATGGTGATTGTCATAGACATAACGGATACAGCCCCCTTCGCTGTCCCGATAGTATGTCTTGTTCTGCCACTGGTCATACCCGTAGGCTTCATAAGTATCATCCTGGTATTCAATCCGGGTCACCAGATGTTCCGGGTTATGGTATACCTTCTGCCTTCTCCCTGTTTCCGGATAGTAGAATACGGCGCTTTTTTCCCTGTCGTCATAGTTATATCAACTATTAAATAAGCATATCTTTTAAAATAAAGTTTACATAAAATATAATATTTCCATAAAGTCTCTGTATATAAATAGCAAATGTTTGCTATATGCACAGATAGAAAATACTATATTTCACAAATCCCATATAAATCTCTAAACAAGGCATTCTCTAATGTCATTTGGCTTCCAAAAATACCTTCCTCTGGAATTTCAAAATTCATAACGACCTCTTCCAGTTCTCTTAGTTGTAATTTAACTAAATTTTTATTTTCTAAAAAATCAGTTAAAGTAGCTTCTAGCTTATTTTGTGAAAAAACATATGCTTCTTCAGAAAATCCATCTAATATTGGAACCATTTTATTAGGATCTCTATTCTCCACACCAAATTCATGCTGAAAAACAAATAAATTAGCTACTTTACTAATTTTTAACAACGTTCTGTATTCAGCATTAAATCTATCCTCTGTATATCCTTCAAAATAAAACCATATTTGTACGGCTGGATCGTCTTCTGTACAATAGGTATCAATTTTTATGCACATAGAACTTGCTAATTCTATCAATTCTTCTAAATATAATGGTACTTGTTTGCATTTGTTTTTAAAATAAACATAATCTTTTCCTTCGTATACTCTCTTAATATATAATTGTGCCAATTTATTCACAGAAATTAATCTCCTATTTAGTCTTTATATTATGCCCACCTGACTTATCCGCAGGCTTAGTAGAATTAAAATCAAAATCTACCTCTCCTAAATGTATCCCCTTTTTATTTAAATGTTCAAACCTTCCATGCTGTGTATCCACACTAAAGTAGTTTCCTGTTTTAGGATCCACATAAATATCCCTTCCATTCATTCTTGACAACCTAAAATCTTTGACAAGTCCTCTTTCTTTTGCTATTTGACTCGTCCTTTCTTTCACAGCTACAACTCTTACTTGTGGTGAAAGTTTACTGATTCGTTTTTCAAAATCTGCTGTTGATTCCGGACTAGTACCATCACCTGTTTTTAAATCACAATTATTACTAGTTGAACTTGAACTCTTCGCAAGTCCACTAGGATCACAATAAATCACCGGATTGCTATTGCAATAAACATACAGATTCAGCCCATCATCATAAATTACATCTTCCTGTGTAAACCTTCCTGTCCTTGAATTATAATAACGTGCCCTAAGATAATACAGCCCGCTCAGCTCATCCCATATTTGGCTGTTATACTGTAGCCTGCTTCCATATCCTTCCTGTATAAGGCTTTCTCCAAAGGCATCGTACTGGTAACAGCTTTCTATTTCCCCGTCACCATTGAGTACATACCGTATGCTCCCCTGTTCATCCGTGACATAGTATTGCTCTTCGCTTTCCCTCCCGGTTTCGCTTGTCAGCCCCACATATTCATTTCCTGGTACATACTTCCTGGTTGGAACATCCTCTTTATCCAGTTCACCAAGTAGCATGCCGAACCTATAGGCAAAGTTTGTTACCTTCCCGTTTTCCTCCAGGCTGCAGCGGTAGCCTTCCGCATCGTAAGTATTCTTCTGCTGGAAATCATTCCCTCTTATTCCGATATTTCTATTATAAGAATCGTAGACATACTGGATTCTTTTGTCTTCTGCTGTTATGCAGGCATGGCTTTCTTCCAGCAGGTTTCCTGCAGGGTCATAACAGTATCTTACATTTCCATCATCACTGGCAAGCCCTGTTAACTGGTTCCGGCTGTTATAACGATAGGTTTCCTCTTTCCCCTCTCGAAAACGGCTGGTCCTGTTCCCTGCCAGATCATAGCGGTAGACAATCTCCCTGCCATCCCTTGTTTCCCCGGTCAGGCGGTCCATACTGTCATAGCTGTAGGCTGTCTTCTCTGCCGCCCTTTTGCCCCCAGCCTTCCTCTGGTACCGCTCTTCCTTTCCTGTCTGGTTCCCATTGCCATCGTATTGATACACTGCCTGTAGCAGCGGCTCTTTCCCGTCAAGGCCTGCCGTTAGGGAAGTCAGCTGGTTCCGGCTGTCATATCCATAAGTAGTCCTGAGACCGTTTCCACAGAATACTTCCGTCTGCATTCCGTTTTTGTTGTAACGATAGGCTGCACTTATTCCATTTCCTGACCTTACCTGCTGCAAACGTCCTGCCCTGTCATACCGGTAATGGGTTCCGTCCAGCATTTCCAGCCTGCCGCATCCATCATAGGCTGCTTCGTATAAGGTCCTGCCGCCTGCGCTCTTCCTCAGGGTGTTCCCTTCCGTATCCCTCTCGTACTCGTATACGCTTCCGTCTTCCGCTGCCTTCTTTAAAAAGCCCTGCTCATCATAGGTATACAGGCTTTTTATCTCCGACACTGCCTTCTCTTGGGTATGGTCTTCTCTATTTTCCCCTCCTTTCGGTGTTCCTGCTTTCCCGCTGCTTCCTGTAGACATGACGGGGTTTCCGTCCATGTTGTAGGACAGGCGGATGGTATTGCCGTTCTCATCCTTACGGTAGCTGCACCTTCCTTCCCTGTCATAGCCAAAGTACCGCCTGCTCCCGTCTGCCCTCTTTATCCGTTCCAACCGGCTATCCCCATTATAGCAGAACTCCGTCTCGTTTCCAACTGCGTCCCTTGCCTTCGTAACGTTCCCTGCATAGTCATAGGCATAGTGTTCCTCGCCGCCGTCCGGGTAAGTGTTCGCCGGGGACAGCTTCTGGGGATGTCCCTCTGCATAGTGGTAGCTGGTACGGTTCCCGTTGGCATCCTCTTTATAATGGAGCCTCCCGCATCTGTCGTAGCTGTAACGTTCCCTG
>JAAVAC010000010.1 GCA_014804265.1 Lachnospiraceae bacterium | reverse complement strand
AGAGAGAAAGACACAAAGAAATGGTCGGCGCAATGGTTTGAAACAACCGCTAAGGGAGAGAAGAAAAAGCGGAGAAAGAGAGGATTTGAAACAAAAAGAGAAGCGTTAGAGTATGAGCGTCAAAAGAAGCTAAGCAGCAGCCGAAGCATGGATATGAAGTTGAGTGAGTTTATGGAAGTTTATTTTGAGGATAAGCAGAATGAATTGAAAGACCGCACCATGAAGAATAAAAGGTATGTGATGGAGCAACACATCATTCCGTATTTTGGCGAACAGATGTTAAGCGAGATTACAGCTTCACAAATTATACAATGGCAGAACGAAATGCAGACAAAAGGATTTTCAGAGAGTTATTTACGAATGATACAAAATCAGTTGACCAGTTTGTTTACTCATGCGTCACGTATTTATGATTTACAGACGAATCCATGTAAGAAAGTAAAACGCATGGGAAATTCCGATTCAAGGAGTTTGGATTTTTGGACAACAGAGGAATATCAGAGATTTATTCAGACGATAGAACCGGGAACACGATACTATCTAATCTTTGAAATCCTTTTTTGGACTGGCTGTAGGATTGGCGAATTATTAGCTTTAACAAAAGGCGATATTAGTTTTGAAAATAGCCAAATCAGCATTACCAAGACTTATTATCGCACTGGCAGGCAGGACATTATTACAGAACCTAAAACAAAGCAGTCGGTAAGGACTGTTGAAATTCCAGAATTTTTGAAACAGGAGATTAAGGATTTTGTTGAGGGTCATTATGGTATGCCGGAAGATGAAAGACTTTTCCCAATCGTACAGGAAGCGGTACAGCATAAGATGAAGCGCCAAATAGCAAAAGCCGGAGTAAAGAATATCCGGGTACATGACCTTAGACATTCTCATGTTGCTTACTTAATCAATAAGGGCATAGAACCGCTGTTGATAAAAGAGAGGGTAGGGCACAAAGATATTCGCATTACACTGAATACCTACGGACATTTATATCCTAATCAACAACGGAGAGTGGCAGATTTACTTGACAATGAAAAAGGAAATAGCCCCGACAGCGGCAACTGTTAGGGCTGTGATAACTGGAAAACCTCTGTTATCAATAATCACAATACAAGTATAGCAGAGGTTTCTTCCAGTGACAATGATTTTTCAGAAATGGAGGGCTTATGGAAGAAACGAAAACAGAGTTGCAGTTGATTAAAATGTCGGAGATACAATCGCAGGAAATTTCTTGACTGTGGTATCCGTTTATTCCTTATGGAAAGCTAACAATCGTTCAAGGTGATCCGGGAGATGGAAAGACAACACTTGTCTTAAATATAGCGGCAAAGCTGTCAAAGGGAGAGGGCTTAGACAGTGAAATGAAACTTACAGAGCCTTTGAATGTAATTTATCAGAGTGCAGAAGATGGACTTGCTGATACGGTAAAACCACGATTAGAAATGGCAGGGGCAGATTGTGAAAGAATCGCTGTCATTGACGAAAGCATAAAATCGCTTTCCATGATAGATGAACGGTTGGAAGAGGCGGTTATAAGGACAAAGGCAAAGTTATTGATTTTAGATCCAATACAAGCCTATTTAGGCGGTGGAATGGATATGAACCGTGCGAATGAAGCAAGGGATATGACAAAGAAGTTAGCGGCACTGGCAGAGAAATATCAGTGTGCGATTGTCCTTGTCGGACATATGAACAAAGCGGCAGGAAATAAGGCGGCATACCGGGGAATGGGTTCGATTGATTTTTTTGCAGTTGCAAGAAGCGTTCTCTTAGTTGGCAGGGTAGAGGGTGAGGAAAATATAAGGGCTGTGGTTCAGATTAAAAATAACCTTGCAGCGTTCGGGCACCCGAAAGCGTTTGCATTGTCGGAGGACGGTTTTAAGCGGATTGGAGATTATGAGATTACAGCAGATGAAGTATTAGGTGGTATTGCTCCAAAGGCGAATAAAATGGAACAGGCGAAGCGGTTGCTTCGGGAACTGGCAGAAACAAACAATGCCATGCAGAGCAATGAGATTTTCAGTCTTGCAGACGAACAAGGCATATCAAAGCGGACATTGGAAAATGCAAAGAAAGAGTTAGGTGTCCGAGCAAAGCGGATAAACAATACATGGTATTGGGAACTAGATAAAATCTGACAGTGACGGACAGATAAAGCCAACAGCGCAACAATGCAGAGTATTAGAATTTTGCAGTCTTGGAATTGCGTTCTTGGAGATTGCAAGGTTGCAAAAATTATAGAGATTGCAATGTTGCGGTGTTTAGAGAAAACCGGAAAGCGGCAGCAGAAAAGCGGCGTAAAGCCGCCCACCGTCCGCAGGACGGAAAGCCCCCGGCAGGGCGCAAAGGCACTTTTGATAGAGCGTAGCCTGTCGAAAGTGCTTTTGCGTTACTTTCGGGAAAGTAACAAAGCCTTGCGCCTATCGGCACAGTAAAAATAGAGAATGTGGAGGATATGTTTATTGGAAAGGACAATCAGTGGCATGATGGGGAAAGGCTCGGTTAATCACAATACGAGAGCCTTTAGCGCAAAGAACATAGATAAGGAGCGAAGCCGGAATAATGTGGAATTTTGCCACACTGATATAAAAGAAGTTTATCATACTCTTTTTGATGATGCACTGGAACGATACAACACAAAGCAGAAACGGAGTGACAGAAAGATTGACGATTACTATGAGAAGATACGCCGGGGAAAGCAGGAGAAATTGTTTTATGAGGTAATCTTCCAAATTGGCAATAAGGACGATATGAACGTACAGAGCAATGAGGGGCAGTTGGCGAAAGATATTTTATGTGAGTTTATGGAGCAGTTTCAGAAAAGAAATCCGAACCTGTATGTATTTTCAAGCCACCTGCACATGGACGAGCAGACACCGCATATCCACATTGATTTTGTTCCTTTTATCCGTAACAGCAAGAGGGGACTTGATACAAGAGTTTCTCTCAAAGGGGCATTGGCAGAACAGGGGTTCAAAGGCGGTACAAGGGGAATGACGGAATGGAATGAATGGATTGAAGCGGAGAAGCAGGAACTTTCAAAAGTCATGGGACGGCATGGCGTACAGTGGAAACAGTTAGGCACACATAACAAGCATTTGTCGGTACTCGACTTTGAAAAGCAGGAACGGCAGAAAGAGGTTGCAGAACTGGAACAAACGATTTCCGGCAGTAAAGAAGAATTATCGTCTATTCTTCATCAGCAGATCGCAGCAGGGCAGAAAACGGAGCAGATACGCAAAGAGGGCGAAGCAATCCGGCAGGAATTATCGGAAATTTCAGCAACAAATCATCTTCTGAAAGAGCAGACGGAAACACTGACAGAGGATAAAGAAAAACTGTTATCTGAAAATGAAATATTGGAGAAACAGCAGAAAAAGTTACAGCAGGAGATTAACAAGATGGTGCAGTCTAAGGAAGTCATGGAACGGAACATACACGCCTATGATGAAGATACAAAATGGCAGTTGCCGGAGCCGGGGACTTTAATGAGTGCAAAGGCTTATCGTGATAAAAAGGCTTTACCGCTTGTAGAGAAATTGAAAAAGATAGTAAAAAATCTAACTATAAAATGTGTGCAGCTTACAGAGCAAGGCAAGAAGCTGACCGCCAAAGTAGACGGACAACAAAAGCAGATTAGCCGCTTGACGGATAAGGTTATGGAACAGAGCGACATCATAGACCGATTGCAGGAAAAAGTGTCTGATTTGGGGCGTTTAGAACGTCATTTAGGCAGGGAACAGGTGCAGTTGATAGTAGAACGGTCAAAGGTATTAGAACAGGCAGAAAGGGCAAATAAACGCTCGAAACATACCTCTGAAATGAGCAGATAGGAAAGGGGATTGATAGGATATGACGGATATGGAAAAGAAAGTCATGGTGCGGCTGTGTGCTAAAATTGTAGCAGAAACAGACTTTTACGAAACGGATAAGGAAGTGCAAAATCTGATAGACTGGGTATGTTTGTCGGAGCAGATAAAGGAAAATAATAATACAATCCGCAATTTGACTGGGGAATATAAGAAGATAGAGCCAGATTGCCGGGAGGGAATAAGGGCGCAGTTGGAGCGCATGAAAGAACTCTGCAAAGAACGAAACAATCTATATGAAAAGCAGAATGACTTGAAAGGGCAGAAGTGGAAAATTGAAAAGTCGTTAGAGCGATAAAAATTGTTGGGCGTAGCGGTTGCTATGCTCAATAATTTTGTGGTAAATGGAAACTGGAAATGATATAATCAAATAAATAAGCTAGAATGGTAGCGGAAAAATAAAGTTTTCGTTAGAGCGTATTGGCTTGCAGAGCAAGGGTTAGCACCAAAGATGGCACTTCTTGTTGTAATACCACTTATAACAATTTTTTTGATGGAACAGATGAAAAATGTTTTTGAAAGAAAAGGGGATAAGAATATGGGAAAGACAAAGAATGCTTTTGATGCACTAAATGTGATTTTGAATTGTATTATTAATTTGAGTGGCAATATAGCAGGCGGTGCTCTGCTGACCAATGCGTTTTAGTGATAATGGTTTACAGAAAAATTAATTTTGACTTGTAATAAACTGAAATACAAGTTCTATGCAACCATAGAAAATATAATTATTGGAGGTTAAGCGTATGTTGGATCAAGACATCGTTTATGTAAAAAGTAAGCAAGAGTTTGATGATAGAGTAAGCAATTATTTTGTTAACATGACAAATAATGCAAGAACGCTTCATAAAACATACAGTTGTTATTATGCCAATATGGCAAATAGGTTTATCTCTTTTGATACACTTGAAGATGTAGCAGAGTATGAAAAATTGTATCGAAATGCAACACCATTTAAGAGATGCGGCAATTGCTTTAAATAAGATAAAAAATAAAGGAGAGATGAAAATGAAAAGCAAAAGTGTAATTGGAATTTGCATTGTATTATTGTCAAGTATGTTGGTAGCTTGTGGTACGGCTGAGGATAAAATTTCATCAGAGAAAACAGCAGAAGAAACAAATTTCGTCGATAGGAGTGAGGGTTCTTCTTATATAGGAGATTGGGTATATGATACCGGAAAAGGCAATGTAATTACTTTTCACATCAATAAAGGTGGTATTGGATTATACGAGCAATCTACAGTTCCGGATACAACTTGGGATTTTTCATATGAAATAAAAGATGAGGTAATTGTAGTTACAAGAAATGCGGTAGGAACGACATTATTATCAAGCTATGAATTGAGTGATGACGGAATGAGTTTAATATATATATCGGGTAATCTCCCAGACGGAACATATAGTAAGCAATAAGAACTATGGGATAGAATGTCATGTGGTTCCTTTAGTGAAATAAAATACATGGTGCTAGCACCATGTAGGTAAAGCAGTTAAGCAGCTAATCTGTTTGGTGCCAAAACGTGTAAATTAAGTAAAACGTAGATAATGTGTAAATAGAGGAATAAGTAATGTATTATGAATAATAATGATGAGTTTGTTGATGTAAATGCTAAAATTAGAATGAAGAAAAGTGCGCTAGATGGGCTTAATACGGGTAAATTGAAATCTAACAACGGTATTAGAAATAGTGAAGGACATCTTGACTCGTTTGTTGATGTGGTTGAAATCAATAATACAGAGGAAAATGTGGGAGAATATTATATAAGTCAGTTGGAAGAGTTAGAGAAACAAGAGGTATTGGCAAGAGAACAAGCAGACAGCGATAGGGAAGAAGAAATAGAGTTATTAGGTAAAGCAACAGCAGGTCTTATAGCAATAATAATATTTTTATCTCAAAAAGAGAATAGGGAAACAATCAAGAATGCTTGGAATGGTATTGTAGTACCAAAGGCTAAAGGGCTGGTAGATAGAATTCATAATATAAAATGGCTTCAATCTAAGCAAAAGATAGAAACTAGCTTAGTTGCCGCTTGTAAACATGATGTAAAAGAAGCAGAGCAGCAGAAAAAGAATGCAAGAATTAAAGAAACTATTAGCGGAGAAGAATTTAGACAAAAGATGGAAAATATAAGGAATCTTGCAATTGTTTTGGCTGCTGAGATTGAAGATATATCAAAGTTTGAACCAAATGATGATATAACGCAAGAGGAATTGATTGAGCACCAAGAGATTGTAAAAAGGCTTACAACAAAAAGAAACTCTTAGTTTTATTGAGTTTTTGATTAGTAATAATGAGATGTTGAACTTGGAGATGACTATGGTAGCTAACTTTAGAGAATTTATTTCAGAGCATAAAAAGCAACTTGAAATAATAGATGGAGCACGATAAGTTTAAAGTGAGAGGGCAAATAGGGAGTTCCTTTTATTGAATATATAAACATGGTGCTAGCACCATGTAGATAGGGTAGTTAAGAAGAAAAGTTTTTTGGTGCCAAAACGGTGCCGAGAAATCATGCAAATAAAAATACGCCACATAAAAATAACGATTTTATGCTGTTTCTCACAATAGAAAGCATAGAAAATACCATAAAAAACGCTATTCAAATACCGTGAGGGTGGTAGAACAGTTGGCTCAGGTAGGGTTGCTACTATCATCGAGTAATTATAATTTATTCAGTAAAATCAAGGCTTTCGGAGATTTCTCCGAAAGCCTTTTTACGTTACAAAACAATTCCGAAATGCTCTGTGGTTCTAAAAAATTTGTTCATCAGGAAATTATATCAAAAATATCTGTTAATAGTTCTCTACTGGAATATTAAATGAGTTCATCAAACTGCAGCTGTTGTTGTGATGGCGGTTGCTATTGTGCCAATATTTATATTTCCAAAGAAAAACCATAAAATAACAGTTGATAAGTAACGACATTTGCGTTACAATATTCTTTAGAAGGAGATGAATGTAATGGAAAAATCAACCACATTAAATTTACGAGTAAATCCGACTGTTAAGCAGCGTGCTGAAGATGTTTTATCACGCTTGGGAATACCGATGTCAACAGCTATTGATATGTATTTAAATCAAATTTCTTTGACTGGAGGAATACCTTTCACAGTGACATTGCCGAAAACACCACAATCGATCAATGCGGATTTGATGACAACGGAAGAAATTCATACACAGTTGCAGGAAGGCTATGATGATATGAAAGCTGGGAAGGTGCAGGATGCAGTAACAGCATTTGCAAAGTTTAGGGAGAACCGCTAATAATGAAGCAATATACAGTACAGATTACAGATAAAGCGTTAGTTGATATGGAAGAAATCTACATTTATATTGCTGAACAGCTTCTTGCGCCAGAAAATGCCATGGGACAATATAACAGAATCGCAGAGGCAATACAGAACTTGAATGTATTTCCAGAACGTGTGCGGATTATGGAATCTGAACCGGAACATACAATGGGGCTGAGACAGCTGCCAATAGACAATTTCTCAGTATTTTATGTTATTGAAGATCATAGAGTGGTTGTTACGAGGGTGTTGTATAGTGCGTCAGATATTAGCAGGAGATTATTAGAAAGATAGAATAATAACTTCTGAATATAAGGTATGTGTGGTTCTAATATGGTTCTAAAAAATTTTAAATCCATAAATACGACATGAAAATATGAATAATATAAGTCAAAAAAGCTAAGAAAAGCGTATAAAAACACTACAATTTTGTTCCTGCCGAACCGTGAGGGTGGTAGAACAGTTGGTTCAGGTCGTGTGGCTACTATCATTGAGTAATTACAATTTATTCAGTAAATTCAAGGCTTCTGGAGAAATCTCCGGAAGCCTTTTTACATGCTGTGTGTCCAGCGAAGCTGGATTACACTTGCCGGTGTAAGTCCGGTCACGGTAATTGCCAGTGAGCCGTGTAGCTAAACTCGGTGCGTTGCAGTAATGTAGGGTGCTAAGCGAGTGGATAAAGTAACCTGATAAGGGAGCGAGCAATCATGCAGACCGTAACATTAAGTGAATTCTGCCGTATCGTTAAAAAAGGTCTTGAAAGAGAACAAAGGGAAGTTGAGCCTTGGGCATATGGGCGAAAACCATCCCCAGTAAAACGGGTTACGATACCAAAACCAGACGGAAGTGAAAGACCTCTTGGAATACCAACAGTCAAGGACAGAATCGTGCAAATGGCAGCAAAGATAGCAATAGAGCCAGTATTTGAGGCTGACTTTAGAGGCTGTTCCTACGGATTTCGACCGAAAAGAAGTGCGAAGCAGGCACTCGAAGCAGTAAGGAAAGGGTGCAACAACAAAGGCTACTATGTAGTTGACGCAGACATTGAAAAGTTCTTCGATAATATAAACCAAGATAAACTGATGGCACTTGTGGAGCAACGTATATCAGACAGACGAATACTGAAACTGATAAGACAATGGCTAAAGTCAGGGATCAACTTTTGCTGAATTGGGTACATTCTAATCAGAATGGCGATAATCAACCGTTTATTCCAGAGCCTTATAATTGGAAAACTTATGGAGATATGAATGTGGAACTTTGGAAAAAACATCAATCCACATCGTTAGAAGATGCAAAAAGTATGCTTCAAAACTCTCATGCTGAGGTCATAAAGTTAGCAGAAACTTTTTTAAATGAAGAATTGTTTTCAAAAGGCGTTTACAAATGGGTTGGCGGAAGCACATTTGGTTCTTATTTTGTCAGCGTTACAGCAAGTCATTATGATTGGGCAATGAAAAAACTAAAAGCACATAAGAAAAATTGTGCTGCTATGTGAGGTGGCAAAAATGCACTTTGTGAAAGCGAAGCTTTTTGAAAGATATATGTATGATATCTGGTCAAAGAGAAAAAATAGAATAGAGGAATAAGAAGCATAAATACTTTATTTTTTCCAAACAAAAATAAGGAAGAGATTGTTAAAATGTATCTAACATGATAAAATATATAAAAATAGAGATACTATTGCATAAAATACGGTGCAGGAGTGATGAGTATGGAATTATCATTAAACAATAATCAAATCAGCGCAAAGAAAGACGGCGATAAATTGTTTAGAATGTTAGATAGGGGTATAGATGATATGGAGTCAGGTAGAGGGTTGCCGTTAGACGAAGCATTTGAAAGAATTACTGAATTGAGGAATATGAGAAGGAATGCAAGAGCATAAGGTTGTCTTAACATGGGAAGCCATTTATGATGTGACAGATATTGCCGATTATATAGAAGCCGAATTTGGAATAGCAAGAGCCGATAAATTTCAAAGAGATATTCAAAAGCAGATAAGTGATTTGGCGATTTTAGGAAAAGCATTTAAGAGAACGAATATTTTTTACCGCAGTTATTACATTTGCAAGAAGCCATTCCCACCGTCAATCATTTTTTATATTATAAAGGAGCAGGAAAAGGAAATACATATTTTGAGGGTGCTGCGAGAGGAATGCGATTGGGAAAGAATGCTTACAGAACAGCAGGAATATAGATATCGTTAGATACACTTGTTGGTATCAAAACAGTGGCAAGAAATCCAGCAAATAAAAATACACTACACTAAAATAATGATTTTCCGCTATTTTTAGAAACGGAAAACATAGAAAATAACACAAAAATGTTATTTAAATACCATGAGGGTGGTAGAACAGTTAGTTCAGGCAGTGCTGCTGCTATCATTGGTATAGAGCCAAATATTAAAAATGAGTACTGCAATTCCTTGAAAAATCAAGGGACTGCAGTTTCTTAATATCAAAAAAACATTTGAAAAGAATATTATGATAAGAACATTCAGAGAAAATGATTGAAATGCTAGTATGCAAATATCATTTGAAGATTTTAAAGAGAGGATAAGTAAATATATGATACATCCAGCTAAAGTGAAAGAAGAAGCAAAGAAAAAAGAAGATGAGAATTGTAAATTTCGCAGTTATTTAAAAGGACATGCAAATGAGACAGAACTGGACAGGCAATTTTTACGATTACACAGAGAATTATTTGCAGATTACGACTGTAGTAAATGCAGAAATTGTTGCAAAATGTATCAAGGCAGCATTCCGGAGGAAGATGTTGAAAAGGATGCAGAATATTTAGGAATTTCCCCAGAGCAGTTTATTGATTTCTTTCTGGAGAAGGACGAGTATGGGACAGGATACTTCACAAAACATAAGCCATGCGATTTTCTGCAGGAAGACGGAACCTGTAAGCTGGGTAGCTACAAACCGGATTCTTGCAAAAAATATCCCTATACAGATCAGCCGGAAAGGCTGTGGAGTCTGTTAAGTGTGCTGGAAACCATAGAGATATGTCCGGTAGCTTTTGAAATATTTGAACGACTTAAGAAGGAATATGGATTCAGAGGAAGATAGGAGAGTGCCATGTCATAGCTGTTTATGAAGGATATGAAGGGTTAAACAGTTTCTTGATGCTCATAATGCAGCAGAGTATGAATCTGACTTCGGAACATACAATGTTTAATCAGAGAAATCTTATGCGTTATTGGGGAAATCGAGAGGAGTTAACAGATAAACAAAGAAGAATCATAAAGAATTTGGGATATACATATCGTGGTAAAAATCAGTGGCTCCAGCACTAATGAAAGCGAAGCTTTTTGAAAGACGTATGTATGATATCTGGTCAAAGAGAAAAAATAGAATAGAGGAGTAAGAAGCATAAATACTTTATTTTTTCAACTGCACTTGACAAAACAACAAGCAAAAAATAAAATGAAAATAATTCTAAATAGAGAAAGATAAAAGTATGACAAAAAATGCGGAGGTATAAAAATGGATAAGAGTGCAATGTATCATCTCACATACGGTCTCTTTATCTTGACTGCCAGAGAAGGGGATAAAGACAATGGCTGTATTGTGAACACCGTGACACAGGTTACCACAGAACCGAATAGAATTACTGTGGCTGTCAATAAGAAAAACTATACCCATGATATGATTCAAAGAACGGGAGCATTTAATGTTTCTATACTTTCAACAGACTCTAAGTTTGATACCTATAAGCATTGGGGCTTTCAAAGCGGAGCAGATGTAGATAAGCTGGAGCAGATTGCTTTTCAAAGAGCGGAAAATGGGATCGTTTACATTGCAGAGGAATGTAACGCATATCTGTCCGCAAAAGTGGTATCCTCTATTGATTTGGGAACCCATACGCTGTTTTTGGCGGATGTGACGGATGCTGGTGTTTTATCCGAACAGGAATCGGTCACCTATAGTTACTATCAAAAACATATAAAAACAGTGCCTAAAGCGGATGAAAAGAAAAAGGGATTTATTTGTACAGTATGTGGATATATTTACGAAGGAGACACTTTGCCGGAGGATTTTGTCTGCCCGTTGTGCAAGCATCCGGCAAGCGATTTTAAACCAATATCAAATGAACCTTGAGGAATAAAGAGAAAGCACGTATGAGTAAGTATACAGGCAAACAACTATTGATCTGGCGGTTCTATGCAGGTATACATAGAAAGTACAGGAAAAGTGGATAGTTAAAAACGAAGGCGGTCATCTGTGAAAAAGTTGGCTGCCTTTTTTATGAACTTTCTGGGATTTTGGAAAAAACTGTATAAGGGAATTATTTGCTTTTAATCGCACAATTTGAATGGTACAATCTAATTAGCATATGATAAAATAAAGAACAGTAGCTTGTTTGAGATAGCAGCATTATGGAGGAATGAAGAGTGGTAGAGAATGAACAAGCATAAGAAAAGGAGAAAAGACAGACCGCCTGGCGGCAGCTTATGATTATGACAGTGCGATTGCATTGATACGGGGGATAGAAGGATATGAGGAGGATTTGGAGCGTCAGATAAAGATTAATACATATGAACTGATAAAGGCGTCCTGTGTGCCGGTGGATATAAATGAAGTAACCCATGTATTTTATCATACACTGGTAGTCGATCCAAGACGTGCTTTTGCCAATCAGGATACAAATTTCCAGGCTGCCGGAAATAATCAGTGGATGACTACCATGGATGAAAACGAAAAGCCAACCTGTGAATACATACAGGAAGACGGAACCCTTGTAACAGGAGCTTATGATGTGGTGCCGATTCTGGACGAATTTATTAAAGAACATCCGGACTTTGATATAGAGAAGGAGCGGGCGGAAGCAAAGAAGGTTGCAGATGCCATGAAGGAAGAAGGATGGGAATTTGCCAGTCATACATGGGGACATATAAAGATTGGGGAGGTGGATTTAGCGCGTCTTATGTTAGATACCCAAAAATGGCATGAAAATGTGGAGCCTTTAGTAGGCAAAACGGATACAATTATTTTTGCCCATGGGCAGGATCTTGGAAAATGGGGGAATTATAATGAAACAAATGTGATGTATCAATACCTGAGGGAACAGGGCTATCGTATTTTTTGTAACGTGGATGCAGGCCAGTACAGGACTTGGTTTGGCAAGGATTATCTGCGTCAGGGCAGAAGGAATTTAGATGGGTTCCGGATTTACTATAATGCAATCGGCAAGCAGGATAACGTGGCAGATTTATTTGATGCAGCCAAGATCATAGATCCATTGCGGCCGCCAGTGCCGCCGGTGGAGTAGTGGCAGGAACTAGAAAACAATATTATAAAAGAATTATTTGTATACAATGAAAAGCGGTGTGATGGAAGTCATGCGGCTTTTTTTATGGTGTTACGGGCATGGTGCTATCGGGATGAAGTGATTCTGAGTGTTTCAGGCTAATTATATCAAAATGATGTGCTATTTTTTACATGAAATGGCATAAAAAAGTATTTGTGGTAGGATGATGGTCAAAAGAGGAGAAAAACTGGAAGGAGGGCAAAGATGAAGAAAAAGACATGGAAGGGTTTGATAAGCCTCTTTGTGGGGATCTTACTGCTGAGCAGTTTTTTGGAAGTAAGGGCTGGAAATTCAAATGTGAACTTTTCACTTCAGTTAAGTGAAACAAATCCGGATGTAGTTTATTGTCCTAAAAAAGTGGCAATACGCCCGTTACTTATATTAGATTCAACTCCATAGATATTTCTCCTGACTCAAGACTTATCGTATGGGTTTCAGACCGGAATGGAAATAGACTGACGGAAAGATTGGAAGTGACTTCTGCTGATGTATCAAAGACAATCGCATTACCATATTATGAGCAGTATCAAATTTGGGAAGGGCAGTACGTCTGCCTCAATATAAGAGTCATAGGAAAATATGCCCGGGTTCAGGGAGTATGGATACAATAAGATGGAACATGGAAATGAAAATGATAAAACATATAGCTAAAAATGCAGGCAGCAAATCGTTTCCATGACTGACACATATAAACATTGCATGATCATGATATGTTTATAAATAATAAATATGGAGAAGGGGGAGATTCCATTGGAGAATTAAGTTGAAGAATACAAAGGTAAAAGTATAAAAAGATATGATGGAGGTAACACAATGATAAGAAACAAAATAAAAATGATGACATTGGCTGCATGTGCAGCATTAACACTTTTTTCCACAACTGCTTTTGCAGGAAATAAGGATTTTAGCTTTAGCTTAACCAGTACTGCTTCAAAGGAAAGTTCACTGGGGGCAGCAAAAAAGAGCAATGACGGCGATACAAATGCATATGTGACACCAAATGCCAGCAAATCAAATTTGGCAATCAAAGGAGCAACGGTCAATTTCCGGGTAAGGGATAATGCAGGAAACTATGCGACAGAATATGTAGAGTGCCATGCATATAAAAGATATATTATGAAGTATCTGCCGGGAAAAGCTGTGGGTGGAGCAAGCTATAGATTATATGCAAATGTGGAGAAGACAAATGCATATCCGGTTATCTTGGGCGGATTATGGTGTCCTTAAAGATATGCTGATTTAGAAACAGTTACTGAAAGGGAGCTGTAACAGGCTCCCTTTCATAAATATGGATGGAGGATGAGAATGAAAAAAAGCATATTTTTTTTAGAAGGTATGATGATTGCCATGCTGCTGTCAGCCTGTGGTTCTAAAGATGTAAATAATATAGAAGAAAACAGGGAGATTCAGGATACCATTGAAAATGAGCCAATTGAAAAAGAGGCAATGCCGGAGGAAACAGGGTGGAATGAAAACAGGATAGAAGATTCCTTGTGTGATAATGTCATTGTCGATGCAGATGTAGTCGTTCCAGAAGGGTTTCAAGGAGTAGCAGCTGTATATAATGCGGGAATACAGTATTTTCAAGAGGAAGCTGTGATGGGTGTGTTTGGAGTTGAAAAGGAACATACAACAAATCCGGCAGAAGGACTATACCAGTATGAGGGTCAAACATTTGGATTTGCAAATTCGGTAGCGGGAAATTTTTATTATTATTCAAAAACAGGGGACAGCTATAAAGTCTTTAACCCATATAATATTTCAGAATGTGCCAATATGGAGAATTTAGGTGAGGGAAAAGACCTTGACTTTATGAGCGCAGAGGAAGCGGGGAATAAAGTGCTTGGCACATTGTCGGATATGGGTATTGACAATGCCATAATCCTGCATACATATGCTCTGCCTGTTGAATATCATAAGTATCAGGAAGAAGAGGAAGTAGAAAACGGATATCTGATGGAATCAGAACGGCTGGGCGAGCAGTGGGATGTGCTTGGAGGTTGTTATGAGCTTGAATTGACTACATGCTATGATAATATTCCTCTTTATGAAGAAGGATATGTTGCAGCTGATGACAGCGCCTTTAATGGAGGCAAAATCAAGGCTATAATTTCGAAGAATGGAATTGAAAAGCTGGAGATTCCCAACCAATATGTACGAAATGACACCGTAATAGAAGCAGAACCGGTGCTTTCACCAGATGAAATTTTGCAATATTTAAAAATAAAAATGGAAAATATTATACTGACGGATACCTATACGGTGAAAAAAGTAAGGTTATGTTATTTACCAAGCGTTGTCAATAAAGGGGAAGGATTGTTTCAATTAATTCCTATTTGGGAAATTACTTTGAACGGAGAAACAGATGGTGACGTGGTTTATCTATTTCAGGCAAATGATGGAGTTGAGATTCAATGGTAAGAACATTATTTTCAGAATATAAGAAGGCAGTTTATGAGAAAGGCATATTGCTAACTGCAGCGGGAATATGCCTTATTCATTTGATCAACCTGATAGATGAAATGAACCTGCATCCTACCCACGAATCAGGTTCTGTATTATACTTTTGGGTAAATCGGCATGGACTTGGGGCTTTTTCCATTATGGTCTTCCTCTTTTGTGGAATTTCATATGGAATCCAATTTTGCTTGGAAAGAAATACGGGCAGCTGGAAATATTACCTGATAAGAGAAAATCCCATTTCTTATGGGCTCTCAAAAATTATCGTAACTACGACTACATCACTGTTTTCGGCTATGGCCGGATATGTATTTCTATTTCTTTTTTTGTCATGCAAGTATGCCATGTTTCCAGATGATGAAATGTATCTTGAACAGATGGTGATGTGGCTTCCTTTTTCACAACTGGCAATGGAAAAAAATTGTCTGTTTTTCTTTCTCAATATTATGCCGGAAGTATTGATGTTTATGTTTCTGTCCATGGTATCTTTATTGACCTCTATGTTTTCCCACAGTAAATATGTGGCGATTGCTGCACCACTTATCATTTATTATGGATGGAACTATCTGACTGGCACACTGCAGCTTCCGGAGATTTTCCAGTGGCCATTAAAAATAAAAACGGGATTCCAGTTTTGGGAAAGCAGTGTACAAAATCTGTTGTTTACAATTGCTTACTATTTAACAGGAATTATCATAATAGGTTTTCTGTTCATAAAAAAATTAAAAGGGGAGATGGAATATGCATAAGGTATGTCAGGTTGCTAAAAATGGTGTATATCGGACATTGACTCATGGAAGATTTTATTTTGCATTATTTATAAATCTTATTTTAATCAAGCAGCTTACGGATTCCATAAGAAATTTTTCGGAAGCAGTAAGAATCAATGCTTCTCCATGGCTATTTCCCTTTCTCATGCAGCAGAGTTACATCCAGTTTCTATTTCTTGCCGGAGCTACCCTGCTGTTTTGTGATGCGCCGTTTATAGAGGAAGGCAGCTCCTTTGAAATGATTAGAGCGGGAAAGAAAAAATGGATAGCAGGAAAGCTGCTTTATATGATTAGCATTTCTTTCTTGTATACCACAGCGATTATGTTGCTGACCATTTTCCTGCTGTTTCCCAGAATTTCCTTTCAAAATAATTGGGGAAAGGTTCTTGGCACATTGGCACAGACGAATGCAGCGGAGGTGTTTGGAAATAATTACATCAGTTTGGATTATAGAATTATTTTAAAATATGAGCCGATAGAAGCAATGGTGTTTTCATTTTTAATAGCGGTATGTGTCTGCTTTATTGTAGGATTATGTGTTCTGACAGTGAACCTGTGCTTTAAAAAGGTGCCGGGAGCATTAGGAGGCATTACAGTTGCGCTGATGTCATATTTTCAAAAAAATTTTTCCAACCTTTATGCCATGTCCTTTTTTTCTCCTGCAAGCTGGATGGACATAGCCTTATGGAACCGGAAAATTACATTATCGTATCCATCTGTAAACTATATGGTTACGTTTTTGATTTTAAGCATTTTTATCTTGTGCGTATTCTCTATGATAGTTTTCTGGAGATTGAAGGATGTATTGAATAAGAAGGGAGAATACTGATGGATCATATAATTGAAGTTCAAAATGCAACAAAAAGGATAAATAATAAAATCTTACTGGATGATGTGAACCTTCAAGTGCAAAAAGGAGAAATTGTTGGAATTATCGGACGAAACGGCAGTGGAAAAACAGTACTGTTTAAATGTATCTGCGGTTTTATGAAGCTGGATCTTGGTAAAATACTTGTGAATGACAAGGAGATGGGAAAAAATTGCAATATGGCGGAAAATACGGGCATTATCATTGAAAGCCCAGGCTTTCTGCCGGCTTATAGCGGATATCGAAATTTACTTTTTCTGGCGGATATTAAGAGCAGGGCGAAAAGGGAAAAGATTTGTGAGGCAATGAAGCAGGTTGGGCTTGATCCAAACAGTAAAAAGGCAGTAAAAACATATTCCATGGGAATGAAGCAGCGCCTGGCAATTGCACAGGCCATTATGGAAGATCAGAATATACTGATTCTGGATGAACCTATGAACGGTTTGGATGATGATGGTGTGGAGGACACAAGAAAGTTGCTGCTTAAGTTGCGGGAGCAAGGGAAAACAATACTGATTGCAAGTCATATGAAGGAAGATATTGATGTGCTTTGTGATAAGGTTTACAGAATGGAAAAGGGGAAAATAAGTATTGCTCAGACTGCTAAACAATCATGAATTGTAGAAAATTCATCTGAAAACCCTGACCAGGAACGGAATGGGATCATCATGGAAGATTCCATAAGTATACGTACTGGAATTTGTCTAAAAGAATAGTGAGAGACGCCGGCTGAAGCGTGGCAGGTTCAGCCGGTATTTTTTTGACTAGGAGAGGATAAACCAGTGGGAGCGAGTGAAGAAAGTAAAAATAAACTTTGAAGGAAATGACAGCACTGAATTGAATGGTAAATTTACATAAAAAATGCTTGATTTAAGAAATAAAATTGACAAAACTGCACAATATTGCTATAATATCATACAAATAATTCAAAAGAGACTTAATGGCTATGCATGCAAAAGATAGACTTGAGCACAGTATAGGCTGTTTTTTTGTTATACTGAAATAAAATGTTCCATTACAATTTTGCAGATTAACTGACTTCCATAGCTTTATGGAAAGAAATATTGTCAATGGATTTATCGGATGTGATAAGAAATGTTCAGGTTCCTTATATGGTGATACGGATATAGTAGCTTCCACGAAAGAAGTACAAAGCCTGTTTGAACAGTCAGGGAATGATTTCTTAAAATGCCGGATTGTAAGCAATTTAGGACATATGCCCGGAAGTGAAGGGATGGAGGCTGTTTTGGGAGCGTTAAAGTTTGCGACTAGCAAAGGCAAGTAAGCAGGCAAAGGATAAAGATGGTGGAAATTATGCATAGGATAAGGATAAGAAAAAATAAGAAGCAGCAGGCCAGCATTGATATTGTTTCTAGTATTGCTGGTATTATATTTACAATGGTATTTGTTGCGGGATGGTTATATATATTAAGCAGCCTGGATAAATATGTTGAATATGAACCTGTTGATAATCCATTGGAATCTCCATATACTATATATTTAATATTAAAATGGTCAATTATTATTATTGGAGCGATAGCTATTTTAG
Source organism: Lachnospiraceae bacterium (assembly GCA_014804265.1). GTDB lineage: Bacteria > Bacillota > Clostridia > Lachnospirales > Lachnospiraceae > RGIG3040. The sequence goes on along the minus strand of JAAVAC010000010.1, from coordinate 43,278 downwards.
TATGCATATGCAGAGCGATGAAAGCGGTTATTATATTAAACAGCAAAGATAATACTGCAGATGATGGGAAAAATACTTATTATGCCAAAGAAGCTTTACAAAAAAAATATACAGAAAAAATCACGTTTATTGGTAGAGAAATCAAGTATTATGTTAATGTAAATGCACGAATAAAAAGCCCCCATAGTGAGCGCATATATTATGTGAAAGGTGTAACAGGTTCAAACTATATAATAGAAACCAATGTGAGTGAGTATATATATTGCAGATGGATAAAAGGGCTTGAGGCAGATGTGACGTTTTCCTATGAAAGAGATGCTGATAATGATCAAATATTCCATATAGAGGAAGTAAATATATTGGAACACCAATCAAATGAGGTAATTTATAACTATATAGAAGATGAAAAAAGAAGACTTCATGAATATATTCAACAAAGTGAAAAAGGTATCCTTAGCAAAATGACTGGTAAAAGTGGATATTTTGTAACTTCCCATGTGAATGCTTTCAAAATCATAAATTGCATAAATACACCTGACGGAATGGAGGTCTATTTGTCAACTGTGGGGGATTATCTGGAACCAGTGGGATATCCTTACTTCAAATATAAAACTGTTGAATATACAAAATATAAAACAGGTGATATTGTAAGGATAGATATGAAAAAAATTACAAAATTAGATTTATGTTCAGCGAATCCGCAGTGTTGGTTTTATGACATTTCATATTTGAAGGAAGATGATATTGAGAAAGGAACAATTTTCGTAAATCTTGTTAATCAATATTTGTATTAAAGGGAGTTGCAAAGGAGGAAAAAGAATATGGCAATAGATGATGTTCAAGTTATTGATGGCGTGGGAATAGATAGAGAAAGAAAAGCGATATGTCTTTTGCTGACAGACCATTTGGCATGGAAAGGTGATGATTCATTAAACGAATATGACCATTTAATTCTTCTGCAAGAGAAAATAAATGCTTATATATCTTATTTAGAGTCGAAACAATATGAAGAACAATATCCAAGCGAAGTTTTTGATATGGCTGTTATAGAAATACATTTTAAGTATGATATAACTGATAACTGTGAGAAATTTTTGAATACTGTTCAAAGTCAAGTGGGACAGTATGGAATAAAAATAGAAGCACATATTGATTAAACAACTTTCCTATATCTAAAATATATCGAAAACTTTCCGAAGCAGCAGATGGCTTTTCGATACACAGTGAGAGAAGGCAGAGCATATAGGAGTCTTTTGGACCTTGGCAAAGTCGCCAGCACTTACGCACCGTATTTTGGTGCGTTAGTACTGCTGCGTCTTTGCAGAGCGAAAGCGTGTCCAGAAGACTCCTATATGCTCTGCCTTCTCCCACGTCCTCTTATCCAAAACCATCTCCCCCTGCAAAGCCAGCTGTACTGTTACGATTTTCGAAAAAGATATTTCCGACATCTTCTATTACTAAGGTTCCAAAAAACAATACAAAATGCTATAATAGGATGGTATCTGCAAACAAAAGAAGCTGCAACAGGGAGGATATTATGATAGAAGTAAAGCACGTTAGCAAGGAGTTTGTATCTCCAAAGAAATATCCGGGCTTAAAAGGTGCCGTAAAAGGGCTTTTTTCCAATGAAAAAGTGGTAAAAAAGGCGGTAAATGATATTTCCTTTTCCATTGCGGATGGAGAAATCGTAGGATATATCGGAAGCAACGGCGCAGGAAAATCCACCACCATCAAAATGATGACGGGGATTCTAAAGCCAACTCAGGGACAATGCCTGATCAACGGCATTGATCCAAGCAGGGCAAGAAAGGAAAATGCCCAGAACATCGGCGTTGTTTTTGGACAGAGGACCCAGCTATGGTGGGATCTGCCTCTTAGCGAATCCTTTACGATCTTAAAGGAAGTTTATAACGTATCGGATGAAGAATATAAGGAGCGGATGAAGTTTTTGAATGAGGTGCTGGGGCTGCCGGAATTTTTTTCCAGTCCGGTGCGGACTTTGTCTTTAGGACAGCGGATGAGGGCGGATTTAGGAGCGGCGCTGTTACATAATCCAAAGGTATTGTATCTGGATGAGCCCACCATAGGATTGGACTTGGTGGTAAAGGATAATATCCGGAAGGCAATCAAAATAATCAATGAAAAATATCAGACTACCGTCATTCTGACCACACATGATATTGGGGACATTGAAGAGCTGTGCAGCCGGATCATTATCATAGATGAGGGAAAGAAAATATATGACGGTTCTTTGGAAGAATTAAAGGACACCTATGGTACAAGGCGGAAGGTGTCCATGGAAGTAAAGAAACAGGAAAAGCTCAAGGGGCTCAATCTGGCAGAAAAGCTGGGCGCTTCCCATGAGGAGTGCAGGATGGAGTTTGATGAAGAGAACAAAATCCTGTCGGTTACCTTTGACAAACATAAGCTTCAGGTCCCACAGGTAATGAATGCCGTTATGGAAGTGACGGAGGTAAAGGATATTCAGATACAGGAAACGGAGCTTGCCGAAATCGTAAAGGAAATCTACAACCACGGGATTGACGGCAAAGCCGTGTAGACATGGGGAGGGCATATGAAAAAGAAATTACGGATTTATTTTCCCTTTGCTTCCAATGAGTTGAAACGGCAGATGGCATATAAAGGCGCATTTTATTTGTTTATTTTCATCAGCCTTTTTAGTTCTTTTATCCAATATTTTCTTTGGATGGCCATTTATGGAAGTTCAGGGGATGGGATATTAGGAAATCTCACAAGAAATGAAATGATCGTGTATGTATTTATGGTATATGTAACCAGCTCCGTGGTAATGATTACCATTTCGGACTGGGTCAGCACAGATGTGGTAGAGGGCATGATAGCAATGAATCTGATCAAGCCCATGGATTATCGGATTAGCCTGATTTCAAGGGCAATGGGACAGGCAATTTACCGCTTCCTTGTGCCGGGAGTGTTTATCTGGATCGGGCTGGAGATTTATAAGGTAAAAGTACTTGGAATGCAGGTTACAGGCATTGTCAATATTTTATTGTATTTGTTAAGCTGTATCATGAGCTTTCTGATTTGTGTGTTATTTGATTTCTGCTTTGGAATGGTTGCGTTTTTTACTACCTATATTTTCGGAATGCTTATGGCAAAGGGGGCGCTTATCAGCTTTCTCACCGGGCAGCTGATACCTCTTAGCTTTTTTCCGGGAGCTGTTCAGAAGGTGTTTGATTTTCTGCCTTTTTCGTCCATGGTATATACACCAGTTATGATTTATCTTGGAAAGTACAATCAAAGCCAGCTTGGTTTCGTGCTGGTAAGGCAGGCGGCCTGGGTGGTGATCTTGTATGTTCTGGGCAGCATCATCTGGAAGCAGGTCACAAAGCGGCTTGTAGTGCTTGGTGGATAAGGAAGGAGGAGCTATGATAAATACAGCAAAAAGATATGTAAGACTATATAAGGTTTTGATTGGACAGTTTTTTAAAGTAGTCCTCCAGTCAAAAGTGGATTTCCTTATGGGGCTTTTTGGGTTCTTTTTGTCCCAGTTTATGGGAATTGCCTTTTTATATCTGGTATTTGAGCAGATTCCGTCCTTACAGGGCTGGACCTTGGACCAGTTGATTTTTATTTATGGATTTGCCCAGATTCCAAGAGGAATCGACCATTTGTTGACGGATAATATATGGATGGTGGCATGGAGGATTGTGCTCAATGGGAATTTTGACAGATATATGCTGCGCCCCATGAATATTTTCTTTCAGGTAATCAGTGAAAAGCTGCAGCCGGATGCACTTGGTGAGCTTTTGGTAGGAAGCATTCTGGTAATCCGGTGCCTGATGAAAGGAATCGTAGTGGTGGATGGAATTCATATAGTATTGTTTTTTGTTTCCATATTAGCGGGAGCAGTGATTTATACAGCCATCAAGCTGTTTTTTGCCTCTCTGGCATTTTGGCTGAAAACAAGCGGTCCATTTTTACAGGTAGCATATGAGATGGCTAACTTTGCCAAGTACCCTACGGAAATTTATGCAAAGGGCATTCGTTTCATCATTACATGGATTATTCCCTTTGCCTTTGTGGCATACCTTCCAGCCAGCTATTTTCTTGGAGTAGCCGGAGCTTTTGGGTTGGGAGGAAACGGTGGAGTCGTTGCTATAGAATGTATCATTGCGGCTGTATTCTGGATTGTGGCATATGCTTTGTTTCAAAAGGGAACCAGCATTTATGAAAGCGCCGGGAATTGATGTGGCAGATGTTTTGTAAGGAAAAGAGGATGCCTGCTATTATGAAAAAGAATATGAACTGATTCAGATTTTGGAGGAGGAAATCTATAGTCTGTATTGTAAATATATGTCATTCATTAAATAGGAACTTGGCGGATTTGCATACTATTGAGTTCTTTGTTTTTTTAGTTTATAGATTACGATAAAGGAGACTATTATGAGAAACATACTAATCACAGGCGGAACCGTTTTTGTCAGCAGATATATGGCAGAATATTTCGTGAAAAAAGGAGACAATGTTTTTGTATGCAACAGAAACAGCAGACCCCAGCCGGAAGGAGTGACCCTGATTGAGTCAGACAGACATGCATTGGGGGATAAGTTGAAGCCCTATCAATTTGATGTGGTATTGGATGTGACTGCTTATACCAGGCAGGATGTGGAATGTCTTGTAAAAGCCCTTGGAGATATAGGGCAATATATCTTCATAAGTTCCAGTGCAGTCTATCCGGAAACCCTGTCCCAGCCCTTTCAGGAGGAGCAGGAATGCGGACCCAATTCCATATGGGGTGATTATGGCACCAATAAGTTAGCGGCTGAAAACTATTTGCTGGAAAAGGTTCCACAGGCCTATATTTTAAGACCACCCTATTTATACGGTCCCGGGCAGAATCTTTATAGGGAACCCTTTGTATTTGATTGTGCAGAGGAGGAAAGAGAATTTTATATTCCGGGAGACGGGAGCATGCCCCTGCAGTTTTTCCATGTGGAAGACTTGTGCCGTTTTGTTCAGGTGCTTTTAGAAAAACAGCCCCAATCCCATATTTTTAACGTTGGAAATCCGGAAGCGGTAACGATTGGGGAATGGGCTGCCTTATGCTATCAGGCGGTGGGGAAGGAAATGAAAACGGTAAGCGTGGACAAAAGCCACCCCCAAAGAAGTTATTTTTGTTTCCATGATTATGGTTATGTTTTGGATGTATCGAAGCAGAGGGCGCTTATGCCTGACACAAAGCCCTTGGTAGAAGGCTTGAAGGAAGCCTATGAATGGTATCGCACTCATAAGCAGCTTGTAAATAAAAAGCCATATGTTACATATATTGACAACCGGATCAGGCAGTAGGAGAAATGGTGTGTGATTGTCAGAACGAAAGGAAAATAAAGCAGTTTTTCATATTCGTGTCAAAATATGTAGAATATTAAAAAATATTCATGTCGAATAATGCGAAAATTTACAAAAAGTTCGTTGAATATTACATGAATATATGCTATGCTTAAGTCACTTCATAATAGGAGGGAGCTTATGTATAGAAAGATAATGAGCTTTTTATTAAGCTGGAAAGAAAGTGAACACCGCAAACCTTTAATTTTGCAGGGAGCAAGGCAGGTAGGAAAGACCTATGCTGTTTTGGAGTTTGGGCGGACCCACTATGATAATGTGGCATATTTCAATTTTGAAACCAATCCCAAGCTGAATGAAACCTTTGAGGAGAACATCAGTCCCAGTTATCTGCTTCCCATTTTGGAGCATGTTGCTGGGCAGACTATAGTCAGGGAAAAAACATTGCTTGTGTTTGATGAGGTACAGCTTTGTGAAAGGGCATTGACATCATTGAAGTATTTTTACGAAGAGGCTCCGGATTATCATATTATTGTGGCAGGCAGTCTGTTGGGTGTGGCAGTAAACAGGGCAAGATTTTCTTTTCCCGTAGGCAAGGTAGATATAAAGACTCTATATCCTATGGATGTGGAGGAGTTTATGCTTGCTTTGGGGGAAAATTCTCTGGTAGAACAGATTAAGACATGTTTTGAAAAAGATACTCCGTTACCCTCCGCATTGCATGAGGGGGCTATGCAGCTTTACAGGCAGTATCTGGTGGTGGGAGGCATGCCGGAATGTGTCATGCAGTTTGCCGAAACAAAGGACTATATTCTTGTCCGTCATACTCAGGACACAATTCTGACAAGCTACTTGAATGATATGAGTAAGTATCCTAAAGGACTAGCTTCGCGTCGCAATAACCTGAATGAAATAAAGAAAACCCGGCTTACCTATGACAATATTACCGTTCAGCTTTCCAGGAAAAATACACGTTTTCAGTATAAACTGATTAAGAAAGGCGGACGGGCTTCCGAGTTTGAGAATGCCATCGAATGGTTGACCTTATCGGGTATCGTGTCACAAGTCTATAAGGTAGAGCAGGTAAAAAAGCCTCTTGAGAATTACCGGGACATTGATGCGTTCAAGATTTATGTTTCAGATTTGGGTCTGCTTTGTGCCAAGAAAAATCTGCCAGCAAATGATGTACTCTATATGGTGGAGGAGTTGGATGAATTTAAGGGCGGCATGGCTGAGAACTATGTGAATACCCAGCTTACCATAAATGGCTACACTACTTACTATTGGGAATCGCCCCGTGGAGCTGAGATTGATTTTGTCATTCAGCGTGACGGCAGACTGATTCCCATTGAAGTGAAGTCAGCGGACAATACCAAGGCAAAAAGCCTGAAGGTTTATATGGAAACCTACAAGCCGGATTATGCTATTAAGATTTCTGGAAGGAACTTTGGTTTTGAAGATGGAAAAAAGACGGTTCCCCTTTATGCGGCTTTCTGCATTTAATAAATCTGGAATTTTATAAAGAAAGAAGAGAATGGCTCCTGTTTAAGGAGCCAGATCCTTACTGCGATACCGCAGCAATGCAGCTATAAAGGAAACCACCGTAATCATGGCGCCGATTGTCACCAGAGTTCCATTTAGCTTCCCGTCAGTAAAAATATCGGCAGCATTGGAATAATAGAAAGGGGTCACATATTTCAGGTTTTCAATTGCCGGAAGAATGCGGCACATCATATCGGCAGCAAAGAGCATAATGGATATTCCGAGCCCTGCTCCTAACAGATTTCGTTTTACAAAGGCGGAAATCAGAAAGCAGACAGTTCCGATTTCAATCTGCATAAGGCTTGTGGCAACATGAAAGAATGCCATTTCCTTTCCGCGTATCTCTTCTTTCATGTACAAAAATCCAAGAAGGTACATTCCGGCACAAACAAGATTGAATATGAGGATGTTGCTTAAAAATGCTAGATATTTTTGAAACACAACACGTTCTCTGCCGATTGGAAAAGTATGTAGAAATTCCGAAGTATGCCCGGCCTCTTCCTTGGATAAAATCCCGGTTCCCAGAATTGCTGCGAACATGGCGCCCAAAAGGTTGTGCATCATGGCGATTTCCGTGGCATAGTACCCTCTTAAGGTAGTAAGGCTCATTTTGTCCATGCCAAGAGCTGTGGACATGGAACCCATATTGGAAAAGGAATCGGCCATGTCCTTTACGGAGTTTTCCAGACTGGTATACAAAAGAATGCATCCAAAGCATGTGAAGCCTACACACAGAGTCCAGAGTAAAAGACTCTTTCTGTTCATTTTCATTTCATGTTTATATAATGTCATTTTTTATCCTCCTCATAATAGTGCATAAAGATTTCATCCAGCTCTGGCTCTTCGATTGCGATATCTTCTATGTGATGTCCCGCAAAGCCTGCAAATAATTCATCTAAATTCCCCTTATATACAAAATTTTCCTCCTTGCCGTCTTTGACTATGCGGATTCGTTTTGCATTGGTCCTTGTAAGATTTTCCACGGTGTCCGTGCAGATTAGCTGTCCGTCCTTGATGATGGCCGCATGTCTGCAGTATTTTTTGATTTCCGATAATACGTGGGAGGATAGAAAGCAGGTTGCTCCCTGTTTGTTATATTCCATAATGAGCTTGAAAAACTCTGCCTGCATTAACGGGTCTAAACCGCTGGTAGGTTCGTCAAAAATAAAGAGTTTCGGCTTATGCTGCATGGCACAGACGATACTGACCTTCTTGCGGTTTCCAAGGGAAAGCTCGTCAATCCTTTTGTTCCGGTCTACCGCAAGACACTGACACAGCATAGAAGCCTCTTTTTCACAATCCAGACCCCGCATATCTGCGGCAAATCGAATAATATCCTTTACCTTCATGGAAGGATAGAACATAGCTTCTGATGGCATGTAGCCCACTTCCTGTAGTATTTCCTTCTGCCGGCTTTTTACATCCATGCCCAGAATTTCAGCGCTTCCATCCTGAAAAGTAATCAATCCCAACAGGCTTCGAATCGTGGTAGACTTACCTGCTCCGTTTGGACCTAAAAATCCGAAAATGTCGCCTTTTTCCACCTGTAATGACAGGTTGCTCACGCCCCTGTGTTTTCCGTATTTTTTTGTGAGATTCTCAATCGTTATTGCAAATTCCTGATTTCCCATTCTTATGCCACATCCTTTCTGCTTTTCAATCTCTTAAAATTCTCCAATTCCCGGTTTAACGCAGCCGTTTCCATATCCCGTTTTATCTTATAAGCCAGAAATACAGACAAATAACCAACTATCATGTAGAAAAAGAACAATAGCGTTGCAGAAATATTTCGGTCATACCAGTTCAGAATATAGCTTACCACTGTATACAATGCCGAACATAGGAAAACGGCAAAAAGCTCCCACTTGCCAAGCTCTTCGGCTTCATCAAAGTTCTTCAACAGATATATCTGAAGATATCCTATGATATAGGCGGCAGCAATCATTTCCGTCATTGTAAGGATACTTGCCCAAAAATTGCCCTGAAATATTCTGTATAAACAATAAAAAAACAAAACCACAAAAAAATAAATACAGGTCTTAAAGTCGATTCCGATTTCAAAGGATAGATATTTTTTAAACCATTTCATTCTGCGTCCCTCCTTAATATGCTCCTAAATTCTTTGGCATAATGTCTGGAAATCACTACATGCTCATCATTGTCCATAGTAACATCGATTCGGTTTCCGGACATGCTTTTCAGCTTTTTTATCCGGTAAATATTGATTACCATAGACTTACTGCAACGGAAAAATCCTTCCTCTCCATAAAGGCTCTCAAACAGGGAAAGAGTAAGATTTAACTGGTATAAATCCTTTTCCGTATATAAATAAGTAACCCCCTCAACACTTTCCAAATAAAGTATTTTGGGAACGCTGATTACATACTGCTGCCCATCTTTACTGACAAGTAATTGCCCGCTTTGCCCTTCAATATACCTTACAATGCTGTCAATGCGTTCTGTTATCTGGGAATATTTAATTATGATTTCTTCGTTTCCCTTGTTGACCTGCTGTAGCGTGATTTTCATGTTCTGCCTTTCACCTTTGGTTTCTTAAATATTTTTCTAATACCTTTCTATCATTTTTAGTGTGTAAAAACAAGCGGATTTCTATAAGTTGCACTTTTGGGGGGATGAGAAGAGAGTGAAAATCGAAATCTAATAAAAAGCAACTATTTATCAAAACAGAATTGTTTTACCTTTATTTATAATTTTCCAGCTAAGCTTCACAAAAAAATATTTTCCTAGACAAGTTTCTCTTTTTTTTATATGATAATCACATGAGAAAAAATACTTTTATGAAAGAAGTAACAACATAAAAAAACAAAATTAAAAATATAGACACGATAAACATGAGCCGGCAATTTGTCATAGGCTGCCCGGTTTGTGGCAAATTTAAGAGGAAAGGAACTGGATCAGGAAAAATGGAAAAATTTAATAGAAAATATCATGTTATGTATGCTTTCATGCTGGCAGTGTTCATATGCATGGTAGCGTGGATGTGTATTCAGTATAAGGGTCCCTCCTTTAAAGAAGAGTCTTTTACGGAAGCTTCTGATTTTTTAAAGGGTTGGAGGACAGAAGATGAAAGAGAGGCGGATATTGCCCATTTAAATAAGCTTGCAGGGGTAGAAACGAATAAGGAATTTAGTATATACAATACCTTGCCGGATGAATTGGAAGAAGGAGCGTCTCTTTATTATAGAAGTAAAAATATATTTTATAAAGTATACATAGATGGAAAGTTGGTTTATGAGCCATACGAACCTCAAAATCTTTTTTATACAAAATCATTTGGAACCCGTTGGAACTGTATTCCTATTTTAAGCCAGGATGCAGGAAAGCTTATAGAGATTCGGATTACGCTGGCATATAGCGATGCCAGGGCAGGTATGGATAATCTCTATATTGGTCTGCCCGGGGGAATTATATTTGACATCCTAGGCGGTAAGGTTATAGCATTTGTTAGCTGTATCTTACTGTTATTTAGTGGAATGCTTTTGATCGTTGCGGATATTCCCATCAATATGTCCAATCAAAAGAACCATGAATTGATGTACCTTGGACTATTTGCAGTCAGCATTGCAATCTGGTGTATCACAGAGACGAACCTGCTTCAGTTTTTTGTTGGTGACAGCCGTATGCTGCAGGTAATATCCTGTTATTCCCTCATACTGATTCCTATTCCCATGATTTTGTACTTGAACTCTGCTTATGGGTTCCGTAAAAGATTTGTAGTAAAGGCATTTGTCGCATTATCATTTTTGGAATTTATCTTATGTATGGTATTGCACTTATTGAATGTTGCCGATTTGCATGAGACACTTCCTTTGTCACATATTATGCTGGCATTATCAGCCATCATCATGTTTTATATGATTATCCGCAATTCCTTTATAAAGGGAAAGAATCAGGCCAGAAATATTTATAGAGTATTGCGGGGAATCGGACTCTGCGGCATTTCAGTAGCCACTGTGATAGACATAATTCGGTTTTACAGGGGAAACAGCAACGATTCTGCTATGTTTGTCCGTATCGGTCTTTTGATTTTTATCATATGCTATGGAAGCTCCAGTCTGGAGAAGACGATCAATGCCGTAAAGCTTGGGGTTCAGGCAGAATTTGTAAGCCAGCTGGCATATCGGGACGGATTGACCGGAATCGGGAATAGAACGGCATTTCAGGAGCATTTAGTGGATTTGGAGAAAAGAAAGAATGAAATTCCCGCAGTGGCAATTATCATGTTTGATGTCAACGACCTGAAATTTGTCAATGACAATCTGGGACATCATCTCGGTGATAGCATGCTTGTTCAAAGCGCCAATACGATTAAGTCCGCTTTTGAAAGCCAGAAGGGCGAATGCTTCCGCATCGGCGGAGATGAATTTGCTGTTTTGATAAGCGGAAGCAATGTGCAGATGCGCTGTGAACAGGGACTTATGAATTTTAAAAAGAAAATGGTAGAACATAATCGGAAGCCTGATAAATTGTTCCGCATCAGCATTGCCTATGGGTATGCTCTTTCTGATAAGGAAAATGCCGGCAAGAAACTGATGGACATTTACCAGCAGGCAGATATGCGTATGTACGAAAATAAAAAGATTATGAAAGCAAGCCAAAGTAAGCCGGAAGAGTATTATGGAGAAACATTGCTGGAAAAGAGGGCTTAGGCATATTGTGTGAAAGGATAACTTATGGAAAATAAAACTTTTTTGCCGGCATCCCTGAAAGATAAACAGGAAATTCTATCCCTGTATCATTCCATGATTGGGACGGAAGGTTGTACATGGTCAGCGGATTATCCAAATGAAGAAATTCTGGAAAATGATTTTAAACGACAGGCAATTTTTGTCATGAAAAATGAAAAGGATGAGATTATTGGAACTATTTCCATAGATGACGATAAAGAAGTGGACGGGCTGACGTGTTGGTCTGTCAGTCTGAAGCCGGCAGCTGAGGTTGCCAGACTGGCAATAAAAAGCACTTATCAGAATCAGGGGCTTGCAAGGCTGATGCTTCAAAGGACTATGGAGGAATTGAAAAAAAGAAATTATAAAAGTGTGCATTTTCTCGTGAGCAAGACAAATGTAAAAGCCCTCCGTTCCTATGCAAGACTGAATTTTGAGAAAAAAGGGGAATCTAATTTGTATGGAGAGGACTGGTGGTGTTATGAAAAAGAATTAGTTTAAGCGGACTTTCCGGAATCTTCATTTCAAATTCATATGGCTGTGCTATACTGAAAAAAACATGGAAAGATATGTGCAGGAGAACATATGGAAATTTTATTTTTAGAGGATGAGCCTACCATACAGGAGGTTCTTGCGGAATATATGAAAATGCAGGGGTATCAGGTGACTGCCGTAAGCGATGGGGAACAAGCCCTTAAGCTTCTTGCAGAAAGGGCATTTGATATGGCGGTTCTGGATATTATGGTTCCCAAAAAAAGCGGGATTGAAGTGCTTTCTTTTATCAAAGAAAACAGGCCCGAAATGGCCACCATTATGTTGACTGCATTGGAGGATGAAAAGACACAGGTGCAGGCATTTAACCTTTATGCGGACGATTATGTGATCAAGCCTGTTTCCCCTATCATTCTCTTAAAGCGGATGGAGACGATCCTAAGGCGGGTAAAAGGGCAGGGGCGCAAGGAGGAAAAGGGAAAAGGATTGTATATTCAGGAGGATTCCTATCAGGCATTTTATGACGGAGAGCTGCTTCCCCTTACCTTAAGCGAGTTTTTATTGCTGCAGACTCTGAAAAAGGAGCCGAACCGGGCATTTACAAGAGAACAGCTCATACTAAGGATCTTTAATGAGGATTATATCGGAAATGACCGGATTATTGATGCCCATGTAAAGAACCTTCGGAAAAAGCTTCCGAAAAATGTGATTAAGACCATCATTGGAATCGGCTATCAGTTCAATGGGGAGGTGTGACCATGGGATTATCCAAAAAAACATTTCTTTACAGCATCATGCTGGCGGTTCTTATGGTTTCTCTGGTGGTGGGATATTTTGCGTTTATGCTTCCCTCTCTTTACGTGGACTATGTAAAAAAGGATAACTTAAACTCCATTGCAGCCATTCAGGAAGGATATATGAAAACCAAAAGCTATAAAGAGCTTATGGTGAAAAACCCCACCGGAACCTTTTCGGTGGAAATACCGGACCGGGGAGAAAAGATTTATGCGGCAAGCAAGTTCTTTCAGATGTCCATAGAAATAAAGGATGAAGAATTAAAGGAAATTCTAGATAGCTTTCGAAAGTATGGAAACAATCCGGAAAAGTGGAAGGAAATGGAAGAAGACTTTTCCAAAGAAGAGCTGATTGACAAGTGGAATGTGATAAAGGAAAAATTGCTGGCAGAAGGCTCTAAAACAGAGGAAGCCTTGTTGGAAGTAAAGATAGATACACAAGACAATGAACAGATATACAAAGAAGAGTACAGAAAGCGTCATATGCTGTCCGATTCCCTGATTGTTTATGAAAATGGCGTTTCGGACGGAAACAATGTTTACATTACCTACCTGGCAATAGGAAAGACTGAGGATTCTCTTGTAATTTCCGTTCTTCCGGTGATGGCTCCCAAGATGAACGATCTTTTCCCGGTTCTTATGGGAAGCCTTCCTATGATTGTGGCCCTTGTGTTTTTTCTGGTGCTGGTGGCATCCGGGGAATTTTCCAAACGAATTGTCAATCCGATCATCCGTCTTGCAGGCTATGCGGAGCATGCGAAAGCAGTAGAAAGTTTTCACATAGAGCCTTTTGTGCCGGAGGGCAATGATGAAATAGGGGCATTGGGAAGAACGTTAAATGAACTGTATGAAAAGCTTCAGGACAATCTTGTGGAGCTAGAAGAGAAAAACCGCATGTTAGAGGAGGAAAATGAAAGACAGGAGGTCTTTTTAAGAGCTTCCTCCCACCAGCTAAAGACTCCGATTGCGGCAGCATTGCTTTTAGTGGAAGGTATGATGAATGAAGTAGGGAAATATAAAAATACAAAGGAATATCTGCCGAAGGTAAAGGAACAGCTTTGGTCCATGAGGAAAATCGTGGAGGATATTTTATATTTAAATCATTGTGCAGACAGCCTGCAGATAGAGCCGGTTTCCCTTAGAGAGCTTACCGAAGAGGCAGCAGCCGCTTACCGGGTTCAGGCAGCAGAAAAAAAGCTTTCCATAGAAATAGAAGGCATGGGTACCGTGCATACGGACAGGGAAATCTTAAAAAAGATAATCGATAACCTGATTTCCAATGCGGTACAGTATACGCCGGAGGGAGAAAAAATCTGTATGAGCCTTGCGGATAACATGTTTCGTATTGAAAACTACGGAGTGCGCATAGAAGAACAACTTCTCCCCAATATTTGCAAGCCTTTTGTAAGCAGCAATACGAAACAGAAAGGCAAGGGGCTGGGGCTTTATGTGGTGTCTTATTACAACAGGCTTTTAGGGGGAAAACTGAGAGTGGAGAATTTAGAAAAGGGAGTGCTTGCCCAGCTGACATTTCCTTGTATGTAAAACGGAGTCTTTCAAACCTTTCTTTATCATATCCACAGTAACAGTTCAGCCCGCAGTTTTCTTCACAGGCATCGTGACGGGCTCTTGGCAGAAAATGTTTCTACCTACATGGGATATTCATTTGAAATTCATATGAGGCTGTTATGATGGTTCCATGGGAAACAAAAAGAATTTACCAGGAAAGGAAGCAACAGAGTATGTTATTGACCATTGATCATTTGAAGGTACAGTATGGAAAGCAGACAGCCCTTCAAATTGAAAGCCCCCTTGTTTTTCAGGAAGGGGAACGAATCGGAGTAATCGGCTCAAACGGAGCCGGCAAAACCACCCTTGTAAAATCCATTTTAGGCCTGACCGACTATACGGGAAGTATCCGCACCCGGTTAAAGCCGGAGGAGATGGCGGCACATATGCAGTTTAACGAATATGTGTCCACCATGCCGGTAAAGTACATTATGGAGGCCATGGTGGATACAAAAATCAAAAGAAATAAGGAATTGAAAGAACTGATTGCGTTTTTTGACTTTGAACAATGTCTGTCCAAAAGATATACAGCCTTGTCGGGAGGACAGAAGCAGAGGTTTACCATCATTATGGTAATGCTCCAAAATGCGGATCTGACCTTTTATGATGAGGTGACTTCCGGGCTGGATTTTGAAACAAGGCAGAAGCTGATGGAAAAGCTGGGAGCATGGTATCGAAACAAAAACAATACACTTTTTATCGTATCCCACTATTATGAAGAGCTGGAGCAGCTTGCAGACAAGCTTTTGATTTTGGAACAGGGAAAGGTAGTGGCATTTGGGAAAAAGGAAGATTTATTCCGGAAATTTTGCGGCAATGCCATTTTTATTCTGGATAACAAAGAAGAGAATGAAAAGCTGACAAGGGGATTTTCCAGATTAAAGGCGTCAGGTCATTTGATTGCCCTATCCTGCCCCAATCAGGAGGAGGAAGAGAAACTGATTGCCTTACTGGTGGAACACAATGTGAATTTTAAAAGAAGCAGCAGCGACATTGAAATCATGTCCATAAATGCAAAGGAACATTTTTATGAAAGTCAAAGAGGAGGGCAGCAGTCATGAAAGAAAAGAAATGCAATTTAAACCTGGTATTATATGAAATCCGGAATATAAGCGGAAATTTCTTTGTTCACTTTTTTGGAATCGTATTTCCCATACTGATGTCTCTTATTCTTACTAAGTCAGTAGGCAGTCAGGTGCCGGAAGCAATACGGCCGGAAGTGGTTACCTCTATTGTGATCAGCATGAGCCTGGTCTGTCCTATGGCAATTATTTTAATCGGATATCCTGCCAATTATTCTCAGGAGGTAGAAAAGGGAGTTCCTTTGAGAATGCGCTTGTTTGGCTATCGGGAAAAAAGTGTCATTTTGGCAAAGGTCATTGCCCAGCTTGTTTTTCTTACGGCTGCATTGGGAATCTTTGGAATTGCGGAGGTGATTTTAATTGATATGCAAAAGCCGGCGCTTTCCTCCCTGCTCTGCCTGATAGGCTGCCTGTATCTGCTGGCCGTCATCTTTTTTATCCTGTCACATGCCATAGCCAATATTTTGAAAAAATTCGGGCCCACCTTTGCCGTTTCCATGACTTTGTATTTTTTGATTATGATCGTATGCGGCATGATGGGAGTGAGTACAGAGCAGCTTCCAAGGGCTTTGCAGGTGGTGGCGGACACCCTTCCCATGACCTATATCTGCAATGATTTTATTGATTTCTGGCAGGGAGGAAGCTATAATTTTGTGCCGCTTATACAGTCCTTTTTATTCCTTGGGGCTGTGTCCGGTATTTTGTTATTGTTTGCTTCTTATAAGAATAGAAGAGCGATCGGGTAGTTATTTGTGAATAAGGCGTAGTTTTAGAATGAGAAGAGAGCTGTCATATAAAATGTGGCAGCTCTCTTTTTTGCAATCATGCAAGTCACATGAAACCCTGCCTGCTCTAAGTGTTTCTGATAATCAGAACTATAATTTCGGACATGGTTTCTGGAAACAATAGGATAAAAGAAACGGCATTTGGGGAAATGAAACCGGCAACACGAGAAGGAAGCACTTGTTTGAAAGGAAAGGCTTTGCTATAGTGAGGAAAGCAAAGAGAGAGGGTGAGGAAGTGAAGATAACCATTCATTCGGAAGCACAGATTACAGAAACAGAGGTGACGATTTCCTGTAACCACCTGACGCCGGAAATTGAAAAAATGATTTCCATGCTGCGTATGTTGGATAAAAAGCTGACCGGAATAAAAGATGGAGAAACTTATCTGATAGATGTAGATAAGGTGTTATACATTGATACTGTTGATAAGAAAACATTTCTCTATACTATGGATTCTGTATATGAAACCAATTTAAGGCTTTACGAGCTGGAGGAACAATTAGCATGTGCTGACTTTTTTCGGGCAAATAAATCCTGCATCATCAATTTCAGGGAAATCGTATCTTTAAAAGCAGATTTGGACAGACGCATCCGGGTGACTCTGACGAATAAAGAGCAGTTGGTCGTTTCCAGACAATATGCGGAATATGTAAAACAAAGATTGGGGGTAAAATGAGATGGAAAATAAAAAGAATATTTTTGATTTTGTGGGAATGGTTCTGATTATTTTTGGAATTTCCATGATTTCCATGATGGTGCTTACGGTAATATACGGTGAAGATGCAAGGGGATTTTCGACTATGTTTGCCTTGGGAAAGCAGGGGGTTCCTGTGGCGGTCATGGCGCAGTTTTTGTTCATGGCGGTTCTGATTGTCTTGGCCAGATGGGTATTCTTTACAGATTTCCTGATTAAAAAGAGTTCCATAACAATTAGGACAATCGGCATGTTTCTTACCGTCATTTTGATAAGTGCAGGTTTTATTATAGCTTTTCGGTGGTTCCCGGTAAATATGTGGAAACCATGGTTTCTATTTTTTATTTGTTTTGGCATTTCCGCCGGAGTCAGTTTAATCGTGGTGAGACTGAAAGAAAAAATAGAAAATAAGAAAATGGAGGAAGGATTAAAGCGGCTTAGAGAGGAATGGAAGGTGGAGAACAATGAATAACGGAATTCGGATTCAGAATGTTGTCAAGGAATTTGCAGGACATACGGTGTTAAACGGAATAGGAATCCATGTGGAGGCGGGAGAGCTGTTTGGGCTTTTAGGGCCCTCCGGGGCAGGAAAGACAACGCTGATCAAGATATTAACGGGACAGATTGTCCAGACGGAAGGCTGGGCGGAGCTTTTGGGGACGGATACCAGGAAGCTTACAGATCGGGAATACAGCAGAATCGGCATGATGCTGGATAACACCGGACTGTATGAAAGACTAAACTGTTATGATAATCTGGCTTTGTTTGCCAGAATATATGGATTATCCAAAGAGAAGCCGGAGGAAGCACTAAAGAAGGTTGGCTTATGGGAGGCAAAAAAGAAGCCGGTACATAAGCTGTCAAAGGGAATGAAGCAGAGGCTTGTTTTGGCAAGGGCAATGCTGAACGAGCCGGATATTCTTTTTCTTGACGAGCCCACAAGCGGGTTAGACCCTGCCTGTGCAAGGGAAATCCATAGCCTGATTCAAAATCAGAGAAAAAAGGGAACTACCGTTTTTCTCACGACCCACAATATGGAAGAAGCAGAAAAATTGTGCGACCATATCGCATTGCTTTGTGAAGGGAGGGTAGTGGAGTATGGAAATCCAAAAGAGTTATGCAGAAAATACAATCATCAGAATAAGATATGCCTGTTGTTAAAAAGCGGGGAACGGATTCTGCTTGAAAATAATAGCGACGGAGCTAAAAAGGTCTATAGCTGTCTTAAGGAGGGGATTGTAGAGACGATTCATTCTACAGAGCCAAATTTGGAGACCGTATTTATGGAATTGACAGGAAGGAGCTTTGAATAATATGGACAGAAAGAAAATATCCGCTATTTTAAAGAAGCAGTTAAAAGACACCATAAAAAATAAAACCGTATTGATACAATTTATCATGCTTCCTTTTCTAGTGGTCATTATGGATCATGCCATAAAAATGGAAGGTTTGCCGGAGCATTTTTTTGTTCCCCTTATTGCAACCATGTATATTGGAATGGCGCCTCTTACCAGTATGGCGGCCATAGTGGCAGAGGAGAAAGAAAAAAATACGCTGCGGGTTCTTTTGATGGCCAATGTAAAGCCGGCGGAATATCTCATTGGCATAGGAAGTTATATAGTAGCTGCCTGTATGCTTGGAGCAGGCGTGTTTGCCCTGACAGGAGAATACAGAGGCAGGGAGCTTTTGGAGTTTCTTTGCATCATGCTGATGGGAATCTTGATTTCTATGCTCATTGGTGCTGCTATCGGGGTATGGAGCAGGAATGAAATGGCTGCTACTTCCATAACCGTTCCGGTTATGATGGTCTTTTCCTTTCTTCCCATGATCGCCACGTTCAATGATACGGTAAGAAAGATTTCACAACTTACCTGGGCAGGACAAATCAATCTTTTAATGAATGAGCTGGGAAGAGAAAGCCTGAAGGTGGAAACGGGATGGGTGTTGCTGTTAAATGGTGCAATTGTGCTTTTTTTATTTTGGACTGCTTATAAAAGGTGCGGGCTGGAATAAAGAGTAGGGAAAAAGAGGAATCTAAAACAATCCAAGAAACAACCTTGTTATTTTCCGTGAAATTTGCTAAAATAAAACTAGTATAACCTTATGGTGGAAAATGTGGATGGGCGGGATGTATATGGATGATGGCAGGGTTGTTGTAAATTTTGAGCAGATGGAATATACCCTTTCTGTATTGGGAAAATGCACGGATGATTATATGTATATTTGGGATATGAAGCGGGATTATTATGCAATCTCGAAACGGGCCGTGAAAGCCTTTAAGCTTTCAAAGGCGCGGTTTTATAATACCGGCGAAGTGCTCAAAAGTGTAGTGTACCCGGAAGACCTTCCAAGGCTGGAGGCGGATTTGGCTGCCATTAAGGAAAGGGGACAGCGCACCCATAATATGGAATACAGGTGGCTGGACACCAATGGAGTGCCGGTATGGATCAGCTGCCGGGGTGAAGTCGTATTGGATGAAGAAGGTGAAGTGCATTATCTGGTTGGACGCATTTCAGAAATCGGAAAGAAAAATAAAATAGATAAGATAACCAGTCTTTACAATGAGAATATCCTGAAGCAGTATTATCAGGAACTTGTAGAAAAGCAGGACATTTACGGCTATATGATGGTAATCGGAATCGATAACTTTAAAGAAATCAATGAGAAGTATGGATATGACTTCGGTAACAAGATTCTGGCCAACATGGCAGATATCATAAAGGGAAAGGCCATAAACGGGGAATCCGTCTATCGTATGGAAGGAGACTGTGTGGTTATTCTCGATTATAAAAATGTGCAGTCCGGAAAGGCAAAGGAATTATATAAGCGGATTCGTTCTGCTATTGATGAGTCCATAGAAGAAAATGGTTATAAAATGTTTCATACGATTTCTGCAGGAGCCGTATACTTTGATTCTCGGGAAAAGGAATATGATAAGTTGATGGAGCAGGTGAATTTTGCTCTTCACAGTGCCAAGCTGCAAGGAAAAAATACCTTTGTGTTATATAACCAAAAGGAGTATGAAAGCTACATACGCAGGCTGGATATTCAGGAGTGTTTACGGAGAGCCATTGAAAATGATTTTAAGGGTTTTGAATTGTATTACCAGCCGATTATGGATGTGGAGATGAATACCATTCACGGGGCAGAGGCATTGATTCGCTGGAATAGTGAAAAGTATGGATTTATGTCCCCTGTAGAATTCATTCCGTTGTTGGAAGAAAGTTCTTTGATCATTCCTCTTGGAAGATGGATTTTAGAAACCGCATTAAAACAATGCCAGATCTGGCAGGGGCAGGTTTCGGATTTTAGAATGAATATTAATTTGTCCTTTGTGCAGCTTCAGAAGAGCAATATGCTTGCGGATGCGGAGGAGTGCATCAGGCGAATAGGAATTGATGTAAATAACGTAGTGTTTGAAGTGACGGAAAGCGGTGAGATTGAGACGAATCAGGCTACCCAGAATGTGTTGAAGGGATTTCGGGATCGTTCGATTTCCCTTGCCATTGATGATTTCGGTACGGGTTACTCCAATCTTCGGTACATAAAAGAAAAGATGTTTGACTTAATTAAGATAGACCGGATATTTATTCAGAATATCATGCAGAATGAATATGATTATATACTGGTAAAGCATGTAACCGAGCTTGCCCATAGCATGAATCTGATGGTATGTTATGAAGGTGTGGAGACAGAGGAGGAGTTAGAAAGCGTAAAGCGGCTGCGTCCGGATTATATTCAGGGATATTATTATGGAAAGCCTATGAATGCTGCAGCTTTTACGAAACGATTTTTCCAAAGTGGCATTTGAAATATGGTTTAGGAGCAATTATTATATAGAAATTTGAGAAAAGGCACATCCATTTATGTGGATGCTGCCTTTTTTGCGGAATTGATATGAACATTTCAATCAAGTCATAGTACAGGAGGCTGGAAGAAAATGAAGTAAAAAAATTTTTGCGGCTGTCACT
This sequence comes from Lachnospiraceae bacterium, assembly GCA_014804265.1. GTDB lineage: Bacteria > Bacillota > Clostridia > Lachnospirales > Lachnospiraceae > RGIG3040. Next base: position 22,333 of record JAAVAC010000010.1, on the reverse strand, counting down.
TTTTTATATCCCTGCTCGTGTTAGTAGTAAAGGAGGTGTTATTACGAAGACGGAAGAGCTGGTAATCAGATACAGCAATATGCTGTTTAAAATCTGTCTGGTTATCCTGGGAAATGAACAGGATGTGCAGGATGCTATTCAGGAAACATTCCTGCGTTATTTAAAGTCCATGCCGGAGTTTCAAAGTGAAGAGCATGAGAAGGCATGGCTGATACGGGTAGCGGTGAATGTATCCAAGGACATGCGTCGCTTCCAGTTAAGGCATCCCAAGGTATCTATTGAGCAGCTGGAAGATTATTATGAAAGCCCTCAGGATGGAGAGATATTAGAAGAGCTTTTGGAATTGCCATATAAGTTGAAAGTGGTCATATATCTTCATTATATAGAGGGGTATCGAATTAAGGAAGTCGCCTCCATTTTGAATATTTCTCAGGATGCGGTAAAGAAAAGGCTGCAGAGAGGGCGGGAGGAGTTACGATTACTATGTTCGGGAAAGGGAATGAGTTATGGACGAACGAAGGCTGAAAGAAGTTATGGATCGTGTACACATTAAAAGTGAAATGGAGGAAGAGATATTGAAAAATTTAATGAATGAAACAGGGGAACGGGAAACACAAAAAAAGGCCAACAAATCATCCGGATGGCAGAAAAAAGTGGCGGTGGCAGCAGTTGCGCTGGTTGCTGTGGGAACAGTTGGTTTTTCCGCTAATGCAATTAGAAATAATCTGGTGAAAGAGAGAATGGAAGCTGTGCCGCAGCTTGAAATGGATGAGGTTTTAGATCAGATAGATGCTGCACAGGTTGAGGCGGATACTTATTCAAGGGATCTGACTTCGGAAGAAGAGAGCCGTAGAAGCGCATTACATTCTGAATATCTGAATGGAAGATTTCCGGAAAAAGAACTAATCAAGGTGAGCGAAGAAAGCGATATTGTGGATAAGGATGTCCTTTGCTTTGCTGCAAAGACTTCTTACTTCAATATTCCTGACAGAGATCTTACAGATGAAGAGCTTCTGCAGATGATAGATTTTAGTGAGAAGCGTGCTTATGCATTACAGCAAAGATATGAGGAAATGTATGCGGATGAAATACAGGAAAGAGAAGCGGCAGAGGAGGCTGCAAAGGCGGAGTTAGAAGCAAAAGGTAGCATTACGGAAGAAGAAGCGGTCATCAAGGCACAGGAATGGCTCCTTAAGTTGTTTGGCAAGACTCCGGACGGGTTGGAATTTAATCATTATCTGATGACTGATGAGGACGGAAATGCCGGCGAGCATCCTGTTTATATGGTTTATTATGGTGTTATCCATGAAGGTTACTATTTTACAATTAGTGCAGAGGATGGAAGTCTGGTGGATGTATATTGTGGTCTTGGTAATAGTGGAAAGTTTGAAGATGAAATGAAAGTATCGGATGTGGAAGCAAAGATACCGGAGCTTTCTCAGAGCGCAGAGGATAATTTAAGGAATAATCTTGGTATTTCAGATGAATTTGAAGCGGTTTACTATACCTATGTAACGGGGAATGATACCGTTTATAGAAATACGGTACGTTTCTGCTTTGTGAAAGAAGATGGAAGCGCTTATTCGCTATGCTATGTATGTGCAGATAACTCCTTCTTCCAATATGAGCGAATTGATAGTTATGAGGAGTATTTAGCACAGCGAAAAGTATATGATGAACTGGGCATGAACGATGAAAGTAGCGCTGATATAAAGGAAAGAGTTGAAAAACAGTTACAATAAGTAATATGATATGAAAAACCAGATTGAAATGATCAGATGAAAATTAGAAACCGGGCAGTCATCTCCAAAGGAGGAGAAGGCTGTCCGGTTATTGCTCTCTTTTTTATAAAGAAGTTAGCCTTATGCTTCGATATCCCGAATCAGATTTACCATTTCAATGCCGCTGAGCGCACAATCATAGCCCTTGTTGCCCGCCTTTGTGCCAGCGCGCTCAATTGCCTGTTCAATGTTGTCTGTTGTCAGTACTCCGAACATAACCGGAATGTCCGATTGCAGAGAAATTGTTGCGATTCCCTTGGAAACCTCACTACATACATAATCATAGTGGGAGGTTGAACCCCGAATTACTGCACCAAGGCAGATGACCAGGTCATATTTTCCGCTTTTTGCCATTTTAGAAGCAATCAGTGGGATTTCAAATGCTCCCGGCACCCATGCCACATCAATATCGTCATCCTTTACGTCATGTCTTTTCAGACCGTCCAGGGCGCCGCCTAACAGTCTGGATACAATAAATTCATTGAATCTGGCTGCTACGATGCCTACCTTAATATCCTTTGATACTACATTTCCTTCATAAACTCTCATGTGTTCTTCCTTCTTTCTTTTCTAATTTTTAATAATCCAAAAGATGTCCCATCTTTCTCTGTTTTGTCTTTAAATAAAATTCATCATAAGGAGTTGCGTTCATCTGAATGGGAACCCGTTCGATAATTTCGATTCCAAAATCCGCCAGGCCTTCTACCTTTAAGGGATTGTTGGTCAAAAGGCGCAGGGATTTTGCGCCTAAATCCCTTAATATCTGGGAACCGATGTAATATTCCCGCAAGTCCTCCTTAAACCCAAGGGCAAGATTGGCTTCCACCGTATCCATGCCCTGATCCTGCAGGTGATATGCCCGCAGCTTGTTGATGAGCCCGATGCCCCTGCCTTCCTGTCTTAAATACAGCAGGATGCCCCTGCCTTCCTTTTCAATCTGGGTCATGGCAGCAGCAAACTGCTGGCCGCAGTCACAGCGGGCTGAGCCGAAGGCATCTCCCGTTAAGCATTCGGAATGTACACGGCAGAGGAGGTTCTCACCGTCTCCGATTTCTCCTTTTACCAAAGCTACATGATGTTCTCCGTTTAGATTGTTCACAAATCCATAGGCCCTGAATTCACCATATTTGGTAGGCATTTTCGTATCGGTAATGCGGGTGATCAGTTTATCATGCACCTTTCGGTATTGTTGCAGGGATTTGATGGTAATGAATTTCAGGTTGAATTTTTCTGCCAGCTTTATTAAGTCCGAGGTACGCATCATGGTGCCGTCCTCTTTCATGATTTCACAGCATAGGCCGCATTCCTTCAGTCCTGCTAATCGGAGCAGATCTACGGTTCCTTCCGTGTGGCCGTTTCGTTCCAGCACGCCGTTTTTCTTTGCCAGAAGGGGAAACATATGTCCCGGTCTTCTGAAATCCTCCGGTCTGCTGCCTTCCTCTACGCATTTCATGGCGGTAATGGAACGTTCCGCAGCAGAAATGCCGGTAGTAGTATCCTTGTGGTCTATAGAAACGGTAAAGGCAGTTTCATGGTTGTCGGTATTATCCGTCACCATCTGGGGAATTTGCAGCTTTTTGATGTATTCCTCTGACATGGGCATACAAATCAGCCCTTTTCCATGGGTAGCCATGAAGTTGATGTTTTCCGTAGTGGCAAATTCTGCAGCACAGATAAAATCCCCTTCGTTTTCCCTGTCTTCATCATCTGTCATTAAAATGATTTTTCCCTGGCGTAAGTCCTCTAAGGCTTCTTCCACGGTGTTGAATGTAAACATAATAAAACTCCTTTCTATTATCTGAATAATTTTATTTCTAAATAATGACAACTTTTAATAGCCGTATTTCATTAAAAATTCTTTTGTGATTCCCTGAGTTTGATTAGCAGCCTTTTGTTGGATGGCTTCCGTTTCCGAAGGTGGAACCGTCAGGAAACGCTCGATATATTTTCCTACCACATCATTTTCCAGATTTACTATATCTCCAGTGCTTTTTGTGCCAAGAATAGTGGCCTTTCTCGTATGGGGAATAATGGAAACGGAAAAAGCATCTTTTGTAACTCTGGCAACGGTCAGGCTGATGCCGTCGATGGCAATGGAGCCCTTTTCCACAATATAGCGCATGAGCTTTTCGGAAGTCTTTATGGAGTACCAAATAGCATTATCATCCTTTTTTATGCTTTCAATCGTTCCGGTGCCGTCAATATGTCCGGATACAATATGCCCGCCAAATCTGCCGTTTGCTGCCATGGCACGTTCCAGATTCACAGGACTGTTTCTGGTAAGCGCTCCTAAGGAGCTTCGGGATAAGGTTTCGCTCATCACATCAGCAGTAAAGGAGTTGGAAGATAATGTGGTAACCGTAAGGCATACGCCGTTTACCGCAACGCTGTCGCCGATTTTCAAATCATCAAATATCAGTTTCCCGCCAATATGCAGGACGGAAGATTTACTTCCTCTGTCAATCTGTAAAATGTTTCCTACTTCTTCAACAATTCCGGTGAACATCTTTTTTTACCTCCCATTCTATCAGGATATCCGGCTCTAATAGGGTAATATGCTCCTTTTCCAGAAAAAAGGCATCCTTTGGAAGCGCTACTCCCTGACCGCCTACCGGAGTTTTTGCAGTTTCGCCGCCAAACAGCTTAGGGGCAATATAGGCCTGGACCTTATTGACGATACCTGCCTGCAGGGCGCTATAGTTCAATCCGGAGCCGCCTTCAAATAAAATGCTGTCTATCCCCTTTTCACCAAGCTTTTTCATAAGCGCTGTTAAATCCACATGCCCGTTTTGTTTCGGAATCTGTAAAATCTCACAGCCTTTTTCCTTATAGGCAGCCTGTTTTTCCTCTTCTTCACAGGAAGTAGCAATGCAGGTTGGTATTTCTTTTGCGGTGCTTACGATTTTGGAGGTAAGCGGCGTTCTTAAGGTAGTGTCACAGATAATTCGCAAAGGATTGCATCCGCCTGGAAGCCGGCAGTCCAACATGGGATCATCCGCCATGACAGTGCCGATTCCAACCATAATGCCGGCGTAGCGGTGACGGGAATGCTGGACATGTTCTCTTGCCTTTTCTCCTGTAATCCATTTGCTTTCCCCTGTATAGGCGGCAATTTTTCCGTCTGCCGTCATGGCGTATTTCATGACCACATAAGGGGTTTTGGTGCGGATATAATGAAAGAAGACTTCATTTATGGCATCACATTCTGCCTTTAATACGTCAGGAATGACTTGAATGCCATGTTCCTGTAATTGTTTGATTCCTTTTCCTGCAACCAGGGGATTGGGATCGGAGGAACCGATGATGACAGTGGAAATCTTATTTTCTATAATTGCCTCCGTACAAGGAGGTGTCTTGCCGTAGTGACAGCATGGCTCTAAGGTCACATAGATAGCAGCACCTTCCGGACTTTCCGTACAGGAGGCAATGGCATTGCGCTCTGCGTGGAGCTGTCCGTATTTTTCGTGATAGCCTTTTCCGATGATGCGTCCGTCTTTTACGATGATGGCGCCTACCATGGGATTAGGGTTGGTGTAGCCCATGCCTTTTATGGCTTCTTTTATGGCAAGGTGCATATATTCTTCATGGCTCATTTAGAGTGCTCCTTTCAGGGGATTCTGGCTGGGGATGGAGGAAAACAAAATTTCCCATTTATAAAGTGTTCCAATTTACAAAATTATAAAAATAAAAAGTATCCTAAAATAGCTTCAGGACACTTAGTATCAATGAATAAAAAGAAATGGAAAATCCCTTCTTTTTCAATCTTCTTTCATCCAGACTGTACTGTCGGCTTTGGAATTCTGGCTTAGGAAACAAGTTGTGCTTACTAAGAGTCACCAAATCATGCCATGCGGCTCGTGGGCTTTACCACCGGTAGGGAATCTAACCCTGCCCTGAAGATTCTGTTGTATTTGGTTATTATTTTTTAAGCATATCATGAAAAGGAAAGGGTGTCAAACAGAAAGACAATGTGACAGCCGCTCAGCCATTGACTGGACGGTTTCTAGTGGAAGTTTGGTTGCCTGAATAACCTTAGTAATGCTGAGTCCCATTTTTAATAGGCTTTCTGCGACTTCCAATTTCATTTCTAATTTCCCTTCTTCTTTTCCTTCTAACTTTCCTTCCAATCTGCCTTCTTCCCTGATTTCATCCATAATGGCACACATTTCTGCCACTCCTTTCTCATCTTCCTTAAAATAACGTTTCCTTTCTGATGTGACTGGAAACAATTCATCATCATATGCATCACTTTCCGTAAAGACGGTCATAAGCTTTGAGGTATTTGACCCATCTTTGTTAGTGGCATTCACATAGATTTCCTGTAAGCCGTTTTCCACAATAGTACCAGTCTCCCGAATAATCCGGTCTATATGGTAAACGGTTTTTCCTTCTCCCAAAAAGTCTGATTTTGATATGTAAATGATACATAAATCCGGTATGTCCTGAAATCTTGAACCTGTATCAGTGATATTAGCTGTAATGCAGGAAGCGTGGTAGCGGACTCTTTTCTGATGGTCAACATCGTTTCCCTTTTGCACTTCCACATTCATAATCTTGCCAGTGCCGGACCTGCACAGGATATCCAAAATAACGGAACGTCCCTGCAGATTTTTAATGGTATGCTGTGCATGGCTTTCAAGCACTGTCAAAGAATCGTCTTCTAAAATCGTCCGGATGACTTCCTGGCAGAACAGAATATCCTCCGCCATCTTCTTTAAGAAATCATCATCGATAGGATTTAAAAGCCTTGCCCTTTTGGCATAGGTCTGACTGTTCATCTTTTGCAATTCTCCTTTTCTGTCTGAAATATATTGATTTGCCAGAGCAGAAAAAGAGATAACCGATAAATCTTATTAATCATAGTATATGAAATACATGGGAAATTTGCAAGATAAAAATATACGTTATTGAAAAGAGATGATCACAGTTTTGAGTTATCCAAGTTTCTGTTCTGATATTGAAGTGATTTAGAAATAATAATTACAAATAATAGCCTGAAACATAATAAAGCTGTTACCAAAATATAATCATAGGCATTTCTCCGTTTGAAATAATAAAAAGCTGAAATCATGACCGAGACGGTCTGGAAATAGATTAAGGGAAGCAAGGACAGCATGATACAAATTTATGGTTGCAAAATCAATTTTCAATCAGAGACTTTCTCTACAGGGTGAGAATTGATTCCTGTGAGCTACGGCAGCTTGTCAGCCATTGCCTGTACGGTTTCAAATGGAAGCTCAGTTGCTTGAATAACCTTAGTAATGTTGAGACCCATTTTTAACAGGTTTTCTGCGACTTCCAATTTCATTTCTAATTTCCCCTCTTCTTTTCCTTCTAACCTTCCTTCTAACTTTCCTTCCAATCTGCCTTCTTCTCTGATTTCGTCCATAATCGCACACATTTCTGCCACTCCCTTCTTATCTTCCTTAAAATAACGTTTCCTTTTTGATGTGACTGGAAATAATACATCATCATATGCGTCGCTTTCCGTAAAGATGGTCATAAGCTTCGAGGTATTTGAACCATCTTTGTTAGCGGCATTCACATAAATTTCCTGTAAGCCGTTTTCCACGATAGTACCGGTCTCCCGAATGATTCTGTCTATATGATAAACCGTTTTCCCTTCCTTGAAAAAGTCTGATTTCGATATGTAAATAATACATAAATCAGGTATATCTTTAAATTTAGAGCCAGTGTCGGTCATGTTTGCCGTGATACAGGAAGCATGATAACGGACTCTTTTCTGATGGTCAACATTGTCTTCTTTCTGCACTTCCACATTGATGACTTTGCCATTGCCAGCTCTGCATAGAATATCCAAAATAACGGAACGGCCCTGCAGGTTCTTGATGGTGTGTTGTGAATTGCTTTCCAGTACCACTAAAGATTCATCTTCTAAAATCGTTCGGATGACTTCCTGGCAGAACAGGATATCCTCTGCCATCTTCTTTAAGAAATCATCATCGATAGGATTTAAAAGCCTTGCCCTTTTGGCATAGGTCTGACTGTTCATCTTTTGCAGTTCTCCTTTTCTGTCTGAAATGTTCAATTTGATAAAGCAGAAAAAGAGATAACCGATGAATCTTCTTAATCATAGTATAGGAAATACATGGGAAATTTGCAAGATAAAAATGCACGTTATTGAAAAGAGATGCTGACAGTTTTGAGTTATCCTGTTATCTGCTCGGATGTTGAATGAATTTAGAAATAATAGTTTAAAATATGATAAATTGGCCGCTAAAGTACAATCATAAGCATTCCTCCGTTTTAAATAATAAAAAGTTGAAATCATGACCGATCTGGTCTGGAAATAGATTGAGAAAAATAAACTGACAATTATTTCATTAATTAAGAGTTGTGATGAGTTTAACATAAATAAGGAAGAGGCGCAAGAGGCGCAATTATTTGAGTTTCCCCATTTTTTCAAACAGATTATTTCCCCAAAAATAAAAAATGCAAAAACACCCAACAAATGTTATAATTGAATCACCACAAAACAATAATAAAAGGAGTGTTTTTGCATGATTAATTATAACAGATTAGGGTATGAAATCAAACGGGATTTAACAACTTTTTCTGAAAAAATTTCCAAAGGCCTAACCCGGCCAAAGAGCAAATTTATTACACAGATGATTTATGGAATCTTAGAAGGGAATAAGCTCCACCTAAGCGAGATCGCACGTTCACTTCATGAAACAATCCCGCTTAAAAAAACAATCTGCCGCCTGTCAAGAAATCTCGTTTCCTTTGATGAAAAAGAAGCTGTTATGGATAATTATATCTCGCAGGTTAAGAAAGGGATGGATGAAGCCCATGCAGTCATTGTCATTGACAACTCGGATATCACCAAACCATGCAGCCCCATGATGGAAGCAATCTCCGATGTCCGTGACGGAAGCACTGGCGAGATAAAGAAAGGATATTACACGATAGAAGCAGCGGTCTTATCGAAGGGAAAAAAGATGCCCATGCCTGTTTACGAAAAAGTTTTTTCAGCCGCAGAAGAAGGCTTTATAAGTGAAACACATGAAAACTTATGCTGCTTAAAAGCACTCTCAGCGCACTTTTCAAAAACCTGTGTCCGTACGTTGGACAGGGGCTTTGACTGTAACGAATATTATAAATATTTTCTGAAGAACCATGAAAAATTTGTCATCCGCGCAAAGAAGAACCGGAATGTCATATATCATGGGAAAACGCAGAATATCATGGATGTGGCAAATAAATATAAAGGGAATTACCGGATGGATTTTATGGATAAGCATGGAAAGAAAATTGAGTGCAAGATCAGCTATATTCCAGTAAGCCTGTGTGAATATCCCACAAAGGACTTAATATTAGTTGTAGTGTATGGGTTTGGAAAAGCCCCGCTACTGCTGTTGACAAATTTAAAGATGGAAGAAAGGAAAAAGCTTTGCATGATAGCCGCAAAAATATATCTGATGCGGTGGAGGATCGAGGAATATTTTAAATTCAAGAAACAGCAGTTTGAACTGGAAGATTTGCGTGTGATGTCCCTGCAGTCTATCCGGAACCTAAACCTGTTCGCAACACTTGCAACAGGATATATCAGCATTATGAGCGCCAAGAAAGATGACACTTTATTTATGATAGAATTAAAGGAATGCTCCAAGAGAATATATGACATGCCCAAATTCATTTTCTATGCATTAGGATATGCGATCGAGCGTGTCCTTGCCGGGACACGCTCTGGCATAAGAACGTTCCTATTGAAAAAGGAGAAATCACAACAGCTTACGTTAGCCGGATACTTTGGAATAGAGGCTTTCGGGTAATCTGGTTGTTAAAAATGGGGAAACTCAAAGTCTGTAATACATTGACGAATTTCAGAAAAAATTATATAATAATAAAGTATTTTTCTGGTAGAGTGATTTGGGAGAAGTAAGAGAACTATGAAAATGTTAGGATAAAGCAGGCGATGATAATGAATGAGACCCAGATTCAAAAAAGCGAATTGGTTTTAGATGATGGAAGAATTGAAGGAATCGAAGAGTTTAAAAGTCCGGAAGCATTGTACGAGGACCTTATTAAGCGTGTGCATAAATATCATCCCAGTGATGATATTTCTTTGATTGAAAAGGCTTATAGGACAGCGGCGGATGCTCATAAGGAGCAGGTGCGCAAATCGGGAGAACCTTATATTATCCATCCCCTTTGCGTGGCAATCATTTTAGCGGATTTAGAGCTTGATAAGGAAACGATTGCGGCCGGGCTTCTTCATGATGTGGTGGAGGATACCAGTTTTACAGAGGGAGATATTGCAGCAGAATTTGGAGATGATGTGGCGCTGTTAGTGGATGGCGTTACCAAGTTAGGAAAGCTTCAGTATAAAGAAAAAAGTGATACGGTTACCAATGACAAACTGGAAATGCAGGCTGAGAACCTTCGTAAGATGTTTCTTGCCATGGCTAAGGATATCCGCGTCATTATGATTAAGCTTGCAGACAGGCTGCACAATATGCGCACCCTGACTCACATGAGACCGGCGAAGCAGCAGGAAATAGCAAGGGAGACTATGGACATTTATGCTCCTATAGCCCATCGTCTGGGCATCTCCAAGATTAAGGTGGAATTGGATGATTTGTCTTTAAAATATCTGCAGCCGGATGTATATTATGACTTAGTGGATCGGATTGCAGTAAGGAAAAGCGAGAGAGAGAAGTATGTGCAGGATATCGTGGATGAAGTATCCAGGCACATTGAAAATGCAGGGATCAAAGCAAGGATTGACGGGCGTGTCAAACATTTTTTCAGTATATATAAAAAGATGAAGAACCAGAATAAGACAATTGACCAGATATATGACTTATTTGCGGTTCGTATTATTGTGGACAGCGTAAAGGACTGCTATGCGGCATTAGGCGTCATTCATGAGATGTATAAGCCGATACCGGGGCGGTTCAAAGATTATATTGCCATGCCCAAGGGAAATATGTATCAGTCCCTTCACACTACGCTGATCGGTTCCACCGGGCAGCCTTTTGAAATACAGATTCGTACTTATGAGATGCATAAAACAGCGGAATACGGTATTGCAGCTCATTGGAAATACAAAGAAGCCTCTGATGGAAAAAAAGTAAAGGCAGGAGAAGAAGAAAAATTAACATGGCTCAGACAGATTTTGGAATGGCAGAAGGATATGTCTGATAATCAGGAATTTATGCATCTGTTAAAAAGCGATCTGGATTTGTTTTCAGACAGCGTATACTGCTTTACTCCTACCGGAGAGGTAAAGAATCTGCCTGCTGGTTCCACGCCTATCGATTTTGCTTATGCTATTCATTCGGCAGTGGGAAACCGAATGATCGGAGCAAGAGTCAATGGAAAGTTAGTGACCATTGACTATCAGATCAATAACGGCGACCGGATCGAGATCATGACATCCCAGAATTCCAAGGGACCAAGCCGCGACTGGCTGAATGTGGTAAAGTCCACCCAGGCCAAAAACAAAATCAACCAGTGGTTTAAAAATGAATTCAAAGATGAAAACATCATAAAGGGCAAAGAGTTGATTCAGGCTTACTGCAAGGCAAAATCCATTAACCAGTCGGATGTGCTCAGACCGGAATATATGGAGGCCGTCATGCGTAAATACGGCTTCAGGGATTGGGAATCTGTTCTTGCTGCCATTGGTCACGGGGCCTTAAAAGAAGGTCAGGTAATCAATAAGATGCAGGAGCTTTTCGATAAGGAGCATAAGCATAAGCCCACTGACCAGGAAGTCATTCAGGCAGTGTCGGAAAGCACTCATACAAGGCCTATGCAGCCTAAGTCTCGAAGCGGCATTACGGTAAAAGGCATTCATGATGTGGCAGTGCGCTTTTCCAAGTGCTGTGCGCCGGTTCCAGGTGATGAAATCGTAGGATTCGTCACAAGAGGAAGAGGAGTTTCCATACACAGGACCGACTGTATCAATATCATCAATCTTCCCGAAATGGAAAGAGGGCGCCTGATTGATGCGGAATGGCAGGAAGAAATAAGCGGAAGAGAAGAAAAGTATTTAGCGGAAATCGTGATTTATGCCCATAATCGAAATGGCCTTTTAGTGGATATTTCCAAGGCGTTGACCGAACGCAATATCGATATTATTTCCATGAATACAAGAACCAGCAAGCAGAATATTGCAACAATGGCCACCACATTTGAAATCAGCAGCAGAGAGGAATTGAATAAAATCATAGATAAGATCCGCTCCATTGAAAGCATTATTGATATTGAGAGAAATACGGGCTGATGAATGGCAAAAGGTCTATGGGAAAGTATCGGAAATTGACAGAAGGAGAGTAGGAAGCATGATAAAGATAGGACGCCTTACAATGGGAATCTGCCAGACGAATTGCTATTTCTTATATAAAGAAGGTACGGATAAGGTGATTTTTGTAGACCCTGCGGATAAGGGAATGCAGATTTATGAAAAGTTAAAGGAAGCGGGCTTTGAAGCAGCCGCCATCCTTTTAACCCATGGGCATTTCGACCATATCTGGGGCTGCAACGAACTGCGGGAGGCAGCGGGAGTAAAGGTATATGCTTATGAAGGAGAAAAGGCTCTTTGTGAGGATGCGGTAAAAAATGTATCTGACCATGTAGGAAGACCTTATGTAGTAACGGTGGATGAATATTTGAAGGATGGACAGAGTCTTACGATTGAAGGCATGACTTTCCGGGTAATTGCCACGCCGGGGCATACGGAAGGAAGCTGTTGTTATTATTTTGAGGAAGATAAGATTTTAGTAAGCGGCGACACGCTTTTTGCCGAGTCCGTGGGACGTACTGATCTGCCTACCGGAAGCGAGTCCGCCCTGATTCGTTCTATCAAGGAAAAGCTTGCCGTGCTGCCGGAGGATGTAAAGGTCTATCCCGGGCATGGAATGGATACCACCATTGGCTTTGAGGTGGAAAATAATCCGTTTCTGGCATAGCATATTGGATGGAGAATATTTAAAATCAGCAGAGATAATGAGGAAACACATATGTTAATGATAAAAAGTAATATGCCGGGGTTTGAATATGATATTCATTCCCTGGTAAAAGCATTTTATGGGGAGAAAACAGTAAAGGTGGTTTCTATGGAGGTTTGCCGGCAGGAAGCTGACAAAATGTCCATAGAGCCATTTCTTTGTGTAGAGCTTTTTTTAGATGAGGGGAAAGTGGAATGTACGTTTTTTCCGGATGAAAATCATGTGGAAGCGGAGAAATTCCTCTGGGAATTTGAAATAGATTTGTTGAAAGAAAAGAAGACGTTTAAAAATGAGTTTAAGAAATTTTTCTATCAATACCTTTGCCGGATAACAGGAAAAGAGCTGCCATGGGGAAACCTGACCGGAATACGGCCTACGAAAATTGCCATGGGAATGATTGAGGAAGGCATGGAAGAAAATAAGATTCTTGCTTTTCTGGAAACGGAGCATTTTGTAAGCCGGGAAAAAGCAGAACTAAGCCTGGATATTGCAAAAAGGGAACAAAAGCTTTTATCCTCGATTCATTATGAGGATGGATACAGCCTGTATATTGGCATTCCCTTTTGTCCTACTACCTGCCTGTATTGTTCCTTTACCTCATATCCCATATGCAGCTTTCGGGAAAAGGTGGAAAAGTACATTGACTGTTTGGTTGAGGAAATGGATTTTGTGGCAAAAGCGTATAAAGGAAAAGTACTGGACACGGTCTATATTGGAGGAGGCACTCCCACCACTTTGGAAGCAACCCAGTTAGACAGGCTGATTTGCGCATTGAAAGACCGATTTTCTTTTGAACAGGTAAAGGAATTTACGGTAGAAGCAGGAAGGGCAGACAGCATTACAAAAGAAAAGCTGGAAGTGCTCTTTTCCCATGGTGTCACAAGAATTTCTGTAAATCCTCAGACTATGAAGGAGGAGACTTTAAGGCTGATTGGAAGAAGGCATACAGTAGAGCAGGTAAAGGAAGCTTTTGGATTGGCAAGAGAAGTGGGCTTTACAAACATCAATATGGATTTGATTTTAGGATTGCCGGAAGAAACAAAAGAGGATGTAGAAAGAACTATCTCTGAAATACGAAAGCTGGCTCCAGACAGCCTTACCATCCATTCTCTGGCAATCAAAAGAGCCTCTAAGTTAAATGAATGGGTAGAGAAAAACGGCATTTCCATGCTTAAGAATACAGATGAAACTATGGAAATTGCCGCAAGGGGAGCAAAGGAGCTTTCCATGAAGCCTTATTATCTGTATAGGCAGAAAAATATGGCAGGGAATTTTGAAAATGTAGGCTATGCAAGAGAGGGTTGCTTTGGAATTTATAATATTCTGATTATGGAGGAGAAACAGACAATCGTGGCGCTGGGGGCAGGGTCCATTACGAAAAGGGTGTATCCTGACGGGCGGATTGAACGATGTGATAATGTGAAGGATGTTTCCCAATATATGGAGAGAATTGAGGAAATGATTGAGAGGAAGCGGGAGCTTTTGAAAGAGTCGTAAAACAGCCGTTGACGAAAGTCTATCCTTTTGGCTAGTTTACTTTTCCGATCCTTGTTAAGTATACTGTTATGGAATATAAGAAATGAGGTAATGGCTCGGCTTTTTATGGTAGAGCTGGATAAACGGACGTGGGAGATGGCATGGCATAGGATAGTCTTCAGGGCACGCTCTCGCTCTGCAAAGACGCAGCGGTACGAATGCACCAAAATACGGTGCATAGAGGCCACTGAAAAAGTAGCAAACTTTATTTATACCTGTTATAATAAAAGCCAGACACAGTCGACTGACAAGGCGCTGAAAATCCTGCGGCTGCAGGCGGAAGGACTGTCGGTAGAAAAGATTGCAGGACAGCTTGGGCTGTCGAAGGCGGGAGTAAAATATTACAATCAGGAAACCTATAAAAAGTTAGGCGTTAATAACAAAGCTGCCGCAGTGGCAGAAGCAAGAAGCAGAAGGCTTTTGTAGAGAATCTGGAAAATGTATAAACAAGAGATAAGAAAATATGTAGAAATGGAGTAATGATTATGAAAGAGTGGAGAAAGAAGGTCAAGCGGATACTGGTGCTGTTACTTACCGCAGCATTGATTGGAAATACAGTGGATTTTCCGGTATTTGCCGTGTCTGCGGCAAAGAACCGGGAAACGGGACTTTGCAGGCATCACCAGTCGCATACAGTGGAGTGCGGCTATTCGGAGGAAGATAATATGCCCTGCGAGTATGAGTGCTGCATCTGTCCTATGGAGGACTTGATCGCCGCCCTGCCTGATGAAGTTACAGAGGCCAATGTGCCACTGGAAGTTACTTCTATGCCGCAGAAAGCTAAAAATTCCGAAGGAACAATGCTTGAAGTGGGGTCGGACTTTATTTACGAGATTGATGGTACTACCTATAACTGCATTGTAGTGTCTTCTACAAGCAATGAAGCGGCTGTTGTTTGGAAAGAGATGCAAAATCCCGAAAGTGATTTATTGGAAAGCAAGCAAAGTATGATTTTGTCCTGCGAGGAAAAAGGTGGACGGCTAATAAAATATGCGGAATATCAGGTTCTTTCAGACTATCAGATTATTAGTTTGGATAGCAATTTCAACACCTTTGGCTGTCAAGAATATGCTGCGTGTTACTGCAACAGTGGGTATTGGGAGGGGGATAAAACCTATAGCTGGACAGATTGGAGCTATTTTATTGCTTTTGATCTTCGCTGTAATTCCATAAAAGCTACAGAAAATTTCAACTCAGAAAAATACTATGACGGAACTCCTTTTGAGGTAGATACCAACAGCTTTACATGGAAAGGTACGGCAACTCCAACCATCAAGTTCTATTCTGATATGAATGGCACCGAAATATCTGCCCCGTCCGCTGTTGGCACTTATTACATCAAGCTGTCCATAGCCAATCCAGTTGTGGAAGATGGTATCAGGTACGAAGCGGCGGAATCAGATTATATTGAAATTACCATTCTTCCAATTATTACAGAACAGCCGGAGAGTGCTGAGCTTTATTATGGCTACGTTGCAGGGAACGTTTTGTCTGTAACAGTGGCAACAGATGGCGTTACCTATCAATGGTACGAAAATAATTCTACGATTGATGGTGCGACGCAAGCTACATACACGGTTCCCGCAGGAAAAATGGTAGGAACCTACCAATATTATTGCAAGGTTTCGTTAGGTGACTATACAGAGCAAAGCCAAATTGCAAATGTAACCGTGGTGAAATCTGGTTCAACGTTTGAGAGCAGATTGACCGTCCTCAACGGCGAAACGGAAACCAACAGATTCACCGCCAGCGACACGATCACTGTCATTGCCACGCCTACTGCGACCGGGGCCGCTCCTGCGGCAATGATGGTTGCCAGTCTTGATGCCCCACCGGGGGCCAAATGGCGCTGTTTGTGGGCGATACCCAGGTTTCCGAGCCTGCCAGCGCGGGAGCGGACGGCACCTACACCATGACCGCCAGCGTCTCAGATGTCCTGACGCTGGGACAGGTAAAGCCAAACGGCGCTCCGATCACGCTGACTGCAAAATTTGTAGGGAACGGCAATATGGCGGATGCGGCGGCGACGGTGGAGGTCAATATCTCAGCTTCGGTGAAGGTGGAGATCGGAAACGCCACCACCTACTACGGCGATATCAGGACGGCTTGGACGGCGGCGAAGGGCAATACTGCCACCGTCACCCTGCTGGCGGATGTGCCGGAAAGCATGTCGCTGTTTGTCACCGAAGGCGACGATATTACCTTTGACGGCGGGAAGTTTACCCTTACCGGATCGTCCAATCAAAATAGAATTATTTATATCTCCGGCGGCAAACTGACCGTCACCGGCGGCACGTTGAAAACCGGGGAAAACACTTCCGTGCCTCAATCTTTCGATATAATTATTAGTGGCGGAGAGCTTGTGGTCACAGGCGGCAGTCTGGAAGCGGGAACGGGCTACGTTGGGCTATCTGTTGTGGGGAATGCCCCAGTCAAACTCAGCGGCGGCACGTTCCACGGCATAGGGATGAGTACTCTTACTGATACTGTGGGCCGCCTCCTGCTGAACTACGGCAGTACAAATGCCGCAGAGAAGCACTACGCCTATTATCAGGGCGACGAGCCTGTCGATCTGACCAAACTGGAAAGACAATACGTCCTGACCGGCACCGTCACGGTGGCGGAGTGCAAGCACACGGGCGTTATCCCCACCCCCAACGACGACGGCACCCACACCCTGAAATGCCCATACTGCGGCTATACCGGGACGGCGGAGAACTGCTCCTACGGCACCGAGTACAAGCACGACGAAACGAACCACACCCAGACCTGCGTGCTCTGTGGATATGAAAAGGTGGAAGCACATACAATCAACAAAATCACCGCAGACGTGACCGACAATGTCATAACTGTGAGTGAAAAGTGTGAAACTTGCGGATATAGTGATGGAACAACATTGGGCACAGTGACCCTCCATATTCCCGAAGGACTGACTTACGGAGCAACGAAGGAGAAAACAGTAACATGGGAAACGAATCTGTGGCTGTCCGAGAATATGCTGGAAATCAGAATGGATAATGGACCTCAGAGTTTGTACGAGGAGTCATACCCCCTGCCAGAGTTGACTGCAGGGGAGCATACTTTGGAAGTTACTATAAATCTTACTGTGGACATAAAAAATCCTAAATATGCAATGTGTGTCATCCCCCTCATCGTCGCTCCTGCCCCGCTGACCGGAGAGATGGTGGAGCTGTCCGGCGAATCGTATACCTACGACACAACAGAGCACAAGCCCGCTGTTACCATTGGAGATTTGGCAGAGGGTACCGATTATGAGGTTGCCTACAGCACAGCCAACTTTACCAATGCCGGAACCCACACGGTAACCGTCACTGGCAAGGGGAACTATACGGGGACAGTGGAAAAGACTTACACCATCGCAAAAGCAATGCCGTATATCGCAGATCCGCCCAAAGCAGCACAAATCACCTATGGGGATACTCTGGATACTTCTGTCCTCACAGGCGGCACGGTACAGTATAGTGCCTCAGACAGCACTGGGGTTACGGGCAGCTTCACATGGAAGGACGGAGCCCTGAAGCCTGCTGTATCAGACAGCGGCAGTACAGAGTACACCGTGGTATTCAATCCTTCAGACAGCACAAATTGCAGCAGTGTGGAAACGAAGATCACACTGACAGTACAACAGGCGGAGAATGCGCCGGATATGCCGTCTGGCACCATGAACGTGGCGAATAGCTGTGAAAAGATAGGAGATGTACAGCTTCCGTCCGGCTGGCAGTGGCAGGATATAGATAAGGACACCATCCTAGAAAGCGGCATCCCAGCCACAGCAACGGCAGTCTATACTGGAGCGGATAAGGACAATTATAAAAATGTGACAGTAACCGTGAAAATTGTAAGAGCGGGCAGTACAGAAAAACCGGTATCCTTGGCGGAGGTAAAGATTAAGGGCATGGCCTCAGAAACAAAGAAGCAGCTTACCGTAAGCTGGGATAAGGTGGAAGGGGCAGATGGGTACGAAGTCATCTATGCGTCGAACAAATCCTTTACGAAGAACAAAGTGACAAAGAAAACTACAAAGACATCCCTGACTTTAAAGAAGCTGAACGAAAAAAAGACATGGTATGTAAAAGTACGGGCATATGCCAAAAATGGTACAAAAACATACACCGGAAAATATAGCGCAGCACGTTATATCAAGCTGTCCCAAAGGCCTGCAAATGTGAAAAAGGTAACAGTAAAGCCAGGCACGAAGAAATTGAGTGTCACGGCAGGCTCTGTGAAAGGTGCAACAGGATATGAAATCGTGGTTTCTACTGACAAAGCAGGAAAGAAAACCGTGGCAAGTAAAAAAGCGGCAAAAGGCAAGGCTTCCTTTAAAAAGCTTGGAAAAAAGAAGACGTATTATGTCACGGTCAGGGCATATAAAAAGACGAAAAGCGGCGGCTATTTGTACAGTGGGAAAAGGGTAATAAAAGTAAAAACCAGATAAGGCAATAAAAACAAGGTGGTTGGCACATTTGAAGCAAACCACCTTGTTTTTTAAAAAGCTTACTTTATTTTAATGACAGTGATAAAGACCAACACTATGTATGGGGAACTATTCCTGCCCGTTCCAGCAGTAAGTGCAGAGTTTGCATGGTTCAATCCCTACAGCCTCCAGCATGTCATCTAAACGATTAAATCTTAAGGAGGTAAAGTTCAGCTCCTTGCGGATTTCTTCTATCATCTGCTCATATTTTTCGGATTCGGGATCGGCATATTCTTTTAATACTGCTTCCGATACGTTATCACCCTCTAACCGGGCAATGACACGTCTTGCAATCAAATCCATCTCTGAATTGGAACGGGAAAAGTTCAAGTACTTGCAGCCGTATAAAAGAGGAGGACAGGCAGGACGGATATGTACTTCCTTAGCACCGCTTTGATATAAAAATTCCGTGGTTTCCCTTAACTGGGTGCCTCTTACAATGGAATCGTCGATTAAAAGCAGCTTTTTGTCCTTAATTAAATCATGGACAGGAAGCATTTTCATTTTTGCAATCAGATTTCGTTTGGTCTGAACAGTAGGCATAAAAGAACGGGGCCAGGTAGGGGTATATTTAATAAAGGGCCTGGAAAATGGAATTCCCGACTGGTTCGCATAGCCTACCGCATGGGCAGTTCCGGAATCCGGCACTCCGGCTACGATATCCGGCGCCACATTGTCCCTTTGTGCCATTTTAGCGCCACAGTTGTAACGCATCTGTTCCACGCTGACACCTTCATAGGAGCTGGAAGGGTATCCGTAATATACCCAGAGAAAGGTACAGATTTTCATATCTTTTCCGGGAGCCAGCAGAGTCTTGATACCCTCTGGTGTGATAATAGCAATTTCTCCGGGACCAAGCTCCCTGTCATTTTCATAGCCTAGATTCGAATAGGCAAAGCTTTCAAATGCAGCACAGTATGCACCATCCTTTTTACCTGTTACTAAAGGGGTGCGACCCATTTTATCCCGGGCTGCATAAATTCCCTTTTCTGTCAGTACCATAAGAGTCAGGGAACCGTCTATCATTTCCTGGGCAAAATGAATGCCCTCTATGAAATTTTCCTTTTGATTGATGAGGGCAGCGGTCAGTTCGGTAGGATTGATATCTCCGCCGCTCATTTCCAGAAAGTGTGAGTTGCCTTTTGTAAATACTTCCTCTACAATTTCATTGCTGTTGTTGATTTTCCCAACAGTAGTAATGGCATAAGTGCCGTGATGAGAACGGACGATCAAAGGCTGGGGTTCATAGTCAGAAATACAGCCAATGCCAAAATGTCCTTTCATTTCCTGCATATCTTTATCAAATTTTGTGCGGAAAGGAGCATTTTCAATGTTGTGAATGGCACGGTCAAATCCATTTTCGCCAAATACCGCCATGCCGCCTCTCCTTGTACCAAGATGGGAATGATAATCTGTCCCAAAAAATAAATCAAATAAGCAGTCTTCTTTTGAAGCTACGCCAAAAAATCCACCCATGTTTTTGTCTCCCTTGTATTGTTTCTATGGAGTATTGTAACAAATTTTGGGGAGATTGAAAAGAGGGGGACGTAGGAGGAGGCATATAGAAGTCTTGGGGGCACGCTCTCGCTCTATGAAAACGCAGCGGTACTAACGCACCAAAGTACGGTGCGTAAGGACCGGCGTTTTCATTAAGGCCCCCAAGACTTCTATATGCCTCCTCCTACTGGGTGTCGAAAAGCCAGCAAGTTCTGTGAATTCAACGCAAGGTTGGGGATTTATGTACAGTTCTATGCAAGGGGAAGGGGGAAGCAGCAGAGAAATGGAAGAGCCTTTTGAATACATGTGTAGTATATTCATAAAGCAGGAAACGATGTGGGGAAATTGGCTGTTTTCATAAGTTGGAAGTTATGGTATAGTGAAAAAATGGAGTGAAAGAGAGTGATTATCTATATTTTATGATATTACAAGGAAAGAGAAATATGAAAAAAATTGAAAAGCTGTATGGAGCAGCTGGAATCTTATCTATTTTATATTGTATCAGCATTCTGATATTTACTGGCTTTGGTTCCTTGTTCTTTCTTATATGGGCAGTGATAGGTGCGGGCCTTTTCTTTTTGGCGGTATGCGTGCGCTTCCATGTGTGGAAAAAGCTGCCCAAGTTTTTGCGGGTGTTGTTTCTTTCGGGAGTTATTTTGGGCTTACTTGTTTTTGTATTTTTGGAAGGGTTGATTATCAGTGGATTTGGACGTGAGGGGAAGGAAAATCTGGATTATGTGATCGTGCTTGGGGCACAGGTGTATAAAAGCGGGCCAAGCCGGGTGCTGAAGATGAGGTTGGACACTGCTTATGAGTATGGGGTAAAAAATCCGGATACCCTGTTGATCGTATCGGGCGGACAGGGTGGAAATGAGCCTTTTAGCGAAGCAAAGGGGATGTATGATTATCTGGTAAAAAGAGGGCTGGAGGAAAATAGGATTATTATGGAGGATCAATCTACCAATACCTATGAGAATCTCAAGTTTTCCAGAGAAATTTTAGATTCTCTTGGAGCTAAAAAGGCTCAGGTGGGAATTATTTCCAACAATTTTCATGTGTACCGGGCAGTTCAGTTAGCAAAGCATAACGGATATGATGGCATATACGGAATTTCAGCGCCTTCCTACCCGTATCTGCAGGCAAATAATATGCTTCGGGAGTTTTTTGGAGTGCTGAAAGATTTTCTTGCCGGGCATATGAAGCTGGTGGGGTGAGAGGAATCATAGGATAAATGTGCGGGGAAAAAATGATGAAACTTCAAGTAGAAAGATGGGAACCTATAAAAAATGTAAATAATGATAATATAGATATCCTGTCCGTAACGGACTGTTATGATGGTTTAACAATTGTTCTTGAGAATATGGATTCTGAATTATTGACCATTAGATGGGCTATGGTAGAAAGCTACTGCTGTTCAACGGAAGAAGCGCGTTTTCGGTTTATTGCCGGCCAATGGCAGCAAATCAGGAAGGAATTTCCAAAGTGGTCTTTTTTTAAGGTTGCTGATTCACCATATATTAAATGGATGAAAGAACAGGCAGGCGGTTTTATGGATGAAGAGAAATTTATGCATTTCATGATTGTTTCCAGAGATTATGTTCTTGATATCGTGTCGAAGCATGAACCGGATGAATGTTATAAAAAAGGAGGAAAAGAAGATGTTGGAATTTAGATATGATACCCAATTGCTCATAGAGGGGAAAGAACTGGATGAGGATGTCATTAACGATTATTTTACAGAGAATTTTAAAGGGGATTGTTTATTAGCTGTTGGTGATGAGGAACTGATTAAAATTCACTTTCACACCAATGAGCCATGGAAGGTATTGGAATACTGTGCTTCTTTGGGAGAAATATATGATATTGTAATAGAAGATATGGACAGGCAGGCAAGAGGCCTGCAAGGGTAATTCAAAAACAGCGTGAAAATCAATTTTTAGCCAGCGGCTCTTTCCCCAGATGCCAGAACGGATTTCAGACCAGACAGAGAATATTTTCTGCGTCGCCACACTTTCACTCTATAAAAACGCAGCAGTGCTAAGCTC
>JAAVAC010000009.1 GCA_014804265.1 Lachnospiraceae bacterium | reverse complement strand
TTATTTGATTGTGCACCCTTGGAATATATTCTGTTTCCATGTCATAAGGGCAGTCGATTGCCTGATAGGATTTTAAAAACTTCTCTTTTTTAATGGGATATACTTCTCCCTGAATGCCGATCATCAAATAGATGTCTTTTTGTACCTGTATTTCCAGATCTCCTTCCAGTGTGCGGACGATAATGGGAGTTCCCTCCTGATATACATCCGTTAATATCACATACCCCAAAGGAAGCTTCTTTTTTTTGTACCGTATCATGTCATCCGTCTGAATCTGATAGTCCTTTGCATAAATGACCTGATAGCTGTTCACATATTCCTTCATCTTTTCATAAAAGAACTGTTCCGGTTCCAGCTCTTTATGCTGCTCTTTGTAAAATCTTCCACTGATAAAGCCTCCTGCTTTTTCCCCATGTCCTCCACCAGAACCGATTCCCTTTGTAAAAAATGCCGCCATGTCGCTTGCTTTGATTTCCTTGTCACAGCTTCTAAAGGACAGCTTATAGCCATCCGGCAAAGGGCTGTAAATCACACAGGTATCCACCACATCCGTCTGAAGGACGAAATCGCTGATGATACCTAGTATGTTAGGGTCACAGGGCCTTACTTTCACGATGGAAAAATGCAGGTCTTCTTTGTAGTGATTGTGTATCAGGGCTTCCCCTGCAATTTTCAGCTCTTCCTGAGAGATATTGGAGTTTTTCAGCCTGTTCATCATGCCTTTATCCACAAGCAGCTCATCCCGCATATCTTTATCCACAGGATAATACACATCCCCAAGCTGTCCGGTGTCCATGTAGAGGCCATAATACAGGGCAGTTGCCAGCAGGGGCCTTTCATTTGCATCAAAGCCCGCCTCCAAAAGCATCTGCCAGACTATGGTGGAGCAGCTTCCGTAATTGCTGCGGATGTCTATGAAAGATTCCTCCACAATTGTCGTTTTCTCTCCGGTTGCTTCCGTCTCAGGGATTCCGTTTTTCACCTCATTTGCGACAGGCATCTCTCTTTGGTGATGGTCTATGACTGCAATCTGCTTTCCCGGGAATCTGGTAACATTTCCGGTGCCATATTGGCAGTCTACCAGGATAAGCAGCTCCGGCACGGGAAAGCCCTCCGGGTCTGCCACATATTCTACGGGAATCTTCAGTTCCTCTTTCATCAGGACCAGATTACTTTTCTGTATCTGAAATCTTCCGCTGTAAAGAAACCTTACCTGCTTCCCCTTTTCCTGAAAGTAACTGTACAAGGCAAATCCGGAGGCTAGGGCATCAGCATCCGGATTGTCGTGGCACTGTATTACGATATGGTGGAATTTTTCTAATTGGCTTAAGTTCATTTGGGGGACTCCTGTTCTGATGGTTTATAGGATTATTTTAGCATAGAATGGGGAAAAGACAATATAAGATAGTTAACATGAGAGGGAAAAACTGGGGATTATAATCACTGCTATATTAGATTTTTGTATTCCCTCCTACCGTCCATAATGGAATAAATGGTAACCGTCTTGTTTTCGTCATCCACCTTATAGAAAACAAGATGCTTTTCCACGATTAATACCAGATATCCTTGCTTTCGCAGAATGGAATATCTGGGTTTCACACCAATATATGGAGAAATCTCTAAATTCATAATCGCCTTTTCCAACTTTTCTAAATATCCAAGTGCAATATCAACACTGCCAGAGTCTCCTGCAATATAAAATATAATATTTCTTAGCTGTTCTTCTGCTTTGTCTGTTCTTAAAACTTTGTACTTCATTCCTTCTTTTTCTCCATAAGGGATGCACGAATATCATCAAATGTTCCCTGCATCGGAGCAACTCGTCTCTCTCTCACATCATCTTCTGCCTCTGCAAGATTTCGCAACAGTTCCAGTTCGGATTTCATTTGATAGTAGTCCTGCAATCCTAAAACAGCCGTATCTCCTCTGCCATTGACTGTAATGATTACAGGCGTTCTTTCCTCCCTGCATTGCTTTGATATTTCATTGTAATGATTTCTTAAATCGGCAGATGGCCTGATAATTGCATCCATAAAAGCACCTCCGTCATTATTGTAGACAAATTATATCATAATATTCCTATTTGTTCAACTTGATTGAAAGGAAATTGCTTTCTATTCCAAATTTGGCCAATATATAAATCGGGGATCACAATCATAAGAATAGTCACTTTCTGTAGAATTTTGATAACATTTTATTTCTATAATTCCATCGCTTTTATAGAAACTATTCATACCAATTTCAGAATTCTGACTATAATATATGATTCTTTTTAAATTTTTACATTCTGCAAAAGCCAGATCTCCTATATCTTTAACATGCTCAGGAATAACAATCTCTTCCAGACAGTCGCATTTGTAAAATGCCATAATTGAAATTTTCTCCAATGATTCGGGTAAAATAATCTCATCTATAAAAGTACCGCTAAAATTAATATCAGTTAAATATTTCAGTCCACTTAAATCAATTTTACCCGTCAAAAACATATTTTCTAAATTCACTCCTGTAACATGGTAAAGCCCATCTTCCTGCTTTTCCCAAATAACAGCATCCTCATGCTTATCTGGATCTTCTCTATCAAAGGCTGGATATATAGTTTCCATAGCCTTTATGTCTCCTATCGCAAAGTTTTTAGGATTTTCTCTATCATCAACAATAAAGCCAAGAAAAATTGGAACCAATAACATTGCTATCAGTAATGATATACTGATTATTATTTTTCCTGCTCTTTTTTCCTTGAAATTAACAGCGGTCATTTTGTAAATTATGCCCGAAACCAAAAGGGTACATCCTATAATAAGAGAAAATCCAATATTCAAATCTACGTAGTCTTCCATGTATCTCCTATAATTCACTTCGTTCAATTGGGTCGACTCTAAAAAATCCTTCCACCAAAACAGTCCTCGAAGGAATGTGTATATAAGCCCCACCCAATACGTACCAGCCATCCACATACTATATTTTCCTTTCGTAAGCATATGAAAGGAAATTGCGACAATAAAAATGATAATACTACCAAGCAATAATACCCATATATCATTCGGCGCTATTTTTCCGCTTCCCAAATTAGCCGGCAATAACACTAATACCCAAATGCCCATGAAATACAACATAAAGATAAAGATTGAAGATATTATAATCTTTTTGATAATATAACCAAATTTCTTTAAATATAAATTCTGTGAAAATTGCTTGCATATATTTGTATCTATCTTAATAGACACTAAAATAGTTGCTAAAAGAAAGGAAATACCAATCATTACTCCAAAGCTCCACTCGTATATACCTTCCCCGTCCAGTAAAGACTTACTTTGACATACAGTAAACAACGTAAAGCAAATCCAATAGCATGTTGGAACAAATACACAATATTTTCCTTTAAGTATTTTATACATCTTAATGATGAATACTACCATTATCACACCAATTATGCATAAAGTTAAAATTTCCAAACTTATGATATCAACAATTGGACGAATTACACTCAAAATGAATTCCGGTAATATCCATATAACCAACCAAAATAGCGGAAATAATATACTGCTAATTAAACTGGTTGCTATTGTCAATCCCGCCGTAATCAATATTCCAATTATAAAATACTGTATTTTATCTTTTGATTCCATTTTTCCTCCTCTTATTTCCTATTCCCATCGCTCTTTCGCAAATGCAAATAATTTCCCTAATCCTTTGTAGATACCCGCTCCTAAAATTAACATGATTCCTAATCCTCCCATAGGCTTTATAGAAAGGGATAATGGAAATTTCATATTGTAAACTAATAAGATAAGCATCTCAAATATATAAGCACCTAAGACATAACGGATATTCTTACCTCTTGCACTATAATACACAAGCAAAACAATTATGAAACTTATCACAAAAATACCAACTAATAAAATAACAGATATACCTGGCTTGATATCCCGAGCCATTCCATTATAGATTTCTAAACAGACATAAAATAATGCAGCTCCAATAGGAAGCAAAAGAATCGCCATTCCCATAGTCTCTCCTTTCCATTTCGCTTCCGTATCATTCTTATCCGTTGTACTTTTTATGATAAATTTTAAAAAGAATTCAGATGTGATTAAAGCTAATATTATAGTAGCAATTAAGACATTTCCATCAGAAAGTGCATTCCCTACAGCAACAAATCCTTCCATACCGCCTTCTTCCTGATAATGAAGTGCTTCTTTAATCACATCCTCAAATAATCCCATAGCTACAAAGCCCAAGGGTATGCCAAAGACAATTCCCTTTAGAATAGAATCCTTTACCGGACTTTCTTTTGTAATTATGCGTCTAAATAGTGTATATATTGTTAATACCATAACAGGAACCATAATACCGATTATTAACAAAGTAATCCAAGGCTTAGGAAAATAGAAAAATTCTACAAGCAATATAACACTAACCTCTAAACATGCTCCAAACAGCATATCAATAAAATATTTCATTCCATTTTATCCTCCCCTTTTAAGATATTATTATTTCATTACTTTCTACTCCCATCTCTTTTTGACAAAAGCAACTAACTTTTCTAGCCCCTTATAAATACCTGCATCCAAAACAATCGTTCCGCCTAATCCCACTAAAGGCAATATCGGGAAATTCAAATAAAATATTTTTATTGCGGCAAGAAAAACAACCGTCTCGCATGTATATAATATCAAAATTGTCCAAATATTCTTCCCTCTTTCGCCCCAATATGCAATTAAAATTATAATCAGGCACAAAGATAGACAGCGCAACCATGTCAAAAAAACGATTGTGGGATGGTTTGCTATTTCTTCATAATCATATTTTTTAGGATATTCTTCTAATATCTGCGCAATATAGCTATAAGCCATGATTGGAAAACAAACAGCAAATCCCAATCCCTCTCCCCGCTTTTCTTCCTTTGGATTTATGTTTAAGGGCTTGTTTTTCCATAAAAAATGCAGGAAGATTGAAGATATGATGGGAACAACAACTACTAAAGCTAATAGGCACAATGCCCAACCTAATCTTTCTCCTATAAAATCGACACCAGAGAACTTGGTTATTTGAAACATGAAATGCTCCGGATAATACATCTCTATCAGAGACAAAACCTCAAATGCTAACATATATCCGATTATATTCCCGATCACATACGGTTCTGTTATTGGCTTTTCCTTTATAATGCTATATCGAAATATACTATATATTCCCAACAACATACAAGGAAAGAAAACTCCCATTACTAATTGTGTCAAAAATATACTTGGATAATAGAATATAAATACAACAAAGTAAACCATAAATTGTATAATAACTCCAGCTATCATATCGATAAAATATTTCATTCCAGCTATTCCTTCCCTTTACCATATTTCTCTTTTTTATTCTCTTCCTATTTAATTTTAACAGTTTTGGAAAGTCCTGTCTTTTTCTTTTGCAATAGCTTTTTATAGGATTTCTTTTTTGCTTTTGGCACAGTTATAACTGCTTTTTTATTTATACCCTTCAATGCAGATTTTCCAACCTTTTTTAGAGCAGTGGATTTTATCTGAAGTTTCTTTAATTTACCACAATGATAAAACGCTTTATCCCCGATGGATTTCACATATTTTCCTATTGTAACCTTCTGCAGTTTTTTCATGTTTTTAAAGGCATTTTTTTCAATTGCCGTTACTTTAAAAACAATGCCGTCAATCACAACTGTATTATGGATTGTAATGCTTTTAGCCTTTTTATTATTGCATTTCACATAAGTAACCGTTCTACTTTTTGCCGTGAATTTTGTTATCTTATAAACAGCATTTCCCACGGTTCTTTTATCACCCTTTTTAAGTCCATCCTTTCCTTTACTTTCATTAGCACCCTTTATCTGATCCTTGTCTTTGCCCTCTTCTTTTTGTGATATCGCTTCTGATGTATTCCAATATGTAATTCTGGGTTGTCCATCGTAGGCATAATTGCTTTCTGTTGTATTGGCATAACAGGTTATTTCCTGAATTGCCTCACTATTATAAAAGCTATTCATTCCTATCTGTGCATTCTGGCTGTAAAAGTACAATTTCTTCAATGCTGTACAATCTGCAAAAGCCAGATCCTCAATTTTCTGAACAGCTTTTGGAATCGTCACTTCTTCTAACAATGCGCAATTATAAAATGCCTTTAATGGTATCTCCTCTATATTTTCCGGCAGGACTACCGCTGTTATATTTGTTTTCTCCAAGCTAAAGGTTTTAAGGTACTTTAACTTACTCATGTCGAATTTGCCTGTGATCCATAAACTCTCAAACCAAAGCTCTGTGATATGATATAAGCCATCCTCTTGCTTTTCCCATGTAACATGATCCCAATATCCCGGCTTTTCTTTATCAAAGTAGATACTGGTTTTGTTCTCCTCTAAATCGGCAAAGTTTAAGATTGTGTCAACATCCTCTTTGGCAAATTCCTCTAAATCTGCTTTTAAATACTGTGGAGTAAGTTCTAATATATTTCCTTCCGCTCCATAGTCTTTTTCAATTTTTAAGACCATTTCCTCCGGCAGATAATTATAATACCCGTAAATTTCAGTTAGCAACAGGCAACTACTGATTTCCAGTTTTTCCAGCTCTGCTTCCACACAGTTTATTCGCACAAGTTCAGGACAATCATGAACGAATAAGGAATCCATCTGATTCTTTGATAAATCAAGAGCCTTTAGCTTCAAAAGATTGGAAATCTTTATATTTCCTTCTAACTCACAAGCTGACAACGAAATCTTATCCGCATAGTAAATCCCATTTTCACATTTCCACTCAATTCCATACCACTCCTGAGGTTTTGACAAATCCCAGCCTAATTTTTGCAGATTTTCCCCGGTAGATGCTATTTCTTTTAACACTGCAATGTCTGTATCGCAAAAGCTTGCTCCTTCTGGAACGTTTTGTTCTTGATACAAAATCCTATTTTCTTCATTTTGAGACAGAGTTTCAAAATCTGCAAAGTTAGTCAAATAATTGTATTCACAATTAATATGTTTTAAGCGGTTATTCTCCGGCCATATCATTTCTGTTATTTTATTTTTTCTTCCTCTCATGATTCCTTTCTTACAAATAGTTTTTCAAATCCTTTATAAATTCCTGCACCTATAATAAGCACTCCGCCTAAAGCCGCTAATGGAATACATGGGAAGGGCAGTTGAAATCTTTTTATGCATAGCAGAAAAAGTGCTGCTTCAGCTATATATGCCGCCAAGACATAAGGGATATTGCTTCCCCTTACCACTATATATATGAGTACTGCTGCCACCAAGCATATGAACAAACTGCCCGCCCATGCAAAACCCACGACTATCGGTGAATTTTCTGCTTCTTTATAGGAAACCATACTTTTACAGAATTTCGGAACAGAACTTGCAATAAAACAATACCCAGCTGGAGGAGAATATAATGCAAAGCCTACTGCTTCTCCCTTTTTCACTTTCATTACATCTCTATTGGAACAGCGGTCTTTTAACATGTAGAATAAGAATAGAAAGGTTATAATTGGAGCAATAACAATTGTGCCAATCATACATAAACCTGAAAATATATACTTTCCTATGGCATTAAAACCTTCACCAAATTCAACCATATGCAATATGGAAAGATCAGGTACATATGCATAAAGAAAGTCTATAGTTAAACCTGCTAAGAACTCACCTACTATGCATCCAATTACGCAAGTTCTTGCTACGGTCTTTTCATTTGTTATAAAATACTATATGCTCCTAATATAAAACACGGCAACACAACTCCCAATACAAAAATCCAAAGCCATATATATCCCTCCGCATTGCAAAAACATTCAATAATAAACATTGGCAAAAATCCAACTATGACTCCTACTGTCATATCAATAAAATATTTCATTCCAGCTGTTCCTTTCCTTTAACACATTTCTTATGTATACTTTCCCTTATTCCCATCTCTCTTTCACAAATGCAAATAATTTTTCCAAACCTTTGTAAATACCTGCTCCCAAAACAATCGTTCCACCTAATCCCGCTAAAGGCGATGCCGGGAAATTCAAATGAAATATTTTTATGCAGGCAAAAAAGATCATTGCCTCACATGCATATAATATTAGAACGGTACGAATATTCTTTCCTCTTTCAACCCAATATGCGATTAAGACTACGAATAGACATACAGATAGACCAAGTAGCCAAGCCCAAACGATTGCAGGATGATTCGCTATTTCTTCATACGGATATTCTTTAGGATATTCCTGTAATACCAGCACAATGCACCAATAAGCCATAACCGGAAAAAAAACGGCAAATCCCAAACTCTCTCCTTTCTTTTCTTCTTTTGCATCTACATGTAAGGGCTTGCTTCTCCATAACAAATCTAGAAATATGGACGATACAATTGGAATGATAACAACTAATGGTATTACGCACAATCCATAATAAAGCGATTCTCCTATAGAATCAATACTGGAACCTTTGGCTATTTGAAGTATAAAGTGTTCCGGATAATATGTCTCTATCAAATCTAAAACCTCAAGTTCTAAAATATATCCAATCATATTTCCAAGCACATACGGTTGTGTTACCGGCTTTTCCTTTACAATACCATATCGAACTATGCTATATGTTCCCAGCATTAGACAAGGAAACAGAACTCCCATTATGAATTGTGTCCAAAATATGCTTGGATAGTAAAATATATCTACAATAACGAAAATCATAAATTCTATAAGAATTCCAACTATCATATCAATTAAATATCTCATTCCATCTATTTCTTCCCTTTACTATATTTCTCTTTTTTATTCTCTTCCTATTTAACTTTAACAGTTTTGGAAAGCCCTGTCTTTTTCTTTTGCAATAGCTTTTTATAAGATTTCTTCTTTGATTTCGGCACATGGATAACTGCCTTTTTATTTATGCCTTTCAAAGCATTTTTTCCAACCTTTTTTAGAACAGTGGATTTTATCTGGAGTTTCTTTAATTTGCCACAACGATAAAATGCCTTATCCCCGATGGATTTCACATATTTTCCTATCGTAACCTTTTGCAGCTTTTTCATGTTTTTAAAGGCATTTTTTTCAATTGCAGTTACTTTAAAAACAATGCCATCAATTACCACTGTATTATGGATTGTAATGCTTTTAGCCTTCTTATTATTACATTTCACATAAGTAACAGTTCTATTTTTTGCAGTGAATTTTGTTATCTTATAAACTGCATTTCCCACAGTTCTTTTATCACCTTTTTTCAGTCTACCCTCTCCTTTACTTCCAGTATCACTCTTTATCTGATCCTTGTCCTTACCCTCTTCTTTTTGTGATATCTCTTCTGATGTATTCCAATATGTAATTCTGGGTTGTCCATCATAGGCATAATTGCTTTCTGTTGTATTGGCATAACAGGTTATTTCCTGAATTGCCTCACTATTATAAAAGCTATTCATTCCTATTTGTGCGTTTTGGCTGTAAAAGTACAATTTCTTCAATGCTGTACAATCTGCAAAAGCCAGATCCTCAATTATCTTAACTGCTTTTGGAATCGTCACTTCTTCTAACAATGCGCAATTATAAAATGCCTTGAATGGTATCTCCTCTATATTTTCCGGCAGGACTACCGCTGTTATATTTGTTTTCTCCAAGCTAAAGGTTTTAAGGTACTTTAACTTACTCATATCGAATTTACCTGTGATCCATAAACTCTCACACCAAAGCTCTGTGATATGATATAAGCCATCCTCTTGCTTTTCCCATGTAACATGGTCCCAGCATCCCGGCTTTTCTTTATCAAAATAGATACTGGTTTTGTTCTCCTCTAAATCGGCAAAGTTTAAGATTGTATTAACATCCTCTTGGGCAAATTCCTCCAAATCTGCTTTTAAATACTGTGGAGTAAGTTCTAATATATTTCCTTCCAATCCATAGTCTTTTTCAATTTTTAAGACTATTTCCTCCGGCAGATAATTATAATACCCGTAAATTTCTGTTAGCAATGGGCAATTTCTGATTTCCAGTTCTTCCAGCTCTGCTTCCACACAGTTTATCCGCATAAGTTCAGGACAATCATAAACGAATAAAGCATCTATCTGATTCTTTGATAAGTCAAGAATCTTTAACTTCAAAAGATTGGAAATCTTTATATTTCCTTTTAACCCACAAGCTGACAACGAAATCTTATCCGCATAGTAAATCCCATTTTCACATTTCCACTCAATTCCATACCACTCCTGAGGTTTTGACAAATCCCAGCCTAATTTTTGCAGATTTTCCCCGGTAGTTGCTATTTCTTTTAGAACTGCAATGTCTGTATCGCAGAAGCTTGCTCCTTCTGGAACGTTCTGTTCTTCATATAAAATTCTATTTTCTTCATTTTGAGACAGAATTTCGAAATCCACAAAGTTAGTCAAATAATTGTATTCACAATTAATATATTTTAAGTGATTATTCTCTGGCAATATCATTTCTGTTATTTCATTAGAATCACACAGCACTTTAAAAAGCTTTGATAAAGTGGATAAATTCAATTTTGTTAGCTGATTATTGCTGCACAGCAGTTCTTCCATTGCCGTACAATCTAACAGCTTCAAAGCTTGAATCCCACAGCCTGAACAATCCAAATATTTCAGGTTCCCACAGCCCTCCAAACATAACGTTTCAAGTTCCATGTTAAAATAACACTCCAAATTTTCTAACAGAGTACACTTTGTTACATCAAGGGAATTTAAGCTGTTCCCTGAGCAATCTAAAGATTGCAGATGACTGAATCCACTTAGATCCAAATTTCCGGTTAAGTTTCTATAGGATAAATCCATCATGGACACATATCCATCTTCATCAAATGTAATGCCATTCCAGCTATCAGGATTTTCTATGTTCCAATCCAAGTTTTTCCTGTTGTCATCCTGATTGATGAAAGCTATTATTTTCTGCTTTTCCTCTTCTTGTGTCAGGCTGGATTCAGGCAGGCTTTCTCCTGCTCTGGATTCTATATTGGTATTATCAAGTGTGTTGATTGTATTACTGGATATAGCATCACCTTGAATAAAATCAAAGAATGCTTCATTTTGGGAAACACTTCTTAATTCTGGCTGATTTCCTGATATTGTATCTGCTATAAGTCCTTCTTTCTCTGTAGCAGAAGAAATATCTGATATATTTGTTTCCTGCTCGTTGATTTTGGCCTTGGAAAGCTCATTGGCACCCGCTTTGGAATATGCTACATTATCTGCATCTATGGAGCGGTTGCTTGCAAATTGAAATGCTCCTAGTTTTGTTGCTAAGTAATATGTATAGGCTTGATGTGTGTCGTTAATGTTTTTATTAATTCCTTGTCCTTTAATAAAAAAACTATATACTGGATTTAGCGCATTATAATCAGCACAATAATCAAGTGCCAAAATTAATCTCATAGCACGTTCAAGCCTATCTATTTTCTGTGCCAATTTTGCTATTGTATCATTAAAAAAAATATATAAACTAACAGGATATAAACCGACTGTTCCATTAGTCCTTCGCTCATAATACTCCCTACCATCCTTCCAAAACATCCCCACATGCATCAACAAATTAGTAGTTGCACTTAAATTAAAATCCGCCTCACTACGCTTTGAACTCTTTTTCGTATATCTTCTCATACTATTCTTAAACTCACTATTACTTCCATACAACCCATCTGCCGATGCTACGAGCGTTTTCCCATAATTCCCATATCCCCAGCTTGCTAACGGTACGTTTGGAACAAAATCATCCAAAAAGCAATGATTAAAAATATTACCATACGGCTTTTCATTATATAGTGTAGTAGCATTTACAGTAGCAAACGTATATCCAAAAACATCCCCTATATTTTTCTTTGTATTGCTCATATCAGTTAATTCTGCCGCCAAAAGATTGGCAATAACTCCGCCCCGGCTATGGCCTGTTACCCATATGACAGAATCATTTGTTTTAATTCCTTTTGATTGTAATGTATCTATATACGATTCTAAATCTTGTAGTACTAAGTTTTTGGCAATATTAAAGCTATAATGCGTATTTTTATAGGCTTCTGAATACTTTTCACCTGTCAGCTTCATATTCCCTTCCCATTCCACTCCATCCGTACCACGTACATCAATTACAATCTGATTTTTCTTTTCCCCTTTATAATATATTTGTCTGCTTGCAAAAGTATAGCTGCAATTGTGTTCAATGGCATCCCTATAAGTAGAAGAAGNCTTAATATTCTCAAACCCATCCTTCTGCAATTGCGCCTCTAACAAGAAAGGCTCATTTCTNCTTCCATTCTCTGCCACAAANTATTGTCCNTCCNCNGNCACACGGTGCTCNTCATAAGCCAGCATNGCATATAACGCAGANGTCTCTGCCANTTNCNGNCTATANGTATTNACATCATAATNAAANNCATANANNTTNNNATCTAACTTACCATACTCTTTTCCNTCACAAACACCGGAATAAATGTTAAATACATTTAACGGCACATTACTGTCCTGATTGCTCCCATTCCCTAATTGCCCCGCACNATTCCATCCCCATGTCCATACATTTCCATCCTGGGTCAATGCCATGCCCATNCGGTTTCCCCATGCTGCCTCCACTACATTATCCATGATTTTTATTGGNNTNTCACCGGGAGTNTTATTATTGATTATAACCTGCCCTTCTTTACNGGCTCCTAACTGTCCCTTATCANCTNNTCCCCANGTATAAAGGCTTCCGTCCTCTGTAATGGCAGCCCCGTTCTCATAACCCATATATACGGATTTTACATGATCCATAATTTTCATCGGTTTCAGNNGATTTGCATTACTTNNCNCATTNCCATTANCATATCCAGTCCCCCACGTATANAGGCTNCCGTCCTCCGTCACTGCTGCCATATTAAACATGCCTACGCTGACAGAAACAACCTTCTCCAATCCCTCAACTTCCTGAGGCTGNGAACTGTCTTCTNTTGTTCCATTTCCCAACTTNCCATTGNTATTCTGNCCCCATGTATACAATCTGCCATCCGTAGTAATNGCNGCAACTGTATTTCCTCCNNCACANGCAGTNANCACATNATCCANAANTTTNANAGGNNNNTTTNNAATNANANCATNNNCTTTTCCGNCNAANTCNCCATNNNTNTTANNCCCNCATCCATANAATTCATTATCATAAGTGACAATCATAGTGACTCCATTTCCCATGCTGACACTTCTTACATTTTGAANAATNTCCTTACGTTCCCTGTTATGCTCTGTTCCCTGACCATTTCCACACATTCCAAANNTATCCAGCCCCCATGTATGCAGACTCTTATCNTGAAGAATNACNCCAACNNNNCCCTGTGCCATGCTNCCTCCTATAATTCCTTNCAAATCCTCNGCCTGCNGCGGNACTACNGGAATATTGCTATCNATTGCATATGCATCGGGAGGATAATAACTGTTTCCCCATGCATACAATTTTCCATCCTTTGCAATNACACCTGCCATATATTCCCCNGCTAANAGTCTTGGCTGCACCTCTTCTACCTTTTTCCCATTATAAGCCTTTACCTCATAGCCTTTCCANGAAAATCCCGAAAAAGAAGATAGCAGNATTATNATTGCTAGTAAGAGTGATATTTGTTTTCTTAGTTTTCTTTTCATTTGTTTTCTCCTTNTACATTTTAANNCAGAATNAATANAATTCTCNANTNNCANAATATCTTNTTACATNAATTTATNCAATACTTCTGGGAAGTTTGGTATTTTTCTGGNAAGTTTGGCATTTNTTATCAAATTTNCTTAANAGAAAAAGAGCATCCNANAAAGGACACTCTTTCCTNANANNNATACTAATATNATATNTACAATCCCTATTTCAATACCTCAATCCGGGCAATCGCTCTCTGCAAAGCCGTTTCNGCACGAAGAATATCCGTTTCCGAAGCCTTCTCGCTAATCCTCTGCCTTGCTCTTTCCCTTGCGTCTTCCGCCCTTNNAAGGTCAATCTCATGTGGCCATTCAATNATTTCNGCCATAATGGTTACCTTATCCTGAAGAATTTCCACAAATCCCGCATGAAGGGCCGCTTCTTTTGTCTCTTCGCCGTAAATGGTCAATACACCCGGCTTTACAATAACCGTCATAGGGATATGGCCCTTTAACACACCGATTTCGCCCTCGGTAGTGTTGAACTCCACCATGGAAGCCTCTCCCTCATAAAAAATCCGGTCTGGAGTAATAATTCTTAAATCAAAATTTTTTCCTTCTGCCATATGCTCACCCCTTACTTCACACGGGCAAGTACTTCATCTATGGTTCCGGCATTTAAGAAATGACCTTCCGGAATATCATCATGCTTACCTTCCAGGATTTCCTTAAAGCCGCGGATCGTCTCTGTAATCGGCACGTATTTACCTTCCAGTCCGGTAAACTGGGTTGCTACGAAGAAAGGCTGGGATAAAAATCTTTGTACCTTTCTGGCTCTGTTTACAACCAGCTTATCTTCTTCGGAAAGCTCATCCATACCTAAGATGGCGATGATATCCTGCAATTCTTTATATTTTTGAAGTATCTCCTGCACTCCTCTGGCTACCTGATAATGCTCATCCCCAAGGATTCTCGGATCCAGAATTCTGGATGTGGATTCCAACGGATCTACAGCCGGATAAATACCAAGCTCTGCAATGGAACGGGAAAGTACCGTTGTTGCATCCAGATGGGCAAAGGTTGTTGCCGGAGCCGGGTCTGTCAAGTCATCGGCCGGCACATAAACTGCCTGAACGGATGTAATGGAACCGTTCTTTGTGGAAGTGATACGCTCCTGCAGGGCGCCCATTTCTGTCTGCAAGGTGGGCTGATAACCTACTGCGGAAGGCATACGTCCAAGCAAAGCGGACACCTCAGAACCTGCCTGGGTAAAACGGAAAATGTTATCAATGAATAACAATACGTCCTTACCGCCTTTATCACGGAAATATTCTGCCATNGTAAGACCTGTCAGACCAACTCTCATTCTGGCTCCCGGGGGCTCATTCATCTGACCGAATACCATGGTGGTCTTGTCGATAACGCCTGACTCTGTCATCTCATGGTACAAGTCATTTCCTTCTCTTGTTCTTTCTCCTACTCCTGTAAATACGGAATATCCGCCATGCTCTGTGGCAATGTTACGGATCAGCTCCTGAATCAATACGGTCTTACCTACGCCTGCACCGCCGAAAAGTCCGATTTTACCACCCTTCTGGTAAGGACATAGAAGATCTACTACTTTAATACCTGTTTCCAGTAATTCGGTTTCTGTAGACTGCTCGGAAAATTCCGGAGCCGGTCTGTGGATAGGCTCATAATTTACTTTCTCTGGAGCCGGTTTATTATCAATGGGGTCCCCTAATACGTTAAAGATACGTCCCAGGGTATTTTCACCTACAGGAACGGTAATGGGAGCGCCTGTTGCCTCTGCCTTCATGCCTCTCACCAGTCCGTCTGTTGGTCCCATAGCAATACATCTAACTGTATCATCTCCCAGATGCTGCGCTACTTCTACCACCAGTCTGCCGCCATCCTTTGTCTGAATATGAATTGCTTCATTGATCTCCGGAAGGCTGCCGCCGGTAAATTTAATATCCAGTACCGCACCGATAATCTGAGTGATTTTTCCTATTGCTTTACCTGCCATTTTTTCTCTTTCACTCCTTTTCTAGCTGATTGCTTCCGCACCAGCTATAATTTCGGTTAATTCCTGTGTAATAGTTCCCTGACGGGCTCTATTGTATTGTAAGGACAATTTGCTAATCATATCCTCTGCATTGCTTGTTGCGGAGTCCATTGCCTGCATTCTTGCACCGTTTTCACTGGCAACCGCTTCTACCATACCACCGTAAATCAGACTTGTCACATACTTTGGAATAATCATGTTCAGGGCTTCTTCTTCATCTGTTTCAAAATTCATCAAAGCCTCTGCCTTTTTTTCCTTTTGCTGATTTTCCTGTTCGCCTGCTTCTACAGGAAGCAGCTTCATCAGGGTGGGNATATGGCTTACGGTATTTTTGAAAGCTGTATATGCCAGATAGATTTCACCGATTTCTCCCTTTGCATATGCTTCTAATACTTCACGGCAGATTGCCATAGCATCTACATAAGCTGGTTCCTCGATTACTTCTGAATAGTCCGCTTTCATTTCATAGCCATGTCTAAGAAGGGCATCCCGTCCCTTTTTACCGATTGCATAAAATACTACTTCCTCTTTTTTCATTTCGCCCTTTGTTATGAGCTTCACTACGTTAGAGTTGTAGCCTCCTGCCAGCCCTCTGTTTGAAGTGATGAAAATCACTGCTTTCTTCTTAGAGCCGTTTGGAGTCAGGTAGGGATGCTTTATGTCTCCTGTCTTTGCCAACAGGGAGGTTACTGTTTCATACATGCAGTTGAAGTATGCCTTGGAATGCTCCGCTCTCGTCTTTGCCCTCTGCAGCTTTACGGTAGATACCAGCTTCATGGCCTTGGTAATCTGCTGAGTGCTTTGGATACTTACCTTACGTCTTTTAATATTTCTCATGGACGCCATGTGTGATCACCTTTTTCTTTCTGCCTACTTGAAGCTATTCTTAAACTCTTCAATTGCACCTTTCAGCTTTTCTTCCATCTCTTCGGAAATCACTTTTGTTTCCGCAATGGATGCCGGAATCTCCGGATACTTCGTATCGATAAATTCAAAAAATTCTTCTTCAAATTTGGTAATCTTATCAACGGGAATATCCAGCAGATATTTGTTGGTTGCCGCATAAATGATAAGAACCTGATACTGTACTGCCATAGGCTTATACTGGGGCTGCTTCAAAATCTCTTTGATGCGCTCGCCCTGTGCCAGCTTTTCCTTTGTGTCGGCATCCAGCTCGGAACCAAACTGTGCAAAGGCTGCCAGTTCTCTATACTGTGCCAGCTCCACACGAATAGGAGCCGCAATCTTCTTCATAGCCTTGATCTGCGCCGCACCACCTACACGGGATACGGAAAGACCTGCATTTACTGCCGGACGGAAACCGGAATTGAACATTTCCGTTTCCAGATAAATCTGGCCGTCTGTTATGGATATTACATTGGTAGGAATGTATGCGGA
The DNA here is from genome assembly GCA_014804265.1 of Lachnospiraceae bacterium. Taxonomy (GTDB): domain Bacteria; phylum Bacillota; class Clostridia; order Lachnospirales; family Lachnospiraceae; genus RGIG3040. The sequence continues at coordinate 7,779 of JAAVAC010000009.1, read as the reverse complement.
AACGTCTCCTGCCTGCGTTTCAATAATCGGAAGCGCCGTTAAGGAACCGCCGCCGTATTCATCGCTCATTCTTGCAGCTCTTTCTAACAGTCTGGAGTGCAGGTAGAAAACATCACCTGGATACGCTTCACGTCCTGGCGGTCTTCTCAGGAGCAGGGAAAGGGTACGGTATGCAGTAGCATGTTTGCTTAAGTCATCATAAATGACAAGTACATCCTCTCCGTTTTCCATCCATTCTTCTCCAATGGCGCAGCCTGAATAGGGTGCGATATATTGAAGCGGNGCAAGCTCACTGGCAGTAGAAGCTACTACTGTGGTATATGCCATTGCACCAAATTCCTCTAATGTTTTTACGATATTGGCAACGGTAGACGCTTTCTGACCNATNGCAACATAAATACATTTTACATTCTGTCCCTTTTGGTTGATAATNGTATCAATTGCAATTGCGGTCTTACCGGTCTGTCTGTCNCCGATGATCAACTCACGCTGTCCTCTTCCNATAGGCACCATGGAGTCNATTGCCTTAATTCCTGTCTGCAACGGCGTATCTACGGATTTTCTCGTAATAACGCCGGAAGCAACTCTTTCTATCTGTCTGTATTTGCTTGTCTGGATCGGACCTTTTCCATCAATAGGCTGACCAAGAGCATTGACTACACGTCCAATCATGGCGTCGCCTACTGGAACCTCTACTACCCTGCCGGTAGTCTTAACGGTATCTCCCTCATTGATGTTCTTCTGGCTTCCTAATAGTACTACACCCACATTATCTTCTTCCAGGTTCAGCACCATGCCATATACTTCACCAGGGAATTCCAGCAATTCGCCCTGCATTGCATTGTCAAGTCCGTGCACTCTTGCGATACCGTCAGCCACCTGGATAACCGTACCCACATCGGATACTTCCAGCTCTGCGGCATATCTCTTGATCTGATCCTTAATCACTGAACTTATTTCTTCTGGTTTTAAATTCATGGATCTTTACGCACCTTTCTTTTTACTTACTTTCCTCTTTNCCCCATCCTGTATTGGGGATTTTCCTTGTTTTGCCTGTTGGCTATTGTACCAGTTGTACTTTCAGCAACTGTTTGGTAAGCTCATTTAACTTGGTCTTTACACTGCTGTCCACTACTCTGTCTCCAATGCGGATTACCATTCCGCCAATCAACTCTTTGTCTTCCCTATAGTGCATTTCAAGTTTCCTGTATGATGTGGTTTCCAAAATCTTTTTTTCCACTCTTTGCTTTTGGATGATTGTAAGAGCAGTGGCCGTAGTCACATAAGCAACTCCGATTCCCTGCAGCCTTTTTACCTCATCTAAAAAGTATTGGAGGATAGACTGGATTTCCCCATATCGGTCTTTCATGATAATCAGCCGGAAAAAACCTACCAGCTCTTCCTGCACCCTTCCTTTGAAAACCGTTTCCATTACCTGAATTTTTTCTTCCTTCAGGATTTTGGGGTGGTTCATAAGGGAAAGGAATTCCTGATTTTCCTCCAGTATCTTTAAAATAGCCTGTATCTCTTCCACAAAGACGGGAATCTTTTTTTCTTCTACTGCCAGTTCAAATAAAGCTTCCCCATAGGTTTTTGAAATTAGCTTAGCCATGTGCTCTCACCCATTTCTTTCAATGTTTCGTCGATTAAGCTGTCGGATACGGTTGTATCAATTGCTGCCGAAACAACCTTGCCTGCCATAATGGAGGCCAGAGAAACCATCTCCCTTTTCACATCATCTGCAGCCTTTTGCTTTTCAAGCTCTGCTTCCACATTTGCCCGCTGGATGATTCTGGCAGCCTCCTCCTTTGCATCCGCAATAATTTTATTTTCATTTGCCAATGCCTTTTTACGGGCTTCGCTTAATATTTCTTCTGCTTCTTTTTCAATGTTCTTCAGCTTATCCTCATACTGGGCTTTTAAATCCTCAGCCTGCTCCTTTTCAGCCGCCGCATAACTCAAATCTTCTGCAATCCTGTTTTTTCTGTCTTCTAAAAACTTTCTGACAGGATTAAAGAGTTTGTTGGAGGCAACTAAAAATAGTGCAAATACTGCTATGGCCGTAAGCACAGCATCATGAAGAAGCTGAAGGTCTAAATCAAATAGACGTGCCATATGTGTCTAAACCTCCTATACTAAAGGTTTTACGAATAATAAGAGCATTGCAATCAACAAACCATAAAGACCTGTTGTCTCGGCAACGGCCTGACCAAGTAACATGGTGGAAGTAATGTCAGATTTTGCACCCGGGTTTCTTCCTACTGCTGCTGCTGCGTGGCCTGCTGCAATACCCTGACCTACACCAGGTCCGATACCTGCGATAACTGCAAGGCCTGCACCGATTGCTGAACATCCTAAGATAAAGTTTTCATTAAATTCCATGTTTGTTTCCTCCTTTTCCCCATTTGTCATGGGAATCCTTTCTTTTTATATTGTTATTATGTTTCTAATATGTCTTTCCTTTTTTTGAAACAGCATACTGTAATACAATGTATTTTCTCCGGTATGCTTCNACTATGCTTCATCAGGAATCGCTTCCGATTGCATCCGACACGTAAGTCATAGTCAGCATACAGAATACATAGGTCTGGATTGCTCCGGAAAATAAATCAAAATACACATGAAGTATTCCCGGCCAGGCAATGGCAATCTTGGACAGCAGTCCATACACAAGCGCCATCATAACAGTTCCCGAAAGCACGTTTGCAAACAAACGCAAGGATAAAGAAATCGGCACTGCTACATCACCAATAATGTTGATAGGCGCCCAAATGGGCCATGGATCACACAATCCCTTCAGCACGCCGCTGACCTTCTGGTGCTTGAACTTATTAAAATGGATAATGCAAAAGGTCATGATACCAAGCGGAAACGTTACTCCATAATCTGCCGTAGGCGGTCTCAAACCGAATAATCCCGAAATATTGCAGACTAATATGAAAATAAAGATGGTGCCGATATAATTCACAAATTTGCCGGCACTCTTCCCCATGGTACTGCCTACCATGTTCTGCAGCATCTCTACAATCAATTCCACGATATTCTGGAATGTTCCCGGTACGTCCGTTGCCCGCTTCATGACACGCCCTGCCACACAGGAAAATCCAATAAGCAGAAGCACTACGATCAACAGGCAAACGTGAGTAGTCGTTATCCAGACAGTCTGACCAAATAATTCATAGGAAAATACTCCATGAATCATAAAATCCACATCAGCACCTGCAGATAACAAAATTCCTTGCCCCATACATTCACCTCCTAATCTCTTTCCTTATAAAAAAATTTATGAGTAAACGGCTCGAAATAAGCCGCNACCTTCAATGTCATAATCCCTAAAAATACNGCNAGCGGNTTGGCAANTNNNGTGACCATCACAATNCCNCATAANAGNACNACNNCTCCATATCTTAGNAANTANTGCTTCTGCATGANCTTAACGGCTCCCTCTTCTCCNANNTTCATGGCNGCATCCAGNGTATAAGCCATATGCCATGCCATCAGAAGCGCCATGACAACTCCCAGAAACAGGCCCAGNCCAAACTGCCATTTCTCCTTTACGAACCAGATAAAAATCAGGCCAAANAGAATACCTGATACGCANATNCCCAAAAACAATCCNGGCAATGCGCTATTTAACTGTCTTATCTTTTTTATCATGCACATCTCTCTTTTCTTTCTTCTCGTAAATCCTCTTTGAAAGAATATAGATATTCCGAAAGCCTCCAAGAGCACCCATAAAGAAGAAAATCACCATGAAAAATCCGGTTCCAAGCCATTTGTCCAGATACATTCCCAAAAAGGAACAAAAGAATATGGGAACCAGCATATTGACTCCAAACTGTGTTATCATNACCAATGACTGGTATACACTTTTTCTATACTTCATAACATCACTTTCTGTTTGGTAAAATGTGACAAATCGTCAAAAAAATCCCACTTGNTCATTATACATATTTTTGACAATTATGTCTAGCGGAATACATGATTTAATTAGAATTATTTGNGGAAATTATTTTTCATTCCATCCTTGACTTTTCCTTTCCACCCGGGTACTATTTTGAATAACNNAACAAAATTCCATACNNATANACAANANGATAAANAATANGGAGGCATTATGAACTATCCGNTTTTATACAGAAAGCGAATCATTCCTGATGAATGTGTTCTCTTAAAGGATGATGAGATTTTATTTTATGAAGANCACATTTTAGTGACCAAATGGAAAACCTTAAAGCCCAAAAAGGATTTAGACCATGGGTTTTCCTGCTACTTTTTTGATGAGGGGTACAAAATAAGCAAGTTTTATGACNGGGAACATAAGCTGCTTTATTANTATTGTGATATTATTGATTCCGAAATGCGTCCTGAANACAATTCCATGATTGTAACAGATCTGTTGGCTGANGTGATCGTTTATCCTGACGGTTTTGTTAAGGTTGTGGATATTGATGAAATTGCAGATGCGCTTAATAAAGAAAGCATTNCTATAGANCAGGTAAAGAAAGCTCTTTACAGNCTGGACAAGCTCCTTTCCATNATTTATGAGGATAAGCTGGATACACTTACTATTTATATGGACANATTTGATANATANNNATCATGNCTNNTNCTNCNNCTAAAGCNGACAAAAAGTTTCNGNATACGCAATAATATGCTNCTTCCGCTGGCAGATTATTCATTGNTCTGCCTGCCCGGAAAGGAGCATTGTATTTTCACAAAAAACATCTATTCTACATTACCTGCTTTTTCATCGTAGGTATTGTAAATCCATCTTTGATATTCCTGCTCATAATATCTTGTACTGGTCTCTACCGCAAACCCGATAACCGCCATGAACATAGAAAAAATGATTAAAAATGCTACCAGGCCAATTGCCGTTTTATCATAAACAAATTCTACGTTTTTTCTTCCATTAGCTAACAAAATTTCTATTCCAAGCAAAATGAAAATAACAGGCCACACTTTATAAATAAATTCATAGGACATTTCCGGCAGAAACATATGGGCCAGAAATAAAGCTCCTACTCCTACCAGACCAATTCCTAACGTAATAGTTCCTACTCTGTGAGTTCTGCCGCCGCTTTTCCTTTGGCTTGATGAATTTATTTGTTCTGTTTCTCCTAATCTCAATTCTTGTTCCATTTGTTTTCCTTTCCGGCGGGTTTTCTCATAGCTTTTTCCACCTGTCCGTCATTTTTTATTTTGTCTCTTCATTTTCCGAAACTTCCTCAAGCTGGTCTAATTCTTTCTTTTTTCCTTTAATCAGATATACTCCAGCCAAAATAATCGCAACGGAAAATACAAATCTCGGCATATCCTTCAATACACTATACAACCATATAAATCTCCTCATATAATTATTTACNAAGTCATACACATAACTCATAAACATATCCCATATCGCATAGCTTCCAAGAATAATTAAAATCACTGCCAGAATCTTACGGGTTTTTTCCTTTCCAATCTGCTTCTTGAAAATGTCTTCATCAAAATCAAATAAAAACTTATCTTCTACTGCATAAAATTCTTCATCGGAAAGAGANGCTAAATTGTGTACATGAAAAAAACTGTAAAACCATATTATAGGCAACAAAAATGTCAGGGGNCCNATCACCAAATAGGAAGAAATGGCAATAATCCCAAAGAAAACACACATAATACTGATTCCCTGTTTAAAGAATCCCATAAACATTTCCCCGGCACCGGGAATTAGTGAAAATATAAAAGTTAAAAATCCGTTCTTTTTTTTAGTCATAAGTCACTCCTATCCGCCTGTTTACAGGCTTGCATTTACTTTTTNTTTTTATTGATACAGCATATTGGAAAATTGATTTAATTTACCACTCCATTCATTTGATTTTTCATTCAAAAAATTGACTACTGTTTTCCTTTCCATATCCTGCTTTGGCATGGAAAATGCAGGAGTAGAATCCGTATCAATAAATGCCAGCAACAATACAGCCGCTGCCACTGCCGCCGAAATCTTTAAGCTATAAATGAAAAATTGTGCCTTTGCAGATGCCTTTTTCATTTTGTGTGCTGTTTTGATTTGAATTTCTTCATTTCGGCTTTCCTGAAGTATCTTTTCTTTCAGGTTTTTTGGTGCCTGTATCATTTCATTTTCTTCTATATATGCGATAAAGGCATCTATCTGCTCATCTGACATCTGATCTTTTATTAACATTTCAATCCACTCCTTTCATATATCTTTTTTAACATTGCCTTTGCACGATAAACCTGGGTTTGTATTGTTTTCTCATTTCTGTTAAGCTTCTTAGCAATTTGGGAGGTTGTCAATTCTTCATAAAAGTAGCAACAGGCAACCTGATCATAAGGCGGCTTTAATGTCCTGCACTTTTCAAGCAATCCTTCTTTTATCTGATTATTGAAAAAATTCTCTTCCGGTGTGCCTTTTTCATCTTTCATTTCTAAAAAGAATCCTTCCTCCGTAGGAATCTGATTGCGAGAGGACTTTCGCTTTAAATCGATGCATTTATTGGTAGCTATTCGACAAATCCATGCCTTTTCATTTGTGCCATCAAATTTTGAAAAGTGTTTGTATGCGGATAAAAAGGTTTCCTGAGTCATGTCTTCTGCATCAAAATAATTACCGGTAATTTTGTAACAGATAGAGAACACTAGGTTCTGATAGTTATCTATCATATATTCCAGAATAGCTTCTTCACTAATTTTACCCGCCTCCTTTCACCTTTCATTTATTATAACGTATGGCATATTNATTTTTCTTCAGGAAAATAAAATTTTTTATANAATNATTATAAGAAANCTAAATTNGTCATATAATATAAAAAATNATGCAAATTGAATGATTTTGAATGATTTTTCTTGCACTTTGCTTTAATCTATTTTATGATAGNNNTAATCTATTTTATGATAAAGATAGAAAGGAAGTGATAACATGACTACTGTAAGCCTTCGATTTGATGATGAAATGAAAAAACAATTGGATGAAATGTGTGATGAGATGGGAATGAATCTTACCACCTTTTTTATGATTTATGCCAAAAAGGCTCTGCGTGACCGTCGGATTCCCTTTGAAATAGCTGCACCCTTGGATCCTTTTTACTCAGATTCCAACATGAAACAGCTAAATAAAGCTGAACAACAGATTAAAAATGGGCAAGTAATTGTTAAAACCATGGAAGAGCTGGAGGCTATGGAAATTGAGTAAAATTACATTTGCAGAAGATGCCTGGGACGAATATCTATACTGGCAGTCACAGGATAAAAGAACTCTAAAAAAAAATTAACGGACTGTTAAAAGTTATCCAGCGGGAACCTTTTACTGGAGAAGGGAAACCCGAACCGCTAAAGGGCAATCACGAACACAAGTGGAGCCGGCGAATTAACGAAAAGGACAGACTTGTTTATGAAGTCAATGAAGATAACATTGTTATAATACAGTGTAAAGGGCACTATGATGACAAATAGATAACAATAATAATATTAATAATGAGTGACAAAACCCCCGAAATACTAATATTTCGGGGGTTTTTAAGAGGCGCAGACCGGATTTGAACCGGTGGATACTGGTGTTGCAGACCATTGCCTTACCACTTGGCTACTGCGCCATATACTATATTGTATGACTCTTATCAATATACTATAACTCCAAAGCTTGAAAAAATCAACTTTGAAGTCATAAAAATGACTCCAACGGGAATCGAACCCGTGTTACCGCCGTGAAAGGGCGATGTCTTAACCGCTTGACCATGGAGCCTTAACTGTTTCTTACCATTCCCCGATTTTATATCG
>JAAVAC010000008.1 GCA_014804265.1 Lachnospiraceae bacterium | reverse complement strand
ATATAGAAAAAATCTTCTTTTCTCCCGCAACGAAAAATTCCATCTACCTGCGACATTCTAGTCAGGGCGGTGTTTTTGTGGAAGATGAACTGCTTCCGAAAAATAAAGAAATAGAAATAGAATCCGGCACTACCATATATATTTCATTTGCCGAGAATGCTTCAGAATACGAATTAAGATATGAAGCAAAGGGGATAGGATAATGGAGCTGAATGTGAGTGATATCAATGTAAGTGACATCGCGCTTGCATCAAATACATTGCTGCATGATCGATACCGCATAGATTCCATATATTATTGGGGTCATACGGGCATTGTATATTTAAGTACCGATACCTTACAAAACAAAACGGTAGTAGTAAAGGAGTATTGTCCATACTATCTGGCAAATCGGGATATGGATAAAAGAACCGTGATCTGCAAAGGGAAAACTTTTCAAAAAAGCTTTGTACAGGCTAAAAAGGCATTTGAAAAGGAATGTCTGATCGTACAGAAAATGAGCGATCTGGACAAGCCTTATGCCGGATGCACATTGCAGTATATTGATTATTTCAAGGAAAATGAAACTATTTATCTGGTGACAGAGCTGGTAGAAGGAAAGAGCCTGGAAGAATACATTTTAGAGGGCGACGATTTTTCCATACGAAATATTATGCTGAGTCTAGTAAAAATCACGCGGCAGATACATAAAAGAGGAATCATTCACAGGGATATAAAGCCTTCTAATATTATTTTGACCGGGGAGGGAAAGGTAGTGCTGATTGATTTCGGTTCTGCCTGTTACAGAAAAGAGGAAAATGCGGATGTTGTATTTGTCAGCAGAGGCTTTTCCGCACCGGAATTGTATCAGAACCAGAAGTCGGATTATGGAACAGACATATACAGCATCGGAGCACTGCTTTATTATCTGCTGACAGGATATATGCTGACTGCGGCAAATGAAATAGAAAATGACAAAGATGTTCCGCCTATATCCGAATTTATTTCCATATCAGGCTATTTGCAGCACTTTGTCATGAAATGCATACGGCTGAAAAGAAAGAAACGATTGCAACATTTAATTATTTTGCAATGGGTCTTAACTATATAAAAGAATAAAATGTAAAAGAAAGGAAGAAAAGAATGGAAATTATCACACAAACCAATCGAACAATGCTTTTTGAGGAGATTAATCCGGAAAAGCAGAATCTTTTATCAATCATGGGGGATGCAAAGGATTTAGACAGTCTGGACGATGCAACAGTGCAGGAAATACATGAGCACCTGCTGGTTAAGAACTTTGATGAATTTCTGGATAAGTTCTCTCCGGTTGTATATTCATTTTTTAATGCCAATACCCAGAGTGTCCTGTATACACTAGAAAAGCCTACCTCCATACCGGAGGAGTTCATTTCAGAAATCCCCTTAAATAAGCAGAATGATTTTCTGAACATGCTGTTTACCTTAATTGATACGAAAAGAGCACAGGGCTTNATCAATGTAGATTTTAAATTTGATAAGATTCTGGATATGATTTCTCCCAAAAAGGTAATGAGGGATATCAANCAGGTACGTAAGGAAATTCATTATTTATATGAAAAATACGATAAGCTGGAAGACGGAGANCCAAAGAAGNTGGATATTGGNGACAAGCTGAATTATAAGTTTGAAGAAGCAAGCCAGAACTACAATAATGTAATGGCAATGCTGCCTCTTGCTATTGAAGATATTAAAACAAGATTGCTTTTAACCCAGTCTGCAGGACAAAAGCAGGAGGAAAAGCTGAAATTAGGTATGCTGTCCATGGGAGAAAANGGCGAGCTGAANGTTTTAGAAGCGCCGAAAAAGGACAAGAAAGAATTACTGGCTTTGACNACNACAGATACAAACACCGGTTTAATAGCTGCNTTTGAAGATGATTANGATGCANTCAANGAAGAGCCTTCGGATTATGTGAGAAGCNTGGTTGTCCGTACGTTCTGTCCGTTGACAGCAGTTGTGGATGATGATGTGGATACNGAGTTNGAAGTAAANAACTANAATACATATCTGGAGTTCTANAAAAAAGCAAAGGATGATTTTGTTAAAACNGTAAAACCGTTGGTGGAAAAGCTTATTGGCGTGAAAATGTTCTTTGACCAGTANCAGACAAAGCAAAGAGGNATGTCTCCTACGTTGCTTGTTACAAATGTNAAGCTGGACATGTTAGTGAGCACCATGAATATCGGCAGATTNAAAACCTATTTAAATACAGTGAATGCAAAAAACAATTATGACAATACNGTATGGCTTGGAATCGTGCCGGATATCGAGATGGATACGGCAAACGGAAGACAGGTAAAGCGTCAGCGTTTCAAAGGAAATGTAAANNCNGATAAGGCACAGGGCAATACNATGGAATCCCTGACNACNCTGTTAGATACTACNAAGGACTATNGGATTCAGATATTCTACAGCTTCCAGACAGGAGAAGACACAACCTTTAACTATGTGGCTACCTCAGGTGTAGAACGATTCATTGATAAGTCCATGGTTCTGACCAAAAAGGANTACAGCGAATTTGTTTCCTGTGCGCTTCCGAACTTTACGGTAGTTCCAAAGGAAAAATCGGAAGTGATCATTGATAACCGCATGATGGTAACAGAGGAAGGCGGAGTTGCCTTGTCCAAGGAAAGGGAAGANATNCTNAAGCTGTGGATAGAAGGCGTATATGTAGGAGCCGCATATGTGGCAGCAGGTATCGTGGCAGCATACCAGTGCCCGGATTATCTGAGAGAATTTTACTCCAATGTAACGCCGAGATATCCGGGAATCCGTTATGACATTGAAGCATCGGATCATTCTCTTCGTACCATTACTACTATGGCAAAGGAAATAACCGGATTTACCAATACCATTAAAAATATTATCAATCAAAAGGGCTTTGGTTTTGTTTTTGCTTCCGAAAACAGTCAGGTACAGGGAAGGGAAGTAAAGAACATTACTGTTTATAAAGCAAGGACTATGGCACTTGTAGACGAGAATTATGATTCTCTTTATAAGACTATGGTTAGTACCTATATTGAACGAATCCTGCGGTTTATGACAAATGACTTTAAGCAGGAAAATGTTACCAGATTCTTTAGCAATCACCCACAGAGCCAGAAGTCCCTCTGGCAGGCGGATAAGGATTTTATCAATGCCATCACTCAGGAAGGGGACGAAATCGACAGCATTATTGATGAAAGAACAAATGACTGCAACATTAAGCTTGGATTCAACGGAAACGTTAAGAATCTCAAGGTTACAGTTACAAAGGGCACATCAGGGGCTGCCAACTAATTATAAGGGTTATTGGGGAAAGATTCCTTAATAATAAATTGAATCAAAAATAAGGAGGAGAAAAATGGGATTCAAGGTAAAAATCGAAGCAAAGGAAACAATTCAATTGGGTCTTGAAACAGTTGAAGCAGTAACATTTGACACGGATACGCCAAATGACAGCAATGCACGTTCCACAGATTTGGGAATGAGCGTGCTGATCACAGGTAAGATCCGGGCAAATGTTATGGGAGTAGCAGATGAGACTGTGAAATTACCCACATGGGCATTAGTGCCTGCAGAAGATGCAACCTGCTACGGAAAAATAACGATTGAGGTTATATCCGGCGGTAAGGTTGTAAGACAGATCATCATGGATACGGCCTATGTAATTTCCTACAAGGAATTCTTTGGCGATGAAAGTGGTGTAGGAACATTCGAGCTGTTAGTAAGACAGAAGAAAGACATGAATGGAACGGTTCAGTATCAGGGCGGTTTCGCATATTAGTAGGAGGAGGAAAGAAGAATGGGATTCATTTTAAAAGTTGATGGTGGAATTGATTTGGGAGTTGAAACTGTCAAAACAGTAGATTTTTCTGTTGATACACCAAAGGATTCTAACGCAAAGACAACAGACATCGGTGTTACTTTAAAAGTAACCGGTAAGATTCTTACCATGCTGGATGACGGCACAGAAGGAACAGTAGATCTGGCATTATGGTCTATGATTCCGGCTGAAAAAGCGGACTGCTACCGTAATGTGCTGGTACAGGTTACGGCAGCAGGCCAGGTTGTTAGAGAATATACACTGCCAAATGCATTTGTCGTTGATTACAAGGAGTTATACGACGATACAGAAGGCGTTGGTACATTCGAATTAATTGTAAAACAAAAGAAAGATAAAATCAAGACAACCGCAATTACTGGTGGATACGGTGCCTGATTATTTCCGCAGGGTTTTTCACTTACGGTGTATGGGGAAGATTTCCCCATACACTGTATAAAAAATGGTAATAGAGGGTAGAAAAGGTGAACAGTACACGAATGAAACAAATTATACTGAAAATTGTAGAATATCTCGTATGGAGCGCCGGAGGGGCAAGTATGACCTATATCTGCCTTTCGGATCAGAAGACAGAAGATAAAGTGGTTGCGCTGGGAATCATTGCGGTAATCATGATTATCATGTTCCTTATCTTTGCGTTAAATGTAGATCACAAGGGAAATATCATCGATGACAGCAGAAGTAGTTCCAGACCACAAAGACCTGCAACGAATCCTTCGGGAGGACAAATTTCAAACGGAATGAAAACAAATGCCAGAATCAGCAGGAACACAAATACGGCAGCAGGCAATCCTTTAGACAGAAAACCAATCAGTGTGGAAAGAAAAGAACAGCAGAACTTGAACGGTAAAAATGTAAAAAAACTGATTCTGATCAATGAGGAAGGGGATACCCTGTTAGAGTGGAGCCTGGAAGGAAAAACTGCAATCATTATTGGAAAAAGCACAGATACGGAGAAGGTTGATATTGATTTGGAATGTTCCGCATTTGCGCAACTGATTTCCAAGCAGCATGCCGTATTGAATTATACGGACGGAGGCTGGTATGTTGATGACATAGATTCAAAAAACGGGACAAGAGTAAAAAAGCTCTATCAAAATTCAATCTTGGATGTGAAATTAGTGGGAGCAGTGGAGGTTGAGGCCGGAGACATTATCTACATAGCCAATACCATGCTGCAACTGAAATAACAGAACAAAAGGAGATTATGTATTATGGGCTTAAATCGCTGTAAAAACGGTCATATGTATAGCGCAAGAAAATATGGGGATACGTGTCCTTATTGCAATACCAATCAGGAAAGAAATAATATGTATTCCAACAATAAACGGTTGATGATTGACGATCCCGATAAGACCATGTCCATATCGGGAGCACAGGAAAATGTGGATCCGGTTACCGGCTGGCTTGTATGCATTGAAGGCGCCCAATATGGAAAGGACTATAAGGTTCGTGCAGGAAAGAACTTTATAGGAAGGGCGGATAATATGCATATTCAGATTCTGGGGGATAACACGATTTCCAGAATCAATCATGCAGCCATTATTTATGACAGCAAGAACCGCTCCACTTACCTTCTTCCGGGAGATTCCAGCGGGCTGGCATATCATAACGGTGAAGCCGTCTATACGCCGGTGGAATTAAGCGCCTTTTCCGTAATTGAAATCGGACAGTGTAAATTTATTTTCATTCCCCTTTGTGGAGAGCATTTTGAGTGGAATGAGGGGAATGATGAAGCAAACGAGATGGGAGATATGTAATGGCAGTCATATTTACAGATATACGGATTATTATTACAGTAGTTGTCTGTCTGGCAGCAATTATTACCTTTGCCGCAATCGGAATGTATATAAAAATACGAAATCAGAACAGAGGCTATCGGCTGGCGGAAGGTCTGTATGTGGATATAGGAAACGCACAGATTATCGGTACAAGGGAAAAACAGGATGATTCTTTTGCCACATCCATTCAGGATTATGGAGTAATGGGAATCGTAGCTGACGGAATCGGAGGATACATAAACGGAAATCTTGCCAGCCAGATTGCGGTTGAGACCTATCTGGATGAATTTGAAAAACGGGATGTGACCAACAATTTAAACTATTATTTCCAAAAAACTGCAGTTCTGGCAAATGAAAGAATCCGGGATGAATTTGGGGAGGCAAAAGGCGGTACCACGGTAGTAGCTGTGGTATTGATTGAGGATAAAATGTATTGGACGTCTGTGGGGGACAGCAATATTGCAGTGTTTAGAAATGGAAGAATTATTGAAGTAAACCGGAAAGAAAACGTGAAAAACTGGCTGGAAGACCAATATCGTGCAGGAGCTATCGGCAAGGAAGAGGCTCTTGGAAGCCCTATGGACAAGCGTCTTGTAAATTATGTAGGCTATGACGGCTTTAAAAAGGCGGATGAATCCGACAGACCCATCTTCCTGAAGAAAAAAGATAAGGTCCTGATTTATTCGGACGGTGTAGAGACCTTAAGCCAGATTGAGTTAGAGAGCATTTTGGGAAAAAGGAAAAATGCCCAGGATCTGGCAGATGAAATCATGCAGGCTATTGAAGAGAAAAAAGTACGAAGCAAGGATAACTCCACCATCATTATCCTGAGCTTAAAGTAGAGGAAACTATGCGTAAAGAGAATTCAATTATCAATACAAAATTTATTTCGGAACCGGGCAGTTATCTCCATAATGCAGATTATTTTGCATTTGTGGAATTAAACGATTATGCCTGTTATGCCATTGCGGATGGAATCGATACGGATGAAAAGAAAGAAAGCGCCAGACTGGCGGTTACTGCAGTCATTACAGAATTTACGGAAGGTCCCGGAGTCAGTGCCGGAAAGCTGAAACGTTATTTGTCTGTAGCCCATCAGACGCTTTTAAATGAAGCAAGTGATGCAAGACTGGAATGCAGCATAGTAGTATTGGTTACCGATTATAAGAAAGCAATGTGGGCATCTGCCGGAAATACCCGTCTGTATCTGCTTAGAAACGGAAATATCAAATATAAGACAAAGGATACTTCTCTGTCACAGCGCATGATTGATGCGGAGGAACTGGCTCTTGACCAGTTGTCTTATCATGAGGAAAGACATAACCTCTATAGCTATTTAGGCCAGTCCGGACGGTTTATACCTTTAGTTTCTCCCAAAAAGAAGCTGGAGGACGGGGATATTTTTGTCCTGATGACAAGGGGAGTCTGGGAAATCATAGGGGATGCAGAACTTTTGGATGCTATTGAGGATGTATCCTCTGCAGAAGTGGTCTGCACCGGAATAGAGGATGTAATCTTAAGCCAGCAGATGGAAATTGTGGAAAATTACACGATTGCATCCGTTTTTGTGGATAAGGTTTATAAAAATCCCAAAGCAGGCAAGATCAAGCAGGTGGTAAAGATTGTATCAGCCCTTGCCATGGTAGTCATTATGGCTGTAGGAATGCTCTTTTTTACAAGATATCGCAAGAACCAGTCCAATTATGAGCAAATGATGAAGCTGAAGGAACGGGGCGTGGAGTGTCTTGTGGAAAACAACTATGAAGGTGCAAACGAACAGTTTACCCAGGCATTGGAAAAGGCGGACCAGCTTAAGGTAAAGGCAGACAGCCAAAAGGGAAAAGATGTAAGGTGCGTGGAGCTTTACAGCAAAGTAAGCGGATATCTTTTGGGAGCAAAAGAGGCTCTTGCAGGGGAGGAGTATAAAAAAGCGGAAAATCAATATGCCAGCGCTATTTCGGTAGGGAAAGATATACAGGAGTCCTATGGGGAAACGGCAGACTATATAAAAAATATGGAGGTATATGAGGAATACAGCAAAAACATGAAAAACGGCGTGGAAGAAATGGGAAATGGGAATTATCAGGTTGCGAGAAAATCCTTTGAAACCGCTTCTAAAGGGGTAAACGATATTGATGACGTGGAAAAGCGTAATGTAGCGGATCAATATATTTCCAATATCAACTCTTCCAAGGCAATTGCAGAAGGTGACCAGTATTCCAAAGAGGCAGAAGATTTAGAGGCACAAGGCGTTTATTCTCAGGCTCTTGTACAGTATCAAAGTGCAAGAAAGGCATATGAGCTGGCAAAGGAAAATTACGGGAATGCAGATGCCGAAAGCAAGATGGCTTTAATGGACATTAAAATAGACAATGTACAGAACATGATCAATAAACAGTCCAATCAGGACATGGAGCGGGAGGCGGATGCCTATGTGCTTATGGGGAACGATGCCATGCATAAAGGAAACTATGACGAGGCTGCCAGCTATTATGAAAGCGCCAAGGAAATTTACCAGAAGACGGATAATAATGATCAGATCATGTCCATGAATGAAAAAATCGAATCTGCCAAGTATGGACCGGGAGAAAATGAGGCAATCAACAAAATATTAGAGGCAGTTGGATGTATGGCAAGAGGAGATCTGCCGGGGGCAAAAGAGTGCCTGCAGCAGGCGGTGAATGCGTATACGGAAATGGGAGATGCGGAAAGTGCGGCAAAGGTGCAGGCGGCTATGAGTCAGATTCCGTAAGAGAATAAAAGAGAGAAAACTGCTATGAACAACAGTGAACGGGGGAAGCTATGGCAGGATATAAGGTACCTGTTTTTGAAAAGGGAACAATACTGACCCATGAGATGATGAATGCACTCAAAAATAATACCCTTGATTTAGGAAGGCTTTCTTATTATGGATATTCAGATGGAATCCTTTCAGGATGTGCTGTTTCCATGTCAGATAATACAATTTTTGTCAGTCAGGGCATTATTATATTTCAACAGAATCTCTATTTTTTATCAAAAGATATGAAAGTAACCATACAGCCCGGAAATGGATGGCAATACCTTTATTTTCAAATTGGAAGCCTGTGGAGAGATAAAAGTTTTGTCTTAGGTGAAGTGCAACTGGAGCTTACAACAAATGCTGGAGATCATATAGAAGCCTGTTCAAATAAAATAGAAATCTGCAGGTTTCGTCTTCAGAATGGAGCAATACTTCGTACCCAATATAGAAACTTTGCTGATTTAAACACAGAGTTTGACACAATAAATGAAATATATGCACAATGGTCCGGCTTTGGCAGGGTTTCCATTTCCAATAAAATATTAAGAATTTTTGCCAAAGAAGCTGTAAAGGAAAGCCTGGACGACCCTCAGGATATTTTGTTTATTCAGCAGATTCTGGCATTGGATGGAAAAACATTAAATAGAAATGTGATTGAATTTTACATTTCTCTAAAATTGGGACAGACCTATGATGAAATGTCAAACCAACAGATTTATGAAGGATTAAAGGCGATTTTGAAAGATATTCGACATGGGAATAGCAGAAAGTCTTTAAAGACAAGGGAAAATCATAGAATAGTGATTGATTAAAGCAGAAGGTGTGGGGATAAAAAATATGGGATATCAGGATGAGCAAATATTAAAAGCGAAAAGGGAGTTAAAAGAACAAGAAAAGAAAAAAACATCACAGGAGGCAATGGACAAAGAAGCAGAAGAATCCATTTATGATGAAGTAACCCATATTATAGGTAAGGAAGTAGCCTTTAAACGTCGCAGCATTCCGGAATTGGGAATCAGTATTTATATGCCAGAGTCATTTTTTCAGTTTGCACATGATATTTCCAAATTGATATATCCGGCAGGAAATACACCAAGCCATATATTTGGAGGCGAGGAAATTAATTTTCAGATGTCACTTGACAAGACAATTTATCCACTTCCGGGTTCCGGCATGAAGGAGTTTGTAAGCATGGCTGCTAAAATGCTGGAAGCAGTAGGACCTAAGGTAAGAGTCATTGAAAAGAAAGTAGAAAAAAAAGAAGAGGATTATCTGGGCATGCTTTCCTTTGTATCCAAGGCTGTTGATACGATGGTTTATAACATACAATTTTATGCGAATATTGACGGAGTGTTACTTGTAGGAAATATTAATTTTCCAAGTAAATATAAAAAGAGACTTATTCCGTTAGCAAAAGAAATCATTTCCAGTATGGAACTGATAAAGGAGGATTAATGTGGAATCAATTACTTATCTGAATATACAAATAGAAGGGGTACCTTTTGCAAAGCTGCTGAGTCTGGAAATAAAGCATAATATAAATGAACATGGGGATGCAGATATTTCCTGTGAAATGGAAAATGAAGCTGCACAGAATTATATAAAGCGCATAAATGAAAAAACGATGATTCGTATTTTAACAACTGCGAAAGGACAGCCGCCGGTTTTATTCTGCGGAGTTGTCAAATATGCAGGAATTCAGATGATGAGTGAATATACGGTTTTGCAGCTTTCCCTAAAGTCAGTCAGTACACTGTTAGACCAGGAAAAGAAAAATAAAAGCTTTCAAAATACTACAAAGACATATGAAGAAATTATGAGTCAGGCAGTAGCGGGACAGGCGCAGATCAATATGCAGGTTACTGACAGGGCAATCGGAAATATGATTATCCAATGTAATGAAACAAATTGGGAATTTTGTAAGCGGATGGCCTCCAGACTGTCAGCGCCTGTCATAACATCCATTGATGGACAAGTGCCTGTTCTTACAGTTGGAATTCCTAAGGGCGGAAAACAGCACGAGATAAAAAGCACAGAATATGCAACCTCACAGGGAACAGCAAATGAGGGCAGACCTGCTTTGGATGCGTGTGGAACAAGCTTGCAGACAATGCAATATATGTTTTTGGGAGACAGCGTATCAAATGGATCCGGAAATTTAAAAGTAAGCGGTATACATGCCTCTTTAGCAAATGGAATTTTAATCAGCACAGTATATATTGCGGGAGAAAATCAATTTAAACAGACAGAAACGGCAAATACGCAGATTTCAGGAAAAATGTATACGGGTAAGGTGCAGGATGTGCTAAAGGACACAGTAAAAGTCCATTTGATTGATATTGATAGCGAATATGATGGAGACAGTACGGTATGGCTTCCTTACTCTACTGCATATTCCTCAAGTGATGGAAGCGGCTTTTATTGTATGCCTGCAGAAGGGGATCTTGTCAGGGTATTTTTCCCGGGATCTGATGAAGGACAGGCATTTGCCGCAAGCAGCGTCAGTGTAAGCCCTGGTGCGGATGTTACTGATAAACAGTGGACGGGCCCCAATGGAAAACAAATCCTTATGACCAAAGAAGGAATCTATATAACAACAAATACAAATGACAATAAAATCTTTATTAACCTGACGGATGATGAAGGAATTACTATCATGAGCAATAAAAACATCAACATATGTGCAAAAAATAATTTATCTCTTATTTCCAATAATAGTATATCCATCAATGCAGAAAAGGATATCTTAATCAGTACTGCAGAATCATATATTGATATTAAGCCGGAAGGAATAGAACTAGGTGCAGAAAATGTAGTTATAAAATAGAGGAAGAGGATATGGTAATAAAAGCCGCAGAGTTTGAAAAACAGTTTCTGGCTCCATTGCAGGAAGAATTTCATACAAATACGCAAAACAGAATTTTAAATGATGGAAAATCTATATGTGAAACCTTGTATAAGCAATTAAAAGGATTTGTAATATTTATGGGAAAGTTTCAAAAGCAGATACCCATAGAAATAGGGGAAATACAGATTTCTCTTTTGCACTCTTCCATATATCTGCATAAGCCCCAGATAGCAATTTCAGCCTATGACGAAAAAGGAATATTGGGAAATGAAATACTCAATATTAAATATGACGCCTCATGGTTATTTTGTGAATGGGAAGAATTTAGAAAGTCTATTGAAGAAAAAATTGCAGAAATACATGGGCAGAATTTTATCCGGAAAGAAGCAGTCAGGCAAATGATGTGGAACAGCATGAATTATCTGACACAATGCCTTTATACAACGGCAAAGTATCTGTTAGCAAAGTTTGACGAAATAGAAGGATATAATGAGCTTATATTGACCGAAGGGTTTCGCTTAAGCGTAGGAAGCTATAGAGATTGGAGCAGGACATTATTTTTAAAAAGAGAAACCGTAGATATTTTTTTCCGTGAAAAAGACGTATCGTTAAAATATTGTATATTCAGGGAGGCGGTTTATAACCGGAAATCTTTTGAGCAGTTGGATTTATCCCATGCCCGGTTTATTGATTGTGAATTTGTACACTGTCATTTTAAAAATATTTCATTGAAAGATGTTATTTTACAAAATTGCAGGATTTACTATTGCACATTTGAAAATGTGGACTTTTACGGCATGACATTACAAGGGGTAACGATGAAAAAGGACACTTTCCAACAAACCAGATGGAATTTTGTACCGGATCCGGAGCATTTGGAAGATATTCCGGATTTTTATAAGGATGTTGATTTTGTAGATTGTACATTAGAATATTTAACCTTTGTATCATCCGATATCCGCAGGATAAATCTGTTGGAATGTATGAGTAAGGAAATAGAAGTGCAGGATTGTAAAGAAGATGAGGGTGTATTTTCCCGGAAAGGATAACAATGGAGTATTTCTTATTAAAAGAAAGTAAGGATGTGATCAATCCTATTAAAATATTGGGATTGGATCCTAAACGGTATGTGCCGGCAATGACCCATACAGATTTCCGGGCAATTGAGAAGGTCAGTGTAGCCTATATACAATATGAGCACCAGCAGGAAATCCCGGATATCCTGGCTCATCCAACTTATATGGTTTCTGATGAATTACGAAAAATTCTGCATATGTATGATGAAAATATTTCTTTTAAAGCGGTTCAGGTATTTCCAGATCAAAAAAAATACATAAAAGAGGCTGCCAAAACCTATTGGATTTATGATTGTGTAATGGAAAATTGTCTGCATCCGGATACGGTAATATTGCCAAACGGCACTATGGAGCAGATTATTTTGGATAAACGAAAAATCAGGGGAAGGGATATTTTCCGTCTGCAAAAGACTTTGGAAAATAAAATCGTAGTCTCCCTGGCTGTTGTAGAAAGTATTCTGCGAAGAAACTTATATGGCATTGGTATAGAAAAATTAAGTATGAGGTGAAAAATGGCTACAGGAAAAGAACAATATGTATATCGTCTTATGAAAGCAAAGTGCTCTTGTGGAGATAAAGACTTTACACAATATTTAAATGTACCAAAAGACCATGGCGTGCTATTTCATGACTCGGAATATCCGCTAATGAATGCCAACGACCATGTGGCTAATGAAAATATACTTACATTTGGAAGGTGTAAATCCATTTCCAATCCGGGAGGAGCAATTGCAGAGGGCATAGCAAGCGTGCTGATTCCAGGTGTGGGAGGAGCATTGCTGCAGACAATGATTGGATGTAAGTGCGAACCCATGACATTAGTGCCCTGGATAAAGGTGGATGAGGATTACTTTATTGATGGAGCGCCTGCCCTGACCTTAGAGAGCAAGCTGCCCTGTTACTATGGTGGAATTATAGAAATTGTATTGGAGCAGGTAGAAGCGGAAGCCGAAGAAGGGGAGCAGCAGGAAGAGGAAGAAGAAAAAAATGTTATGGATCAGCTTCCCAGCGAAGTGCAGGAGAAAATCGACAGCTTCTGCGATAAGGAAGCAAGCAATCCCCAATCTGCGGCAGAAGCGGCAATAGCAGCAGAAAAACAGGCAACAGCAGAAAAGGTTGAAAAGTGGGCTAAACAGCAGTTCTCTATCGATCAGTCAAAGGAGCAGGGAGACGTATCCATTTATTACGATACTCTTTCCTATTACACACCTAAGCCTGAAGAAACAAAAATGCCAAGCTTATTGGATATACAATAGACTATTAAAAATAATAGGAGGAAATCATGTATCACTACAATAGAAGCTGGACGGCATTTGGAATAGCGCTTTTAGGAGTGGGATCAGGGCATATTATGGTTGCCCTGGCTGTAAGTAAAAATTCAGACATACAGAGTGTAATGGTTTTAATTATTATTGGAATTATATTATCGGTAATAGCCATAAAGGTATTGATATGGGACTGGAAGGATCGAAAGAAGTATGCAACATATAAGATTGACAAAAGTCTGGACTATACCTTTATGCTGACGGCAAATGACAGACAGGAAAAAGTTCAGGATTTTTCCCAGATAGAAGCTGCCTTAAAAGAGCTGGAGGAAACAAAGACTGGCATAGTTAAGGTGGATATCACACCAGTAATGGGAGGGGTTATTTATATGGAATGCAGCTATAATCCGAAAGAAAACTATTTTTGTACCTATGTCTTTCAGCAGAGAGAGGATGGAAAGGGTTATTGGTATTCCCTGTGTGATAAGACACATAATGCATGGTATAACCTGAAAAGGTTGTATGTAAAGCGGAAAATGATAGATTTTTCTTCCTATAACAGAAAAGAAACAGGGGAAGGGAGGTAAGAAATATGCCATTAGCATTTTATCGTTTGGGGGGCAAAGCATTAGCATGTCTGGTATCATCGGCATTTATTGCACTTATTTTGGCTTATATTCCAAACTATCAGAAATGGGCTTATCAGCACACCATACCAGTTGCTTATGATAAATATAATGACCATTCCGGATATCCGGAAGGAGGAGGATATACAGCCGTTCATTCCATTGAAGAGATAAAACAGCATGATAACTTTATTATTCGTATTGATGTGGCGGATTTGGAGCCAGTTGATGTTTATGAAGGGATTCGTTCTGATGGATATTCTACCAAAAAGCTTTGGAGAATATTGAATCCGGATGAAAAGGGAGGAATAGGAAGATATTTTATTGCCACGTTGGAAAGCGGCGAAAGGGTTGTGCTGCTTTTAGATGATACGGTATTAGATTTCCCTAAAACAGGGACTATGACGCTTCCGGTAGGAAAAGAAAATAAGAAATACTATAGGGAGGTTTTGGATGAGGTTTATGCAAGAGTAGAGTTGGATGAGGAAAGCAAGTACTGGTACATAAATATGGCAGAAGCCTGGCGCAAGGGCAGAGAGTCAAAAAGGATGGAAGAAAAGCAGGAAAGCATTAAGGTAGCAGCATTTATTATATGTATGTTATTGGAAGTAGCAGTTTATAGGATAGTAGTGGGGATAAGAAGGAAGTAAGTAAAGGGCATATGAGAAAAGGGAAAATAACAATTAGTGAATTAAAGATAAAAATCGATGTTTCTTATGGCAAGGTTTTGGATATTCAAATAGAAAATCTGGAAAATGATCATGGGAAGATGCTGCTTTCACTGGAAGCTTTGGAGGAGACTGCAAAAGAAAAGCTTTTGCAGCTTAGAGGAAGTTTGGTTTCCGTATTTGTCAGGGAAAAGAAACCTCTGTTCTGCGGGCAGTGCACAAATGTGATGATTTATGAACAGGGCGGTTATAAGACCTTTCAGTTAGAGGTTTATGCAAATACATACAGCCTGGATATGGAAAAGCATACAAGAACCTTTCAGAGCCCTTCCAAGACGTTGCTGGATATTTTTCAAGAGGTTTTGGAAGCTTATCCGGCAGATATCCGTATGCAGAAAAATCCCGGAATATCCACAGTGGTATATCAGCAAGATGAAACGGACTGGACGTTTTTAAAAAGAATTGCCAATCAGTATGAAATGCAGATATATGGAGATACCAGAACTGCCCAGATCGTAATTGCTGTGGGAACCCTGCAGCTGCAAAAGCATCCAGCAACTGTCTTAGAGCGTAAGCTTGGGGAAAGCAAAAATATTGAAAGCCAAAGGCAGATTATGATGAATTTAGATCCTTTGGCTGCCAGCTATCAGTTTGAATCGGTGGAATATCTTTGCGAATGCCTTCCGGCTATTCCGGGGGATGCCATTGAAAGGGAAACCATAAAGAAAAATACATTAATCAATCGGGGCGGAATTCTTGAAAACAGGGTTCTGGTAGGAAAGACGGCGGATATTACAGTACCTTATGAAAAGTCTAGTGGCAAAAATTTCGTAAGCAATATTCTTACAGGAAAGGTCATATCGATAGAAGGCAATCATATTCAGGTTCAATTTGATGCGGATGCAAAGGATATGGCAGGAAATTGTGTGGATGTGCCATATGAATCACCTATCAGCAATTCCTTTTACTGTATGCCGGATGAGGGCGATCAGGTATTTATCTACTATGAAAACAATGGAAAAATAATCTGTCTTGGAAGCAAAAGAACCAACACCGACGGGCCGGATTATGAGGTTCCAGAAGAAAAGGTGCTGACCAGCAATGATAAAATGATCCGTTTTACCGCATCTGCAATGAAAATAACCGATACAAGAAAAAAGCATGATGCAGAAGATGACACGGAAATTTCAATTATTATGGATGATGAGGAAGGAATCACGATTACTTCTGGCGGGGACATCACAATTGAAACGGCGGAAGAGAGCGATATGCACTTAAGGACCATGTCATCTGTATTAGCCCTGGCACAAAAATGGCAGATAGGAAATGATAAATTTGAAGAAAGCCAATCTGCAGGTTTTGCTAAATATCAGGCAGACGGAGGCTTAAGTTCATGGGAGCAGTTTAAGAGAGCCTCCTCCACGGAATGGTCCCGGTTTGGAAGAGATTTTCAACAAAATTTTTCAAGTACGGTTGATGGTCTGACCTTAAAAGATTTAAGGGATACAATAACGGGAAAAAATAAGAAAGATGAGGAAGAAAAAGAGGAAGAAGATTCCCAGCCGGAAGCAGAGCAGTTTGACACAGGAGTCATTACCATCTACGGGCTTAACCTGCTTACTTTCCAGGTAAAGGACAGCTTTATCATTCTGGATTCAGATATTTATATCAATGCCCCTGCCTTCCGATGGTTAGGATATACGAAAGGAACCCATGAGATTGTAGAGGAGGAATATCAGGACTTTTGGGGAATGGCATTGGATGGCCTGCAGCTCGCTTTGGATATCTGTGGATTCATTCCGGGAATAGGTGCCTTTTTCGACCTTGGAAATGCAGTCATATCTTTGGCTCGGGGGGATTATTGCGGCGGTCTCATTTCTCTTGTCAGTGCCATTCCTTTTCTGGGAGATGCCTGTGCCGCAGCAAAAATGGGGGTTAAAGCATATAAAGCAGCTGCAAAGGCTACAAGGACCTTGTCAAAGACTGAGAAAATCTTAAAGACAGTACAGTTTCTTTATAAAGGTCTGCAGTTTTTCAATCAGGGAATTGGTGTATATGGACAAATCAGTGACTTAATAGAAGATGGGTTTGACTGGACAAATCCCAATGATTATTCCAAGCTTATCAGTATTGCAAGAGGAATTGCCGGAATGGCAGATACTGCCAAGGATATGGTAGACATTGGAAAGGCATTAAAAACCGGAGAAGTAGAGACCGGACTTAAAAAACAAACCGATGATCAGGATGGTGGAAATGCAAAGAAAAAAGGAGATGATGCAGACGGCACCAATCCAAAGAAAAAAGGAGATGATGCAGACGGCACCAATCCAAAGAAAAAAGGAGATGATGCAGACGGCACCAATCCAAAAGAAAAAGGAGACGGGCCAGATAGCACCAATCCGAAGAAAAAAAGCGACGGTCCGGACAATCCAAAGAAAAAATGTGATACCACAGATGATCCGATCAATGTGGTTACAGGAAGCCTTTTAGCAGAATATGTGGATTTAAGCCTGGAGGATGTTCTCGACAGCTTTTTGTTTAAACGCCATTATGAATCAGCTTTCCAAAATAAGGGAGGCATACTGGGAGATAAGTGGCGCTGTGAAATAGAAAGCTCTATTTGGATTGAAGGAAATCAGGCAGTTATCCAGATGCCGGACTTGCATATGGAGAGATTTTATAAGGAAGAGGGCATATGGCTTAATCAAAGAGCAAACGATTATTCACTTTTACTTAATGAAAGCGCTGATGGTTTTCAGTTAAAGTTACAGGAAAATAATCATACATATGAATATGACCAAAACGGAAATCTGGCAGCCATAACGGACATGTATGGAAACAGTACCAGAATTTATTATCATGGAACAAGGCCGGAGAAGCTGGAAACGGCCAGCGGCCAATGGATCAGCTTTCGTTATGAAAATGGGCTGTTAAGCTCGCTGGAGGATAATCTGGGAAGAGTTGTGCGCTATACTTACCAGAACCAGTATCTTCATACAGTTACAATGCCAAACGGAGGCATTATGCATTATCAATACACGAAGGAGGGCTTCTTAAGCAGCATTACCGATTTAAACGGAAGATGCTATGCAAAGAATTTCTACGACAGAAAAGGAAGGGTCATCAGACAGGAACTTGCCGGCGGTGAGGAATATGTGGCATTTTATGATGAAGCCAATAATCAGAATACCTTCCTGACTACTTCTAATGGGGAAAATCTCATTTATACATATGGAAGGCAAAAGCTGGCAACAGAAATACGCTATCCGGACGGAACCACAAAAAACCGTGATTATGATGAAGGAAAAAATGTCGTCTATGAGAAAGACCGTCTGGGAAGAGAAATATTCCGTAAGTATAACAGAGAGGGCATGCTTATAGAGGAGCGTATGCCCGATGGACTGGTAAAATATTATTCTTATAATGATAAAAACCTTCCTGTGAAAGTCTGGGATAATACAGGGCGGGAAATTAATAATGAGTACGACCAAAAAGGAAATCTGCTGACAAACCGTATACAAATTGATGCAGAAAACCAGCAGGTGACACAATTTACCTATGACAACAGGGGACGTATATTGACAGTGACAGACGCAAACGGCAATCAGGAAAGCTACAGCTATGACCTGCCTTTCTCAGAGCCTACCCGTTATGTCACTGCTTCAGGTGCCGTTATTTTATACAATTACGATCAGGGCGGCAGATTAATAGAAGTACAAGATGAATATGGAACTACTTCATATGGCTATAATTCTCTGGGAAACCAGACGATCTGCAGAGATGCAGAGGGAAATGTAGCCCGGTATTTTTATGACAATATGGCAAATATCACTAA
Organism: Lachnospiraceae bacterium; assembly: GCA_014804265.1. Taxonomy (GTDB): domain Bacteria; phylum Bacillota; class Clostridia; order Lachnospirales; family Lachnospiraceae; genus RGIG3040. The sequence continues at coordinate 1,950 of JAAVAC010000008.1, read as the reverse complement.
GGTCATTGCCCCAAATCAATATGATGCTTCCATAGATGACGGTATTGGGACAGTGTATGAATATGATGTATGGACTCATGTTTCAAGAGTCACAAATCCGGATGGAGGCATTTATTCCTATGAAAATGATTTTAGAGGAAATGTCCGTAAGGAATTAAATCCAAATGAAGTATTTAAAGAAAATGCAAAAGGAACCTGCCATGAGTATGATAACAATCATAACCGGATAAAGACCATTTTTCCGGATGGAAGCATTTTGCGGGAAAAATATGATGTATGCGGAAATATGTTAAAACGCATATTACCCGGGGCATATGATCCGTCAAAGGATGATGGGGAAGGCTATACGTATGTATACGATTCCTGTAATCGTCTGACAGAAATCAGGGATCCCTTTGGAACCGTGGAAAGACGATATGTATATGATCTTTGTGGAAATGTAATAAAAGATATTTCTGCAAAGGGATATATGATGGGAGAAACAGACGAAGACAGGATAGGAACTCTCTATCAGTATGACCTTCGAGGGAATGTGACTGCCATCAGAACTCCCATGGAAATAAAGGAACAGGAAGGAAGGCAGTCCGTACAGTATCGCTTGACTACATATCGTTATGATCTTGTAGGAAACTGTACGGAAGAAAAGAGATATTTAGATTATCAGACAGGCGAAAGTGCATCCGGAAGGGTAAATACCATTCATTATACTTATGATAAGGGAGATCGTCTGATACGTGTTTCGGATTCTACAGGCGCCCATATGGAGTATGAATATAATAAGCGGAATCAAAAAATCAGTGAAAAAAGAAAAATCTCAAAGGATGTATGGCAGGAAACCTATTATAAATATTCCCCGGCGGGAAATCTGATTTGTACAGCAGAAAAGATAGATGAACAGGATGGACAATATCAGTATGCCATCACTCGTTTTACCTATGACGGAAACGGAAACCTGATTTGCATCCAGACTCCTTCTGGTAATGAAATTCTTAGAGAATACGATTCCTGTGACCGATTGACTGCAGAAACCCATAAAGAGAAAAATGGAAGCATTCATCATAAAACCACTTTTGTTTATGACAAAATGGATAACCTGATAGAAGTAAGGGATCAGAATGATTATAAATTCCATTACGAATATGATGTGATGAATCGGTTGATAAAAACAATAGACAGTGATGAGGGAATCCGGTTCAACCGTTATGATGCAAATGGAAACCTGATTTGCAGAATCAGTCCTCAGGAATATGCCGAAAAAGGAGAAAAAGCAAAAGGATATCGTTATGCTTATGATATCATGGGCAGAAATATAAGCATAGATACCCCATTGGGAACCAGGTTAAAAAATATCTCTTATAACAGATTTGGTGAAATAGAGCGGGAAGGAGATGGATTAGGAGGTATTTGTTCAAGGTATGATTTTGCCGGCAGGAGAATTCATATTTTGACAGACGGAGGCAGGACACAGGAATATGAATATGATGCCATAGGAAATATCGTAGGCTTAAAGGATGGCAATGGAAACCGGACAAGCTATAAGACGGATATGTGGGGACGAATTCTCCGGACTGTTTTGGCAGATGGAACTGAGGAAACTTATGCTTATGATGCCGCCGGCAATATGATATCCGCAACAGACGGAAACGGCAATACTGTATACTACGATTATAACACATCCAATAAGCTGTCAAGGAGAGTGGATGCAGCCGGGGCAGAGGAAACCTTTTGCTATGATAAGGAAGGACGGCTGTGTGAACATTTAGACAGGGACGGCAGAAGAAATGTGTACCGTTATAATATGTATGGAAGCCTTACCATGCATGAAGCTGCGGGAACAGGACTTAAGGACGTATGGGAATATGACCGGATGGGACGTTTAAAGAGTGCCATCGGGGGCGGAATGCGCTATGAATATAACTACTATGAAAACGGACTTTTGAAGGAGAAAAA
>JAAVAC010000007.1 GCA_014804265.1 Lachnospiraceae bacterium | reverse complement strand
GAAAAACGCGTTAATCGAGAAAACAGAAAAGTGGTTTCCTCAAGGCATGATTACATTTTATGCTATGCGAGAAATGTGTTTTAAGGGCCGTTGGTCTTCAGTTACATTTCTCGCATAGCATAAAATGTAATCATGCCTTGAGGAAACCACTTTTCTGTTTTCTCGATTAACGCGTTTTTCCCAAATAAATGTTGTAATAAAATTTCTACTTCCAAAAATCTCATCACATATTAATTTTAAATTTGAATATTCATTATCATCTATACTGATAAAAATAATCCCATTATCTGCTAATAGTCTGCATAAAAGTTTCAGTCTTGGATACATCATGCAAAGCCATTTGTCATGGCGTGATAAATCTTCTCCTTCTTTTCCAACCACCTGACCAAACCACTTTTTTATTTTGGGATCATTGAGATTGTCATTGTAAATCCATCCCTCTTCTCCTGTATTATACGGTGGATCAATATAAATACACTTAACTTTCCCTTCATACTTTGGCAACAAAGATTTTAGCGCTTCAAGATTTTCTCCATGAATTATCATGTTTTCACTATCATTATTACTTGATTTTTGTCCATTTTCATAACTATATTTTCGTTCTAACATACGATATGGAACTTCTTTATGATGATTAACAACTTTATCTTTTCCTATCCAATTTAATGTAGGCATATTACCCTCCATCTTACTAATTATCTGTATTGTGTCTTCTCGAATCTTGTGGTTTTTCTGTATCTTTTGGAATGAGCCAAATATTCCCTTTTAATACTGCTCCCTTAATACGTTTTTCTTTACAATACATCTGAATTCGACGTTGCGATATTTTCCATATTTCTGCCAACTCTTTGGTCGTTAAATATTCTATTACGCATCTCCCACTAAATTCTAAAATCTTTTAATGCTATTATATTCTCTATGGCGAAGACTTTCAACTGCAATTTATTTGTCATTATTTTATGTTTTCCTTAAAAATTTTGTACAAGTTTTCCACCACATTATGTATTTATAATTCAATTACTAAACATTAACTTCAAATCACAAGCATAACCTCTATAATTACATAACTTGTAATTACTTAGTCTGCCTCATTTAACAAGCCCTACCCGCTTCTTTCACATATTGAAATCCTCCCCCACTTATTGTATATCTTCCATATTCATGCTATCCTAAAACAAAACATTCAAAAAAATCAAGTAGCAAACCCTATAAACTTAAATTACAGGAGGCACCCCATGAACCCAATAAAAGCAGACTGCCATCTTCACAGCAGCCTATCCGGAGACGGCCTGGCACCCATGGAAGATATGGTAAAAAAAGGAATCCAGCTTGGACTGAAGCAGATGTGCATGACAGAACATATGGATTATTTTTACAAAGACGAATCCGGAAACTTATCGGATGAATTCATTCTGGATGTGGAAGCTTACGAAAAAGAGCTGTTTCGTCTAAAAGAAACTTACAGCCGCCAGATTATGCTGAATTTCGGCATTGAGCTTGGCCTGCATCCAAGCGTGACGAAAAAAAATAAGGCGCTGACCTGCGCCTATCCCTTTGATTTCGTTATCGGCTCTTCCCATATGTGCCATGACTTCGACCCTTATTTTCCCGTCTTTTACGAAAACCGTACGGATAAAGAGGCTTATGAGGAATACTTCCTTTCCCTGATGGAAAATGCCAAAGGTTTTTCCGACTTTGATGTATACGGACATTTAGATTATGTAGTAAGATACGGCAGAACCAAAAACCGGGATTACCATTATGAGGATTACCGGGATATTTTTGATGAACTGCTGCGTTATTTAATTGAAAACGGAAAGGGAATCGAATGCAATACGGCAGGCTTAAATCCCAAATATCAGCTTGGGGAGGTTCACCCTTCCAGAGAAATCCTAAAGCGCTATTTAGAGCTTGGCGGGGAAATCCTCACGATCGGCTCCGACGCCCACTGCCCTGAGCATATGTGCTATGGCTTTGAAACGGCAGCCGGGATTTTAAGGGACTGCGGCTTCCGGTATTATACGGTCTTTCAAAACAGGAAGCCGGAATTTTTCCCTTTATGAGTGTTTCAGCTTTCACACATGACAATGATCCTGTCCGGACTGGTCTGGGCGGGAATGCTTCTTGTGGTTGCCCCATAAAACACGATTAAATTTTTGTTTGCGGGATTTCCCAAAAAGGTCTGGTTATTTTTCGTAACCACCTGAGTATTGGCTCCAATATTCAGCCGAAGGGAGGCTTCCTGATTCAGCAGGATGTAATTAAAATATCCCGCAATCACATTGACCCCTTCTAACTTTTGCGTAACAATAGCCGCCTGATATCTTGGCGGGTAGATCAGGGGAACCGGCAAACTTGGATCGTAGAAAAAGATTACCTCAAGCCCTTCATACAGCGTAATCATATCCACCACGTATGTATCGGGGGATACGATGAAATTCGCAATATTTCCGTCAAAGTCCTCTACCGTCACAATCTGGGAACAGCCACTGCTTCTGCGGTTATTCGTATCAAAGGTGTTGATTTCGATTACCGTTCCTTCATAGGGAATATAATTTGCTCTCCGCCTTTGATTTACCTGATTAAAATTAATATCCATATCTTTTCCACTTGTCTCCCCATTTTCACGGGGAATTTTCCCTATTCAACGCTCTTTCTACATAGTATGCAAAAAACCATGGAGCGGTTCCTTATATGCAGCCTGCTTTGTGAAGAGAAATAGGGGTGGATAGACAGTTTTTACAGTTTTGTCAAGGGGAGAAGATTTTGATGAGAGGACGTGGGAGCTGGCAGCACATAGAATCGTCTTATGGGCACGCTCTCGCTCTGCAAAGACGCAGCGGTACTAACGCACCAAAATACGGTGCGTAAGTGCCGGCGACTTTGCCAAGGCCCCTAAGACGATTCTATGTGCTGCCAGCTCCCACTGTGTATCGGAAAGCCTTTTGATACTTGAGAAAGGTCTTTATAGGCTTCTATACTTCGATGTTTTCCTGCATTAGGTTCAAATATAAAAGCAGAGGACAACACTTATCAAAGAATATAGCTTGAGAAGAAACAGCAGCAGAGGGATGAGACCAGATTCCATGCATTGTTTTTCACAGCGATTTTCCTTAACAGCCTGCCCACAACTCAGTGGAAAATTGCCATGGACGGCAATTTTAGGAATATTGCGGCATGGACGCCGCTATATTCCGCCCCGGACGGTACCAACAACTTAAATCAGGCTGTTTAGGAAAATCGCTGTGAAAAACACCGCATGGAATCTGGTCTCATCCCTCTGCTGCGTCCCCNCAGCCACTACCNGAAAACTANNCTNNNCNATCATCCCTATTCCCCTTTTAAAATCGTCCCTCCCCCAAGCACATAATCTCCATCATAAAACACCACAGCCTGTCCNGGAGTAATAGCCCGAACCGGTTTTTCAAAGGTGCATGTCACCCNGTCTTCTCCTGTCTGCTCAATCAGGCACCATTCCCCTTTATGGCTGTATCTGATCTTGGCAAGAACCCTCTTCTTTCCTTCCAGCTTATCCACAGACATGAAATTCAGGTTATCACAGACTAACTTATCTGCAAATACATCTTCACTTTCCCCNATGACCACTTCTCCCGTTTCCGGNCTGATTTCCGTTACGAATACCGGGCGGCCCATNGCCAGNTTCAGCCCTTTTCTCTGGCCNATTGTATAGTGGATGATTCCTTTATGGGGACCGATGATGTCTCCTTCCTTTGTTACAAAGTTGCCNGGCTTTGGCATTTTTGCAAGAAGCTCCTGCTTCCCTGCTGCTTCCCNCTCNATAAAGCCTGCATAATCCTTATCCGGTATAAAGCAGATTTCCTGACTGTCCGGCTTATTTGCTACCGGAAGCCCAAGNCTTTCNGCCATATCCCGTATTTCTTCTTTTGTNTATTCTCCCACAGGCATAAGNGTATGNGACAATTGGAACTGGGTCAGATTGTAAAGGGCATAGGTCTGGTCTTTTGTGCTGGTTTTNGACATNCGAAGGGAATANCGTCCNTTTTCCAGCTTNTGGATTCTGGCATAATGCCCTGTGGCAATATAATCCGCACCTATGTCCATGCTCCTTTTTAAAAGAGATTCCCATTTCACATAGCGNTTGCAGGCAATNCATGGATTGGGGGTCCTTCCCTGTATGTATTCCTCNACAAAGTANTCCATNACCCTGCACTGAAACTCTTTTTTAAAATTCATNACATAATATGGGATTTCTAATGNCTCAGCCACTCTTCTGGCATCCTCCACCGCACTGAGCCCGCAGCAGCCTCCGTTTTCCTCTAAGGCTTCCTGCTTTTCATCCTGCCAGATCTGCATNGTGACGCCAATCACATCGTATCCCTGTTCCTTTAATAAAAAGGCNGCCACAGAGGAGTCTACTCCTCCGGACATGCCTACNACAACTTTCTTTTTCATATAAAAACCCTTTAGTATTCTTCTTCCTCTTCTTCTTCGCCTTCATGGATATCGGATTTCGGTTTTTCAAGCCCTTCNATGACAATGCCGTTTTTCTCCGCATAATCCCAGAGNGCCGCATGGATGGCTTCCTCTGCCAGAAGGGAGCAATGAACCTTTACCGGAGGAAGTCCGTCTAATGCTTCCATCACTGCNTTATTGGTGATTTTCATGGCTTCCTGAATGCTTTTTCCTTTTACCAGCTCTGTTGCCATGGAACTGGTTGCTACTGCCGCACCACAGCCAAAGGTTTTAAATTTTACGTCCCGGATAATCTGGTTTTCATCGATATCCAGAAAGATTCTCATAATATCGCCGCATTTGGCATTTCCAACGGTNCCTACGCCGCTGGCATTTTCTATTTCCCCTACATTTCTCGGGTTCTGGAAATGGTCCATTACTTTTTCTGTATACATGGTTTTCCTCCTANTATTAAAATGCTAATGGTTATTTATCTTTATCCTGTTTTTTTATAAAATCCTCATACAGAGGAGACATATTTCTCAGCTCTTCTATAATCNTCTTTAAAGTATCCGCCACATAGTCCATTTCTTCCATGGTGTTCTCCTGACTTACNGTAAGNCTCAGGGAACCGTGGGCNATTTCATGGGGAAGTCCAATGGCTAANAGNACATGGGANGGNTCTAAGGAGCCTGATGTACATGCGGAGCCGCTGGAAGCACAGATTCCTGCAAAATCCAGCTTTATCAACATGGACTCTCCTTCGATAAAGCGGAAGCTGATATTCACATTATTGGAAAGCCTCTGTGTCCTATGTCCGTTGAGCCTGCAATAAGGAATTTCCTTTTCTATTTTTTCAATCAGGTAATCTCTTAGCGCTGTTTCTTTTTCTTCCCTTTGCTTCAGCTGTGCAAATGCCAGTTCCACAGCCTTGCCAAAGCCTACAATGCCCGGTACATTTTCCGTTCCCGCCCTTCTGCTTCTTTCCTGGGCGCCGCCNTGAATGAAGGAACGGATTTTTATGCCCTTTCTNATATATAAAAAGCCAATGCCCTTTGGTCCGTTTANTTTATGNCCGCTGGCGCTGAGCATATCGATGTTGCACGCATCCACATCAATAGGNACATGTCCATAGGCCTGTACGGCGTCCGTATGGAACAGNANCCCCTTTTCATGGGCAATCCTGCCGATTTCTTCAACAGGCTGTATGGTGCCGATTTCATTATTNGCAAACATAATNNTAATTAAAATCGTGTCTTCCCTGATGGCTTCCTTTACCTGTTCCGGCCTTACCATACCGTATTCATCCACATCCAGATATGTGATTTCATATCCCTTTTTCTCCAATGCCTGACAGGTATGGAGAATGGCATGNTGTTCTATTTTGGATGTAATGATGTGCTTTCCTTTGCTTTCATAAGCTTCGGCTGCCGCCTTTAATGCCCAGTTGTCGGACTCGGAGCCGCCTGCCGTAAAGTAGATNTCATTGGATTTTGCTCCCAGGGAANCTGCAATGATTTCCCTTGCGTGGGNCACTGCTTTTTTAGANTCTGCCGCAAAGGANTAAATACTGCTTGGATTCCCATAATANGTTGTAAAATAAGGAAGCATTGCTTCCACTACCTCCGGTGCGGTCTTTGTGGTAGCCGCATTATCCAGATAAATCAATTTATCCATGTTATCACCTCTTCTATGTTAATTTCCTAGTATCTCAATCAGAATACAAAAAAAGCATAGCACTACATTTTTGTTCTGTCAACAAAAGGCCCGGAATATATTTGATTAATAACTCTCATTAAAGGAGTTGCCATGTTTAAAAAGTATCCTCTTATTGCCGGAACGATCCTGTTGACCGCTACCGGGATATTAAGCCGTATCATCGGATTTTTTTACCGGATTTTTTTGTCACAGACAATCGGCGAGGAAGGTATGGGCATTTATCAGCTCATTGCTCCGGTCATGGCTTTAAGCTTTTCCATTACAGCCGCCGGGATTCAGACGGCAATTTCCAAGTTTGTGGCTCCCGAACCTACTTCTCATGATTATAAATCATCTCTTCGGGTTTTGCTAGTAGGATTTACCATTTCCCTGTCCTTATCTGCTATTTTAGGCTTTTTTCTATTTGAATATTCTTTTTTCATTGCAAAGAATTTTCTTTTAGAGGAACGCTGTTCTTCCCTTGTNCGGATCTTTGCCCTTTCCCTGCCCTTTGGTTCCGTCCATTCCTGNATTAACGGTTATTACTACGGTATCAAAAAAACCGGGCTGCCTGCCTTTACCCAGCTCTTAGAACAGGGGGCAAGGGTTTTGAGNGTTTATTTGATCTACTCCTANTGCCAGTCCCACGGCTNCNAAGCTTCCATCGCCATTTCCGTTGTGGGTATCGTAATCGGAGAATTTGTCTCCATGGCNGTTTCTGCCATTGCCATTTTCCTGCGCTTTAACCGTCTTGGATTTTCNTTNTCACCTNCNTCCATGCCGGTNTNNTCCCAGACAGGAAGGCTTCGGACTACTGCCTGCAGTATTTTATCCATGGCGGTTCCTTTATCCGCCAACCGCTTAGTCATTAACGGTCTCCAAAGCGTGGAGGCNGTTTACATACCAAACAANCTGATGGCTTTCGGTCTTTCCAATTCGGAGGTGCTTCGTATTTACGGCGTCCTTACCGGAATGGTCCTGCCTCTTATTTTNTTTCCNAGCGCTCTTACCAGCTCCATTGCGGTTCTGATCCTGCCCTATGTTTCNGANGCGGANGCTGCCGGGAANAATAAAAAGATTGTAAATGCCGTATCAAAATGNATTTTNTTCTGNCTGGCNCTTGGTTTTTTATGCACTGCCGNATTTTTCCTGTTTGGCGGCTGGATCGGCAACATTCTTTTCCACAGCCAGATTGCCGGCTCCTTTATTACCTCCATGAGCTTTATTTGTCCTTTTCTTTANTTAAGGACNGTATTAAGCAGCATTCTGCATGGTCTTGGAAAAACCGCCCAATCCTTNTTCTTTCAGATAGCAGGCATCGGCATCAAGCTTCTTTTTGTCTTTTATGCCATNCCCATATTTGGAATCAAGGGNTATTTGTGGGGGCTTTTAGTAAGCGAATTATTATTTTGTNCCCTTTANCTTATTGCACTAAAACCTTATATATATTATAATAAAAATGTTTTGGGCCGTTTCCNTGCCTTAAAAACAGCAACATACAAATAGGAATTTCCTGTTTGGAAAAATGAGGATACAAAGGAGAGAAACAATGGGATTCGATTTTATAAAAAAACTTCCTACTCCGGAGGAAATCAGAAAAGAATTTTCCGTACCGGAACACCTTGCAAAGATCAAAGAGGAAAGGGATAAGGAAATCCGGGCTGTCATTACCGGTGAAAGCAACAAGTTCCTAGTCATCATCGGCCCCTGCAGCGCTGACAACGAGGAAGCGGTCTGCGATTATATCCGCCGTCTTGCAAAGGTAAATGAGCAGGTAAAGGATAAGCTGATCCTGATACCAAGAATCTACACAAACAAACCCCGGACTACCGGAGAAGGCTATAAGGGCATCGTCCATCAGCCTGACCCGGAAAAGAAGCCGGACTTTTTGCAGGGGCTGATTGCCATGCGTAAAATGCACATCCGGGCTATTGAGGAAACCGGACTGACTGCAGCAGACGAAATGCTCTATCCGGAAAACTGGCGCTACTTAAGCGATATTCTTTCGTATGTAGCTATCGGCGCCCGTTCCGTAGAGGACCAGCAGCACCGTCTGACAGTAAGCGGCTTTGACGTGCCGGCAGGCATGAAAAATCCAACCTCCGGAGATTTGACGGTTATGCTAAATTCCGTTTATGCTGCACAGCACCCCCACTCTTTCATTTACAGAGGCTGGGAAGTACAGACCGATGGCAACGAACTTGCCCATACGGTTTTAAGAGGCTCCGTAAACCAGTACGGCCGCAGCTTCCCTAACTATCATTATGAAGATTTAAGCCGTCTTCTGGAAATGTATGATACCATGGATTTAAAAAATCCTGCCGCTGTCATTGACGCCAACCATAACAATTCCGGCAAACAGTTCAAGCAGCAGATCCGTATTGCAAAAGAGGTTATGCATTCCAGAAAGCTGAACAGTGATATTCATAAGTTTGTGAAAGGAATTATGGTGGAAAGTTATATTGAAGAAGGCAATCAGAAGATTGGCGAAGGGGTTTATGGAAAGTCTATTACGGATGCTTGTCTGGGATGGGCTGATAGTGAGAAGTTGATTTATGATATTGCGGAATATGATTAAAATGTGATGGGGTTCCCCTCTTTGGGGCTTGGAAACGGGCTTTGGAGAGGGGATTTTTTTTCGGTTTGAAGGACGTGGGAGCTGGCAGAGCATATGGTAGTTTTCTGGGCACGCTCTCGCTCTGCAAAGACGCAGCGGTACTAACGCACCAAAGTACGGTGCGTAGAGGCCACTGAAAAAGTAGCAAACTTTATTTATACCTGTTATAATAAAAGCCAGACACAGTCAATTTTTTTATCAGTGTCTGGCTTTTAGGATTCGCTGTTTTTTTTCACCTGCTTTCACGTGATTTCTCATCCATCAGCTTTATGATCCTTTTCATATTTACTGCAAATATCGCAGTCGCCCCTTGTATTTCCATGCCCGCAAGGCCCGATGATGATGCTACATCATAACCGTGCCTGTGTTTTAATTCACTGTTCTTTGCTTCTATCTTATATCTTTCTTTTGCCTTTTCCTTGAAGTATTCTGTTTCCTGGAATTCTGCCTGCCTGCTGTGCGTGTCGCCCATCAGGGTTTCGGAATAGGTCTTACGTTTCGCCCCTTCTTTATAGCATCCTTCCCTATAGGGGCATACCCTGCATTTTTTCACATCGAAATCATAAATCACACGTGGGTTCCCTTTTTCCTTCTTTCTTTCCTGGTAGCGTCTGCTCTTGGCAATATGCCCTGCCCTGCACTGGTACATTCCTGCATCCTTGTTGAATTCAAATTCATCTTCTTTTTTCCGGCTCCCCTGCGTCACCATGTTGTTCAGTCTGGCAATCAGCCTGTAATCCTTCTTTTCTGCTTCTTCGATGTTGTTCTTAAAGGAGTATGCCTTGTCGCCGATCACGTCTTCAACGTCCATTCCGGCTTCCCTGCTTTTCTCAACCAGCTTATCCTGTTGCAACTTGTCAAGGACATATTCATCATTTTTCATCATTTTTCATCATTTTTCATCACTTTTTCTTGGCTTGCCTTGTTTTCCATGCTCTAAATCGTGGAGAATGACACGCTTTAGCTTGTCCTTTACGTTTTGGGTACTGGTATCAGAAAAATGTACCTCGACTAAGTAGGTTGTCTTATCAATCTTCTTTTGCAAACAGGGCGTTAATCGCCCTGTGATGTTAGTCTGAATATTGTCGCTCATGATCCTCCTTTATGGCAAAAAAATAGAGCATATAGATTTCTGTTTCTATATACTCTAACGCTGTTACT
>JAAVAC010000006.1 GCA_014804265.1 Lachnospiraceae bacterium | reverse complement strand
AACAAAGCCATGGGTATATATGCAATAGGATATTTATTCCATTCACTTAATCTTTCTCCCTCAACAAGAGTGCGTCCCAAATAAAAAGTTACAGCATTTTTAACCATATCTTTTGTTATCATATTTTGCGGAACAAATTCGATAGCTCTTCCGTTTCTATTGACAGCAATATTGCATATTTCTTCCGACACGTATTTTTCTGGCACATATTCTAAAGCCAAACCATTCTGGCTTACTGCTTTTTTGCACAGTTCAATCGTAATCAACTTCTTTGATATTTGCTTCAATGCCATTCCATCGTGAGAAATTACAAATTCCACAAGTTCTGATGTTTGGTTTATCTTAGGAATACCTTTCAGATTAAACTTTGTAGGATTATTATAGACTCGTTCAATGGGAGATAATTCTTTTAATCCTAATTCAATTTCAAGCTTATTATCTATCACTGGAATATGCACCTCTTTTCTTCATACTATATATTAATGTCTTAACATACGTAATATTATATCATGTTTAAGTATTTTTCTCAATTAGTACAAAACCAAAAATTTTTCCAAAGGCACATGGAATTTGATAATGAGATTCTCTGTCGCATCATGATATACATCAAGGACTTCTTTCTTCCAGCATACGCACAGCATGTTATCTATTACATCTTGGGAAAAGCAAGCGTTACGGTTGTTCCTATATCCACAGCGCTTTCCATGCTGATTTTTGCATGGTGGTAAATAGCACCATATCCTCATATTCTTCTATATAAGCCTCACTCATAAAACCAATGACCTTTTCCATGAAGGTGGAACCATCTGTGAACTGCCTGCTTTCTCACTGTTAGTACCCGCCTCGCTTAATGAACTTTTGGTGCCGCATCCTGTTAATGCTCCCACAATCATGGCAAAACCAACTGCAATAGTAATAATTTTTTTCATGTAAAACACTCTCCTTTGTTTTTTATGAACAAAGTATACTGTCTCTCATGTTAATTCTAAAAGTGTATGTTTGTTAACTGTAAGTTAACTTGTATGCACAACAAAAAGCATAGAATGGAGAGAGATCTCTCATCTATGCCTTTTGCTGTAAACAGTATGCTATTAACACGGAACTGAATCCGCCCGCCAATCCCCTTTTTCACTCCTCATCTCCACTCCGAAACTGAAGCAATCTTTCATTCATCTCCTTCTCCAGCCTTTTATCCATAGCTGTCACAGCAACGGTCACTATGAGGAAAACGAGAAAGATGGCAGCGCACATAACAAGAAGCTGATTGATATTTTTCCATAAAAACCACTGGAATTTGATTCCCCAGCCCAGCACGCAGAAGTTGATGTAGATATAGTGAAGGAGCAGCCTCACAAGGAATCCCCTCTTTGACACTTCTCCTTCCGGCCAGATAAAATTGCCAATGCAGCAAAGAGCAGACAGTCCCAGAATCTGCCATAACAGCTTTACGGTTACGCTTGCTCCAGGCCAGAAAATACACATATATAGAGCAGTTACCAACAAAATGCCCGTAGTTACAAATGAAAATGTCAGTAAAATCTGTTTGATTTTTTTCATCTTGTTCTCCTTTTATAAGCCCAGCTTGCTTTTTAAAACACTCACATACTGTCTGGAAATCATTACCTTTTCCCCGTTTAACAAGGTTGCTTCAAAGCGTCCGTGAAAGGCTGAGGCAAAGCTCTTTATCTTGGAAATATTTAAAATCACCGATTTGGAAGCCCGGAAAAAATCCGTCCCTTCATATTCTTTTTCTATTTCATACAGCTTCATTTTTGTTTCATATACTTCTTTACTGCAATATAAAAAAACCTTGTTATCCACTGCTTCAAAATAATAGATATCCTTTGGGTGGATCATGGAAATATTCCCATCTTTGCTTCCGCTTATTTTCCTGGTATTCATTTTCAGGCTGTAAATAAGCTCCAGAAAATGGCTGTCCAGATTTTTGCAACGGATAATGATTTCGTCCTCTTCCTCCGGCCCTATGTCTTCTATGGTTATTTTCATGCTCTGTTCAATCCCTTTTCTTTCATTGAAATCCAATTTGTAATGATTTCAAATCAAATAGTTCTTTTACAATAGTAAACATCTCATCTTGAGTTCTGGATTCATCATTAACAATGCATGGAACCCATTCACGCTCTTTATAATGTGATATCTGAAAATCTGGTGTTGGAGTTATGGAAATGTATTCCTTTTTTCTGTATTTCACCATTACATTTGGAGTATATGCTGCTCCTTCGGTTGCAATAAAATCAGCATCAATTTATAAAAAGAATTCTTTTATTCATGATCCTTCGCTCCTTTCATAGATTTTCTTTTCTGTTTTTGGGGTCCTTCCTTATTTATTATCGAAAAAGGAATACTCTTTTTCTGCTTTAGCATTTGATCAAACACTACATGTTCTCTCTTCTTTTTTCCCATCTGAAACCTCCATTATAATAGTTTAGTTTTCAGATGCCATCCAAATTTCCATCACTAATTACCTCCTCTCCAAATATGAAAATAGACATTTACCAATTCGCTAAATCCCCAGTTTCCAGCTAGACATGCTGGAAGTTATCTAATTCAGAAAATACAATACTTCTCGTACATCTTTTCCGCCAATGTTATCATTCATAAATATTTCCGAGCAGATAAATCCGCTTTTTTCATAAAACTTTCTTGCCCTATGATTATCCTCCAAAACCCATAGAAGCACTTTACTAAATCCACATTGTTTTAATTCATCAATACACTTGTTAAGTAGTAACCTGCCATATCCTTTTCCAATGTAATCTGGCAGAAAATATATAGAAACAATTTCTCCGTAATCATTATACGTTTCCCATCTTGATTTACAAAAACTTGCAGTGCCTATAATCATTCCATTTTCTATCAGAATCAGATTATTCATGCCAACTTTGTTGATACTATTCGCCCATCGTCCTGTTGGAATACTGTCAAGGTATTCCTGCGGAATAATGTCCTTATATGCGTATTTCCAACTACTTTCATATATGTTGCTTATTTCAAGTGGATTATCATTTTGATTGATGTATCTAATTTCCATTACACTGTCCCCATAAATCCCGATTAATCGCTCTGTCAATTAGCTCTGTGCTTTCTTTTGATGGTTACGGATTCCTTCTGCTTCCATCAACAACTTTCCAGGCAATTACGGAAGCAAGTATCATTATTATAGCAAATCCCAGCAAAAAAGCCATCTGTATTTCACTGCTCAGTACCGTTTCACCAGCTTTCACCGTAATGCCCATGTAAGCCTTATATTCCTCTATAACCTCCTCTGGCATTCCGGAAAAGGTTGTTTCCAGCGCTTTTTTTGTAAAAATATCTCTCAGCATGGCGCTTCCGTGAAGGACCGGCAGGGCCTTTAGCACAGTCTGGACTTTTTCCGGCAAGAATCCCATGGGAAGATAGATTCCTCCTACAAAGCCTACCAGTGTGCCGATTACCGTACCAAAGCCACTCCATGCGCTGTCGCTGTGTACGAACATTCCTACAAAAAACAGAGTACAGGCATATAAAAATACGTTCAGAACAATCAATCCTATTACCTGCAATGTTTCTTCCAGATTCAAAAGGCTCCCGCCTCTTACAGCAATATAAACCTCTGCTGCCGCCAGTGTCAATATACACATAATCGTTCCTAAAAGCAGGGCGGAAAAAATATATCCCAGCGCGACTTTCACAGGTTTTACCGGTGCCGCATAAAAGCTTTGGAGTCTTTTCTTTTCTTCGTCCTGAATCCTTACGCCAATTACCGTTAAAGTTACCATAACGGCATTTACCACTAAAATTCCAGCTACGGTCCACATTTCAATGAGATGCTCCGCATTCTTCAGGTCTGCCTCTCCATCTCGATTGCCGCCATATTCGGCTAACAAAGAAACCACATTGTCCCGGTTCATATTTCCAAGAAACACTACCATAAGCCCCAATACTACCAGCATGGAAAGCATGGAAAAAAATACGGCTGATTTATCCCTTATATATAAAAGGCTGTTCCTCTTTACTAATTGTCTAATTGTTCTCATCTGATACCTCCCTTTCCTCTTCTATATTTCTACTTGTGATATTGAGAAATACATCATCCAAAGTTCCCTGAATCACCTCAAAGCCTTCTATCCATTCTGTTACTTCTTTTAACAAACCAACTGCCTCTAAAGTAGTCTTTAGAGGAATCACAAAACGTTCCTCTTTTTTTCCAAAGCTTTTGCCGGTTTCGTGTAAATAACGGCATAACGTTTCTTTCTTTTCCCCTTTCGGTATCAAAAAGAGCCTGTCTTTAGCAAAGCTTTCCTTTAAAGAAAAAGGGGTTCCATATTCTTTTAATCTGCCCTTATCCATTATGGCTATATGCGTTGCTTTTGCTGCTTCCTCCATGTAATGAGTCGTAAGGAACACCGTCATATTCCTGTCCTTTTGCAGCCTTCCTATGCTTTCCCATACATTTTTTCTCGTTGCCGGGTCAAGGCCCGTGGTAGGCTCATCCAAAAACAGGATTTCCGGTGTATTCAGCAAAGCTCTTGCAATTTCACATTTCCGCTTCTGTCCTCCCGACAGTTTCCCATAGGGTCTGTTTAAAAGTTCCTTCAGGGAAAGCTCCTCTGCTGCCTGCTCGATCCGTTCCTTTATTTTCCTGCCATTGGATTCGTAAAGACTTCCTCTTACGATTAGATTCTCTTTTATAGTCAGCCTGTCATCCAGGCAGTTACTCTGGTATACGATTCCTATGCGCTTTCTGATTGCTTCCGGCTCCCTTAAAATGGAATAGCCGCATACTCTTGCTTCTCCTTCCGTGGGCTTAAATAAGGTGCACAGCATATTGATAGTAGTTGATTTTCCTGCTCCGTTAATTCCCAAAAATCCAAACAGCTCACCTTTTTTTACGGAAAAACTGATATCATCCACTGCTCTAACCTGCCCATAATTCTTTTTCAAATGCTCTACTTCTATGATGTTTTCCATAAGGCTTCCTCCCTTGTTCCTTTCTTTTTCAGTAGGATAGAGAAAAACAGGGACATTTTCAACAGCCCCTTTAGTATGTTGCAAAAGGAGCCGGGTAAGCTGTAAAAAAATAAGCTTATGTTTCCGTCCTGCCTATATCCAGACTATAAAAAAGACACCTGCGCCCTGACTTCATAAAGTCAAGAGGCAGATGCCATATGTTTATTCTTTTATCATTCGTTTCTATTGGTTCATGCTCTCCAACCGAATCTTCTCTTACTCCACTTCCAGATTTTTTTCCATTCTGTGTAAGGTATTTTCCATCTCCTCCAATTGATGGGCAAAGCCTAAAAAGATTTCCGCATCCCTTTCCACGTTCCGGTCACTCTTATAACAGATCCGATGCTCCATGCTGGCCCAAAGCTCCATCTGCAGGGTCCTTAGCTGTATCTCCACCGGATAATATTCCATACCGTCCGTATGATAAACAGGAACTCCAATGACTAAATGATAGCTCCTGTATCCGTTTTTCTTGGAATTCTTGATATAATCCTTTTCCTTCAGCACAAGAATATCCGACTGCCGCTTAATCAGGGAAAGCACCCCATAGATATCATCCACAAAGTAACAGATAATCCGCACGCCTGCTATGTCTGTAAGGGATTCCCTTGCCTCCTCTGCACTTACCTTTATCTGGCGTTTCCGAAGCTTATCCTCTATACTTTTTTTCTTTTTAATCCTCTTGTGAATATAATGAATGGGATAATTTTTATATTTCAAACGATAGTCATTATTTAATGCTTCCAGTCTGGTCATTAAATTTGCCATGGCATCCTGATAAGGAATGATCAGGCTGCTGTACTCTTCCTCTGTCATATTGTCTGTCATTTCCATTACTTTTGCACCTCCCGGTACATGAAATGTACCTGTTTTCCAGCTTTTTCCATGTAACAGTTCAGACAGCTGCTTTCCCTGCGGCGCCGTGACAAGCTTTTCGTAGAGAATGATTTCTAAAGGAGCCCTTATAAAAACGCCAGCGCTTAGCGAGGCCCTTTCGAGCTTAGCACTGCTGCGTTTTTATCAGAGCGGGAGCGTGGCGACGTAGGAACATTCTCTACGAAAAGCTTGTCACGGCGCCGCAGGGAAAGCAGCTGTCTGAACTGTTACTTTTCCATCCCGTTTCCGGGATTTCCCATTTCATACTACCTTACATAATATTTTTGTACAAATTGTGTATAATTCATGAAAATTGACTTAAATATTTTTCACTTATTTTTAAGAAAGCATTTTTCATATCAGAATCTTCTGTTGCCAATGCCGCCCCATTGTTTCAAAAGAAAATTCACTGAATCAAAAGACTTGTATGCCCGTACAAGTCTTTTTTTCTTGCGCATAAAGTAGTAAAATATTGCTAAAACCCCGGCTTTGTAAACGATTATAGCGCAAATGTAACACATTGTTGCTTTCTTTTTTGAACTGTCTTCCAATATAATTAGGACACGAAAGGAGAATGAAAAATGCAATTAGGAAAGAAAATCAAACAATTAAGAAAGCTTTCCGGTATGACTCAGGAACAGCTTGCAGAAAAACTGAGTGTATCCAGACAGGCACTATCCAAATGGGAAAATGGCACCAGCATGCCGGATATTGAAAGTGTGGTGAAAATCTCCATGCTGTTTCAAATTTCTCTGGACGAATTACTGGTTAAGGAGGAAGCAAAAATAAAAGAACAAAAAACACAAATCACATTGGAGGATCTGGCGCGTATCAACCTGCATAACCGGAGGATGAACCTGCTATTAACAAGCGGAATACTTTTTCTGGCAATCAGCATAATGATGGCTGCTTTCGTGTCCGCACTGAAAAGCACCACATCCAGTATAGGCTATGTCCTCTACAGATACATTGCCACAGGAAAATATGCAGCGGCGCCAGTTGATTATTTCAGGCTGGGGCTGCCTGCATTATTGGCAGGCGCTGTTGGAATCATTTTATGTGTATGCTATTTTGTCAAAAGCAGAAAAGATTAACGGGATATAGGAGGATACTGAATATGAAAAAAAACAGCATATTACTTATCATGGCTATGCTCATTCTGACATTAACAGGGTGTGCACAGCACAAAAGTGAAAAGAACGAAGACTATTACGGGGAAATCATTGCCGGATTAGGGGATGAGGAACAGTTTGCATTGGAAGATATCGGAGAAAAGAATGATGTCCTATTTACAACAGACGCAACTTATGATGATGGTTTTGCGCATGATGCGGCACTTTATTGCAATATCTATTATGCAATGGATGGAAAAACATATCATCTTGGCAGAATAGAAAGCATGGGCACCGCATATCCCATCTCCTATGGAAAAAAATGTATTTATACGGCCTCCCAGCACAGCTTGGAAATTTATGTGATAGACACTTCAGATCATAAGTTAGTGCTGAAAGAACAATACGAGACTGTATATGGCGAAGACGATGAGGTTTCTTACCTCCGTCTGAAAGACGGAACGGAAGAAGCTGTATCTGAGGAAGATTACCTTAAGATTTATGAAGAATATCAGCAAAGCTATGTGATCAGTTTTGGATATGGAGCGAGCACCAGATCTCCGTCAGGCAGGCAATATTAAAATCAAAAGACCAAAAGGAAAAAGGAAAATTTGTTGATCCACACTTGAAACCTTTTACCGCATATGCTATATTATAGATACAAAAAGGGAAAGCCATAGAAGCGGCTACCCCTCCGAAAAACAACACTTAATGCTTTACAGCATCAGCCGTCACCTATTCGTAGTAGTTGGCGGCTATTTCTTTCCCTTAAAAATCTGATAAAGCAGACTGATAAGGGCAACAATGAACGTACAGAACAAAAAGAAATCCTGATATGTAATCATTGTATCGCCCTTTAACGCAATAACGTTCTATATTTAAATCAGAAATCAAATACCCGGCATTCTGTTAAAGACTTTATAGACTATGGCAATTTGATGAAAGCAATTAAACTGTTTGATAATAGAGAACGGCGCCCCGAAGGGCGCCGCCTCACAATTAAAAGGAAAATAATATGAAACATATTATATGTTTATAATATACAAGTGATTTGTGTTAAATTATTGTTCATAGTGTGTATTTTATGTGAACTCTTTTCTTTCCATTCAACTCTTTTCTCCCCTGTCCTTCCATGCCAAAACCAGCCTTTTGCAGATTTGATAAAACATATACCCCAGCACCGCACCAAAGCAGTTGAGCAATACATCATCCACATCGAATTCTCCAAAATGAGATACCAGTTGAAACAGTTCAATACAGAGAGAAAGCCAGAATGAGTGCAACAGCACAAACCAGCTTTTTTCCATTTTCTGAAAAATAGCAGGCACAAATACACCAAAAGGCGCAAATGCCAGAACATTGCCAAAAAGATTATCAAATCCGTTAATCTCATGATAATACCGGATATACATCTTAATTGTTTTAAACGGCACCAGATTGGCTGTATATACCCCTCTTCTCACCATATCCACATCCCATTCATCCATAATTCCCCGGAGCATGGGAACCGGATATTTGAAAATAATCAGGCGGATCAACAGTAGGATATAGCCTATAAATCCTATTATTAAAATCTTTCTTTTCATGGCATACCTCGATGACTTCTTCCTTACTTCCCGTTACTTTTCATCATATTCCACACGAACCAGTGTCAGACCACATCCGGGCACAAGTTCCCCTGCATTTTCCCGTTTTCCCAGTTCCAAAATCTTATGCATCTCCTCCGGCTCCCGCTTTCCCTCTCCAACTTCCAGAAGAGTGCCTGTCATAATCCTCACCATATGATACAAAAATCCGTTACCCTCATACAGAAACTGAATTTCTCCGTCTTTTTTCGTTATTTCTATACGGTCAATTCTTCGTACTGTGCTTTTTTTCATTTTCTTTTTAGTGGAAAATGCCTTAAAATCATGGGTTCCTTCCAAATATCCGGCTGCTCTTTGCATTGCCTGCAGATCCAGCTTTTTTGTAAAGACATGCACATATCTGCGTTGAAACACATTCCGTACCTGAGTGTTTCTTATCCGGTATAAATAAGTCTTTCGTTTAGCATTTAATCGGCTGTGAAATCGTTCTGACACTTCCGTCACCGATAGGACGGCAATATCCTCTGGAAGATATTGGTTTACATAATTCATAATTTCCTTTTGTGACATGGCTGTCTCCAAATGCACATTTGCTACTTGTCCCAGGGCATGGACACCTGCATCGGTTCTGCCTGAGCCTGTCACTTCCACCTTTCGGCCTTCCATTTTCGAAAAGATCCCTTCCAGCTTTCCCTGTATGGTCTGTTCCGTCGTGTCCTGCCTCTGCCACCCTTTATATCTTGTCCCCTCATATTGAATGACCAGCTTATAATTTTTCAAGACGTTATCTCCCAGGGATTATCTTTTCCCTCCATAAAACATTTGCAGCTCTTTAAGGAATCTTCCACCACCGTCCTTACGCAGTTATCCGTATAAAATGCCATGTGATGGGTAACCGTTACATTAGGAAAGCTTCTAAGCAGGGACAGTTCCCTGTTTTGAAGCACGTCCGACTTTCGGTCGTAATAATACAGACCGAATTCATCCTCTACCACATCTAATCCGGCTGCTCCTACCTTTCCCTGTTCGATAGCCTGTATCAAAGCTTCTGACTCAATCAGTGCGCCTCTGGCAGTGTTAATAAGAACCACCCCCGGCTTCATTTTCAAAAGGGTCTCCTGATTGATCATATGAAAGCTCTCTTCTGTCAAAGGAGTATGGAGTGAAATCACATCTGCCTCCTTCCAGATTTCCTCCAGGGAAACGTATGCCGCTTTTTCCTTTACTGCTTCCGACTGATACAAATCATAAGCAAGTATCCTACATCCAAAGCCGGAAAGATTCTGGATTACTGTTCTTCCGATACGTCCGGTTCCAATGATTCCCACGGTTAAATCCTTCAGCTCCCTTCCAAGATTCCCTGCAAGGGTATAATCCTGAATATTCGTACGCTCTATGATTCTTTTTGCCTTCCGGATGCTCATAAGAATCAACATTATAGTATAATCCGCCACGCCATTTGGTCCATATGGCGCATTTCCTACAGCAATTCCATATTCCCGGCATGCCTTTACATCAATATGATCATATCCTATGGTTCTGGTAATCAAATATTCCACACCATGATCCGCAAATGCCTTTGCAAGACTTCTATCAATTTTCGTAGTAAGAATATCCACGCACCGGCTTCCTTTCACCAGTTCCACATTTTCTAAAGTCGGAGCATCCTTGCACAGCAAAAGCTCCAGCCCCAATTCCTTTCCACAGGTCAGAAATAAATCCTTTTCATCAAAATCCCTGCAGCTAAATACCGTTACCTGCATCATACTCACCTCTAAACCTCTTTCTTTTTATCATCCGCTATTTTATTCTCTTTCAGCTCTTCTTCTATTTTGCGTTCCGCTTCCTTATCCCCTGCCAGATACCTTTTATAATAATCTCTATCCTTTTGGGTATACATACGGAAGGCCATAATATCTCTTCCCAAAATATGAATGCTTTCCACAACTGTATCGAATACCCCTGCATTTACCAGATTCACCAACAATATGCCAAGAGGCACCGCAACAATCATTCCCACAACTCCATCCAGCCGCCATCCGATGTAAATCAGGAACAGGGTAGGTATGGTAGCAAGACCTACGGATTCCCCCACGATTTTAGGCTGTATAATCTGTCTTACCAGATTTCCTACACACCATAGCACCATGAGTCCGATAGCAGTGTAGTAATGGCCCTGAAACAACTCAATCACTGCCCAGGGCATTAAGACAGCCCCCATTCCAAAAATAGGAAAAATATCAATCAAAGCAATCATCAGGGCAATCAAGGCAAAATATCTCACTCTTACGAGCAAAAGTCCAATAAACAAAATCACATAGATTCTTGCCTCTATCCTAATCTGTGCCTTTACATAACCGCCCACAGCAATTGCCAGGCTTTCATAAACAATATTCCATTTTTTCTGAATAAATGCCGGGGTAACTCTCTTGATAAATGCAATCACACTATCTCTTTCTGCAATAAAAAAGTACGCAGACAATAGACAGATAATAATATTTACAATCATGGAAGGCAGGTTCTTCGCAAAGTTCCCCACTGCATCTACGGTAGGCTCGCTGAGCCTGCTGATGAAACTTCCGATTGCCGTACTTAAAGAGCCAAAAAACTCCTCCATTCCCTGCCTTACTTCCAACGGCAGATCCTTATACAATCTGGATGCCTTATCTCCGATTCCCGCAAACGTTTCCTCTACGGTCTCCCATATCTGGGGCAGCGTGGTCAAAAAACCTGATATCTCATGAATAAAAAAAGAAACACTCCCATACAGCATCAGAGAAACCAAGGCAATCACTGTCACGATCAAAGCAACGGATACCGCTTTTCTCCTGATCTTGATTTTTTTTTCAAAAAATCCCACCAAAGGATTGGACACCCAGGCAATGATCCAGCCAATCACGAATGGGATAAAGAACAACAGCACTCTTGGCACCACAAACACAACAATCAAGATACCAAGAAGTGCAATCAGGAAATTTAAAATAATTTTTCCATAGTGCCAAAATCCTTCTCTCATCACGTTCACTCTTTCCCATTAAAGCTGAATCAGTTCTTCTATCAATTGATAAATATCCTCCCTGCCCTGCTTTGACTGGGCAGAAAAGGGAATCAGAATCGTATCCTTTTCCACTTCAAGCCCTGTCCGTATCATCTTTATATGCTTCTGGAGCTGGGAACGGTTGATCTTATCGGATTTTGTTGCAATGATAATAGGATGATACCCATTGCTTAAAATCCATTCATACATCTGCTTATCATTGGCAGAAGGTTCATGACGAATATCGATGAGCAGGAATACCGCCTGCAGTGTTTTCGACCGCTTTAAATAGTTTTCTACCATTTTTCCCCATTTTGCCTTTACCTCCTGGGAAACCTTTGCATATCCGTATCCGGGCAGGTCTACAAAATAAAGCTCTTCATTGATGTTATAATAATTAATCGTCTGGGTCTTTCCCGGCTGTGCGGAAGTTCTGGCATAAGATTTCCGGTTCATAAGGGCATTGATCAATGAGGATTTCCCTACATTGCTTTTTCCGGCAAATGCAATTTCCGGCTTCGTATTTTGAGGAATCGTGCTTGTAATGCCACACACGGTTTCCAGATTGACGCTTTTTATCACCATATTTTTCCAACTCCTTCTCTACCTGGAATTTCATTTCCTGTCCTATCCTGTAAATGCCGTTTCTATCACATCTTCCATATGCTCTACGAATAAGATTTCCAGTCCATCCTTGATTTCTCCTGAAATTTCCTCTATATCCTTTTCATTGTCCTTAGGGACAAAAACTGTTTTAATGCCCGCTTCCTTAGCTGCCAGAATCTTTTCCTTCAGTCCTCCAATAGGGAGCACCCTGCCCCGCAGGGTTATCTCACCAGTCATTGCCACATCTCTCCTTACCTTTCTTCCGGTTATGGCAGACAGCATAGCAAGCGCCATGGTAATTCCGGCACTAGGGCCATCTTTGGGCACGGCCCCTTCCGGAATGTGGATATGAAAATCATGCTTTTCAAAAAACGAATCCGCTATCTTATATATTTCACTGACAGAACGGATATAGCTAAGGCCGGCTCTGGCAGACTCCTTCATCACATCTCCCAACTGTCCGGTAAGCTCCAGCTTCCCCTTTCCTGCCATTACATTTACTTCAATTTCCAATGTGTCGCCACCTACACTTGTCCAGGCAAGTCCTCTCACAATGCCAACCTCATCCTTGTGATTGATTTTGTCCTTGGAATATTTGGGTTTTCCCAGATATTTTTCCAAGTTGCTGCTACTTACCTTCATGACGGTTTTTCGATTCTTAAGAATTTCCCTTGCTGCCTTCCTGCATACCTCCCCCAGCTTTCTTTCCAATTCCCGGACTCCTGCCTCTCTCGTATAAAGAGCAATTATATCTTTAAGAGCCTTATCGCTAATCGTCAGCTGTTTTTCCAGGATGCCGTTTTTCTTTTTCTGCTTTCTTACAAGATGCTCCTTGGCAATATGAAACTTTTCATTGGAGGTATAGCTGGTCACCTGAATGATTTCCATACGGTCCCTAAGAGGCCCTTTTACTTCTGATAAATCATTGGCAGTGGTAATGAATAACACTTCCGACAAATCCAGGGGAAGCTCTATATAATGATCCCTGAACTTCTTATTCTGCTCTCCATCCAGCACCTCCAACAGTGCCGCAGACGTATCCCCCTTATAATCCCGGCTGATCTTATCAATCTCGTCTAAAAGCATCAAAGGATTTTTCACTCCCGCTTCCTTTAATCCCATGGCAATCCTGCCGGGCATGGCGCCTACATAAGTCTTCCTGTGTCCTCTGATTTCCGCCTCGTCATGGATCCCTCCCAGACTGATGCGTACATACTTCTTATTCAATGCTCTTGCCATGCTTTTCGCAATGGAGGTCTTCCCTGTTCCGGGAGGGCCTACCAGACAAATAATAGGGCTTGATCCCTTTCTTGTCAGGGCCCTCACTGCCAGAAATTCCAGAATCCGTTCCTTAACCTTAGAAAGCCCATAATGATCCTCATTTAAAATTTTTTCTGCCTTTTCTAAATCCAGGCTGTCTTTCGACATCTTATCCCAAGGCATTTCCAGAAGTGTTTCTATATAACTTCTTTCCACTACACTTTCCGAGCTGCTTCCAGCCACATTTTCAAACCGCCTGATTTCCTTCTCAATTTTTTCTTTGATTTGCTTAGAAGCCTTCAGCTTTTTAAGCTGACTGCGAAATTGCTCCGCTTCCGAATCGGTATCGGCTCTTTCTCCAAGCTCTCTCTTAATATAATTCAACTGCTCTCTCAAAATGTAGTTTTTTTGATTCTTTTCTACCTGATTCCGGACTCCTTCTGTCAGCTGGGTCTTGATTTTGGCAATTTCAATTTCCTGTTCCAATAGGTCCGCAAGTACCTCATACCGTTTTTCAAGGGACAATGCTTCCAGTATCTGCTGTTTCTTATCATAAAAAAAGGGGGCATTTATGCCAATCTGGTCAAGTGCTTTTCCCAAATCCTGCATATAATCAAGATTATCCTGGATGCTCTTTCCATTTTTCTTGTAATAGGAAGAATACTCCTGAAAGAGTTCCTTGATCCTTCGCAGCATTGCTTCCTTCACTTCATAATCCAGATCATCATTTTCGGAAAGCAGCTCATACTCCGCCTCCAAAAAAGCTTGTTCTTCGGTAAAGGCTTTTAGCGCTCCTCTTTCTATTCCCTCCACCAATACCCGGACGATTTGACCCGGCATTTTCATAACCTGCTTGATCTTTGCCGTGCATCCTACATGATACACTGTTTCAAAGTTGCTTTCCTTTGCCTCCGGATCTCTCTGTGTCACCAAAAACACCATCTGATCCTCTATCATGGCCCGCTCGATTGCAATCTTTGATTTATCTCTGCTCAAATCAAAATGTATGATCATATCCGGAAAAATAGTAAGTCCTCTTAATGCCACTGCAGGCATTTTTCTCAGTTCTTCCATGATGTTTTTCACTCTCCTAATGTCAAAGGGTGTCGTGGAATTCACAACACCCTCTTCTTCTGCTGTTATCTTGCTTTCTTCACTGGCTCCCTATGAACAATCAAGGGCTCACTTTCACCAAGTACCGTTTCCTTCGTAATCAAACAGCTCTCAATCGTTTCGTCAGACGGTATCTCATACATAATGTCCGTCATAATATTTTCCAATATAGAACGAAGACCTCTTGCTCCTGTCTTTCTCTCCAATGCCTGTTTCGCCACAAGTTCTACTGCATCCGGCTCAAAAGACAATTTTACATCATCTAACTCAAAAAGCTTTTGATACTGCTTGATCAGTGCACTCTTTGGCTCTGTGAGTATCCTTATCAATGCCTGCTCATCCAGCCCTTCCAAAGAGACATTAATGGGCACCCTTCCCACAAACTCTGGAATCAGACCAAACTTAACCAGATCCTGTGGTGTCACCTCTTTAAATATTTCTCCTAAATCCCTGCTGGATTTCTGTGTGACATCTGCATTAAATCCAATGGATTTCTTATCCAGTCTTGTCTCAATGATCTTCTCCAGACCGTCAAAAGCACCGCTGCAGATAAACAATATATTGGAAGTATCAATCTGCAGCAATTCCTGATGAGGGTGTTTTCTTCCACCCTGTGGAGGCACGCTTGCCACCGTACCTTCGATGATCTTCAAAAGAGCCTGCTGTACGCCTTCGCCGGAAACATCCCGGGTAATGGATACATTTTCACCCTTCTTCGTAATCTTATCTATTTCATCAATGTATATAATACCATGCTCTGCCCGTTCAATATCATACTCCGCTGCCTGAATCAGCTTTAAAAGGATGTTCTCCACATCCTCGCCTACATAACCGGCTTCCGTCAAAGTAGTAGCATCTGCAATGGCAAAGGGAACATTGATGATCTTTGCTAAAGTCTGAGCCAGAAATGTCTTTCCACATCCCGTTGGCCCAATCATTATAATATTGCTTTTCTGCAGCTCTACATCCATATCCTTTGGAGCCGTCACCCTTTTGTAGTGATTATATACGGCTACTGATAATACCTTTTTGGCATCCTCCTGCCCAATCACATAATCATCCAGAAATTCTTTGATTTCTACCGGCTTCAAAAGATTGATATCCAATTCGTCACAGATTTCATCATCTTCGTACTCTTCTTCAATAATATCAGAACAAAGCTCCACACATTCATCACAAATGTATACGCCTACCGGTCCTGCAATCAGCTTACGGACCTGATCCTGGGTCTTATTGCAGAAGGAACATCTTACCTTATCATCAGCATTCTTTCCTGCCATTTTTCACTCCTTCGATTTCTAATCCTTATTTTTCTTCTTTGTCCACACGCTTCTCAATGACAACGTCAATCAGACCGTATGCTTTTGCTTCTTCCGCAGACTTCCAGTTATCTCTTTCCGTGTCCGCTGCAATCACCTCATAATCCTGTCCGGTATTGGCTGCCAGAATCTTATTTAACTTTTCCTTCGTATATAAAATATGCTTGGCTGCAATTTCAATTTCAGTTGCTTGTCCCTGAGCACCGCCAAGTGGCTGATGAATCATGATTTCAGCATTGGGCAGAGCCATTCTCTTTCCCTTTGTACCTCCGGCTAACAGAAAAGCTCCCATGCTTGCCGCCATACCGATGCAGATAGTGGAAACATCACATTTGATGTACTGCATGGTATCGTAAATTGCCATTCCGGCAGTTACGGATCCGCCCGGGCTGTTGATATAGAACTGAATATCCTTACTGGTATCCTCTGACTCTAAATACAGCATTTGTGCTACGACCAGGCTTGCTGTCACTTCGTTTACTTCTTCTCCAAGAAAAATGATTCTTTCTTTTAAAAGTCTGGAATAAATGTCGTAGGATCTTTCTCCACGGCTTGTTTGTTCAACGACTACTGGTACTAAACTCATTCTACAAATCCTCCTGACATATTTTAGTAGGTTAACAGTCTCTTACTATTTTTCTTTTGCATGCTCCACAACGAACTCTGCTGCTTTGGCAACTGCTAAATCCTTCATGATTTCCTTTTTGCCATGTTCGCCTACTGTTTCTTTTACTTTGTCAGCTTCCATCTGGTACATGGATGCCATTCTTTCGATTTCCTTGTCAAAGTCCTCTTCTGTTGCTTCGATATTTTCCGCTTTCACAACCGCTTCCAGTACAAGACGGGATTTGATTCTTGCTTCTGCCTGAGGCTTTACCTGTTCCATCATCTTTTCAGGTGTGAGACCTGTAAACTGGAAGTACTGTTCAAGAGATAATCCCTGCATCCGAATCCTCTGTGCAAATTCATCCACCATTTGTCTCTGGGTAGTGGATACCATGGCATCTGGAATTTCCATTTTGGAATCCTCTACGATTGCCTCGATTACTTTGGATTCTTTTGCATTCTTTGCTTCTTCTTCTTTTTTCTCCGTTAATTTCTTTTGAACATCCTCTTTGTATTCCGCTAACGTATCGAATTCGGAAACCTCTGCTGCGAATTCATCATCTAATTCCGGCAGCTCCTTTTCTTTGATTTCCTTTACGGTCACTTGAAATACAGCAGCTTTTCCAGCCAGCTCTTCTGCATGATAATCCTCCGGGAAAGTAACGTTTACTTCTATTTCTTCCTCCAGTTTTGCTCCTACTACCTGTTCTTCAAAGCCCGGAATAAATGCGCCGGAACCAATGGTAAGAGGATAGCTTTCGCCCTTGCCGCCTTCAAATGCCTGACCGTCTACAAATCCTTCAAAATCAATCACTGTCATATCACCATCTTTTACCGGTCTGTCTTCTACCGTAATGGTTCTGGCATTTCTTTCTCTTTCTTTTTCGATTTCTGCCGTAACCTCTTCCTCACTGACAGTAGTATCTTCCTTTTCTACCTTTACACCTTTATATTTTCCAAGCTCGATTTCCGGCTTTAATGCTACCAGTGCAGTAAAGATAAACGGTTTTTCCGGTACAAGCTCTACTACTTCAATCTCAGGTGAAGAAACAATTTCTTCTTCACATTCTTCCAAAGCTTTTTCATAAGCGGTGGGAATTACGGAATTTGCTGCTTCCTCCAGAAAAATTCCCTTTCCGTACATTTTTTCCACCATTGTACGAGGTACTTTTCCTTTACGGAATCCCGGAATGCTGATCTGTCCTTTATTTTTCTGGTAAGCCTTTTCCACTGCTTTTTCCATTTCTTCTGCCGATACTTCCACAGTAAGCTTTGCCATGTTCTTTTCTAATTTTTCTACTTGTAAACTCATTTATCTGTTTCCTCCTTATTATAAATCCCTCTCATTTTGAGATATATCATTGTACACAATCACAGTCATTTTACGATTATAGCACAAACCTTTTAAAAATAAAAGTAGAAAGTCTGCTTTCTCCTCTAAATTCTGGAAATTTAATGGAATTTTAATCTTTTTTCATCTGGAAATATGTGAAAAATTCCTACAAATCAACTAAAATACCATGCAGTTGACGGCATTCCTCCCTGGAATGCGTAGAAATAATGATTGTTTTTCCTTTTCTTTTTTCACGTATATATGCCATTGTCTTTTCTTTATTTTCCTCATCAAGTCCGTTAAAGGGCTCATCAAACAGCAACAGGCTCCCTCCTGCCATGACCGCCCGGACGATTTCCACCCGCCGTCTCATTCCGCCGCTTAACTGACTTACCGGCTTTTCCAGGCTCTCTTTTGGCAATAGCCTGTTCAATTCCCGCCCGGCCTGCTCTCTTGTTACGCCACTGCTTTTTCCCGCTGTCACCATTACATTCTCTACGGCAGAAAGGGTATCAATCAGCCGGCTCTCCTGAAATACCATGGCAGTTCCACCTTTCCAGAGGGAAATCCTTCCTTGATCGAATGCCTCCACTCCTGCCAGTATTTTAAGGAGCGTTGTCTTCCCAATTCCAGACATTCCCATAAGACAGTAAATTTCTCCCTGTCTGCACTGCAGGCAAAAGTCCGACAGCACGGTATCATCTCCATAACGTTTGCTCACATTTTCTATGGAAAGCACAGCATTCTCTTCCTGTCTGCTATTATCATATGCCCGTCTTTTTCCTTTTAGGAACCATTTTTTGCTTCCTGCCCTTGTAAGGAGCCACAAAAAGCCTTTTTCCAGAAAAAAGCTTACGGCAATCACCACTGCCGTCCATCCCAAGACTCCCGGTGTATCCAGAGAAATCTTTGCCATATATATCCGTTCCCCAATGGAAAATTCCGGCGTTCCGATTACCTCTGCCGCCACTCCGGACTTCATACTCATGCCAAGGCATGTCTTACAGCTGTTTATTAAATAAGGGAAAACAGCCGGAATATACAGATACATTACCTTTTTTAGAAAGGACACCTGATAGACCTCCATCATTTCCCGTCTTTTGCCGTCAAGTTGGGCAAGACCCGTTAAAATGCTTTCATAGACGTTTGGAAAGGCCACCAGGAAACTACAGCAAAAAGAAAGCTTTTTCGAACCAAACCAGATCAAAAGCAACACCACAAAGGAAGCAACGGGAATCGATTTGAAAATGCCGATTATGGGTGCCAGCAGTTCCTTTAAGAAGGGAAATCGAAAGCTGACAGCTCCTAAAAGGATTCCAGTAAAAAAGGCCAAAAGAAATCCCATCCCGACCCGCATCACGGATAACCATACGACCTGCCAGAAATCCACCTTTAATATATGAGAGCCCAGATACCGGGCAACCTGTACGGGGCCTGCCAGAAGAATAGAATTAGCAACTGCTAACTGCATTCCCTGCCATACAAGCAGCCAGAACAGGACAATGCCCAGTCTTTTCCATAGGTTCTTATTTTTCAAGGCTTCTATCTGTTTCATAAAAACTCCTACTCGTAATAGAATTCATCCTGCGGAAGCGCACCTCCTACTGACTCTGGATTCTGTTCGTAAAGCACCTTCAGGTAACCGGATAATGCCTGCTTCATATCCTCCCCGTCCAAATATGCAAGATTACAGTCGGGAACTGCTTTCTCGGCAACAGGTTCCTTTTCCACGATTCCAGCCTTTACTATAAGCGCTGCTGCTTCCTCTGGATTTGCATTGACATATTCAATGCTTTCCCTATGTTCTTTCATAAACTGTCTTATCTGCTCGCTATGTTCTTCCACAAATGCTTTTCTTGCAATCGTCACTCCGGTTACCATGTTGCTGCCGGATTCTCCCTGAATCACCGCCCACTCTTTATTGAAATCAAGTGCCACAGACAGGGATTCATTTTGCATACAGGCAGCCGTTGCAAAGGGCTGGGGCAGAAGTCCGATTGCTTCCGGATTCTCTTTCAGAACCGCCGCCACTTCAGCAGCTTCTGATTTATATTCCAAAGTCACATCATCCACTTGATTTTCTGTCAGCAGATAGTTTAATACATAATCCGGCGTTGTACCCTTTCCGGTTAAGTAAATCGTCTTTCCCTCTAAATCCTTCATGGTAGAAATAGTATCATTTCCTGTTACCAGATAAAGAACGCCTAATGTGTTGATATCAATCACTACAATACCGCTTTCCACATCCATGGCTGATGCCTTATTATACAGGACACTGGCAACGTTAGCGGGCACTAACGCAATGTCTACTTCTCCCTTTAAGACCATGGGAAGAAGGGTATCTGCCGATGTCTCCATTACGAATTCATAGGAGATTTCCGTTTCGTTTTTTTCTGCTTTGTCCATTAGTGATACAAGCCCCATGGAGGTAGGACCCTTTAAGGAGGCTACCCGGACTATGTCAATTGTTTTTGTGTCTTCCTTTGCAGGCTCTGGTTCGGCTTCCGTTCTGCCGCATCCTGTCAGGAATACCAGCATGCATACTGCTGCCATAAAAAGTGAAATCCATTTTTTCTTCATAAACCTCTCCTCGCTATTCCTCTTGTATGGGAATATTTTTTGTTATCTTTGACTTTCATTGCTATCTTACACCTTTTTGGTTTGTTTGACAATGAACAAAGGGGGATTTTGGATAGGGGACGTGGGAGAGGGTATGGTTTTTGTATCTCTTGTGGTGGGGCTTGTGCGAAAAATATGAAATTCGCTTTATGCATATCGGAAAAATGATCTAAGATAATTGAAATTTTATAATATCAGTGATATGATTGAATAAGTGGCGAAAGCCATTAGGAAAGTACCCATGACAGGGTGGCAGCCTCCCGAACATTCAAACCTGACTTGTCAGGAATACATAGGAGGGAGGTGCGTAATATGACAGCTTTTGAGATTATCTCAATTTTCATTGGAATACTAACTTTGTTAGTAGCCTTTGGTAGCTTAATTGTTGCGTTTCTTGCCTTTCTCGATAAGAGGAACAAGAAAAGATAAAATGCCTCACCTGTCTGCCAACAGATGAGGCGGTGTCCGTAAGGACATTACGTTTACCATCGGGAGCATCCACTTTGGAGTGGGTGCTTTTCCTATGTCTAATGTAACATAGGGGATGGGAAATTTCAACAATTATTTTTCGGTTTCCTATGGATTTTTCTTTTGTATTATTAAATCTGTAGATTACTAAGTTATTCAATTCACTTTCCTTCCTTTCGTATATTCATGTAGTAAGGAAGTGTTTCTTTATATTCTTCGTATTTGTCAAATGGTATTATGGCAGGTGAAACAACAACGTCATTTTCTATACCGATATCAGTGGACTTATCCCCTATCAGCTTTAGCTTATTTTGCAAATCGAATCTTTCCCCTTTGACAATTGCAACAATATCTATATCGGATTCTTCGTCATAATTTCCCCATGCATAAGAACCATATAAGAAAATTTTATCATTATAAATATTTGTTATAATCACCCTTGGGAAAAGGATTTTCCAAGCCTAAAACTCTCGGCCATAAACCCTCATCATCAATGATAAATCCCATTATCATTCCCATATGACTGTGTAAATGTCTAAATTGTGCCAGTATCAGGAAAGGAACATGGATTTCCTACTGTTTAATAGAGAACCACCGAATCACTGCAAAGCCCAGCACCCCAAGAAAAATATAAGCACCAAAGCGGGCTGTCTTTTTCGTTTGTTTATATTCATTCCTTACCCGCTCAATTAATTGCTCCTTCATTTGCGGTGTAACAGGATATAAGATTTCCCCATACTGTTCTTCCATATTTTTTACTCCTAGCTGGACTTTCCTATGAATTTTTAAAATGATTGTTATCCTGATGTTCCGAAGTATACGGAACTGTATAGCACGATGAAATTTTACACAATATCCAATAGAAAAGTCAACATCCTGTTGGAATTTAAGATTTTTGGACGTTTTGTAAGGGGAAATGGGGTTGGATAGACGGACGTGGGAGCCCGCAGGTTTCCTATATCTAAGATACATCGAAAGCTTTTCAAAGCTGCAGGTGGTTTTTCGATACACAGTGTGAGAGGGCATAGCATATGGGAGTCTTCTGGACCTTTGCAAAGTCGCCGGTCCTTACGCACCGTATTCTGGTGCGTTAGTACCGCTGTGTCTTTGCAGAGCGAAAGCGTGTCCAGAAGACTCCCATATGCTATGCCCTCTCACACGTCCGTCTATCCACCCCGCCTGCAAAGCATTCCAAACTATTCCCCTCCATAAAAAACAGGACGGCTTCTAACGAAACCGCCCTGCCTTTATTTACTGCATTTATTTCATTTGTTCTTCTTGTTTTTTGATCATTCTACGAACCATTTCGCCGCCAATGCTTCCAGCTTCCTTAGAAGTTAAGTCGCCGTTGTAACCTTCTTTTAAGTTTACACCAAGTTCAGAAGCAACCTCTGTCTTAAAACGATCCATTGCAGCCTTAGCTTCTGGTACCTGCATAGAATTAGAACTGTTACTTGCCATTGTTATTCACCTCCGTAATTTTAATTTCTTTTATCTATTTTCAGATAAGGACACCATTCGCTATTGACATATCCCATTGGAATGATGTCCTTTGCTGAATGTTTATCACTTATCTTGGTATTATTATTAGCCGATAAAATCTTTTTATGTTGGTAATTTTTGTTATAACAATGACAAAAAATTCATTTAAACAGTTGCCGCTTCCGGACGGTTGCTCACTTCAATGAATGCTTCAAGGGTTTTTGCTACCTTTCCGGAATCAAGCAATTCTCCTGCCAGATGGATACCATCCTGAATGGATTCTGCCTTCCCGCCAATATAGAGGGCAGCGCCTGCGTTCATTAAAACTGCATTGCGCTTATGCCCTTTTTCTCCATTTAAGATCGCACGCACGATATTGGCATTCTCTTCCGGCGTACCTCCCGCAAGGTCTGCTTTGGTACAGCGTTCAAATCCAAATTTTTCCGGGGTAATGACATAAGATTTGAACCAGCCATCCTTCATCTCACAGACAGTAGTGGGTGCACACAGGGATATCTCATCCAGCTTTTCCTGACCATACACCACCATCCCCCGCTTTACGCCAAGGCTGATCAGCACTTGTGCCAGCGGCTCTACCAGATATTCATCATATACACCAAGAAGCTGCATGGATGGGCTGCCGGGATTGGTAAGCGGCCCTAAAATATTGAACACGGTACGGAAGCCCAGCTCCTTTCGGATGGCGCCTACGTACTTCATGGAAGTATGGTATTTCTGTGCAAAGAAAAAGCACATGCCTACTTCATTTAAAAGTTCTATACATCTTTGAGGACTCTGCTGGATATTTACACCAAGAGCCTCAAGGCAGTCTGCCGTTCCACACTGTGAGGAAGCTGCCCGATTACCGTGCTTTGCCACCTTCATGCCGCCTGCCGCACACACAAGCGCAGAGGTCGTGGAAATATTAAAGCTATGGGCATTATCGCCGCCGGTGCCTACGATTTCAAACAATTCCATGCCTGTCTCCACTTTTATCGCATGGTCTCTCATGGAAGCAGCACATCCGGCAATTTCATCGGTTGTCTCAGCTCTTGTGCTTTTCGTAGAGAGCGCTGCCAGAAATGCTGCATTCTGGGTGGGTGTAGTCTCACCGCCCATAATTTCATTCATTACGGTATATGCCTCATCATAAGTGAGGTCTTCTTTGTTTACGATTTTAACAATTGCTTCTTTAATCATGATTATCTCTCCTTTATAAAATTATTCCATATAGTTTTTCCATCTTTAAAAAGCAAGCTGAAATTTACCGAAGATTTACAGCTCCCGGTAATACGGACATATATCCTCGTAATGCCCGTCTTTCATTCGAAATCCTTTGGGAATTGTTCCCAACTGAATGAATCCAAGTCGTTCATAAAGATGGCGTGCATGAATGTTGGTGGCTACTACTGCATTGAACTGCAATATCCCAAATCCATGCCGTTTTCCTTGAAGTAGACAATCAGAAACTAATTTTTCACCAATATGCAGCCCTCTGCTTTCCGAGCTGACTGCATAGCTTGCATTGCATATATGACCGCACCGTCCTAAATTATTAGGGTGTAATATATATAATCCGCAAATACTGCCCGTATCGGTATTTACCGCTACGGCACTGTATGTCTGGGAGGCAAAAAATTGTTTTCCCGTCTGGTCGTTTAAAAGCTCTTCCTGCGGGAATGCAATGCCTTCTTCTACAACCTCATTCCAGATTTGAATCATCTTAGGCAAATCTTTTTCTTCATAAGTCTTTATTTCAATATTCATTTTTCCACCTTAAAAGTTCTGAAATGTTCTGCATGCTCATAATCCTTTGTAAAACCATCATCCGTATAAAGCTCATAGGAAGCTTCTGTTTCCACAAAGCTTAAAAGCTCTAACTGCTCAAAGTCTACCTCTTCCACACATTGCCCGCCTTTTGACAAGGGAAGTATTTTATCCGGCCGGATAAAGAACAGGACTTCATCCAAAGCAACCTCCACATAATGATGTCCCTTTTCCATAATCTGGATATCCCTTTCCGTCAAGCTTTTCATTTTCACCATTTTCATCTTTTCTGGAAGATATACATATCTGCCCCTTGCATTCTGCTGGTATACCGGCGCTATCATAATGCTGTCGCCTACTAACAACTGGTCTTCCACCCTCTTGGAAAACTCATCTTCCCTATAATCAAATGCCAATGGCCTGAACATCATTTCTCCTCTTAAGGAAGCCTTCATACATTCACTGTAAATATAAGGAAGAATGCCGTAACGGATTCCTATCAGATTTGCAAATGCCTTTTTGTCCTCAAACTGATATGCTTCCTGTCTTCTTGTGCCCAAAGCGGAATGATTGCGCATCAGCGGTGTGAAAATACCAAAAGCTAACCAGCGCAGCAGTAAATCTTCGGTAGCATGAGCACCAAAGCCTCCTATATCCGCTCCCGTAAATAAAAAGCCACACATATTTAAGGCAGGCATCATGCGGATATTCAAAAGTAGATGAGACCACCAGGACATATTATCTCCCGTCCAGATTCCCCCATAGCGATGCATTCCGATATAGGATGCTCTGGAGAACATTAACATTCTTTTTTCAGGCTTAAGTTCCTCAAATGCCTCTCCTGCCGCTCTTGTCATATAATAGCCGTACAAATTATGAACTTTATCATGACGGATCTTTTTTCCCCGATACTGATGGTAAAAAGACTGATAATCCATTGGATTATTCGCAATCCCTAACACCAGATCCTTCATATGGAAAAACTTATCAATATCAAGATTTTCTCCCTGAAGCAGGGAAAGCTCTTGAAACACTTTTGACAGATTATCTTCCGAATAGAAAATTGCCGGTTCATTCATATCATTCCAGAATCCTTCAATTCCCTGATCCAGAAGTATCTGATATTTTTTCCCAAACCATCTTCTGGCTTCTTCATTTAACATGTCCGGAAAATGGACTTTTCCGGGCCATACACCTGCTACGAACTCTGTTCCGTCTTCCTTCTTGCAGAAGTATCCCTTTTCCAGCCCCTCTTCATATACATCATAGCCGTCTTCTATTTTTACACCTGCATCGATTATGGGAACCAGATGAATGCCCTGCTCCTTCATTTCCCTGGAAAATGCCTGCAAATCGGGAAAGGCCTCTTTATTTACGGTAAAGTCTTTGTATCGTTCCATATAATCTATGTCCATGTAGACACTGTCCAAGGGAATCTTGTTTTCTCTATGCTTCTTTACC
The DNA here is from genome assembly GCA_014804265.1 of Lachnospiraceae bacterium. Classification (GTDB taxonomy): domain Bacteria; phylum Bacillota; class Clostridia; order Lachnospirales; family Lachnospiraceae; genus RGIG3040. The sequence goes on along the minus strand of JAAVAC010000006.1, from coordinate 89,865 downwards.
ACTTCCCTGATTTCCTCTTCATTCATATAGCTCCATCGGCTCTGTCCGTAACCAAATGCCCATTTAGGTGCAATGTAGCTTTGTCCAATCATTGCCCGGAATGTTTTTACGATTTCTTTTTCCGTTTTACCCGTGATTATATAAAAGATCAGATTTTCTTCCTCAACCGTAATGAGCATTTCATTTCTTTTCGTATAGCCTATGTCAAAAGTCACTTTTCCCGGAAAGTCTACAAAGACACCAAATAATTCCTTTCCGCTGAGGATTATGAAATTATGGGCTCCATAAAGGGAATTGGTGTCCTCCCTATGACAAGGATCATCGCTGCAGCTGCTTATATAAAGAAACCCTCTTTTATTGATACCTCTTACATTTTCTCCAAGGCCATATACAATATCCGCTTCCTCCATTTGATAAGAAAAGCTTATGGATTGCTCTTCTTTCTTTACAGCAAAAAAGGGCATGGATTGCTCCGCCCCTGCTATTTGCTCCACCACCGCTTCTGTTTCAATTGGCGTTCCATAAACATACTTTAAAATCATAAAGCTACTCCTTCTCTGCTAATATTTCCTAATGCCCATGCCTGTCCGTCCAGGACCCAGGCATCTGTTTCCTGACAATATCATAGCATGGCATTCTAATGATTTCCAGTACTATTTATGTTTTGTTTTTTATATACGGTTTATCCCACCTTATAGCCTGCTCCCCAGACTACCTGAAGATATTGAGGTTTTTTAGGGTTGCTTTCAATTTTTTCGCGGATATGGCGGATATGTACTGCTACCGTATTGTCTACGCCAACCGCCCTCATATGCCAGATGCTCTCATAAATCTGGTCGATAGACAGTACCTTTCCGTGTTTTTCTACTAGAAGCTTCAATATTTTATATTCAATTGGGGTAAGCCTTACTTCATTGCCCCCTACCGTAACTTTCTTTTTATCATCATCAATACATAATTCCCCTACTTGAAATCTAACCGTTTCTTTTTGGTTTGCACATGCCAACTGTGTGTAACGGCGTAACTGTGCTTTGATTCTTGCTATCAGCTCCAGGATACTGCAGGGCTTTACCAGATAATCATCTGCTCCCACACTTAACCCCAATACTTTATGCTGTTCATCCCCCTGTTCCGATAATATGATAATAGGCAGGTCAAATCCGGCTCTCACCCGGCTGACAAATGCAAAACCGATTTGCCCCTTTTCCTCTATATCCGCAATAAGAAGATGGATTCCCTCTTTTTCCATGATATGGAATGCTTCTTCCTCATCATATGCCTTCCGTATTTCATATCCTTCTCCAGCCAGATAAAATCCAATACACTCTACCAGCTCTTTATCCTTTCCCAAAATCAAAATCCGATTCATCCTTCGTCTCCTTTCCCTCATTCTTCCGCAAGCTTTTTCTTTCCTAAATGAACATTCTGCTATCATATTTTAGATGCATGAACTTTGCAAAAAGTTCCCTATGAGTTCCATTTTCTCCTGATAAATTTTTTCTTCTATATATAATACGTTTGAAAATGCAAAAAAACTGCAAAATTTTTAAAAAATTTACAGTTTTTTTAGAAAATGCCCTCTATCTATAAATAATTTTCTCCGCAAGCTCCTTTGCCGTCTTTTCATCCTTCATTCTTGCCACGATTGCCAGTCCGAAATCGATTGCTGTTCCCATTCCCCTGCTGGTAATGATATGTTCTGAAATTTCTACCGGATTTCCGGTTACCTGCGCCCCCTCCAAATGACTTTCAAAATCCGGATAAGAGCAGGCATTCCTTCCCTTCAGCATCCCCCGGTGCCCTAATATACTGGGAGCAGCGCAAATCGCTGAAATATATTTGCCTTTTTCATAAAAATGCTCTATCTGTTCCATGAGAGGAGCATATGCCTCTAAATTCTTTGTTCCCGGCATCCCCCCAGGCAAAACAATCATGTCTACCTTGGAAAAATCCAACTCCTCAAACAGCATATCCATTTCCACCCATACCTTATGAGAGCTTTCCACTGTCTTTTCTCCTGTAATGGATACCATGGACACATCAATGGATGCTCTTCTTAATAAGTCTACTACAGTCAATGCCTCAATTTCTTCAAAGCCTGTTCCAAAAAATACACATACCTTATTCATTTTTCCTCTCCCTTCCTGTTACTTTTAAAGACCTGAATTTTTTCTATTTATTATACAGGAGTGGGATTTGATTTGCAATAAATGTAATGGTTTTGAAAATGGTATTTCTTACTTCCTATGTGGTATACTTATGGTAAATTAAAAACACAGGAGACTTCACATGGAAATAGAACGCAAATTTTTGATTAAATCACTTCCCGCCCAATTGGAGAGCTATCCAAAAAAACATTTGGAACAGGCTTATTTATGCACTGAGCCGGTTGTCCGTATCAGGCGGGAAGCGGATGAGTATTTTCTTACTTATAAGGGAAAAGGACTAATGATACGGGAAGAATATAATCTTCCCCTGACTAAGAAAGCCTATTTGCACTTAAAGGAAAAAGCTGACGGAAACGTCATAACAAAGACAAGATATTATCTTCCGGAAAAAGACGGGCTTACGATTGAATTGGATATCTTTGAAGGTATCCATGCTCCTCTTATTATGGCAGAAGTGGAATTTCCAGATGAAAAAAGTGCATCCGCCTATGTGGCTCCAGACTGGTTCGGAGAAGAAGTTACCAATGACCCGGCTTATCATAATTCCAATATGATATAATAGGCTCCCTATCGGATATTCGTTTTCCGGCATATAAAAGGAGAGGCGCTTATGCGCCTCTCGCCCTTATATGCTTTTTGTGGATTCACGAATTACAATCTCGCCTGAAAACACCCTATGCTGATGCTGCTTTTTTCCTGCTATGATATCAAACAACAATCCTATCGTTTCTTTCGCCATCTCTTCGATTGGCTGATTTACCGTTGTAATAGTAGGAGTGATATATTTTCCGATATCAATTCCGTCATATCCAGCCACCGAATAATCTTCAGGTACCTTTTTCCCTGCTTCATGAATCGCTCTTAGGGCTCCTACCGCCATCATATCTGAAATCACATACAGGGCGGTAAATTCTTCCCCGGAAGCTAACAATTCCTTTGTGGCCTGATATCCGTTTTCCATGCTGTAAGGCTCTAAGGCTTGCTCCATAGGCCTGATCATTTCCTGCCTGAATGGAATCTGATAATCTTCCAATGCCTTTTTATACCCTTCCAAGCGAAGCTTTCCAATACTTTCATCCTGCAAAGAAGCCGAAATCATTGCAATTTTTTTGTGTCCGGACTGTATTAAATACTCTACAATCCGATAGCTCTCCTTCATATCATCCACTGATATAGTAGAATATTTCGTTTTATTTATTGCTTCTACAGAGCCTCCTGCGGTACTTAGGATAAAAGGCACATTCAGGTACTCCAGCTTTTCTGACGAATGCTTAAAATATCCACCCAGGAATATAATTCCTTTCAGCCGTTTCTCCTTTACAAGCTCCAATGCCACATCAATCTCGTCTTCATCAAACTCCACATGATGCAGCACCATTGCATACTTCTTTTTCTTAATTTCCTTTTCAATGGATTTTACCATGCTTGTAAAAAAAGGATTGTTCATTCCCTTTACTAATACGGCTATATTTTTTGCTTCCGTGAGCTTTAAATTTCGCGCACTATTATTAGGTACATATCCCTGCTCCCTAATGACTCTGTTAATCATACTTTTCGTTTCTGGATTAATGTCCGGATGATTATTTATAGCACGGGATACTGTACTAATGCCAACACCGCATATTCTTGCAATATCCTTGATTGTCACTTGCTCCATGAATGTCTTCCCTGCCGTCCATTAAATTTTTACAAACGATAATAAATCTTTGTCATCTCATATATCTCTTCTGCCAATTCTTCTGTAAATTGTCCATCCAGCAAACGCCACTTCCAATTATCTCCTAATGTGGATGGTATATTAATTCTTGCCTCAGAGCCTAACCCCAGATAATCCTGTATGGGAATGATCGCCGTATCCGCTACGCTTGCCATACACGCTCTGACAAATGCCTTATATATCTCCTTATTAGAACGGATATTCAGATACTTTTTGGCAAAAGCCTTATCCTCCTTTGCAAAGGTTGACCACCAGCCCATAATAGTATCATTATCATGGGTACCCGTATATACGATGCAGTTCTTATCATAATTATGAGGTAAATAATCACTTTCCTCCTTGGAATCAAAAGCAAACTGCATAATTTTCATTCCCGGATATCCCGTCTTCTTTACTAATGCAATGACTGTATCCGTTAAAAATCCAAGGTCCTCTGCTATTACATTCTTTTGTCCCAGTCTTTCCTTAATTACCTTAAACAAATCATAGCCGGGTCCTTTTTCCCATTCGCCAAACTCTGCTGTTTCATCCCCATAAGGAATAGCATAATACTCATCAAAGCCTCTAAAATGGTCAATGCGCACTACATCATATAATTGATAACAGTAAGCCATGCGCTTTACCCACCACTCATAACCGGTTTCCTTGTGATAAGACCATTTATAGAGAGGATTTCCCCATAATTGTCCTGTTGCAGAAAAAGCATCTGGAGGACAGCCTGCCACTGCAATGGGCGTAAGAGTATCGTCGAATTGGAAAAGCTCCGGATTCGCCCATGTATCAGAACTGTCAAATGCCACATATATGGGAATATCCCCGATAATCTCAATCCCCTTTTCATTGGCATATTCCTTAAGAGCTGTCCATTGCTTGATAAAGTAATACTGTTGGAACTTGTAAAAATCAACCTCATCCTTATATTGTTCTCTATAAGTTCTTAATGCATGCTCCTGACGTGTTTTAATATCTTCATCCCACTCATTGTAGCCAGCGCCATCAAAAGAATTTTTAATTGCCATGAACAAGGCATAATCCTCTAACCAATAGCTGTTTTCCTTCACAAACTTATTAAAAAGGGTATTGCTTAAGTCAAATCTGGAAAATGCCGCTCTTAATACTTTAAATCTGGCATTGTAGATTTTTTCATAATCTACATAAGCAGCATTGTCTCCAAAATCGTATTTATCACATTCTTTTTTGGTCAATAATCCTTCTTCAATCAATTGTTCCAAGTCAATATAATAAGGATTACCCGCAAATGTGGAGAAAGACTGGTACGGAGAATCTCCATACCCAGTCGGACCTAACGGCAGAATCTGCCAATAGCTCTGTCCTGCTTTTTCTAGCAAGTCAACAAACTCATATGCCTTTGCACCAAAGGTGCCGATTCCGTATTTTGACGGAATACTGGAAATTGGTAATAAAACACCGCTCTTTCTCATGTTTTCCTCCATTAACCTTTAACAGCTCCGGCAACAACGCCTTCAATGATATATTTCTGGCAGGCAAGATAAAAGATTACGATTGGAACAATTGCCAAAACCAACATAGCCATCATCGCACCCATATCTTTATTACCATTAGAACCTACCAGCATCTGAACTACTACAGGTATTGTTTTATAATTTGTAGACAGACCAATTACCAGATAAGGTAATAAATAGTCATTCCATACCCACATCGCCTGCAGAATCGCAACAGTAATGGTGGTAGGCTTTAAAATCGGAAATACGATTCCGAAATAATTTTGAAGAGGATTACACCCATCAATCATGGATGCTTCTTCAATTTCCAGCGGAATGGATTTTACAAAACCACTGAACATAAACACTGCCAACCCGGCACCAAATCCTAAATATAAGAAACACATACCAATCGGGTTGTTCAATTTCAGTTTATCAGCCAGACTTGACATGGTAAACATTACCATCTGGAACGGAACCAGCATGGAAAATGCAAACATAAAATACAATGCATTGGAAATTTTTGACTGTACTCTCGTAATATAATAAGCTGCCATGGATGTAAATAATACAATCAATCCTACTGAAATGATCGTAATAAAGAAGGACCATCCAATTGCACTTAAAAATCCGGTTTTTGTTAAACCTGTAATATAGTTCTCAATACCAACAAATGTGTCTCCTGAAGGCAATGAGAAAGGATCCTTACTAATAAAGAACTTACCCTTAAAGGAGTTGATGAGAATAAATACTATCGGATATAAAAATACTACTACTAAAATACATAAAAATACAAATATGACCCATTGTCCTGCAGACATTTTTTCCTTTACTTTTTTATTTCCCATTATTGATCCACCTCCCTCTTTCTAGTGAAGAGCAGCTGCATTAAACCTACACCAGCTACAATAATAAAGAATATAACCGCTTTCGCCTGACCTACACCTGAATAGCCGGTTCTTCCGTAGAAGGTATTAACAATATTCAATGCTACCATTTCGGTTTGATGGCTTGGAGCACCTGCTGTTAATGCAAGGTTCTGGTCATAAAGCTTAAAGCTGTTTGACAATGTCAGGAAGGTACAAATCGTAATGGAAGGCATTACCATAGGAATTGTAACTTTAAACAAAGTCTGAGTGTTTGTAGCACCATCAATGCGTGCTGCTTCAAGCAAATCGGTTGGCACATTCTGAAGTCCTGCGATATAGATAATCATCATATAACCAATCATCTGCCAGTTCATCAAAAGAATCAATCCCCAATATCCATAAGTAGACTTAGCAAGTAGGTTTGTTCCATGTTGAAGCAATACGGAATTCAGCATCTGCTGCCAGGTATAACCAAGTACAATACCACCAATCAGGTTTGGCATGAAAAATACGGTTCTGAATACATTCGTACCTTTAATTTTCTTCGTTAAAAGAAGTGCCAATCCAAAAGCTAAAATATTGATTAAAACAATCGCCACAACTACAAATTTTACAGTAAAGCCTAAGGAAGATAAAAATCCGCTTCCAGAGGCAAATGCATTGATATAATTCTGAATACCATTAAACTTACCATTATCTACTGTTGTAAACTCACAGAAAGACAGATAGACACCTAAGATAAAAGGAATAATAAATGCCATAGAAAATGCAAGCAATGTCGGTAGTATAAAAACCAAAAAATACTTTTTTAATGTTTTTTGCATACGCTCTCTCCTTTAAAAATGATATTTCCCTCATTTTTATAAAAATGGCAAGGGCGGTTAACACCCTTGCCACCTATTTACACTCTTTTTAACACTTATTCACTTTAGAATTCGCATTAAACAACCCATAAATACCAGCAAATTATTCAGCTGTTGTAGCTGCTTTTTCTTCAGCCCATCTTGTCTTTACAGTTTCTACAACATCATCCCATGTCTTGCTGCCGTTGCAGTAATCGCCAAGTGCAAAACCAAAGTCATCCTTGAAAGACTGGCTTGGGAAAATTGTGAAGTTCCAAGATACACTTGTCTTAGAGGAATCTTCCATGTAACGAAGTACTTCCTGTGCTAATGGGTCGGTAGGTTTCTCGCTGTCTTCAAATGTATTGAAAGGTGCGATAAATCCTAAATCATTTGTTACATGATTCTTACCTTCTGCAGAGCTGTATAACCACTCAAGGAATGCAATTGTTGCAGCCTGATCAGCTTCGCTTGCTTTGCTGTTTACACAGTAGAAGTTTTCTGTACCAACACATAAGCCCTGGTTTTCTTCACCGTCAACACCTGTGTAGATTGGTAAGAACTTAACATCGCTTTCTGTTACAGTATTTCCAGCAACGTCATTGATCTGTCCCCATCCCCAGTTACCGTTCTGAACCATTGCAACCTGACCTAAAGCAAATTCAGCCATAGAGGAAGTAACATCCATAGTTGTCAATGTTCCTGGTGCAGAACAGGAATTGTTGATATATAAGTCAAAGATGTTCTTGAAGTTATCAGCATATGTGAACTCTAATTCATCGATATCTGTAACATCTTTGTCTTTTAATTCATAGTAAACCGGAAGGTTTGCCAAGTGTGTCTGCCATCTCCAGTCTTCACCTGGAAGTAAGGAAGTAGAAGCAAATACACCTTCAATTTCTAATTCGTCTTTTTTAGCTGTCATATCTTCAACAACTTCTTTTAACTTAGCAAAGTTATTAATTTCGTCCATAGAAGCTGCTTTAGCGTCTTCTGTTGCGAAGTATTTGTCCATGATAGCCTGATTGTAAATGATACCATAACCTTCTACTACATAAGGAATACCATATACACCGCCGTCTTCGCCTTCGATTGCCAGAGATTTGTCAAGTAACCAGCTATAGTAGTCTGTATCTTTTAAATCCATGCAGTAGTCTTTCCAGTTTTGATAACCAACAGGTCCGTTGATCTGGAATAATGTAGGAGCATCTTCTTTAACGATTTCAGATGTCAATGTAGCTTCATACTGTCCGGAAGCTGCAGTAACAACCTTTACTTCTGTACCAGTTAAATCTGTGTACTCTGCTGCAATCTGCTGCCACATATCATCTGATTCCGGCTTGAAGTTCAGGTAATAAACCTTTCCGCCTTCTGCACTTGCAGAACCGCCTTCATCTCCTGTTGCTTCAGCATCATCGCCTGCTTCAGCATCATCACCTGCTGTTGCACCACCTGCGCTGCCTTCGTCTGTCGACCCATTATCGCCGCATCCAACTAGCATAGTAGCAACCATGGATACACAAAGCAAAGCACTAATAAGTTTCTTTTTCATAACTTTTTTACCTCTCCTTTTCTTTGTTGTTCTACACTTTCTATATAAGGAATTCCTACTCCCAATTTGGACTTCCTGTAAATAGACGCGGAATGTAGATTGTCATTCGTTATCGTTTCCGGTAACGTTTCCGCTCATATGGATAATATAGCACAGGGTTATCCTATTTGCAACCTTTTTTTTGCAAATTTGCTTTTCTTGCCAAAAAAATAGAAAAAAAATTGTGCATTTTTACATCTGCAATGATTTCTTTTCTGATTTTTTTGCATATTTTGTATGTCCAAAAAGGAAACCTTTTTATATGCTTTGTTGTTCTCTTTACCCACATAACAAATGAGCGCCGGGATTATGACTTTCCCGACGCTCGTTCTAACATATTTCTGTTCTTAAAACGAAACTCTTATTTCAATTTCCAAATATCTCTATTGTATTCAGCAATTGTTCTGTCAGATGAGAAGAAGCCTGCCTTTGCAATGTTGGTAAGCATCATCTTTTTCCACTTCTGCTTGTCTTCATAATCTGCAAACATTTTATCCTTTGTTGCAATATAATCCTTTAAGTCAAGAAGAGTCATGAACCAGTCTTTATTTAAGAGTTCATTGTACAATCGCTCTAAGTTTTCCTTGCTTCCCACTTTCATCACTTCGTCGCTTACGATAAAGTCAACCGCTTCCTTGATGACCGGATCATTTTCATAGAAGCTCCTGGAAACATAATCCGCCTTTGCATAGTGCTCGATAACCTGTTCGGATTTCTCGCCAAAAATATAAATGTTATCATCGCCTACTAACTCATGAATCTCCACGTTGGCACCATCGGATGTACCGATTGTAACAGCACCGTTTAACATGAATTTCATGTTACCTGTTCCTGATGCTTCTTTGGAAGCTAAGGAAATCTGTTCGGATACGTTACATGCAGGAATCAGTTTTTCCGCATAGCTTACATTATAGTTTTCCACCATGAGTACTGTCATATATGGGCTTACATCCGGATCGTTCTTTACGATTTCCTGCAGGCATAATAACAAATGGATGATATCCTGTGCAATTATATATGCAGGAGCAGCCTTTGCACCGAAAATAAAGGTAATCGGTGTGGCAGGCTTCTTTCCGCCTTTGATTTCCAGATATTTATGGATAATATAAAGTGCATTCATCTGCTGGCGTTTGTACTCATGAAGCCTCTTAACCTGGATATCAAAAATGGAGTCCGGATTTAAGGTAATGCCTTCCGCTTCTTTTACATAGTCTACCAGTTCCTGCTTCTTAATGTTCTTAATATTCATCAGTTCATCGAGAACGCCCTGATCATCAATCTTTTCTAATAATTTCTCCAGTTCATCCGCATTTTTCTTATAGCCGTCCCCAATGGTCTCTGTCAAGAAGTTGGCCAGCGGTTTGTTACAGGAGAGCAGCCAGCGGCGGAATGTAATACCATTTGTCTTATTGTTGAATTTTTCCGGATAAATCTTATAAAAGCTGTTTAATTCGGAATCCTTTAAAATTTCTGTGTGGATAGCGGCAACACCATTTACGGAGAATCCATAGTGGATATCAATGTGTGCCATATGCACTCTTCCATCTTTGTCGATAATCTGCACTGCTGGATCGTCATATTTCGCAGCGACTCTCTTATCTAATTCCCTGATAATCGGAACTAACTGTGGAACTACCTTTTCCAAATAACTTAAAGGCCATTTTTCCAAAGCTTCCGCAAGAATGGTATGATTCGTATATGCACAAGTCTTGCTTACTACATCAATTGCTTCATCCATCGTAAATGCTTTTTCATCTACCAGAATACGAATCAACTCTGGAATTACCATAGTCGGATGGGTATCGTTGATCTGAATAACCGCATGGTCATACATCTTGCGAAGGTCATACTTCTTTTCCTTCATTTCTTTTAAAATCAGCTGCGCTCCGCTGCTTACCATAAAGTACTGCTGATAAATACGAAGTAAGTTTCCTGCTTCGTCAGAATCATCCGGATATAAGAACAATGTCAGGTTCTTTTCGATTGCTTCCTTATTAAAGCTGATGCCGTCCCCTACAATGCTTTCATCCAGAGACTCAATATCAAATAATCTCAGCTTGTTGATGCCGTTTTCATATCCTACTACATCAATGTCATAAAGTCTGGACTTAACAGTTCTGTCGCCAAATTTCACATCAAAGGTAACATCGGTCTTATTTAACCATGATTTTTCTTCAATCCAGTCATTTTTTACTGCTTTCTGCTTTCTGTCTTCAAACACCTGCTTGAAAAGTCCGAAATGGTAGTTCAGCCCGATACCATCCCCCGGCAGGCCGAGTGTTGCGATGGAGTCGATAAAGCATGCTGCAAGTCTGCCCAGACCACCGTTTCCTAAAGACGGTTCCGGCTCAATCTCCTCAATCCTGGATAACTCTTTTCCATTTGCCTTTAAGATTTCATCCAGCTTTTCATAAACACCCAGATTAATCAGGTTGTTGGATAATAACTTACCAATTAAAAATTCAGCTGAAATATAATAAATTTTCTTATCGCCGCTGATAGGTGCAGTTGCATCCATAAGGCCCTTGGATAATTGAAGTACCGCATAATAGATTTCACTATCGCTGCAATCTTTGATTGCCTTTCCGTACATATCCTTTGTCAGGCCCTGTAACTGTTGTTCCAAATTCATTTGTAATACCTCCCTTTGCATTTTCAGTTGTAAACTCATTCTATTACCTCCTTAGCTAAACTTAAGCTTAACTAGTTCGTACCACATCTGTACTGCTTTTGTTTTTTGCACCTGTTCTAATTTTCCTTTTCTTCTCATATGTTATGTAAGATACATTCACCAGAAACATGTTCTGGAAATTTCCGGAAAACGTTTTCTTGTTCCCATCTATTACTTTAACATAGGAAAACGTTTTCAGCAAGTACTTTTTTCAAAAAAATTCCACTAAATGTTTCAAAACTTTTTAGTGAGTTTTTACAGTTTGCCTCCGGTTTATACCCGAAACAGTAAACTTTTTCTCTAACAGATAATATCTTCGTACTTCATTCGTGCCAGACTATAGTCCAGCTTGATATTCCTTCCCTCTTCACCCTTCATGAGGTTATTCAGCTCTTTTACAGCCTCCGCCGATATCCGGTAAAAATCCTGCCTTACCGTGTTCATCTGTTTTCCCACATATCCCATCAGTGCGATTCCATCAAAGCCGCATACCGGGCGAAAGATGTCCATCTCCGTAAGTGCTTTCATGGCTCCAATCGCCATCAGGTCTGAAGCACATGCTACCATATCCTTGTTCTTTGCATATTTAAAAGTAATCTGTCTCGCTTTTAATTCGCTGAATTCTCCCTGCCTGATCAAAAGATTTAATTTAAATTCCTCCGCCAGCTTTTTGATGCCTTTCAAACGTTCCTCTGTTACGTATCCGTCACTTCTGCCTGCAATATACAGGATACTTTTGCAATTCATGTTTTCAGTAGTTTTCTTCGCCACATCATATTGAGCCTTTTCATTATCGATCCAGACTGATGAAGTATTTTCATTATATACCGGTGCATCAATTACCACAATCTTAAATTCCTTAGAATCAATCAGGCTGTGGAGCTGCTTGCTTTCCTTGTTCAGTCCGCATATGATGATACCCGATACACTTTGGGATTTGAAATATCTTGTAATCTCTTCCACGCTTTTATCCTGCAGCATGGAAAAAAATACAGTAATGATATCCAGATTCATCAGCATCGCCTGATTGATGGCACCGGATAAATACTGCATGCTGATTTCATCAATAGCCTGGATCTGGGGATTTAAATTGATTAAGATCGCTACCCTTCCCGCCTTCTTACTGGAAAGAGCTGCCGCTACCGCATTGGGTACGAATCCCAGCTCTTCAATGGCTTTATTTACTTTTTCCTGTGTATCCCTGCTGACATTGGGATAATGATTCAACACCTTCGATACCGTAGAAATGGCCACTCCCGCATGCTTTGCTACATCCTTGATTGATACCATGACAGCCCGCCTCAACATTCTATTTTGTTTTCCATATCTATGTCATTTTGGAAAGCCGCAGAAAGGAAAACATTTTCCTGATAATACATTAAATCAAATTGCCTGTAAAGAGAAAAATTGGAAAATCCCATAAGCCTTCTGCCTGTATAATAAAATCAGAGAGCCCTCTTCAGGAGCAGGGCTCTCCGTTTCCTAATCCTTATTAGTCTAATAATTCCTTCATTACTAAATGACGTGGAAGCCCATCCACAAATAATGGAGTCAGCTCACCCATGATAAGCGGTCTTGCATATTTTTCGTATCCGTCATTCAAATTGCATCCATCCTCTGTAATCCATTCTGCCGGAACAGGTCTTTCTACATTGGCAATTGCATGGATATCGTATGCAGAAGTTCCACACTGATATGGGTCATCACCATTTCTGTCAAGCGTGATCATCATACCAGTCTTGCCTTCTTCTGCTGCTTTTACCGCATCAGAACCAACCTGGAATGCTTCGTTGATATCTGTTAAGGAAGCTAAGTGTGTAGCTGCTCTTTGTAAGGTAGAGAATTCTACCGCACGGGTCTTTAACCCCGTTTCCGCAGCAACGATTTGTGCAAGGTATGCTGCCGTACCGGACATCTGCTTGTGGCCAAAAGCATCTACTGCCACATTTTCATTTGCCAGCTCGCACACATAACGGCCATCGGCAATATGGACTCCTTCTGAAACTGCAATTACTACGGAAGACTTGGTAGCTGCAAGTTCTTTCACTTTTTCCATGAACTTGTCCATATCAAATACTTTTTCAGGTAAATAAATCGCATCGCATCCTGAACAGTCAGGTCCTTTTGCAAGCGCTGCTGCTGCTGTCAGCCAGCCTGCATTACGTCCCATGATTTCAACGATACATACAGTAGGCTTCTTTGCGCCGAATGATTCGTTGTCACGGATAATTTCTTTTACGGAAGTCGCAATATATTTTGCTGCAGAACCATATCCCGGGCAGTGGTCTGTCACAGGAAGGTCATTGTCTATTGTCTTTGGAACGCCCATAAATCTCTGGGGTTTGTTATGAGCCGCTGCATAATCGGATAACATCTTAACCGTATCCATGGAATCATTGCCGCCTGCATAGAATAAGCATTCGATGTCATGTTTTTCCATGATTTCAAATACCTTTTCATATACATCCTCATGTCCTTCGATCTTTGGCATTTTAAAACGGCAGGAGCCTAAAAATGCAGAAGGAGTTCTCTTTAACATTTCAATTCCTGTTTCATCATCAAGATATGGTGCAAGGTCAACGATCTTATCTTCTAAAAAACCTTCAATCCCATGAACCATACCATAAATTTTATTTACTCCTAATTTCTTTGCTGCTGCATATACGCCAGCTACGGATGAGTTGATTACGGCTGTAGGTCCGCCAGACTGTCCAACTACGATATTACCTTTCATTCTGTTCTCTCCTTTAGAATTTCTATTTTTAATGTTTTACCGGATATTTCCTTCTTTCCATGGAAAAACGTGGAATATCCCGCATCAATCCGATTATAACAGATAATATTTGGTAATACAAGCATTTAAATCACTGGAAAAACACTTTTTGTAACAGTTCAGCCCGCAGCTTTCTTCACATGCACTTTTTTTTCATCGCCATAGTCATTTCCCTCCAAATTACATTCTTTCCTTTCCCCTTCCGGCTTTCATTCCACACCGGTGCCTGCTGCCACATAACAGGAAGGTCCATCGCTGTTTATGAGCACATCCGTATCATCAAGGCTTCCCTCTCCTTTAATCCAGCAAAAAGACATATCCATTTTATCACATAACCCCTTGTTTTACTACTAAAAAGATAATAAAAAACCGAATCCATAACTATGGATTCGGTTTTTATGCGGGTGACAGGACTTGAACCTGCACGGTCGCCCACCAGAACCTAAATCTGGCGCGTCTGCCAATTCCGCCACACCCGCAAATGCATATCCGCAGCCGCTTTCACAAAAAAGCTGTTACAGAACATAACATGGCAATTATAGCTTATCTTTTAAAGGCTGTCAATGAATTCGGCAGACTTTATTTTTTACCTGAAGTGAAAAGGCTCTGTATAGGGAATGCAACAAAAAAATGCCACCTGTGAGAACCATGTCCACACAAACGACATTTCATGAGCCACCGGGGACTCGAACCCCGGACAACTTGATTAAAAGTCAAGTGCTCTACCACCTGAGCTAGTGGCCCATAACCTGGGCTAGCAAGATTCGAACTTGCGAATGCAGGAGTCAAAGTCCTGTGCCTTACCGCTTGGCGATAGCCCAATATCATCTTTCCTGCTATATTTTATACCCATTATACAAAATATATACAAAAGGTGGATAAAGGGATTCGAACCCTTGGCCTCCAGAGCCACAATCTGGCGCGCTAACCAGCTGCGCTATACCCACCATACTGGGCAAGTCCTTACCCGAAACGTGCTCGAAGGGATTCGAACCCCCGACCCACGGCTTAGAAGGCCGTTGCTCTATCCAGCTGAGCTACGAACACACACAAAGCGGGTGATGGGAATCGAACCCACGTATCTAGCTTGGAAGGCTAGTGTTCTACCATTGAACTACACCCGCATAATAAATATGAATTTTCTTGTCACCACTCGGGGTGACAGGATTCGAACCTGCGACCTCCTGGTCCCAAACCAGGCGCTCTAGCCAAGCTGAGCCACACCCCGTCGTTCAGCCTTTCGCCGTGACGCAAGACATATTATATAATAGTGGCAGAAACTTGTCAATACATTTTTTACAAGTTTTTTACAATTTTTTTCAGGGATATTGTTTCCTTCTATAAATGCCTTAATTCAAAATGGGCCTTTCCTTCTTTATCGATTTCCATTATCACGTAAGTAGGTTTCTTTCCATCCTGCCTTGGATAGGAAATGCTTCCCGGATTCACTGCAATGATATCTCTTTCTATATCAATCACAGGCCTGTGGGTATGCCCATAAAAAACCAGGTTTTTATCTTTTGATTTTGCATACTTTTTTAGAGTCTCGCTTCCCATAGATACATAATAATTATGCCCATGGGTAACCAAAACCCTGTATTCGCCTATTTCAAACTCTATTTCCCGGGGCAGCTCCGAAAAAAAATCATTATTGCCCGAAACAATGTGTACAGGGCAACCGGCGCTTTCACAGATTAAATATTCGCTTCCTTCTGAGTCGCCACAATGGATGACCATATCCACAGGCCCTTCTCTATCCAACACACGGAGATAATTTTCATTCCGTCTGTGGGTATCGCTAACAACCAGCACTCTCATAATATGTATCCACTCCGATTTCTTTTTCATTGCCATTTCTTTAAAAGCTCTTCTTTCATCCGCCTTAAGGCCTTTCCCCTATGGCTGATGCGGTTCTTTTCTTCCGGGCTGATCTGGGCAGAGGTCATGCCATATTGGGGAAGATAAAAGATAGGATCGTAGCCAAATCCATTTTCCCCTTTGCTTTCATACCCGATCATCCCTTCCATTTCCCCATGGGTAGTCAATACGGTTCCATCCTCCAAAACTGCTGCCATGGCACAAACAAAACGTGCGGTACGTTCTTTCTCCTCTACCCCTTCCATGCGTTTTAAGATCGTCCGGTTCTTCTCCGCATAGGGCGTATCTTCTCCTAAATAACGGGCCGAATAAATGCCCGGTTCTTTATTCAGGTAATCAATCTCCAATCCGGAATCATCTGCCAGTACGATGGCATCTGTCAGCTTGGCAATTTCTTTCGCCTTGATTACTGCATTTTCCTCAAAGCTGGTGCCGTTTTCTTCTATTTTTGCAAAAATACCTGCCTGTTTTAAAGAAAGCACCTCCACCTCCATATTCTTCAGGATAGCCTGCACTTCTCTGACTTTTCCTTCATTTCCTGTTGCAAATATTATTTTCCTCATATTATTTCCCTGCTTCCATTCCTAACTGCTCATAGGATGCAATAATTGCCTCATAGAGCCCTTTTGCTATTCTATCCTTATAATCCTCTTTTGACAACAGGATTCTTTCCTGTCTGTTACTGAAATATCCCACTTCCACCAGCGCTACCGGAACTTCCGCCTTGCGCACCAGATACATGCTCTCCTCTCCGGCCTTAAGCCCAAGGGCTTTGGCAGATGCGCTTTTTGTCACCTTTTCCTCTACCAGATAAGCAAAGTCAGCACTGCTGAAATTAGGGATGAAAAATGTCTCATTATAGTAGGAAGTAATGCCGTATATGCTTGTATCCGTTTCTTCTAAAGCGCCATGGATGCTCAAAAACATATCCGCCTTTGTGCCATTTACCATTCGGATGATCTGCTCCATGGATTTCTTTTCATCCGAAAGCCTGGTATAGTATACTTTTATATCGGTTTTATCCAAAAGTGCCTTTAATCGCATGGCGATATCCAGCGTCACTTCTTTTTCTATCAGCTTTTCTACGCAGATACCATTCTCATCTCCGCCGTGGGCAGGATCGATCACTATGATTTTATCATATTTTTCTCTTGGCGGCACAAAGCTGATATACAGATGCCCTTCGTCAAAAGCACTTTCAAACTCCAATATGTCACCATAGGCAATAATCAGCCTGCTGTCAGCCATATTGCTTTGGTAAGCAATTTCCTGTATGGATTCTATGTTTCCCGATAACTTATGTGTATAAAAATAATCCTTTTCCAGTCCGGAAATGGTAATTGTAAGCCTCTGGGCCATTAAATCATTCTCTATGGAAACCTGTTCTTCTTTTATCGCTTCTTCCAAAGGGATACACAAATACTGGCTGGCTGTGCTGCTTTCTTCATAAATAGCCTCCAAATCTCCAACCAGTTCCTGTTCTTCCTCTTTTGCCAAAGATGGCTGGGGCTGTTCCATGCCCCGCCCGCCTCTTAACACGCAGTAAGCTACCATCACGGTCATGGCCAGCATGCCCAGTATGCCGCTGCAAAGAAAAAGCAATTTGTTTAATTTTTTTGTCATATTATCCCTGCTTCTTATTTCTTAGGCGGTCTTGCACCCATAAACTGATACAAATAGGTCTTCATCATCCCGTTATAGATCTTTCTGTTTTTATCCGCTTTTCTACCGATGTATCGTTCTGCTTCCTCATAAGAAGTAATCAGATACATAGACCAATCTTCCAAAGATCTGAAACGTTCACCAATAGTCTCATATAAGGCTGGAAGCTTTTCCTTCTCTTCCAATCGCTCCCCATAAGGCGGATTGGTAATAAGAAAGCCATATTTCTTCGGATGGCTCAATTGTGCCACGTCCCGTTTCTGAAAATGGATTAAATGTTCTACACCTGCAAGTCTTGCATTGGCTCTTGCTATTTTTACCATGTCTTCCGATAAATCATAGCCTTGAATGTCCACCTTAACAGAAAAATCCACAAGCTCATTTGCTTCGTCCATGCTACTATACCATATTTTTTTAGGAATCATATGATTCCATGTTTCGCTTAAAAAGCTCCGATTCATTCCGGGAGCCGCACCTGCCGCCAACAATGCCGCTTCAATGGGAATCGTGCCGCTTCCGCAAAAAGGGTCTACCAGAATGCGTTCTTTCTTCCATGGACTTAACAAAATCAGGGCTGCCGCCAGATTTTCCGCAATAGGCGCCTTTGCTGTCAGTTTCCGGTAACCTCTTTTGTGAAGGGATTCTCCCGTGGTATCCAATGCTGCCGTCACTTCATCCTTTTTCAAAAACACCCTGACTGGAAAGGCTTCTCCATCTTCCTCAAACCAGGATATCCGGTATTTCTGCTTCATGCGTTCCACCATTGCTTTTTTCATAACGGACTGTATATCCGAAGGACTGAAAAGCTTACTTTTTATGCTGGCCGCTTTTGCCACCCAGAATTTCCCGTCCTTTGGTATATATTCTTCCCAAGGCAGGCTTTTCGTACCTTGAAACAACTCTTCAAAGGTCTCTGCATGGAAACTACCTATTTTTAATAAAACTCTCTCCGCAGTGCGCAAAAAAATATTGGCTCGGCAAATTCCTTCTTCATCTCCAAGAAAGGTTATGCGACCATCTTCCACCTGCAAAATATCATATCCCAAATCAATGATTTCTCTTTTTAATACTGCCTCCAGTCCAAAATGGCATGGAGCTATCAATTCAAATTTTCTCATAGCTATATCTTAGCAAGAAATGGATTTGCACGCAAGTATTTCCTGATTTTGCAAAGAATCTACAAAAAGAGCTCTACAAAAAGAGGGGAGACACCTTTGCCTCCCCTCTCTTTGTTCTGCCGCACACTATTTGTTGTTATTGTTGTTATTGTTATTGTTGCTGTTCTTGCTGTTATTGCTGTCTGAACAATTGTCACTGTTGCTGTTCTGACTGTTCTTCTGCTGTGTACTGTTCGATGTCTTGTTTTGTGTGCTGTCGTTGTAATCATTTTTTGCCATGTCTCAATTTCTCCTATACTAAATAATGTTATTAAAAGGCAGTTGCTTTTTAATACAAAAATAGTATGTGAAAAAAATCGAGGTTTATACATGTTTTAGTAAAAAAATTCGATTGCAGCTTCTACGTCCCATCATTAGTTCAAAAGTACCAATTTTTTCATATTTTCCTTGCCAAGCCAGTACTTTTATACTATAATAGATATTGACAAGAAGAGATTCTTGTAGAAACCCTTATATAATTATTTATACTCCCCTCAAGAAGGATCATCTCCCCGGATGATCCTTCTTACTTACTTTCCATCCTTTCCCTATGCCCTTCTATTTTCTTACCATCGTCTGGAAAAAAAGCGAAACAGAGATACAACCACAAATACTGGAATGAGCCATCCAGGAATCCTCCTTTTGGATGCGCCTGAAAACTCTTCCTCCTGCCATTCCATTTTAGGAAACATCACATGAGAGGACCGAAGATCCGAAAGATCCTTCCAACGATTCTTGTAAAAATCGGAAACCGCTTATAATCCCCTACTGTAATTTCCTGACATTTATCAAGTGTTTCCACAAAGTCCTTTTTTATATGTTCAATTTCTTTATTTTCATATAAATAAGCGGCACATTCAAAATGTTCATAAAGACTTCTGTAATCCAAATTAATGCTGCCTACCACTGCCTTTTTGTCATCCGATACCCATACCTTGGCATGAAGAAAGCCCGGCGTATATTCGTATATTTTCACTCCTGCTTCCAGCAGCTGCGTATAGTAAGTTCTTGCAATATAAAATACCACCCGTTTATCAGGAATATGAGGCATCATAAGCCTTACATCCACTCCCCGCTGGGCAGCAAAGGATAACGCAACTACTGTTTCATTGTCCAGAATCAGATAAGGTGTCATGATAAAGACATATTCTTCTGCCTTATTCAAAATATCCAGATAGACATTTTCCGCAATCTCCAACTGATTGGTAGGATCATCGTTATAAGGAATTACATAGCCGTTTCCTTCTTCTTCTTTCGGATCGCAGTTTGCAAATACATATTTCTTATAATCTTCCCTGCCGGCCTCATCCAGATTCCACATTTGCAGAAACATTACCGTAAAGCTTCTTACCGCACTTCCCTTCAAACGAATGGAAGCATCTTTCCAATGTCCGTGAAGAACCTTTTCATTGATATATTCATCTGCCAGATTAATACCGCCCGTATAGGCAGTTTTTCCGTCAATGATCAGGATTTTTCGGTGATCCCGGTTATTTTGTCTGGTAGACAGCAAAGGCTTTATAGGAGAAAATGCTTTTGCTTTGATTCCGTACTGCTTAAGCATCTTTGGATAATGGTAAGGAAGGTTCACTAAAGAACACATGCCATCATACATGACACGAACTTCCACTCCCTGCGCCGCCTTTCTTATTAAAATCTCCAGAATGGAATCCCACATAATGCCCTGGCCAATAATAAAATATTCTAAAAAAATAAATTTTTCCGCTTTTTCCAGTTCTCTTAAAAGGTCTTCATATTTCTTCTCTCCCAAAGGAAAATATACTGCTTCTGTGCAGTCAAAAGTCGGGAAACCATTCATGGTCTCAATGTAATGCGAAATCCCCTGAAGCTCCTTGGATTCCTTTTTTATTTTTTCCCGTATTCTGGGAGTCGTCTTTAAAAGACCTGCTGTCTCATCAATCCGCCTTTTCAGCTTTTGCTGCAGTCCAAAACTTCCAGGATTCAGCCATACAAAAAGAAAGAGGGATGCTCCAAAAACAGGAAAGGCACATAGGGGCATCATCCAGGCCAGCTTAAAAGCAGGATTTTCCTTGCTGTTTACAATGGAAATGATAAAGGCCACCGATAATACAGTCATAAAATAATAAAGCCAATCCGTAATTCTTCCCATCAACTGGAACATGGCAACTATAGTAGCTATCTGTATCAGCAGTAAAAGTACCGTGATCATAGTCCTTCCAAATAATAGACGGAACAGAATCACAATTCCCTTTTCTTTCACTCGCTTCCCTTTTTGCTTCACATTTTCTCGAAATGCTTCTGAACTCATACTCTTTTCCTTACCTTATTATGCTTTTTTTGTTTCTTCAAAACTCTATTTTAACATCATATACATTTTTTCCAAAAATCTCCATAGATTTTAGAAAAGAAATTATGAAATTTATAGAAATTTTTGCGTATTTATGGCATATTTATTTTATGGAATTTTTATTTTTAACATTGTCTGAAGGAGGGGCTTTTCCATGAAGGGCTATTTATCCATAGGTAAGGTGGCAAAATTAAAAGGAGTAAGCGTTAAATCCCTCCGCTATTATGATGAAATCGGGATTTTAAAGCCTGCCTATATCAACAGGCAGACGAATTACCGTTATTATAAAGAAGAACAGCTTATGGTCATCGATGCCATTACTTTATGCTTAGAGCTAGGCATTCCCCTAAAGGAATTTGAAAAATACAGGGATGCTTCCGGCACCCTGCAGCTTTCTAACCTGCTTTTTGATGGAAAGCTGCTGGCAGAAAAGAAAATACAATCCATGCGCAGACGACTGGAAGCCCTTCAACAAACCCTTACTATGCTGGAAGCCAGGGAAGCAGCTCCTTCTTCCTATATCAGAAAACAGCTCCCAAAACGCATTCTTTTACTGGTTCCCTTTGAAGAGTCCACTTCTTCTCAAAATCATAACCAGAAATTACTGGAATTATTAGTGACTGCCCAAAAATCAGGCTTGCAGTCCTGCTATCCTTCCGGCATCCTCCATCACCATACGAAACGTATGACAGAAAAATTTGCATTTCTTCACATTGTGGAAAACGAAGCGTATGTCAGACTCCATACTGCCGATACCCTTCCCAACAGCAATTGCATATTAAAAAAGCTTCCCAAACAGGACTATGCCTGTTTTGAAAGCAATTCCCCTTCCATAGACCGGGCGGAACAGATTTTTCAAGACCTGCTTTTTTCAAAGGATGACTATGTGTTTATGGAACTAAAGAATATTGAAGAAAAAGACTGCGGCAGTTTGGGGCTTTATGAACTGGTGTTTTTTGATGGTTCGGACTTTGGGCAATGAATGGATTGTTATGTCTTTTCCTTTTCTCAAAAATAAGGCCCCTCTTTCTGTTCATAAACACAAAATGCCAGATCTCTAAGCCCGGAAGCTTTCGCCCCCGCCTTTTCTTTCATAAATTCCTCTCCGGTCATTTTGCTGCGGATCGTAAGGCTTCCTTTTCGGTACGCATCATAATTTCCCGTATCATAAGATAAAAAGGTCAAACCTTCCCCCTTTTTCCCTCCCGTTTTTTCTATCATCACATAATAACAGCCTTTCGCCCTGCTCCCATCCAGCGTAGGGAAGGAGAGTGTCACGAATTGATAGCCTGAAATTTCACTGCTTATGATTTCCTGCTCTGCCAGAGCCGTCTTTTCATAATCTAACAGCCTCACCCGGTAAATGCCGGAATTTCCTTCTCCCAGTTCGTTTTTCACCTGGATTCCCAGGCGGTTGAAGTTTTTATCTCCTATAAAGGTCTGTACATACAGCTCCTTTTCCGATAGCTGCTCCTTTTCATCACACTGGTACAGAAACTGGTTTACGGTCGCTTCATTTGTGATATAGCTGCGTTGAAAGAATACCCGGTTGTTCAGGATAACTATGAGCAATATCCCCGCTGCCGGGGCTACCCATAGATATTCCGCCTTTTTTTTCCCTCTCCGGCTTATTGCTTCTTCCAGATATTCAAAGCCTCCTGTCATGGCAAGAGGCAGAAGGGTCATGAAGCCAATGCTGTAAATGCTTCCCGCCTCCCAGAACATATGAAACAGAAATCCGCCCAAAAGGTTCAGATTTGCAACATATAGAAAATCGATTGTTTTCTTACGGATGTAAAGGAACGTACTGACCGCTGTCAATGCCAGGGAGAAGCTATAAAAAACAGCAGCATATGCTCCCAGGAAATCCGATTTGCTTCCCAGAAAATATTTGTGGACCGGCAGATAGCTTTGGCTTACGCCCAGTTCAGACAAGTAGCCGCCGCTTCCCTCCGACCAGGTAAGTCTAAGCTTATCAAACATCAGCTTTCCGTATCCGGCAGCTCCCAGCTGCCCGATCCGCTCCTTGAAAAGCTCCATATCCCCTTTGACCTTTTCTTCCCTGGTTTCAAATCCCATCGTATAATATTCATCCACGATATTATAGACCCCTTGTCCACCTGCACCCATTGCAATCCAATGGATGGGGGGAAACGCAGTATCATAGGTAGAAAAGGGAATGTATTTCTTTTCTGACCCTTTTTCAGCCAAAGACACAAAAAGCATCCCCAGAAAAAGAAAGAAGAGCTTTCCTGCAAACCTGTTTCTTTTCCGGGAAACACGGATTACAGCATCCTTTTTCCTGTATTCCTTCAGTAAAAAATAGGCTGCCAGGGCAATTACCGTAATAAAAACCGTGGCTCTGATGCTGCATCCTGCCCACAATGCCATTCCGCATAACAGGGCCGTAAGAAAATCCTGCCATCTGCCCGAATGGGTGTTTTTAGCTCCAAACAGCTGATAGATTCCATAAATTCCTGCCATCATCAATCCCATAGAAACCGTATTGGTATAGTAAAAGGGTGTCCAAATGAGAAAAATCGGATTGCAGATGGAAAACAGCAGGAAAAGAAATGCCATTCCCTGCCCCTTCAGGTTTCCCACCAGCTTCCATCCATAAAAAATGCCCAGATCAATCATGATGATATTGACCAGCCCAAGCAGCAGGGTTGCATGCTGATATTGCTCCCCGGCAATCCCTAAAGCCCTAAACAGCTTCAGCAAAGCTATGGTAAGAAAGAGGATCGGATAGTTATTGGTATATCTGGCAAAGTAGCCTTCCAGATGGGTGTCTGATATGCTTCCCGTCCTGCATGCACTGACTGCCTCATCCAGGGTCTTCAAAGCATCATAGCGCAACCCTACCTTCATAGCAAGCAAATAAGCAACCTGAAGGAAAAAATAGACAAAAAGCAACACAAATGCTACTTTCCTTAGCTGCTTTTCATCCTTTTTTGCAATGAATCGTTTTATGGCAAGAGACAAAAAGAACAATAGCAGGACTCCAAGAACTGTCATAAGCATTCTTTTGCCTGAAGAAAAATTCTCCATAAAAAAAGGCGCAGCATTCCAATCTGACATAGCGTGATAAAAGACAAAAAGAAGCAGGGTTAAAAACAGAACCATAGATGCCTTCCATATTGTTTTTTTTATGATTTCCACTGTTTTCATGTATGATTTTTCTCCTGTTTTTTTATATGCACTTCATAAAATCCGGCTAAAGCGATTTTTTGGCGCCTGATACCGCTTCCCGTTTATACCGAAGCAGGAACAGGAAGGAAACAGCAGCAGCCATCATGCTTACGAACAGACCCATAAGCATTTCCTTCTTTTCTCTCCCAAAAAAATTCAGCTTAAAAAATGCGATCAGGTTCCCGCTTATATTGATTACTCCGTGAATCAGCATGACCAACTTTAAGGATTGACGCTTTTGCCATAAACCTCCCAATAAAAGCCCCATGCAAAAGGCATAGACGAATTGTACGATGTTTTGATGATACAGTCCAAAAAGAAGCGCCTGGATGAAATTGGCACACCAGAAGGGAAGTTCTCTTTTCTCGTATCCAAGGACCAGCCCTCTGAAAATCAGTTCCTCCGCCATAGGCGCCAAAATTCCCATATACAAAAAAGGCACGATTCCCTTTCCGGTCCCCATGCTGTCCATCAGTTCCGTATAGCTTCTATAAGTCTCGGGAAACAGCGGCAAAATCAGATTCAGGGCATAGCTGCAAAGGCATTGCATAGATATACCAAATATAATAACGCCCATGAACATAGAAAGGTTCATGATCCGCTTTTTGGAAGGTTCCAAAGGAAACATTTTCTTTTTATACCAGATGCCAAACAGAAATAGAAATACAACATAAATAAAACAGCTTCCCAGAATCTGGAATCTCCCCATCCATGCCTCATTTGCAAACAGCCCGTCAAATCCATACCCCTCTGCTTTCATCTGTTCAAAATGGAACAGGCCCCAAACCAGTCCGCTTCCTATAAGAAGCAAAAAGGTAAGTATATACATGAGCATCATCGCCACCAGAAAGGGAAGGCAGCCATAGCATATTTTTTTCCATTTCTTCATAAGTATATCCAACCTTCATCCGCTTATTGTTCTTTCATTTTAGCAGAATTTCACTTTTTTACAAGAGTGAATGAGTTGCCTCTTGACAATAGCACGAAACCATTGTAAAATAATTCTTGTCGTTTCGGATAGATACAGAAGCGAGCGTTTTGTTTGTGGGCATAGCTCAGCTGGATAGAGCGTTTGGCTACGGACCAAAAGGTCGGGGGTTCGAATCCTCTTGCCCACGTTATGGTTATATGCTATGAACCGTTATGAAAAGAGACTGCTTTCAGCAGTCTCTTTTTCTTGCAACACTGGCAGTTGCCACCAAAGGAATCCCGGTATCGCACAAATCTTCCAATATCGTTTCCCCTAAAACTACAGGAGCCTCCACAGCCGCCTTCCTGATCTGCTCCATGGCTGGAAGGAGTTTTTCCTTAGGAATTTCTTCCTTTGATTTGACTGCTACTACCTTTTCGGTTCCTTTCAGTACTTTTACGGTGGTCGTCAGTATCCTGGTAGGATTCGTCACTTCTTTCTTTGCATACTCTTTGCCGTTGTTACATTGGTTCCCGGATATGGCAACAATGCTGCCCTGTTCCAACTCCACTAAGATTCCACAGCCCCTTGGACACTTGATACAAGTCAATTCTTTCTTTTCTGTCATATCGCTTCCTCCAAAATATACCTTGCCGCACTTTCTCCTGCTTTTTTTGCTTCCTGGGATACATGATCCACCAGGTCATGTACATGGACCACATTGCCACAGGCAAATACACCCGGCAGAGCCGTTTCCATCTCCGAAGTTACCACCGGCCCTTTTGTTTTCTCATCCATGGGAACCTCCAGTTTTTTGGTCAATTCATTTTCCGGAATCAATCCTACAGACAATAATAGTGTGTCACAGGAAATAAATTCATCCGTGCCGGGAACAGGCTCCAGCTTTTCATCTACCTTTGACAAGGTAACCCCTTCCACTCTCTCTTTTCCGTGAATATAGGTAACCGTATGGCTAAGCCTTAATGGAATCCCAAAATCCTCCAGGCATTGCACGATATTTCTCTTAAGCCCTCCGGACTTTGGCATGATTTCCGCCACACATTTTACGTTTGCGCCTTCCAGAGTAAGACGCCTTGCCATAATCAGGCCTATATCGCCGGAACCCAATATGACGATTTCCCTACCCGGCAGAGTACCATCTATATTTACAAAATACTGGGCAGTTCCAGCAGAATAGATTCCCGCCGGACGGTATCCGGGAATATTCAGCGCACCTCTGGGCCTTTCCCGGCAGCCCATTGCCAGTACAATGGCTTTTGCCTGAATATGGATAAGTCCAACACCTTTTTCCATAACCGTTACCTGCTTATCTCTCGTGATGTGGATTACCATTGCGGACACTTTATATTCTATCTCTTTTTCCCGGATTTTATCAATGTAACGCGCAGCATATTCCGGTCCCGTAAGCTCTTCACGAAAGGTATGGAGCCCGAAGCCCGTATGGATACACTGGTTTAAAATGCCGCCCAGTTTATTTTCTCTTTCCAGAATCAATATGCTCTGGATTCCCATTTCCCTTGCAGAATCAGCAGCTGCTAACCCCGCAGGTCCGCCCCCTATTATGACCAAATCGTACTGAAGCATATGCTTACCTCCTTCAAGAATCATCTGTTTTCGTCTGCCAGCATTCTGGAGCTTCCTCCTGTCTTGGTAAGCTTAAGCTTACTTATTCCCCATTCTCTTTCCAATATTTCCACCAGCTTTGGCGTACAAAAGCCTCCCTGACATCTTCCCATTCCCGTTCGTACTCTCCGCTTCAGTCCGTCAAGGCTTTTGGCACCCAGCGGCCTGTGAATGGCTTCCAGAATTTCTCCCTCGGTAATCATCTCGCAGCGGCAGATCATATTTCCATAAGCCGGCTTTTCCTTCACGATGGCTTCTTTTTCTTCCGGGGAAAGAGAAACAAAAGGCACGATTCCCTTTCTTTCCTCCTGAAACTGTTCTTTTTGCTGAAAGTTATTTTTTTCTGCTATCATTCCCGCAAGGGCGCTGCCGATAGCCGGAGCTGAGGAAAGGCCGGGCGATTCTATCCCCACCGCATCAAAAAAGCCATGCGCATCTTCTGCTTCTCCTATGACAAAGTCACCATCCCTTTCATGGGCTCTCAATCCTGCAAAGGATGTAATTACCATTCCGGTATTTAAATCCGGAACCGTATGTCTTGTATCGGTCAGCACTTTTTCCAGCCCCTCTCTGGAGGTTGCCGTTTCTTCTTTATCCGAAATGCTTTCAGCCGTTGGCCCTAACAGAAGATTCCCATGTACGGTTCTGGTAACTAACACTCCTTTTCCCATTTTTCCCGGTACTCTGAATAAGGTGGATGAGGCAGCTGTAGCTTCGCTTTTATCTAAAAGGCAGTATTCGCCCTTTACCGGAGTGATCTGATAGCTCCTTTTGCTTACCATATTATGGAGCTTATCACTATAGAGCCCTGCGCAGTTTATGATGTTTTTGCCCAGATAGCTTTCCTGCTTACCGGAATTTGCCGGGCTGCTTACTTTTACTTCATAGCCTTCTCCGGCTTTTTGGATATGAGTCACTTCCCTTTCAAACAAAAACTCGGCTCCGTTCATATTGGCATTTTCAGCAAGGGCTATGGTCAGAAGAAAAGGACATACAAGAGCTGCTGTGGGCGCATACAATGCTGCCACGGCTTCTTTTGACAAAGACGGCTCCTGCTTCCTAAGCTGTTCTTTTTCTAAAATGGCAAGCTCCTTTACTCCGTTTTCTTCCCCCTGCCTTTTTAATCCCTGCAATGTTTCCATTTCTTCCTGAGAAAATGCCAGCACCAGGGCTCCATTTCGTTCGTAAGGCACATCTAACTTCCTGCAGAGCTCCTCCATCATCAGGCTTCCCTGGACATTATATTTTGCTTTCAGGCTGCCTGGCTTTGCATCAAAGCCTGCGTGAACCAGACCGCTGTTTGCCTTGGAGGTTCCCACGCATACATCCTCTCCCTTTTCCAATACGAGGATACTGCACTGATATCTGGATAATTCTCTTGCTACAGCGGCACCGATGACACCGGCGCCAATGATGATTGCATCGTACATGGCTTCTACCTCTTGCTTTTTTTATGGAATATTATAGCAGACTCTTTTTGTGCTTTCAATTATGGGGTTTGCTGAATTTTTATAATAGTTGTGATAGGATAGGAGGGTTTTGATAAGAGGACGTAGGAGATGGCATATCATACTGGGTATCGAAGTACCTCCTGTCTCTTGAAATGGGTTATGGAAAAATCTCCCTAACCTTCTCATATATTGCAAAGGCCAGTTTTTCATGCCCTCTTTCATCCAAATGTTCTCTATCCACCGGACTTGGCAGGGCAGAGTCACTTGCTGCCAGAAAATTGCAATGATAATCCAATGCAATTTTTTCATATTCATCCTTCAATTGCTTGACAGTTTCTTCCGAATTTTCATCAAATTCCCCGTCAAAGCCCTCTTCTCCAACTCCTTTTCCCATATGTATGGGAGATACAAGAAGAAGCTTTGTGTTTCTTTCTGTCTTTTCCTTTACCTGAAGGACTAACTGCTCCATCCCTTTCCCAATTACTTTTGCAGAAGCCTGATATCTCCTTTTGCAGTCATTGGTACCAAGCATGATGATTACTAAGTCAAGAGGATTGTGGGTTTCCAAAAGCATGGGAAGTATCTGACTTCCTTTCCGGTTAGCCCGGAGGGCATCTTCAAATACGGTGGTCCTTCCGCAAAGCCCTTCCTCCATGATTTGATATTCTTCCCCAAGCATATGTTGTAAGCGGCCTGTCCATCTGACGTTTTCGTCATATCTTCCGCTTCCGTCCGGCTTATAGCCATATGTATTGGAATCTCCAAAGCATAAAATCCGTTTCATTCTCTTCTTTCTCCTTCTTCTGCCGGGCAGCTCCATCTGTTTTTCACATAAAAAAAGAGCATCAGCACACTTCATCCGGGCTGATGCTCAGTTTGTCATTTTTTATTCAAACAAAGAGGTGGATAAGTATCTTTCCCCTGTATCCGGCAGTAATACTACAATATTTTTCCCTTTATTTTCCGGTCTCTTTGCAAGTACGGTTGCTGCATGAAGGGCAGCTCCGGATGATATACCCACTAAGAGTCCTTCTGCTTTGGCCACTGCCCGGGAAGCTGCAAAGGCATCTTCATTTTCAATCTGCAATATTTCATCTACGATATCTAAATTCATGACTCCCGGAACGAAACCTGCTCCAATTCCCTGAATCTTATGGGGACCCGGATTTCCTCCTGATAGGACTGGAGAGCCTGCTGGCTCTACCGCTACGATCTTCACTTCCGGATTTTTCGCCTTTAATACTTCGCCTGTACCGGTAACCGTACCGCCTGTTCCAACACCTGCTACAAAAATGTCCACTTTTCCGTCTGTATCTGCCCAGATTTCTTCCGCCGTGGTAGCTCTGTGGATTGCAGGATTTGCTTTATTTTCAAATTGCTGTAAAATAACAGCATTTCCATATTCCTCAACTAATGCCTGTGCCTTTGCAATGGCGCCTTTCATTCCTTCTGCACCCGGGGTCAGTACTACCTCTGCTCCAAGGGCAGATACAATCCTTCTTCGTTCAATGCTCATAGTATCCGGCATGGTAAGCACCAGTCTCAATCCTTTCGATGCCGCTACAAAGGCAAGACCGATTCCGGTATTACCGCTGGTAGGCTCAATGAGCACGGTATCCTGATTAATCTTTCCTTCCTTGATGCCCTGTTCAATCATGGCATTGGCAACTCTGTCTTTTACGCTGCCAAGAGGATTGAAATACTCAAGCTTTGCAATGATGTTCGCATCCAAATCGTTCTTTTTTTCATAATTGCCCAGCTCTAAAAGCGGGGTGTGTCCTATCAGTTCCGTTAATTTTTTTGCTATATTAGACATATTTTATTCCTCTTTTCTTTCTTACGGTCTGCGCAGTAAATGCGCAGACCTATTGAATCGTTATCTCACTACTTCTTTTTTATTCCATCAAATATAATACATGACATTTTCATTCTGACAGAGCCTTAGATATTCCTGCACAAGATCTTCCAAGGTAACAGATGTGAGAATCTGTTTCAACTCCTCGTTTACTCTGCTCCAAAGCAGCTTTTCTGCTGCTGCGGAAATATTTCGGTAAGAGGCCGATTCATCAATCTGTTCCTCCCCTATCTTATAATCTCCTTCTAATGCTGTGATAATCTCTTCTGCAGTAATATTCTTTGCATCTTCTCCTAGAAAATAGCCTCCCTGAGCTCCTTTAACGCTCTTTACGATTCCCGCCTTTTTCAAGCTGGCAAACACATGCTCCAGATAATGAACGGAAATCTGATTGCGGTTAGCAATGCTGACCAGCGTAATGTATCCATCCTTTGCATTTACAGCCAGATCCACCAATGCCCTTATCCCATATCTTCCTTTTGTTGATACTTTCATTCTCCCACTGCCTTAAATGCTTCTTCCAGATCCTGGATGATATCATCAATATTTTCCGTACCGATGGATAAACGGACAGTATTGGGCTTGATTCCCTGTTCTGACAGTTCCGCTTCATTTAACTGTGAATGGGTGGTGGAAGCCGGATGGATTACTAAGGATTTTACGTCCGCCACATTAGCAAGCAGCGAAAACAGCTCCAGATTATCAATAAAATCTTTTGCTTTTTTGGCATCACCCTTAATCTCAAAAGTAAAAATAGAACCTCCTCCATTTGGAAAATATTTTTGATATAATGCCTTCTGGCTTTCATCCTTTGTGACAGAAGGATGATGTACTTCTTCTACCTGCGGATGATTGTTTAAATATTCCACTACCTTCAAGGCATTTTCCACATGACGTTCCACCCGGAGGGATAATGTTTCCAAGCCCTGCAGGAAGAAAAATGCATGGAATGGCGACAAAGTAGCTCCGGTATCCCTTAATAAAATAGCACGAATCTTTGTAACAAATGCTGCGGGACCCACTGCTTTTGTAAAGCTTACTCCATGATAGCTTGGGTTTGGCTCCGTCAGAGAAGGAAACTTTCCGCTTGCCTCCCAGTCAAACTTCCCGCTGTCAACAATGACACCACCTATCGTAGTACCATGTCCTCCTATAAATTTGGTAGCAGAATGCACTACGATATCCGCACCATACTCAATCGGTCTTACAAGGTAAGGAGTTGCAAAGGTATTGTCAATGACAAGGGGGATATTATGTTTATGGGCAATGTTTGCAAGAGTTTCAATATCCACTACCTCGGAACGGGGATTTCCTAATGTTTCAATGAAAACCGCTTTCGTATTTTCCAAAATAGCATTTTCTACTTCTTCATAATTGAAAGGATCCACGAAGGTTGTTGTAATGCCATATTCAGGAAGCGTATGTGCCAGTAAATTATAGGTACCACCATAAATATTTTTTGCAGACACGATATGCTCTCCTGCCTTTGCCAGATTCTGGAAGGTATAGGAAATTGCTGCTGCTCCGGAAGCTACTGCCAGTGCTGCAACGCCTCCTTCCAGGGCTGCAATTCTTTGTTCAAATACATCCTCCGTAGGATTGGTAAGTCTTCCATATATATTACCCGCATCCGAAAGTCCAAAGCGTGCTGCTGCATGATCAGAATTCCGAAATACATAGGAAGATGTCTGGTAAATAGGAACTGCCCTTGCATCCGTTACCGGATCCGGCTTTTCCTGACCTACATGTAATTGTAATGTTTCAAATTTCAACTTTCTGTTTTCTCTTGTTATTTTTTCACTCATAATATGTTCTCCTATCCGGCTGACTGCCTCTGTTCTTTATTTTTTGATTTCGTGATTGCTTTCTATGTACCTGCTATTGACAAGGGCAACACATTCGATACTCCTTTTTTATGTATTCTGCTTTTACAATTCGTATTGTTTCATTTTTCATCATGGTTACCACCTTTTCCTATTTTCATACTTGTTTTGTATGAATTAAATCTATGTTGGCATTATAACCCTTAATCCATACCATGTCAATAGGATTTGTAAACTTTTTTTCTTAAAGTGGAAATTCAAGCTTCTTTGTAGGAGGGGGAGAGGGGGTTTTGATGGGAGGACGTGGGAGCTGGGAGAGCATAGGCCATCAGCTCCTTGGGAAAAGGTTTGATATGACTTAGATATGGTTTAGTTATGTTAAAGAAGCAGAGCTATCTATTTAAAAGGTACAGGCTGAAACGAAACAGCAACAGAGGGATGAGAGCGGATTCCATGCATTGTTTTTGATGGCGATTTTCCTTAACAGCCTGTTCGCTAACCTAGGGTAAAATTGCCATGGACGGCAATTTTAGGCATATTGCGGCACGGATGCCGCTATATGCCGACCCGGACGGCTGTGAAAACCTTCCCAGGCTGTTTAGGAAAAGCGCTATCAAAAACACCGCATGGAATCCGCTCTCATCCCTCTGTTGCGTCCGCTCACCCACCCCCCTAAAAAAGATATACAGAACTGTTACCCTTAATAAACAAAAACAAAATTTCCCATATACAACTTTCCAGAAATTTGTTATAATCTTACTATCTTTATTTTTAAGGAAGGACATGATTATGAGCAAGAAAAAAGTTGTAGTATCTTTAGGACATGATGCATTAGGCTATACCACTTTAGAGCAATTGGATGCCGTTAAACATACAGCAAAAGCACTGGCGGATCTGGTAGAGGCTGATTATCAGCTGACCATCACTCATTCCAACGGACCTCAGGTAAGCATGATTCATAAGGCTATGACGGAGCTGCGCCGTATTTATATCGACTATACTCCGGCACCTATGTGTGTATGTTCTGCCATGAGCCAGGGATATGTGGGATATGATATTCAAAATTCCCTTCGGGCAGAGCTGCTTAGCCGGGGCATTTCCAAGTCTGTCAGCACGATATTGACACAGGTTACCGTAGACCCTTATGACGAGGCATTTTATGAACCAAAGAAAGTCATCGGGCGATATATGAGCAAAGAGGATGCGGACCTTGAAGTCAAGAAGGGCAATTATGTAATCGAAGAGCCGGGAAAAGGCTACCGGAGAGCCATAGCCGCTCCAAAGCCTATTGACATTGTGGAAATCGATGCCATCAAAGCACTTGCAGATGCGGATCAGGTTGTGATTGCCTGCGGCGGCGGCGGCATTCCGGTGATTGAACAGAAGCATGCCTTAAAAGGAGCTTCCGCAGTCATTGAAAAGGATTCCATTGCGGGAAAGCTTGCTTCTGACTTACAGGCAGATGAGCTGATTATTTTAACCAGCGTGGAGCAGGTATATAAAAATTATGGCAGGGAGCATATGGAACCCATTTCTTCCATGACGGTTTCCAAGGCAAAGGATTACATAGCAGAAGGGCATTTCGGCGAAGGGAATATGCTTCCTAAGATTGAAGCAGCTATTGCTTATCTGGAAAAAGTTCCGGGAGGCATTGTACGAATTACTTCACTGAAGAAGGCCAATGATGCGATAAGAGGAAAAACAGGGACCGTGATTACTGCATAAATACAAGGAAGCCGCTTTTACAATTTGAAAAATCGTGAAAGCGGCTCAAATTTTGCCTAAAACATGATCCATTCCAGAAAAGTATAAAATATAAATTTCTTCACTTCATCCCAGCCAAAGCAGCAATCATAGCTCCGATCACAATAAAGAAATCCGACAGATTAAATACCACCTTAGAGAGCCCCGGGAAACATTTGAACCGAAATCCAAAATAGTCCACCACGTATTTCCGCTTCATCCGGTCATAGGTATTGCTAAAAGCGCCTCCCAATAAAAGACTTAATCCTGCCTTTAAAAGACTATTTCCTTTTTGAAAAAGGGAAAGGAAAAACAGCATCAGGCAAAACACAGTTAGAAGTACGGAAATGACAGCCATCCGTTTTCTTTTCTTCTCTCCCAGATTCAAAAAGGCACCTTCATTATGGTATTTCGTCAGATAGAGCCTTCCTCCCCATATATCTTTTTGCACTTTTTCCTTTCCCCATGCTTCTGCCATATTTTTCATAAACCATTCACATAGAAAAAGGCTTCCAATCATAATCACGTATATCAAAGCAATTCTCCTTTCCATTGCCATCTCTCACAAGGGCAGTGTCCCTAAAAAATAATTGTTCTTCTCTAACCATAAATTCTTCTGACAGAAATGTCAACTCATTTTTTGTCAAGCACTTAAGGGGTAGTTAATGGATGAACGTTCGTCCTCCACGTATTGGTTATGATCTTGCCAAAGCCTCAAAAACGCCCGACAGGCTTAACCGCCCAAATCCCCAGTCTTCATTGGGATATTTCAGATTGCCGTCTCTAATGGCTCCCCGTATAAAGTAATTTTTTGCGGTAGGTGTATTGACGATTGTGTCATGTTCCTCCACAATGGCCCATTGATAGAAATCAGCCATGGCTCCTGCCATTATGGCCGCCGAAAGACTGGAACCGGTATCAGACCCAAGGGCTGTGGATATATTCACTCCCGGAGCGGCCAAATCCGGCTTCAGGCTTCCTCTTCTTCCAAAGCCTCTGCCGCTTTTATAATAAAAGCTGTTATTGCCGCTGTTATAGTTGGTAACGGTCATTGCATTTTCCGCATAAGCCGGCGCTGTTATGGTAGCATTTGGATTGGACTGCAGAAAATACGTATCGTTTCTAAGAAATGGACATATGGGAAGCCACATATTAAACATGCTGTCACCAGTTTCTCCCCTTGCATAGACCCGGATGGTCCAGATGCCGGATATGGGCTTTACAAACCGCATGGTAACTAATTCTTCTCCGGAACTTTGCTCCACCAGAACATACTCCACCTGCACCCGGCTCTCACTATAAATAAAAGTAAAAATCAAGGGCTGGTTTGCCGTATAGATTGCTTCTCTTGTTTCTTCCCCGCTGGGACTTCTTATGGATACCGTAAACAGATTCGGAATATCCCCCCATAACTCCAAAGTAAAGCCTTCTTCATTTTCTCCTACCCTGATTTCCACATCCCTCCAGTCCTGTCCGCTTCTAACCGAAACACTGCCTTCATAGTGACTTGCCGCATTTCCCTCATTTCCACCGCATACTACCACGCCTCTGCTTCTCCTGTTCGCCAGACGGTTTAAATAAGTAGATAGAATAGAATTCCCCATATGGTCACCGGAATTAGTGCCGATTCCCAGACAGATTATGACAGGTCTTTCAAATATCCTTGAAAAATTATCCAGATATTTTAATCCGCATAGAATATCTGTTTCCTGAAAGCAGATGGCCTCTTCCGGAATCTGATAATACTCCCTTAAATAAGGCTTTGCTTCCTTACACTTTACCATGACGATCTGGGCATCCGGCGCAGCTCCCCGAAAGGTGGCTCCCCCTCCTAAAATACTTCCTGCCGCCACACTAGCCATTTTGGTTCCATGCCCAATAAAATCATTGGAAGGCACTATATTCCTGGGATTTTCACTGTTAAGAGCCTGATTGATCATGTCATTGGTATATTCACTGCCATATTCAAAGCCATCCGGCGGTGTCCCCGTCTGGATGGTCTGATCCCATATGGCCAATATACGGCTGCTTCCGTCACTTCTTCGAAATACATCCAGATCATATCGGATTCCTGTATCAATAAAACCGATAATGACTCCTCTTCCCGTTAAATTCAATGGCGCATTATTCGTCTGGATGATCCCTGAATCAATCAAAGGATCCGGATTAAATGCCTGTGAGGTGGCACTCATCATATCCTCCCTTTGCATGGGCACGAGCGCCCCCTCCGCCATAATGCCGTAACATTTGGGAATAAAATTATACCGCAGGGCGCCAATACTCTTGGTATTTATATTTTTCCCATTGATATAAGATATCTGCAGGTCTTCTTCCAAAGTTGTCTGACAGTATTCAAGCCCTGTACTAAATGCATTTTCAGGTATTTGAAAATCTGTAATCAAATCGACATAATCATTTGATAAAATCTTTTCCCTACAAGTCATGACTTTAAATTTCCTAATTGTTTTCCATTTATTATATGCCAAAGCCCCTCTTTTGTCTTTCATAAAAAAATCGTCCCTGCCGCCGCAGGAACGATTCTTTCATTTCCTATATTCGTTATTTTTTAATTTTTACAGTTTTGGCCTGACCCTTGCCTTTTAACAGCACCTTATAGGCAGCCAGTTTCTTCTTCGGAACTTTAATAGTTGCCTTCTTATAAATATTTTTAAAGGCCTTGCTTCCAACCTTTTCAAGCACAGCGGACTTAATGGTAATCTTCTTTAACTTCTTACAATTATAGAATGCCTTGGAGCCTATGGAAGTTACCTTTTTGCCAATGGTCACGCTGGTCAGTACCTTGCAATTATAAAATGCGCTGGCCCCTATCGTCGTAACGTTGCTTCCAATCGTTATTTTTTTCAATGCCGTACAATTATAAAATGCCTTGGAGCCTATTTCCGTAACGGAAGACGGAATGGTAATACTCTTAAGTTTTTTATTATTTTTAAAGGCACTGGGCGCTATCTTCGTTACTTTGTATTTCACACCGGAAATTGTGACCGTGGAAGGAATCTTAATAGTAGTTTCCGTTGTGGATGCTGGCTTTTTATAGGTTACCTCTCCGTCCTTATCGCCTTTCTTGCTAACTGTTACTACAGCTCCTGTAGTAGCATCCTGATAATTTCCACCCTCTTTGATTTCCGGCCATCTTACATTAATAGATCCTTTTGCCGAAACTGTTTTTCCATCTGATTTGGTAGCAGTAACACTAATATTCACTGACTTTTGATTGCTTTCCGCACTTACCGCCTTTACCAGACCACTTTGATTTACGGTTAATAACTGGGGATTATCCGATGCATACACTAGTTTATTGTTTGTATATTTTGCCAGTTCTGCCGCTGAAGCCACGGTTGCCGTCTGGTTCAGGCAGTTTGTAATCTTAGTCTCAATCTGTACTGACTGGCCTGGATTCAGGGTCCTTTTATCATTAGGCACCGTAAGCTGAATGCTCTTTAAATCCGCTCCAACTACATAGGTGAATGTTCTGGCATATTGCCCGGCATTTGCGGAGCCTGCCGGATGGGATGCTGGATACACGGTTATATGAGCCGTACCTACTCCTGCCGGAATCAGATAAAAGCACTTTTGGGACTGGTTATTTTTATTATTTTCTCCCACTGTAGTGGTAATGGTTCCTGTCTCCTTTGCAGTACTGTCAGAAGCATTCTTTCCAGGGTACATGACGGACGGATTGTCAGAAACTACCGTCACATTCCAGTCCTTAATATTGCTGCTATCCATTTCTTTGTCTGTATATTTCAAGTCGAAATAAATCTTTGGCTTTTCGTTTCTATTATCCACCTGAAGATTCGTAATGGAATTTGGCTTAAGTTCATCGCCAAGCCCCGTCTTATTGTCATACTTCTGATACAAATCTGCCTGATACCATGCTTTTATTACTTCCACTCTATACTTTGTCGTAAAGTCCGTCTTAATACCTTCATCATAAGAATTATTTAACGGGAACTGTACCTGACAGCAGACATATAACGGATAGCTTCCTTCCTTTACACCGGTTACCTGGAAAACATCCACTGTCTTTTTATTTGTTTCCACATCATTTTTCTTATGGGACTCCTGCTGGAAGTTGTCTGACATACCGCCCTCACTATTTACATACTGTCCGCCTATCCGGGTAGTATCATTGGAATAGCTGTTGATAAAATAACCTTCCACATCACCGCTCACTGCCATGTAAATCTGTTCCCTGTCCGCTTCTGGCACCAGGTTCTGGGAATCTCCCACAACAATATGGCGGAAAGCCTTCAGTTGGGGAGCATTTTTGTCTGGATTCTCCATATGCACATAGTAGGGGAAATCCATAGTTTCATTGATTCCCACCTTAATTGCTTCCTTTGCAGGCTTTACAATAATGCTCACGTTTTTATTTGTAGTATTCTTTGATATCTCTGACAACCCGTTAAATGCTTTCGGTTCTATTACCGTACTACTATATAGGGAAACCTGTTCCAGTTTCGGGCATCCTGCCAGTGCATCTGCGCTAATATACTTTACGCTTGTTCCTAAATTCACAGTCTCTAGCAATTCACAGCTTTTACATACACTACCTTCTATTACCTCTACTGCTGTTTTGGAAATATCAAATTCCGTAATAGCCGCCTGTGCAAACGCACTTTGGCTAATCTTGGTAAGAGAAGTTGCATTTGAAAAGTCAACGGATATTTTAGGTGAATCCGACATTGTATTTTTCCCATTTTCCGATTTGATTTCAGCGCATTTATAAAAAGCATTATTCCCTATGCTTTCAAGATTCGGGCCGAATTTTACGGATTTAAGGCTCTTGCAGTTCTCAAAAGCATTGTTGCCGATCTTTTCAACAGAATCCAGATTTGTTCCTGTCAAATCCAATTCTGAACATCCCGAAAACGCCTTTTGCCTGATTTCCTTTACTGACTGAAAATCCACTGTTTTAAGTTTGCTGTCGTTCGTAAAGCATTCATCCGGCACAACGCTCATGGACGGCGACCATTTCACGGTGGTCAGTCTCTCATTTTCCTTAAAAGCGCCTCGTCCTACCGTTTGCAGTTTTTCATTTCCGGATAAGTCCAGATGTTGAAAGGCTGCATTGACAAAAGCACTTTCCCCAATCGTTTCCAAAGATGCCGGCAATGTCATGGGGGCAGTCTGCGTACTTTCAATTCCCGTACATAGTTTAAAACATTCTTTTCCGATACTCTTTATGGAATGATTGCTGCCCAAATGAATATCTTTCAAGCTTACGCACTCAGCAAAGCATATTTCACCCAGTCCCGATAAATTCGTATTTATAAGAAAATCTAAACTGGTCATTTTCAAACACAGCTCAAAGGTACCTTTTGGAAGAACCCCTGTCCATTCCGCAGGAATCACCGCACTAGTGATGGCTGTTCCGGCAAATACCCCTTCTCCTATTCCAACACCGGATGCATTACTTTTCACATAATCCGGTATATATGCAATTCCTTCCTCATCATGACTCGGTGTTGCCAATGTAGTAAATGCAAGATCTAGACAAAATACACCTGAATTAATAAACAGGGATGGCAGGTTTTCCGGTAAGATCACCTTTTCTAGCTTTACTGTTTCTTTAGCCGGTTCTCTCTGGTTTGCAGGTACGCTGGCATCGGTATCCTCCTGTGCAAACGCCCATCCGCCAATTTCTTCCAAAGCCGAACAGCCTGATAAATCCAGCGTTTCTATCTGACATCCGAAGAAAGAACGCGCTCCGATCATTTTCAGGGTAGAGCTGACAATCTCGTTTGGAGTACTTCCCATGGTCAGCGAGGTCACTCCCGCATTGTAAAAAGTCCTGCTGGGAATACTCGCAATATTCGCTGGTAATTCTACCGTTGTCAGATCACGGCATTCCTCAAAAATACCATTTCCAAGATTCACTCCTGACGGATTAGGCTGGACTTT
The DNA here is from genome assembly GCA_014804265.1 of Lachnospiraceae bacterium. GTDB lineage: Bacteria > Bacillota > Clostridia > Lachnospirales > Lachnospiraceae > RGIG3040. The sequence goes on along the minus strand of JAAVAC010000006.1, from coordinate 50,202 downwards.
TACATTGGTCAGACCATAACACTGTTTAAATGCATTGTCGCCAATTGTGGAAACTGAAGCAGGCAGTACATTAGTATCCTGCCCTTCTCCTATGATTCCAAGACTGATACATACGGCAAAGGCCTCCTGCCCAATTACAAAATTTTCTCCACGAGCGGAATAGTCCGGCAACACAACCTTATTCAGAGACGTATTGCCTGCTAAGGCCATAGCGCCCAAACTCCTTATATTATCTGATTTTGCCGTAGCCGGATCGTAATTCCACTGAAAACTCGTCAATGCAGTCTCGTTTACGTTATTTATAGAAGTTGCAATTTTTTTTGCATCCTGATTCACATAAAATGCCTTTTCTCCTACATCAATGACACAGGCAGGCAAAACAACCGTTTCTAATGAAATACATTGTTCAAAAGCAGACTTTCCTATCGTCTTTAATCCCGTACAGTTCTTTAAGAAGTCGGTATTTTTCAAGCCTGTCGTATAAAATGCTCCCTCTTCGATAGAAGCCAGCTGCGTATTGCTTCTGCCATCCCCAATCATGGCTTCTTCTAAGCCGCTGCAGTCTTTAAAAGCATTTTTGGGAATCATAGTCCATGCGGCAGGAATTTTCACATGACTAATATTCTCGCATCTGGCAAAAATATCACTGCTCTCGTCCGTCACAGATACATATTCCGGAATCAGCACTTTTCCTTCCTCAATATCAGACCCTATTCCCAGTGTCGTAAGAGGCGTATTGGAAAATGTCTCTGCACTGAACAAAAGCTTGTTGCCATCAGAATTTGAAATACTGTCCGGCAGGACAATCTTCTGAAGTTTGGAATCTGTAAAAGCGGTCTTATCAAGTGTTCCAAGCTTTGTACAGTTTGACAAATCAATCTCGAGAATATTTGCGCCGGAAAATGCCTTGCTTCCAACCTTTTCTAAGTTAGCAGGCGTACCGTTTACCACAACTTTCATCCCCTCCTCTGCACCGGAGTTTAAAAATGCAGAAACCGGTATAATGGCAATTTTTGAGCCAATCGTTACACTTTCCAGACTGCTGCAGCTTGCAAAAATAGAAGTAGCATGCTGAATGGCATATGGCGCCACCGTATCAGGGATAATGATCTTCGTAAGCCCTTCACACTTTTCAAATGCGTTAGTACCAACTGTCACCAAATGAGAAGGCAATGAGTCCTCCACGCTTCCTGATGTAATCTTTTCAAGCTTCGCACAGTTATAAAATGCTTGGGCACCTATCTCGGTAATCGTATCTGGAAGTGTTATAGCTGTCATGGAACAATTTGCAAACTCCGTTGCCGGAACAGCTGTTACTTTTGTACATGCCCCTAACTGGAAAGCTGCTGCCTTTTTGGCATATCCAAGTCCCTCTAAGCTCTTTATATCCGATGCCTTTTCATACCCTGAAAAGTCAATTTCTCCAGCATAATCTGCCACAGCATCCACTGTCATGGAAGAATACTGATCTTCACTTCCTAAAATACAGAAAGCAAGCCCTTTTAAAAGCGCCGTATCGGATATAACCGAACTTGCCGCACTGCCGCTTTTCACTTCCTTCATATTTCCCAGTATGATATCCTCTGCTTCCTCCTGCTGAATCTGATCAGATGCATCATTTTCAGGAAAATCCTGTTTTTGCCCCTCTATATCTTCTTTTGGAAGATCCTCTTCTGGCTGTGGGAGGTTTTTCGTTTCATTCTCTGAAACAGAATCCTCTGATGTTTCATCCTCTCCGGCTGCTTCCGTATTTTCTCCGGCAGTGGAGGCAAGGTTGGCTTCCAGCTCATCCTCTGCCTTCTCCTTCGCCTGGACATTCGCCGCACTTAATGTCACATTTCCTAATTGGACATCAAAACAGCTGCTTGTGAGAACCATCGAACATGCCAAAAACATGCTGATTGATTGTTTCCAAAATTTCTTTTTTATCATGTTGACCCCTTTCTCATAACTTCTCTTATGTGTTATCTTATTGGTTGCCTTTCGCTCGCAGATATTTACCTGCGACTATCTTAAGTATACTACATCTTTTTTCACTTTGTAAAGTATGAAACTTGAAAGAAAAAAAGAACTGCCTATGAAAATTGACAGTTCTTCTTGAGTACAATTGTCGCTTTATGAATATGATAACAATCCTTTACCCTCTAATCTCAATCACCGGCCCGCCGGTTCCATTAATGTAATCTCCAGTAATCGTCACCTTTCCGATATTCTGATCCTTTGGAATTTCATACATAATATCCAGCATGAATTCCTCGATAATAGCCCGAAGCGCCCTGGCACCCGTGTCTTTTTCCATGGCTTTCTCTGCAATGGCCTTCAAAGCGGAATCGTCAAACTCCAGCTTTACTTCATCTAAATCAAGCAGCTTCTGATATTGCTTTAAAATAGCATTTTTCGGCTCTTTTAATATCTTGATCAGCATTTCTTCGGTAAGGGCATCCAGTGTAAATACAATAGGCAGACGTCCTATGAACTCCGGAATCATACCGAACTTTTTCAAATCCTCGATTTCCACGTTTTTGTGGATATTTTTCTCCTTGTCGAATTTATCCTTTAAATCCGCATTATAACCGATGGAGGTCTGCTTATTCAGCCTTTGCTTGATGATCTCCTCCAAATCCGGAAATGCACCGCCACAGATAAATAAAATATTTCTTGTATTGATGGTGGTCAACGGAACCATGGCATTTTTGCTGTTGGCCCCTACAGGCACTTCCACATCCGCTCCTTCTAACAGCTTTAACATACCCTGCTGTACGGATTCTCCGGATACATCCCTGGAATTGGTATTTTTCTTTTTGGCGATCTTATCAATTTCGTCAATAAAAATAATTCCTCTTTCTGCCTTTTCCACATCGTTTTCCGCCGCCGCTAAAAGCTTGGAAACCACGCTTTCGATATCATCTCCAATATATCCCGCTTCCGTTAAGGAAGTGGCATCGGTAATGGCAAGGGGCACATCTAAAAGCCTTGCCAGCGTTTTTACAAGATAAGTCTTGCCACAGCCTGTAGGCCCGATCATGAGCATATTGGACTTTTCGATTTCGATCTCATCCATCGTATCCGTTGCCACTCTTTTGTAATGATTGTATACTGCTACGGAAATCACTTTTTTTGCCTGATCCTGCCCTACAATATAATCATCCAATTGGGCCTTGATCTTATGGGGCGCCGGAATATTCTTAATATCAAGCGCCGGCTCCGCCTTTTCTTTTTTCTTTTTCTTTTTCAGCTTCTGTTTATTGGGAATGCCGCCTTCTCCCTGAAGGTCGGTGATATTCACAAAACTGATATTGGGGAACTGCTGCATCTTCTCCAGGTCGATGTCCCCAAACTGTCCCATCATGTTCGGATTCAGCATGCCCTGATAATCAAACTGACTCACTGCATCCATCGTTTTGTGCATACAATCGTTGCACACACAGATGTTATTAGGAAGTTTGAACTGCTTGCCTGTCTTACTTTCCGGACGGCGGCATACAAAGCATACATCCTCGTATTCCTTGTCATCCTCTTCTTCTGCTTCTTTTTGATCCGCTTCATGCACTTTTGTTTCGGAAGAAGAAGCTTCTTCCGCTTCTTCCAATTCCTGCTCATCTTCGTAATCGTCTTCCGAAATCTCCAATATCTCCTCTTCCATCTCCTCTTCTTCTCTTTTATGAAGCTTCTGCGAAATCTCCGATTCCTCTATAAAATCATCTTCTTCATCCGATTCCAGTTCCTCATTGAAAAAGATTTCGTCTGTTTCATCATAATAGTTTGACATAGTATTCTCCTTTTAATTTTTCTGCTTAGGAATCCACACGGCCTCCTAACGTTACCGTTATGAACTTTTCCTGATATCCTGAAGGACTTCCCTGCATGATTTTTATTTCCACAGTGCTTCCCTTTTCATAACATTCTAACAGAAACGTCAATTCTTCCATGGTACGAACCTTTTCTCCGTCAAATTCCACGATAATATCGCCTTTTACCAATCCTGCATTGGCAGCTCCTGTACCTGCAAATACCTGTGTCACATAAACTCCCTCCGGAAGTCCGTATGCCTCCTGCACCTCATTGGTAACGCTGAGTCCCACAATGCCTAAATATGCTTTTTGTGCCTCATCCACTTTTATTCTGGTGGTTTTGGTCATCAATTCTGCAATGATTGGCTTTGCTGTGGAAATAGGGATGGCATAGCCCATACCTTCAATGAGGCTTCCGCCAATTTTACTGGAGTTGATTCCAATGACTTCACCTCTGGCATTTAATAAAGCACCACCCGAATTTCCCGGATTGATGGCTGCATCGGTCTGAATCAGACAGGCGGTATTTTCCTCAATCGTGTATTCCCTGTTGGCAGCACTGATGACACCAGTAGTGACAGATTGTCCATACCCCAAAGCATTTCCAATGGCAATAGCCGGTTCTCCCACCTTTAATTGGTCAGAATCACCTAAAGAAGCCACCCGGATAACGCTCTTTGTCTCCTCCGGGATATTTTCCAGGGAAATGGCAATTACCGCCAGATCCACATCTGCGTTCGTTCCTTTTACCACCGCATCAGCAGTAGTATCGTCAATAAACTGCACAGATAAAGAAGTGGCATCCTCCACCACATGGTTATTGGTGGCAATCAGCAATTCCGTATCATTCTGCCCTACGATGATACCGGAGCCGCTACCCGGTGATTCGGATTCTGTGATAAAGTTACGGAAGCCGAAATAATTATTCTCCTCCACCTTGTACATTCCGGTAATGGATACTACGGAAGGCATTGTATTTTCCACCACTTTGCTTACATCGCTGACCACTGTATTTCCTGATATATTGGCAGTACCGACTGACTCCGCATCCTCCACAATATCCTGGTTGGCAATGACATGATTGGCATTTTCCGTAACGGAGATGGCTTCACTCTTTTCCTCTTTCGATTCGGAAGGCGCTAAATGGAGCATGATTACCATGATACTGCCGGCACAAAGTCCAAATACCACTCCCGATAAAGCCATTTTTACAAACTTTCCAAAAAAGCCGCCTTTTTTCTTATGCTTCTTAGGTTCCGGCGGAATAGGGTTGCCGGGGTCTACCGGCGCATCCGTATGGGAAGTGTTGCCATCTTCCGAATAGGGGCTGTAATAGTTGGGATATTGGTTGCTGTCATTTTCATACATAATAAAAACCTCTTTTCTACATATACTTTCATCGGAATGTTTCTTCTGTTTTCTTATAAGATAAACAAAGTATAAGTAGAAATTGTGTTCTTTCTGTGACAAAAAAATGTGTAAAAAATGAAATACAACAGGCAATCACTCTACGGTTACGCTCTTTGCAAGATTTCTTGGCTTATCCACATCACAGCCCTTTCCTACTGCCACATAATATCCAAACAGCTGTAAAGGAATGATTGCCAGGGAATTCGTAAAATAATCATTGGTTTTGGGAATATAGACTACATAATCCGCCGCCTTTTCTATTTCGCTGTTTCCTTCATTGGTGACTGCCAGCAGGAAAGCCCCTCTTGCCTTTACTTCTATCATGTTGCTGATGGTTTTTGCATATAAGGCCGGCTGTGTGGCTACTGCCGCCACCAGGGTTCCCTCTTCAATCAGGGAGATTGTTCCATGCTTCAATTCTCCCGCTGCATATGCCTCTGAATGAATATAGGAGATTTCTTTTAATTTTAAAGAACCTTCCAGGGAAATGGAATAATCGATCCCCCTTCCAATAAAGAAAATATCCTTTGCGCCGATATAACGGTTGGCAAAACGCTGGATCTTTTCTTTATTGCCAAGCAACAGCTCGATCTGATCCGGAATTTTCCTTAAATCCCCTATCATAGTCCGAAACTCTTCTTCCGAAATAGTCTTCTTTGCCTGGGCCATCTTCATGGCAAGCAGGTATAGGGCAATCAACTGTGCGCTGTATGCTTTCGTGGTGGCAACTGAGATTTCCGGCCCCGCCCATGTATACATGACATTATCCGCTTCTCTTGCAATGGAACTTCCTACCACATTCACAATGCCAAGCACTGGAAACCCTCTTTTTTTAGACTCCCGTAATGCCGCCAGCGTATCGGCTGTTTCGCCGGACTGGCTGATGACAATGACCATGGCGCCTTCCTCCAGAATAGGATTCCTGTAACGAAATTCCGAGGCAAGATCCACTTCTACTGGTATTCTTGCAAGGCCTTCTATCACATATTTTCCCGTTACTCCTGTATGATAAGCGGAACCACAGGCTACAATATGAATCTTCTTCACTGCCGCCAGTTCCTCATCACTCATATGAAGTTCTTCGATATCAATATAATCGCCCTTCAGCCTTGGCAACAGGGTATCCGTTACGGTTTTTGGCTGCTCGTACATTTCCTTTAGCATAAAATGCTCATAGCCGGCCTTTTCCGCAGCATTGGCATCCCATTCTATATAAACCGGTTCTTTCGTGATTTCTTCCTCATCCACAGTATAAAAATGCATATGATCCTGTCGAAGCCTGACGATTTCCTGATTTTCCACGTAATATACTTTTCTTGTATATTTCAAAATGGCTGGCACATCCGATGCGATGAAGCAGCCGGTATCATTCTGTCCTACGATCAGGGGGCTATCCTTTCTCACTGCAAAAAGCTGATCCGGATGGTCGGCAAAAATGACTCCCAGGCCATAGGAACCTTCTAACCTGTTAAGCACCTTGGTAATGGCTTCCAAAGGATTCCCTCTATAATAATAGTCTAAAAGCTGTACTACCACTTCTGTATCCGTATCCGACATAAACTGATAATCCCTTTCCTCCAGCATATGGCGAAGTTTCATATAATTCTCGATAATACCATTATGGACCACAGCAATAGTACCTTCTTTATTGAAATGCGGATGGGCATTGGTCATATTGGGAACGCCATGTGTAGCCCAGCGCGTATGTCCCACGCCTACGTGTCCGGGCATAGTTTCTCCTCCATGTGTCAGTTCTTCCAACACTTTCAGCCTGCCCGGGGCCTTTGTAATGTTGATTTGATCCCCATCCAATACAGCCATTCCTGTGGAGTCATATCCTCTGTACTCCAGCTTCGCCAAACCGTCTAAAATAATAGGGGCCGCTTCTTGTGCGCCGATATATCCTACGATTCCACACATATTCTATTCTCCTTCTTTTTCCGCATTCTTTCCATAACCCTTTGTGGCATCAATGCCTGAAACCTCCCATTTCCTCTGATAATGGCGCCAGTAATCCCTGTTGGCAGTAAATCTTTTTATGAATGCCCTAGGAAGCTTCTTATAATTTTTTCCGAATTTATATCCCAACAATCGAAAAGCACAGTTTACATAAAATTTAAGCAGTTCTTTTCGTTTTCTTTCCTTTAAAAAATGCTCCCTGGTAAGCTTTACCAGCTTTTTTCCCTCCGATTCTGAAGGGATTCCTTCAAAGACCTCTGGATGGTCTGCCTGGGAAACACCTAAATCAAAGTTTCTTTGAAACTGCTCCCGATTGGTATAATCATGGGAATGATACACTCTGGCATCTGCGGCATAAGCAATGGAATACCCTGCCCGGACTGCTTTTGAAGCAAAAATCATATCCTCATTAAAAATGGTATGCCTCACAAAGCCGCCTAATTCCACGAATACATTTCTTTTATATGCCGCACATACATTGGAACAGAAAAATGTCTTGATTCCAAGCCGTTCTAAATCCTTTTCGGATTTTTCCATATTCTCATCCGGATAATTAAAAGAACGGACAAAGCGTTCTATCTCCGTTGCATCCTTTCTGGGCAGCTGCCTGGCATAAGCAATGGCTGTCTTCTCCTTTTGTAAAGGTGCCAACAGCTTTTCTATGAGAAACTCGTCAGCCGGAATGGCATCCTGGGTCATCATGACAAATACATCTGCCTCCGAATGCTTCACGCCTCTGTTCCTGGTATTTCCATGGTCAAACTCTCTCTTGGAATGATGGTAGACTACTACGTTTTTGTATTTTTCCTTAAAGGTTGTCCCATAAATCAATTGATTGAAATACCGTTCTTCTGTATTCATCAAGATGATTTTCCCTATGGAAACCGTTTGTTTTGACAACATATCCATTAACGTAAAAAAACGTTTATCCGGTCTATAGACAGGTATTATAACATCCACTCTATTCATATCTTTCCTTTTTGCACAAATGGACGGCGCTGCAAAACAGCTCCGTCCTATTTATTTTCTATCTTTACCTTCCTGTATCCTGACTTACCCTCTGGCTGTATTCCTTTACGCTGGAGGATGGCTCATAATTTTCCACTCCAAATAAGAACTTATGAAGTTCGGTCACATTTGTCTGTAAATCTGTAGGAATGACACAGCTTGCTTTTCCTACATTTCCGGTTGTGCGATATTCCTCAAAAGGGAACCCGTCGCTTGCCACGATCTTATATTCATTAATATCTCCCAATAATCCCAGGATTTCCGTCAATGACAGTGAGGTAGCAACCTGTTCGAAGGTACTATTGGCAATCTCATTCAAAGTAGAAATATTTGCTTCCTTTGCTTTATCCGCAATTGCCTGAATCACTTCCCTCTGCCTTTCCGCACGTTTAAAGTCATCCCCTACGGTATAACGGATACGGCAGTAAGAGGTTGCCTGCATGCCATTTACATTCTGATAACCGGTATTTGCCAACGGTGTATAGCTTCTTCCAAGTGCCTCTGAAGTACCAATCTGATAATTATTCAAGTGCTCCATTTCCGCATCATCCACTTCAATCTCCACGCCACCTAAAGCATCAATCGTATCTACAAGTCCCGCAAAACCTACCGTAACATAATCGGTAATCTGAAGATCCATGTTCATGTTCAGCATGCTGATGGCCTGTTTTGGCCCGCCTTTGGCATAAGCGGCATTCGCCTTGCCATAACTGTCATTACCCAGATTCAGATAGGTATCACGAAAGACAGAAACAAGCTTTACCTCTTTCGTGTTTTCGTTAATAGAAGCTAACATAATCGTATCGGTTCTTGTTCCTTTTCCAAGAGCCCCGTTTCTGGCATCTACGCCAAACAGGGCAATTACCCGATATCCCTCGACAGCCTGACCTCCACCAGCCTTATTGGCCACTTCCTCATTGATTACAATATCTCCCTCATTGATTTCGGTGCCTTCCATCTTATCTGTTTTTGTAATCAGATACAGAGCAGCACCCATAACGCAGAGCACCAGAACTTCTGCAACAATCAAGAGAATCTTGTTCCGCTTCTTTTTTTCCTTTTCCTTTTTCGTCATTCTTTTTTTGCCCTTCGTATTTGTCTTTTTCGTTGCCATAGCTAACTCCTTATTTTCCTCTGTTTAATATGCATTTTTATTGATAAAACCTTTAAATATTGTTAAAAATAGTATTTTAAAATCAAGGCCCATTGTCCAGTTCTCAATATAATATAAGTCACAATCGATCCTCTTGCGTATAGAGGTATCTCCCCGATAACCATTGATCTGGGCCCATCCGGTCATTCCCGGCCGCACTTGATGTTTAATCATATAACGGGGCACTTCTTCTTTAAATTTTTCTACAAAAAACGGGCGTTCCGGCCTGGGACCCACAAGACTCATATTTCCCATAAGCACATTAAAAAGCTGGGGAAGCTCATCAATGCTTGTCTTTCGCAATACCCTTCCAACCTTTGTGACCCTTGGATCGTCCTTCGTAGTCCATTCTTTCTTCTCTGCCTTAGGCTTCTGCACTTCCATAGTGCGGAACTTGTACATCTTAAAAGGCTTATTGTGAAGCCCCACTCTCTCCTGCTTGAAAATAACAGGACCCGGACTTGTTGCTTTGATTAAGATGGCGCTTACCAGCATAACCGGCGAAAACAAGATCAGACATACCAGTCCTCCCAAAAAATCCACTCCCCGTTTTGCAATGGCATTCAACGTATTGGTAAGCGGTACATGGCGGATATTGATTACCGGAAGGCCGTTTAAATCTTCCGTATATGGCTTGCTTGGAATCACACTGTTATAATCCGGTATGAATTTAGTGTGTACACCGGATTTTTCACACAGATTCACAATTTCTTCCAGCCTGTCATAATTCTCCAGCGCCAGGGTAATGGCAATTTCATCTAATTTATTCTCCGGCAGGATAATCAAAAGATTATCAATACGCCCTAGCACCTTGACCCCACGGTACATAGTGCCTCTTGGAATCCTGTCATCTAAAATCCCTCTGACCACATAGCCCCATTGGGGATTTGCCATAATACGGTTGATGTACTCTTCTGCCGCCCTGGAATATCCCACTAGCAGGATATACTTTACGTTATACCCCTTTTTACGCATAAAACGAAGGGTTTTCCTTACTAAAACCCTTGTGGCTATCTGCAGCACATTGCTTAAAAGATAAAAAATAAAAATCATGGAACGGGAGAAGTTTGGCTGGTTTATCACATACAAAACACCAAGAAACAAAATCAGTCCCGTTGTATTTGATTTTATCACCGCAAAAGCGTCGATTTTCAAGTTGGTAATGCGTTTTGGCTTATATAAATTGAAGACATAATTCAAAATCAGATATCCTGGCACAATAAGCAACAGTGCGCTGAAATATGTGTTCCTGTCCAACACACCGGCACCTTCCGCTACAAGCTTCAGGCTGCTTTCAAATTGAATGAACCAGGCAAGCATATATGCCAATATAATCACAACAGCATCTAATATGACATGAAGCCTGTTGAAATATTTTTGATTATCTTTAATCAAGCACCTCACCTATTTCTTACTACTGTCCGTTATTTTACATGATTTTTCCAAAAAGGGCAACCCTTTAAGCATTTCTTAAGAAAATGAAAAGATTCCTCCACAGCTCGATCTGGATGCTGCCATAATTTTTCAAATGCTTCATCTGAAAAGGAACTTTTTTTTCTTTCCTTACCTTAGTAAGATAACCATAAATCCCTTTCATAATGCCCTGAATATACAACTTTCCCATGGATTTTCTAGTAAAAAATATCCATTTTATCAAAATTCCCGCCAATAAAAAGGGAGAATTAAGCAAAATCTGGAAAAAAGGCATATTTTTTCCAATCACATAGATACTGTTCCTGCTGGATAAGGTTACTTTGAACTCATTGTAGCGGGAACCCGAAAATCCGCTTCCCGCATGATAGACCACCGCCTTATGACAAAATCCATTCTTGTAACCATAGATTTTAGCCCGATATCCAATGTCCACATCCTCCAGATAAGCAAAATGGTTTTCGTCAAAATAACCAATCTCTTCCAATATATGCTTTCGATATATAGCAGCGCCCGCACATGCCGAAAATACCTGCCCCGACTTTTGATAGTCTTTTTCCGGCCTGCCCTTTCCCCTGGCAAATGCCCAGCCAAGGGCGCAATAAAAATCACCGGCATCATCCATCCGGTCCGGCTCCTTCATGGAAACCATCTTGGCGCCTATACTGAAATAGTCCTTCTTTTTTTCCATTGCATGTTCTAAATTCTTCACAAAATCCTCTTCTACTTTCACATCATTATTCAACAAAAGCACATAAGGGGTTTTAGAAGCCTTGATCCCTATATTGACTGCCTTGCAAAAACCCAGATTTTCCGGCATGGAAATCAAAGTTATTTCCGGAAAGCGTTCCTTTATAAAAGAACAGCTTCCGTCCTGTGAACCGTTATCCACCACGATTGTATCAAAGCTATATGCCTGCTTTGCCAATGAGCTTAAGCAATCCTGCAAATATGCCATTCCGTTATAATTTGGTATGACCACCGTTGTCTTTTTCATATGAAATCCTCATTTCATTTTTCCTGCCATCTGTGAAAAGTCAGGTATATATAAGAAAATGTCGCCATTTTCTTTGGCAATCCGCTGCTTTTCCTGGAAAGAAAGCCTTTTTCCCTCTCCCTGAAGTTTTTTAAATAACATGCGGTATTTTCCATTCCAGCATACAGCTTCTTTCGGCATCTCATCTACCTGCATACTCATCTTTGCCCGGTGCATATATCCTCCATAACCGGCTTTCAGCCCTGTAAAAAGAGGAAGCTTTCCTTCTTGCATATGCCATGCGGGCCCCCCTGTTACTTTCCCCTTTCGAATCACTCTGCCACATATAGCCGCCACCTGGGGCCTTGCCCGAAAAATATCGGGATAATATGTGACCTTATAAAATCCCAAATGGGCCGTATGGCTTACCTGTGCCTGCTCTTCTCCTAATTTCATGTATGTCCTTAAAAAATCCTCCACCGCACGTTTTCCGGCTTCATATGCATAACGCTTGCTTTCCGGATTGGACGCAGTAGAACTTTCATGGCAGCGCCAGTGGTAGAGCACCTTTGGTATATGGGCAATTTTCTCTTTTCCACCTTCCTGAAAAAGCAGCTCCCCTGCCGCCCGCAGCACCAGATCATAATCCTGTGCCCCGTCATACTCCCGCCGGAATCCAAGCTTCTTCATAAGCTCCGCCTTCATTACAAGGAAATGGCAGATATAATTATTGGAGAGCAGATAATCCAGATTAAAATCCGGTTTCAAGTGGGGCTCGAAAAAATGAGCCATCTCCCCATCCGACTTATCCTCATCGGAATAGAGAAGTTCATAATCCCCTTCCTCCAGCTTNCNGCCGCACATGNAACANNGCATCNNANAGNAGNACGTCATCATGGTCCAAAAGCCCGATATAGTCCCCTGTTGCCAGNGNAAGGGCNGCATTNGTATTTTCNGAAATGCCTTTGTTTTCTTTTAGACGGATATATTTGATAACGGGGTACTGTCTNCTTTCTTTTTTCTTTGCNCCTACTACCCGGGCAAGCGTCTCNTTTACCTCTTCTAACCGCTTCCTATATGCCTTTACTANCTGCTCCACCTGAGCTGACTTNCCTGCATCCGCAACAATCAGCTCCACCTTTGCAAATTCGCTCTGTGCTATTACAGAGTCAAGCATTTCTTTGAGATGCTTTGGATTTGTTTCATANGCNGGAACCANTATGCTGAATACAAAATCCTTTTGAAACTCCGGTNTNTCCGGAATCTNCTCCGGCGGCATGTGCCGAAGTTCATCTCCNGNNGCATACATAAGTCTTACCTGTTCTTCACAAAANTACCGGCTTCCCCTATAATTCGCCGCCNTTTTCTGGATTTCCTCCAGATGGATTTTATCAAGCCGCTCTGCNACTTCATAACAAGTGTTTTTTATTCCATTTCTTTTCANGTAGGATATNGTTTTGGACAAATTGCTCATAGACTGCTCCCTNCACTNTCAATACCCGCTTTGNTTCCTTTCCTTCCTGCCCACAAATACANNANCAAAAAGACCGTCNACACATATCCTGTCAGATATACCGGATAATAATACATAAACAGTCTGGATGGCGCCGTCAGGAAAATCAGNGGTATTTTCGCCATATGGCTTGCTAACAGCAGGGCATATCCCCATTTTCGTTTCCATAAAAGAATCANAAGNATCACAAGNTNNANCACCATGGNAGGCAGGGCNCTNTANACAAAGGAATANCCNGAAAGCTTCTTATGATANTNGCCANNCTCCCGCAATTCCAGTACGGAAATGACTCCATTCCGCAGCCGNTGGNAAACAGGCGCCNTCATGGGAAGCTTTCTAAANNTTTCATAATTGGGNACATTTTCTTTTGTAAACAGCTCTGTGGTATTTTCCAGTAAATCTTCCGATTGAAGGAAAGTCTGAAGCCGTTCCTTNANAAAAACTTCCGGATACTCCAAAACAAGCTGCCAGTANATNTTTCTGAATACAGCATACTGCTCATCCGTATAATCTCTTACAAATTCGTCATCCGACCANTACAGNCTGATTCCGGTTNTTCCTTCCTCTGCCGCCCATGCTGCCTTGCTTACATCCAAAACCCGGTCCATCAAATACAGCCTGCTNGTCTGTTTTTGAATAACGGGTGCATNTTTATCCTCAAGAATCTGAAGGGCAGCTTCCTCCGATTCCGGATAGTAGGANCTNAAAAGCGCCTCCATATAAATATGTCTAATCAGNGGCACAACCGGAAGAAGCATNCTGGTCANCTCATATTCGTGGGAATTNTTATAAAATTGCTTTTGATTTTCCCCTATTTTTTGNGGTANAGCCAGTATAAGGCTTCCAGCAAGCACACAAAGGATAAATCTGGATTTCATTTTCNTATCCGTCAATCTCCAAAACAGCACAAGGAAGCAGACCGGCAGCGCNAAAACATAATAAACTGCCTCTGACCGCCAGTTNATNATCACNGCNGATAGTATAGCAAGNGNTATTANNTTTTTGCCGTTAATCCTTTTTTCCACCGAAAGAAATACAAATTCNCCTAAAAGNAAAAGCTCTAAAAAGGCATAAAGGCTCATGCGCATNGGATACAGATTGGAATCCAGCACAGGCAGGAANAAAAACGGCACATANCCAAAATAGATNAATTTAGAAGCTTTATCCGTAAGAAAAAGCNTTTGAAACCGGTAAAGAANCCAGCCTACAATCAGGGAAATACAGGCATTCTGCAAAAGAATCACNCCGGATGGAACCGGNANGAGCATAAGTGCCATAATATAAAATACACTGGTNAGATAATGCTGCCAAAACACNGGAAAGACATTTTCCGCCTCAAATAAAATGCCGAATTCNTCCATCCTCCAGATTCCCGGCCAGGTAAGAACCAGNAGCACNCACATCAGCANAAAATANATGCAGGTAAGTCTTACAAAGCTTCTGTCCGCTTTTTTCAGAAACCAGAACAAAAAATGCCAGAAGCCTATTAANAAGCANAAAAAAACAGCCTTACTTCCCCATGCAAATATGGTTTTTATGGCAGCAGTGCCGTCCGTAAAATTCCATAATGAATAGTGGAAAATAAGCCTGTCCGTAAAAAAGCTNATNAAAAAGTGGATGCAGGCAATAAAGACCAGATATTTATTTAATTTTTCCTTTAGCCGCTTTCCCATATCCGCTCCTTTGCCTTTTTCCACTGCTCCTGCTTCTATCATGCCATATTTGGCATTTTATTGTGCTGTACAGTTCCTACATGTTATATGTGTTCAAGAATATATCTAATTCCTCCGGCGTTCCAAGCACATGGACTTTTTCATAATCCACTATGGAAATCCGCACTTCTCCGCCTTTTTCAATCAAATAATTATAAAGAGGCGCTACATATTTTTCCCCTTTTTCCAGCTTATCATTCTGACTGTAATATTCTCCGTACAATTCTTCATAAAGTCCGCAGCTTTTGAAATAATAGGCTCCCAACGTGCAGTTATCGGAAATCCGCTGCTTTTCCCTTACCTCTACTGCCTTTCCGGCTTCATCCAGCTTTACAAAGCTCCAATGCTCTCCCGGTGCATGGAAGCAGGGGATGAATCCGTCTCCTTCAATCTGGCTTTCATTCATTTCTCCAGCCTCTACATACGTATCAATGTTATAAATCAAAAGACCGGAGTCCTTATCCCAATAAGGAGCGCCTAACATGGCCGTGGTAGCCTGTCCGTCTGTAAGATAGTCGATTTCCACTACCTTCACCTGATGGATTCCCATTTTATTGCAAGTGTTATTTATGAATTCGGAGGCATTGTCTTCTTTTCTCACTATAAAAATATATACATTTTCATCNCTTTCAAANCCTGCCAGACTTTCCATNGACCANTCAAANANGGNCTTTCCATGAGCCTCAATCATATATTTGGGCACCGTATAGCCTGCTTTTCTAAATCTGGAACCAAGTCCCGCCATAGTAATCACTATTGTCATATTNTTTCTTTCATCCTCCTGTTATGTTATAAGGTTACTTCTCCGTCCTGATCCATAAGGGACACGCCATAAACACCCTCGATTTTCGCCACNGCCTGAACCATGGCAGCTTCCTCTCTNGGCTTGCACTCTATGATCATGTCAAGTCCTTCCTTTGACAGATTTCTGGACTTTACCTTTACTACTTTACTAAAACTTNTCACACTCTGCAATACTTCTTTNTCTTTTTCCGGCTTATCCGCATTGATGATCANTATGCCNGAAGCCCTTCCCATAGGCGTAAGCTCCAGCAAAAACAATCCCAATGTCAAGATNAGGGAGGTGATAATGGCAATCTTGAACATGCCNGCCCCGCAAATAATCCCGATACTGATAGACCAGAATAAGAACATCAAATCGGTAGGATCCTTNATGGCCGTACGGAAACGAACGATGGAAAGAGCACCCACCATACCAAGGGAAATCACCAGATTGGACTGCATGGCAAGAATGATACTGGCCGTAATGACGGAAATCAACGCCAGCGAAACNTTAAAGCTTTTGGAATAGAANCTTCTTCTCGCAGCCAGATAATACACGATAAAAATATAGATGGCAAGGGCNCAGGTCACAAATAATGTGACTAAGATGGAAGCCGTTGTCAGGCTGCTTCCGTTCATCCCTTCTAAAAATGACTTTTTAAAAATATCCGAAAATGTATTCACAAATTTCCTCCTGTAATCTGTTATTTCCANGGGCAATGAGCCAGCCAGGGATTCCATCCATTGCTTCTATTACCCTTTATGATACGTTCNCTTTCAAGGCTCCACTGCNAAAAACCTTCGNCACAAATAGTACTTGGAAAAGGTTGTCTGCTGCAATTTTCCGATTTCCAGCCTTTCCTTTAGAAAAGAAGGCAGAAGNTCGTCATATTTTACTTCCAAAAGCACCTTNCCTTTAGGCANAATCGGGCTTTTTTGCATATNTCTTTCAAAAAAATGAGTAAAATCCTTAGAGGACTGTATATTTTCATCTATNGTAATCCGCACNTTTCCCTGTTTATACACATAGGGAATCCTGTCATANGCCACAATCACCTTNGGCCTTCCCTGTCTTGCCGCTATCCACACCACAAATTCCTGCAGCAGCTTNGGATAACNTTCAAACNCTTCCTGCTTCATGGAAAGNTTNTTNCCCTGAATCAGCCGNTCNCACTGNCNTCTTGTAAGGGGNGCNGAAAGCTTCCTTGTCATGCCGTGAACCTTTATTTTCTTTTCCAGAGTAATCTGCTTTTCCGAATAATTATAAATTCTGATCCGGTATTTCATCCGGTTNTCCACTCCTGCCTCATTCATTTTGTAGCAGGTGTTATTATAATCATCAAAGTACAGNCTCCGGATATGGTAGTANCCCTTTTCNCCTACNTGAGAATCCAGCCCGNCAATTCCCTGTAATCTGGCTTTTAAAAGGGGGATGTCCGTGACACGNCACAGGTATTTTAGTTCGTGGCGGTATTTTTTTNGNGGTGGTGTTAAGTTGGGNGGGNTATTTGTTTTATTCATATTACCACTTTCTTGTTGGGGAGGCAATGGATTTTNGGTTGGGCGGATAAGGTNAGGGGGNGTGGCTGGCGGGGGGAGCTGTCAAGTGATAGTAGTTTGGCTGACACGCTCTCGCTCGGATGAACACGTAGCGGTACTAAGCCTGCAAAGGACGCAGGCTAAGTGCCGACGTGTTCAAACGGTCTGCCAAACTACTATCACTTGACAGCTCCTTCTCGGCCNGCGACGAAAGCTTATTCCGGCAGGGTGAGAGGAGGCGTATGCTACCTTATCCTCTCANTATAAANGGCATTTTCNCCNAAAAANGCTCCCTCCACNTGGAAAAGCGCTGNTCCCCCTGTGATAGCCAGCAGCCTTGGCAGGCTGTCCGGATGATAGGAAGTCATTGGGACCGTATGAACACGTCGGCACTTAGCNTGCGTCCTTTGCNNGCTTAGTACCGCTACGTGTTCATCCGAGCGAGAGCGTGTCCCTATGACTTCCTATCATCCGGACNGCCCTCACAACCNCTGNCTCCTCACTCCTGCANNCCTTCCACATACTCATCNACATANGCAAGCCGCCCNACAGCAAACTCCTTCATNCNGGAAAAGTCCTCTTCATACCGTCCTCCCGGCCAGCGTTNCTTTTCCCGTTCATAAGCGCCTGAATCTTTNACCACTGCCTCTAAACGTTCTATTTCACTTATGACGGCNTTGTCGGAAAACATGGTGTTTCTCCAGTCCTTCCATGTTTGTTTTAAAAGGCCTACGGAATCCTCTACGTTTAAATCGAGCATCCTCTNNNCCGGCTGCCAGCGGATGAGTTCCTTGATTANGCTGAAATCAGCCTTNCAATAATACTTATTGTCAGTGTATACGTCTCCGAAAGATATATTCAAATCCCAGGGGATGAAATAGCCNTGGGGNCTGCCGNCTCTGTTTCNTACTGCATAATAATAGTTTTTGGCATAATTGTCAAAGCCNCCGATTGCCTGATAGAACAGCCAGTTTTGAAGGACGTTTTCCTGNTTGACCAAAGAGGTGATGTTGTTTGTAAATTCTTCATCNGTTCCTTCTATGCAGGCGGCCAGTTCATATAANGGCGCCCATTCTTCCTCATTTTGCAGTANTAAATCGCCTTTTAANAAAAATCCTCCCCGNTAATCGGGCATGTTTTCATCAAAAAGCGCACCCNNAAAGTCCTCCGCCTTCCATTCTGCCGTGTACTTCTTCTTATAGATTCTTTCAATGACTTCTTCNCCTGCTTCNACCTGGGAAGACACGGAAGCCATTCCAAGCTGTTTTCTGTCTATGGGGAACATCAGGCCNTATAAGCCCTGATAGCTGTCATTAATAAATACTTCCACATATTCCATATGGGTTCCAAANGTTTTCTTATAGGGATTTTCCCCGGCTCCNGCCTGCTCCCACANGTCATTGGCAAGCTTGTCCTTGATTTTGGANCCATCTGCATAAAGGCTGTTTAAAATCCAGTCGTTATCNTTTCTCATGCCAAGAAAGCTCTCATTTGTCTTCTGAAAGCTTCCNTCCTTTTTCTTTTGTTCATATAAATTCAGCCTGAGGCTTTTTTTCTCATAATTTAAGCTGGTGTTTCCCCGAAGCCTGCTTGTAGTNTAGCAGGCAGTCACAAAGTCTCCNGCNGCCCTTACGCCTTCTGTCCGGGACTTTTCCCCACCTGNTGCCAGATTATCATATACCTGTANGAAAAATAATGGCTGTCCATCCTCCAGCGNATATTCGCTGGAANCAAAGTCCATNANCGAAACGCCNGTTATTTTAAGATAACAAAGGCTATAACCATCCTTTTCCACNAAATAAAACGGAATGGATTCATTTCCCGCCATTAGAGCAAGCTTCCCGCTTTTGGTAAANTCCTCTAAGAAAACCGCTTCCGCCCCTTCCGTATCCGTTCCGAAGCTTCCGCTTTCAAATTCTGNTTCTTCCATATTAAGAGGCAGGAAAAANGTNCGGCTTTCCCGGTCATANGGTAACACNTGTTCNCGAAANGTCAGTNTNGCCTGNGCNTCNTCTTTNTCCTTCNNCCGNTCNAACAGCTTATTCAGTTTTTCCTGATGAAACACCTGTACTTCCATTGCGGGACGGGTCTTTTCAAAAACNCCCCATGCCACAAAGAAAAGAAGTNCGGCCAGGCTTCCTGCCATTATCCATTTNTTCATGCAAATAATCCCAATGCCCCTTTAAACNGTTCCATTTCAGCCTAATCTGCTCTTTTTACANATNTCNTCCAGNTCATCCAGACTNTATTTCAAAAATTCGTCCGGGCGCACCGTTCTGTCATCCACATAAAAGCCCTTATGCCCGGGCCANGGCTTTCCGTANATGATTTCATCATAAGGAATCTCCCATTTATCCAGCCATTCCAAAAGCACTTTTGCCGTGTTGGCATTGATNAAGCCAATGTTCCCTCCGTAACTGTTCATGTTTCTGGANGTAAACAGGGTNATNGTTGCCCCTCCNGCTTTGTATTCCTTTAATTTNTCNATCATTTCCGGATAGGGCACCAGATCCAGATAATTTTCTTCCTTCTTCTTAATGGGACATAANGTGCCGTCTATNTCAAAACAAAACTTTACTCCTGAATACATTCTTCNACCTCATCTAATATATTGATTGCGTTTAATATAAATCCAAAGACCTTGCCCGGCTGATCCATATGATAGGGAAGCATGGATAAAAACAAGCTTGCTTCATAAAGACGTACCAGTCTGTAATCAAAGCCATTCTCCTTTAAATAACCNTTAAACACTTCCACATAAGGCTCNCTGTCCGTATCAATNNTCAGGGAAAGCTTCATCTCCCGNTCCATGGAAATCTCATAAAGCCCGCTGTTGAAAAAATCATAGCAGCCGCAAATGGAATGGGACAGCTTTGCCAGATCATAATACAGGTCCGTATATAGCTCNTCCTCCCGCAAGGCTCCCTTNGGATCGATGAGCTTCAGCAGGCTGGCTTCTCTGCTGTAGAGAATATTGGAAAAGCACAAGTCCCCATGTCCNATTACCAAACANTTGTTATCTTTNTCCGGCCGNTTTATTTTCTCATAAAGCNNGAAATATGCCTCCACCACCTGTTCTAAGCTTTCATATTTNGTTCCCATGGCAAGCATATGGTTAAACTGTTGATACTGGGCATATTTCTTTAATTCTTCCATCCGGCTTTTCAGCTTATCCACATAAAGGTCTTTGGCAACTGCCTTTACCTCTTTTGCGGAAGCNTCTNTNCTGCCCCGCAGNCGGATAAAATAAAACAGCTTTTCCAATATGTCGGACANCTCCTCGGTGGAAACCGCCCCATGGACNAANCGTATGGCAATATCCGTCATGTGATACCGCTCCATCGTATAAGAAGCAAATTCCGGTTCTTCCTTATAATCAAAGGGCGTGACAAACCACATTTTCATATTGTCCGGCAAAAGATANTAAAAGTTATATTCTGATTTAATTTTCTCNTTTTTATTGGAACGCTTCGTAACCGTATATTCNTCACCCAGCAAGGCATTGAAAAATCTNGCGTCAAAGCCGCTTGTAATAAAGGTGAGNAAATTGCTGCGTNTGGAAATATCCATNAAAGCATCNGTTATGATAGGCTCCCCTTCAAAGGTTCTGNTTNCNANNTCTTCAAAGNNNCTNAAATATTCCTCCCCNCCNCTTATAATNGCCATGGCCGTTTTTTCCTNNCACAATGCGGTAAANGATTCCTTGGCATATTGCGCCTTTGTCAGAAGAACNGAAAATTCCTTTGTATCCTTTAGNGCAAANTTNGAATACAGNTGCACCAGATTTACCGGTTCCTCCAGATTTTTGTATGCTTTATAAAGCAGCTCCNTATCCTCNGGGCCGGAATAAAATAACACCTGTANNACNGCTTTATTTNTCAGTATTTCGGCTTTCATACGGTTCTTNANGGTAATCCTTTTAAAAATCGTATCTCCATAGGAATTGTGCCCTGTAATGGCGCCTACTTCCTTATTTGGTTTTATGCTGTCATCATANACNACGAAAAGTCTTTTCATGGCTCTTTATCCTTTCTCTTATGAGANCTTCCTTTTCCTTACCATATAAACCNCCTGTCCTACAATGGAAAATAAGAGAAACACGCCNGCTCCCACTAACNTATANGTCCTTGCAATGCTGCTNTCCCCNGCCATAAAAAGGCTCCTTATATATTCGGAAAAGCTTCCGATTCCAAAGGGAANCGCCAAAAATCCNGCCAATGCCTTNANNGNAANTATTTCAAATATCCATCCTGCAAAGGAAGCAAGGAAAATCAGTGCAAATCTTCCCTGCACNAGATTNTTCGTAAATTCATACCAGTCGTTCACTACATCCAGCCCTTTTAAAACTGCCATNGAACGGCCTGAGCTCTTTTCCTTTATGATATACNTGNTCAAATACCGATAGGTAGGCTCTATGGACAGATANATNCAGGCTATNATNAGNATNANTCCCAGAAATANCCAGGTAATCAGNGATATTTCCNCAAAAAACACAANATCTAAGGGCAAAAGCACTAAAANNAGCGCNGCAATGTCAAAAAAACGNTCTATCAACACGCTCAATATGCCAACCTGCCATACCTCAGTATCTCTTCCGATAGCAAATATCCGGTAGATTTCTCCTGCCTTAAAGGGAATGAGCAGATTCACAAAGGTTGTTTTACAGTACAGCAGAAGGAATCTGCCAAAACCGATTTTATGCTCCATAAGCACCAGATACAGCCTGATCATCTTAGCGGCATGTACTGCCATAAAGCAAACTATAATCATAAGAATGAACCACCACATGGTTTTCTCCTCTCTTCTGTCTTATCTGTCTATCCGCCGGATGTTCAGGCCTCTGATTCCAGTTCAGTTATTTCCTCACTGGTATAAGCATCTCTTACCACTTCCCTATATTCTTCCTTTATGGACTCCCTGCAAAACAAATAAGTAAATGCCATCTTTAGCACAGTAATGGCCTGATTCATCATTTTTACATTGGAAATCTGGTCTTCTTCCCTCCAGGAAACCGGATAAAATACGATTTTATGTTTATAGTAATGGGAGGCCAGAATCATTACATAATTAAACATCAGATTGTCTGGAAATTTCTCATAGAATCCATCCTTCAGCATTTTCGTACTATACAGGTTCAGTCCTGAACCAAGATCGAAAATCCTCTGCTTCGTCACAAAGGCAAAAATGAAATTATACACGATATTTCCAAAAGTCCGGAATCGGGAGTATCCCGTCAGCTTTGAGCCCCGCATGAATCTGGCCCCTAACACACAGTCATAACGTTCATGGATTTCCTTTTGCAGCATAGGGATAAAATCATGGATATCCCCCTGATCATCCCCATGAAGCATACAGACATAATCATAACCATGCTCCACCGCATAATGAAATGCCATCTTCTGGGAGCCTCCCAGACCGTAATTATCTGTATTTCTCATAAGCTTCACAGGCTTACCCGGATTTTTTTCGATATAGTCTAACACGACTGCTTCCGTATTGTCCGTGCTCCTGTTATTTACCACAAGTACCTTATGAAAATAAGAAAACACATGGCTGTCTAACTGCAAAAGCACCCGCTCTATCTGCTTTTCGCAGTTATAGGCCGGAATAAAAAGTAACATTTTATTGCTCATTGGATTCTCCCTTCTTTTCCAAAAATATCTTTCTGGTAATGAAATTATAAACCATTACGATTCCCGTAGCTATCACTTTCCCTCCGATTTCCGCCAAATCATTGGAAATCAATTGATTCAGCCACTTCCACTGCATATAGATGCCATCCACACACCCCCAGATGATTATCTCGTTCAGCCCAAGGCCTATGACGCTTAATATGACAAAAATAATGAATTCTGCCTTCCGGTCCATCTGCTCCTTCCGTTCAAACACGAATTTCATGCTGAGCAGGTAATTGATGATTACCGATATGACAAAGCCCCAGAATGCCGCCACTGCATAATGGGTATCTACTACATAATTCAAAAAAGAAAATACGGCAAAATCAATGCCAAAGCAAATAATGCCTACGATTCCAAATTTCACGATCTGTTCCAATAATTTCTTCATATTCTGTCCCTATCTGCCCTCAAATTCAGGAATTTGTTCCAGCAAAGCCGCCTTCAACGCTTCCAGCTTTGCTTCACTATCCTGCAAACCAATCCCTTTTACGCCCATGTAAAATTTAATCTTAGGCTCTGTTCCGGAAGGCCTTACGCAGCACCATGCATCATTTTCCAACTCAAAATAAAGCACATTCGACTTTGGAAGCGAAATGCCGGACACCTTTCCCTCTGCCAGATTCACACATTCCCCTGTGCTAAAATCCTTAACAGCCACTGTTTTGAAATCTCCAAAAGCAGCAATCCGGTTATTCCTTAAATATTCCATGATCTTTCCAATCTGTTCCTGCCCCAAAACCCCTTTTAAAGTAATGGTGTGAAGCCCTTCTTTATAATATCCATAAGTTTCATAAAGGGAAAGCATCTGATCCCAAAGCGTAATGCCCTGCTTTTTACAATAAGCTGCTACCTCGCAAAGACACATTACCGCCACTACCGCATCCTTATCCCTTGCATGGGTTCCCGCAAGACAGCCATAGCTTTCCTCAAGCCCAAATACATAGTGGTTGGAACCGGTTTCTTCAAACCACTTGATCTGTTCCCCGATATACTTGAATCCGGTCAGTACCTCTTTTAATTCCACATGATAATTCGCTGCCAGCGCATCCGCCATATTGGTGGTCACCACGGTTTTTACAAGGGCGGGATTTTCCGGCATGGTATTTGTCTTAGTCCTCTCCCGCAAAATATATTCCGCAATGAGCATTCCGGACATGTTCCCGGTAAAAGGAATGTATTCTCCGGATTTTTTGTCAAGGGCATAAATACCAAGACGGTCCGCATCCGGATCTGTTGCTAAAATCACATCCGCTTCCACTTCCTTTGCCAGCTTTAATGCCAGCGTAAAGGCTGCCGGGTCTTCCGGATTGGGATAGCTTACCGTTGAGAAACTGCTGTCAGGCTGCTCCTGCTCCTTAACTACATATACCTTTTTAAAACCAAGCTCAGACAGCACCCGGCGCACAGGAACATTGCCGGTTCCGTGAAGGGGAGTGTATACAATTTTGATGTCCTCTGCCATTTCCCGAATCACATCCGGATGGATGATTTGCTTTTTCAGTTCTTCCATATAAGCATCATCGATTTCTTTTCCAATCATCCTAAGAAGCCCCTGGTTTTCAGCCTCTTCCCTGGTCATGGTCTTTACGGCGTGATAATCGGTTACCGCTTTTACTTCTCCGATGATTTCTTTATCTCTTGGAGCGGTAATCTGGGCGCCATCTTCCCAGTATACTTTATATCCGTTATATTCCGGCGGATTATGGCTGGCAGTTACTACGATTCCTGCTGCAGCGCCTAATTTCCGCACTGCAAAGGACAGCTCCGGCGTGGGCCTTAAAGCATCAAATAAATATGCCTTAATTCCATTGGCACAAAGGCACAGCGCTGCTTCCATGGAAAATTCCGGTGAGTATTTTCTGGAATCATATGCAATGGCAACTCCTTTTTCCTGCGCGCCCTGCTTTTTGATATAATTGGCAAGTCCCTGGGTGGCCTTTCGCACTGTATAAACATTCATCCGGTTGGTTCCTGCTCCGATTACACCCCTAAGACCGCCGGTACCAAACTCCAGCTCCTTATAAAATCGATCTTCCACTTCCTTTTCGTCATTGCGGATGGCCAGCAATTCTTCTTTTGTTGCCTGGTCAAAGTAATCATCCTCCAGCCAGAACTGAAAAACATCTCTATCATTCATCTTTTTGCTCCTATCTTACTTGTTGTTTCTTCCAATTTACGGTGAAATCCGAATGATCCAGTGAAAAATTCCTGTTATAGTAAGGATCTCCCTCGGAAAGCTCCACCTTCCACCGTTCTTTAAACTTGTCCGATTCTTCCTGATAACGAATCGCATTGGCATCCTTTTTGTTGTCTGAACCTCTGGATTTGGACTCATAATGATATAACTGGGCAAAAGGAGTAAAAATATTCAAAAGTCCCAGTTTTCTTATCCTTAGGCAGAAATCCACATCATTTAATGCAACGGCATATTCTTCATCCAGGCCTCCCAGCTTTTCATACAAGGATTTCCGGACAAGCATACAGGCCCCGGTTACTGCTGTTACGTTCTGGGCATAGCACAGTTTCCCCATATAGCCTACATTTGCTTCCGGCACCTTATAATGGGTATGTCCCGCCGTCCGATGGGCTCCCAGTCCAATGACGATTCCCGCATGCTGGATAGTCTTATCTTCATAATACAGCTTGGCGCCTACTGCGCCAACGTCCTCTCGCTGTCCGTACATGAGCATTTCTTCGATCCAGCCTTCTGTAATGACTTCTGTGTCATTGTTTAATAATAACACAAATTCCCCTTTTGCAAAAGATACCCCATAGTTATTTATTTTGGAATAGTTAAATGCTCCTTTATAAGTAACCACCTGTACCTTGGGATGCTTGGCGATTTCCTGATAATATTCCCTAATCTGTTCTGTCTCACTATTGTTTTCCACTATGATGATCTGGAAATTCTCATAAGTGGATTTGTTGATGATGGATTCCACGCAGCGGCTTAAATCTTCCATATGATCCTTATTGGCAATCACGATGGATACAAGGGGCCGGGAGGTCAAATCATATTTGATACGGAATATGGTTTCAAAGGCTCTTGTGCTTTCAATGGAAAAATCCTGGCACCCCTTGCTTTTTAAGTGCTCTGCAATGGCTCCCTTGGCCGCTGCGATGGCATACGTCTTGGCGCCGATTCCTGATGCCACGCTTCCCTTATGGGAACGCCAGTAGTACAGGATTTTGGACACATGTACAATCTTCTCTGCCCTTCCGGTAAGCCGCAGAATCATGTCGTGGTCCTGGCTTCCGTCAAACTGGCTCCGAAACAGCTCTGTCCCTTCTAACAACTCCCTCTTGAACACGCTGAAATGGCAGATATAATTATTGGCTCTTAAGTTATCCGGCGCAAAATCCGGCTTAAAGTGCAGGGTAATCATATGATTGATACTGTTTCCCTTAAAGGTAGCCTCATCACAATAAATATAATCCGCATCCTGTTCACAGATTGCCTTCATATATTCATACAATACGCTTGGATGCAGCAGATCGTCATGATCGAAAAGCCCGATGTATTCCCCGGTTGCCATAGCATAGCAGGCATTGGTATTTTCGGATATTCCTTCATTTTTTTCAAGCTTCTTGTATACGATCCTGGAATCCTTTTCATAATAGCTTTTGCAGATTTCTCCCACCAGACCGTGTTCCCCATCGGAACCATCCGCAAGGCAAAGCTCCCAGTTTTTATAGGTCTGTGCCACCACACTGTCTATCATTTCCCGAAGGAACCGTTCCGGCGTATTATAAAGGGGTACTAAAATGCTGATTTTAATATCCTTTGGAAATCTAGTCTCTTCCTCTTCCCTTCTTCTGGCAGCAGTAGGAAAGCTGCCTGTGCCATGTATTTGGACCGCTCTTTTTTCCCGATATTTATTTATGATTTTTCTGGCAATCCCTTTTGGATTCCCATGGCATAAAATCCGGTTCTTCTGCCTTATGAAAAAGTGGATGACCACACGGAAAGGCTTGCTCATGGCCCAGAAAGGGGAATCCTTAATACGGCTTAACTTCATGGCAAGATCCTCACATTCCCGTCTGGTATCTGCCAGCTCATAAGCAAGCTTCTCGCTTTTTTCCTTTTCCCTTTCGTAAAGCTCCTTATAATATTCTTCCAGATTCTTTTTCTCTTCTTTCATTTCTTCCTGCTTCATCTTTCCTATTCCAGTCTTCTCTTTTATTTTCTTCGTCCAAGCTCCCGCAGGGGCCTTGTCAGCTTCCAGCTGGTGGAATTTTCATAATTTGCAATCTGCTCTTCCCGGTTTGCAATCACTTCCCGCATGTCTAAAATACTTCCTGCGGCTTCCTTTATGAATGTTTCCGGCAGTTTTTCAATCTGCAGGCTTACGTACAGGCGCTTTACTCCCGGCTTCAGCCCGCTGATGGAAAGACAGGGCTTTTCCTTATATAAATATAAAATCGGATTCACGGAAATTCCATTGGTTTCATAAGCAATCTCTCCAGAGCCAGAGTCATCTTCCTTTAGCAGCCCTATTCGAATCATGGTATTTTTTTCTCCAAAGCTGATGTTTACCCCTCGGACCGACATATCCTTTGGCAAATCCAGCACAAAGGACAGCACGCCGTTTTCGTCCTGTCTGAGAACTCTTTCAAAGCTTTCTTCTTCCAAAAAGCCCTGTCCTTTGTCATATTGAATCCTCACTTTGTTTTCTTCCGCTTTTGCCAGCTGTTCCTTCAACAACGCCATGGGAACTACCGGCCTGCCTTTTTCCAAATACAGATCCCTTAACAGTATGCAGTCTCCCTGGGCATAATTCTGGAAATGTGTTTCCATCTGCTCAAAAAGCTTCTTTCTTTCAGGGGAAATTCCCATTTCTCCATAAAAATCAAAATGATTGTCAAAACATTCCGACTTTCTCCTGTCCTTCTGTTCCAAATAGCAAAACAGCACCCGGTAAATCAGATAGTCTATGGGAATGGGGAAATCAAAGGTCCACTCATAATCAATCAGGGTAACCTGCTCTCCCAGTAAGACATTCTGGCATACCATGTCTATATCAGTAACAGGCAGCGCCATCATGGCTTCTTCCTGTCCCTTTCCCAATTCTACCCCACCCAGACCAAATACTTTTGTAAATTCTTCGGTAACCTGAAAGGGCTGCTGGTCTTTCAGCTGCTTTATCATTCTGCAAAAGCCAAGGAGCGTTTCCTTACAGCTTTCAAATTCGCCTTTTTTCAAATAACCGTCCAGATAGTTCTCAAGGCTTTCTCCTTTTATAAAGGAAAAGCTGACCTGCTCCTTCCCGTTTCTCTGCCTGCTTTCCAGTATCCGGTTCACCAAAAGAGGACTTCCCAAAAAGCTTTCTCCCTTTAACTGGGATGTCAGCTTTTCCTGCCAGCTTACCAACTTCCGTATATGCTCATTGGAAGTCTCTTCAAAAGCTGCCTTTTGTACAACCCTTTCTCCCTTTCCGTCTTTTAGGATACTGGTACGGATTTTCTTACCCGCCCCTCTTTCCACCGAATAACGGCAATATAATAGATTGGTATTTTCTTTTGCTATTTCCAACAGGTATCCGCTGGCAAACTGGGAATACACCCCCGCCTTTACCAGTTCATCCACAGCCATCATTTCATCGAAAAAGCCAAAACGGGCATGATGAAAATTGTACAGGTTTTCATCGCACTCTCCCGGTCCTGGTAAATATTCTTCTGTATACACGGCAGAAGGAAACCGGATATCCGGATATGGATAATATACTTTGAAAGAATATTCTTTTCCACAATGCTGCATGGCCGTTTTCGCCTGGGCAGTCAAAAAGGACAGACTCATTCCTTTGCTCTTTTCAAATCCCTTTGGCAAAAATGCCTTGAAAAAGCTTCCATCCTCTTCCGCTTCCCCCGCTATCCGATGGAGGCTGAAAGGATTCTCCACAGCAAGATACAGACGTCCCTGATCCGTAAGCATTTGGAAAAGCTTTTGAAGCTTTGGCGCCCCCTGCTCTTTTTCTTCATAAGGAAACACGAAAATCCAGTCATAAGCCTGGTCATCTTCCGGTATCTCCTCCATAGAGTCTATCAAAAGCAGCTTATCTTCCTTTTCTATGGGCAGAAACTTTATTAAATTGTCATTTTTTATATTTATATATTCCATACAGTTCTTTATACTCCACAGACAATTGACCGATATTACCCATTTTCCACCGTAATCCGGGTGTTCATATCAAAAAATCCTACCGTATTCTTATCCGATATGACGCTAATGCTGACCAGATCATAGAGCCTGTGATATACTTTGAAATCGTCCCCCACATATCCGGTGCAGCCAAGGGAAATCAGATATTCTCCGCCCTGCAGGTCCATTTGCTGTTCATAGGTTACGATCCTTGTTTCTCCCCCGGAAACGATTCCGGTCTCTACCCTTTCAAACATGGTGTTGGTTCCGGTTATATCCGTTCCATGGGCATTTTTGATTGTAAACGTAAAGATTGGATTCTTTACCTGCTCATGGAAATGAATCTTTGCCTTTACCTGAAATTCTGTTCCTTTTTCAATGAGATTATTCATGGCGCCATATTGGTCTATAATGGCAAAATCCACAATTTCCGCCTGCTTTTCCCCATAGTCAGAAACAGAATCATTGACGGTAAAATTCTTTCTCCAGCTGTCTTCTCCCCCTTTGCCGTCAATCACCCGGCTTTTAGGGCTGATATCTTCCAGCGTTTCCACATCCAGCTGGTTCACTAACAGCTTTTTATACATATTGATCATAGCTTTGGGAGAGCCTTCTGCCAGCTTCACTCCCTTATTTAACAGGACGACCCGGTCACAATACTTGGCAATGCTGCTTAAATCATGGCTGACAAATAAAATGGTCTTTCCCATCTTCTTGAATTCTTCAAATTTGTGAAAGCACTTTGTCTGGAAAAACACGTCTCCTACCGACAAGGCTTCATCTACAATGAGAATTTCGGGGTCAATGTTGATTGCTACCGCAAATGCAAGGCGCACGAACATACCGGAACTGTAGGTTTTTACCGGCTGGTGTACAAAGTCCCCTATATCTGCAAATTCTAAAATATCGGAAAGCTTTTCATCAATTTCCTCTTCTGAAAATCCAATCATGGTTCCCTGAAGATATATATTTTCCATTCCGGTATATTCCATATTAAAGCCGGCACCTAACTCTAACAGCGCAGAAATCCTTCCGTTTACCAATAGTTCTCCCGAAGTCTTGCTTAAGACTCCGGTAATGATCTTTAAAATGGTGGATTTTCCCGAGCCATTGGTGCCTATGATCCCTACTGACTCTCCCTGGGCAACCTGAAAGGAAACGCCTTTCAGGGCATAATGCTCTTTATAATTTTTCTTTCTGGTAAGCCCTAAGGATTCCTTTAACCGGTCGGAGGGCTTATTGTACAGTTTATATATTTTACTAATATCCATAACCTGGATTGCCGGGGGGATTTCCTGAGATTTTCCCGTTTCTTTTGATGGATTTTCTTTGTATTCCCCCATTTCGCTTTGGGGGCTGGTTTTATTTTCTGCGTTCATGCGTTCACCTGTTTTCTATTTGAATACCGCTGTGTCAGCCATGTTAATTGATAACCTTTTGAGTAGTTTTATTTGTTTATGTTTTAGTCTTGTGTTTTTACAATACGTCTGCAAAATGAGGCTTTAACCGTTTAAACACAAAAGTTCCCAAAGCAAACAGGACTATGGTCAATATCCAGAAGTAGGCAAGCTGTCCCGGCTGCTGCCAGAACCAGATTTCATCAAACAATGCCTGTCTGTAGCCGGTCACGATATAAAACACCGGGTTTAATCGGAATATCCATTCAAATCCAGTTCCTTCCGCACGGGTAAAGGACCACATGATAGGGGTCGCCCACATCCCGATCTGCAGGGCAATGTTGACAATCTGGGTCAGATCTCTGAAAAAGACCACCACCGAGCAGAAGGTATAGCTTAATGCCAGCACCAGAATGAACAGGCAGAAGCTGTAATAGACCAGCTGCAGGATATAGGGGGTAAAGCCATAGCCATATATAAAGTAAATTACCAGCAGCACTCCTACAAAGAAAACATGGATGAAGCCTGCCGCTATGATTTTGATCAATGGAAGTATGCTGATTTTGAACACCACTTTCTTTACCAGATAATTGTATTCCAGCAAAGCATTGGTGGCATTATTGATTGCCTCGGAAAAAAAGAACCATGGCACCAGACCGCTTGTTAAGTATACTACAAAGGGCACTTCCACACCCGACTTAAAGATTTCTCCTTTGGCGGAAAAGCCTTTTTCAAATACGAGCCAATATACCAGAATGGTTATGACGGGCTGAACAAAAGCCCAGATGATTCCTAAATAGGAGCCGGCATATCTGGTTTTAAAATCATTTTTGGACAGCTTCCATATAAGGCGTCTGTTCTGCCATAGTTCTGCCGGCAGAGAAAACATCTTCTTTAGAAAAAGGGTCATGGTGATTGGTTCTCCTTTTGTTTGGGTTCATAGTATCGTGCATAATTAGTAGTTATTGTACCATATTTCTCCATAAATATCAATTTATGGAGAAATAAGCAGTTTATCATAGTATTTTACATCGCAATTCCGTTTTTGCGGGATAGGGGAGAATAGCGTAAAAATCCCAAACACCTCTTGCTTCTCTTCCCTATTTATGTTAAACTCACCATAACTTCAATCCATCATTTCTAAATCAATTCAACATCTGAGCAGATAACAGGATAACTCAAAACTGTCAGAATCTTTTTTTAATAACGTGCATTTTTGTCTTGCAAATTTCCCACGTATTTCATATACTATGATTAAGAAGGATTTATCAGTTATTTCTTTTTCTGCTCTGGCAAATCAATATATTTCAGGCAGAAAAGGAGAATTGCAAAAGATGAACAGTCAGACCTATGCTGGGAAAGCAAGGCTTTTAAATCCTATTGATGATGATTTTTTAAAGAAAATGGCGGAGGATATTCTGTTTTGCCAGGAAGTCATCCGGACAATTTTAGAAGATGAATCCTTAGTGGTACTTGAAAGCAATTCACAACAGATCATCAAGAACCTGCAGGGCCGTTCCGTTATTTTGGATATCCTATGCAGGGCTGGCAATGGCAAAGTCATCAATGTGGAGGTGCAGAAAGAAGACAATGTTGACCATCAGAAAAGAGTCCGTTATCATGCTTCCTGTATCACGGCAAACATGACCGACACCAGTTCTAAATTTAAGGACATACCTGATTTATGTATTATATACATATCGAAATCAGACTTTTTCAAGGAAGGGAAAACGGTTTATCATATAGACAGGATTATTCGGGAGACCGGCACTATTGTGGAAAACGGCTTACAGGAGATTTATGTAAACGCCTCTAATAAGGATGGTTCAAACACCTCAAAGCTTATGACCATCTTTACGGAAAGCAATGCGTATGACGACGTATTGTTTCCGGTCACATCAAAAAGGAAACGTTATTTTAAGGAAGATCAGAAGGGAGTGGCAGAAATGTGTGCAATCATGGATGAAATCAGAGAAGAAGGAAGAGAAGAAGGACGATTAGAAAATAAATTGGAAGTGGCTGAAAATCTACTAAAGATGGGAATCAGCCTTGTCAAAGTCGTTCAGGCAACACATCTTCCGCCAGAAACCGTACAAACAATAGCGGACACCCTGTCAATCTGTTAAATGAAAGCAGAAAATCCATTCAAATGTCCATAATCCGGTCATTTGAATGGATTTTTATTTAATAACACACGTTTTTCATAGGACCTCATACAAATAATCAACTTCCTCCAAGTACCTGCGTAAAACGATAACTCCCTGCTTTCAACTCTTCCCTTCTTTCCCCATCTCTATCCGGCAAGGTAAGAACCGCCTCCCCGTTGGCAGGTATGGTCACTTCATAATACAGTACATCTTGAGAAATGCTCCATTGCACCTGCACTTTTCCGTAAATAGAATCGTAATATCCTCCACAGCTTTGAATGTCCATCTTTCCATTCTTTAAAATAACTGGATTCAACAGAATCTTTCCGGAAGGGGCATCCACAGAGATGCCAAGCAGCGATTCGTATAAAAAGGCTCCCACGCTTCCGTTGCTAAAATGATTCAAGGAATTCATCCCATCCTTATGAAATCCCGATTCTTTTGTATAAGAATCCCATCTTTCCCAAATAGTAGTGGCTCCCTGATCTACACTGTAAAGCCAGGATGGATTTTCTTCCTGCAGTAAAAGCTCATATGCCAGTTCTTCATGGCCTTCTTTTACAAGCACCGGCAAAAGCTCCGGCGTTCCCAGAAATCCGGTTGTCAATCTGATTCCATTTTTCTGAACGGAAGATACTAAGTCAGACACTGCGTTTTCTCTGGCTTTTCCCTCTACCAGTTCATTGGAAAGGGCCAGCAGACAGGCAGTTTGTGACTGCTGCACCAATCGTTTTTCAATAACATATGTTTTATTAAAATATGATTTAATTTCTTTCAGCAGTTTCCTATACTTTTTCACATCTCTTGTGTGTTCAAGAACATCCGCCATTTCCATCATCATTCTGGCATCCCTGGCATAATAAGCGGCAGAGACCAATTCCTTATCCGTTTCTTCAAAGGCCAGCCAGTCCCCATATGCAGTAAGCGGTCCTATTCTGCCCCCTTGTCCGAAGCTGCTTATGTTTTCCAGATAATCCATATATCTGCTCATAGAATCATACATTTCCTCTATATATGTAATATCTCCATATTGCTTATACAAATAATAAGGAATGGAAATTCCCCCATCTGCCCATCCTGCATTCCCACTGCCGGTAACAATGGAGTATGGAACCGTATCCGTATAGGCGCCATCTTCTCTTTGGCTGTCCCGCAAATCCTGCAGCCATTTCCGGTAAAAATTTCTTAAATCCTGATGAAACAAAGAGGTTTTTTGAAATATCTGCACATCTCCCACCCAGCCAAGCCGTTCATCCCTTTGAGGACAATCCGTTACCGTCAATAAAAAATTGTTCCTTTGGCTCCATTCTATATTTTCTATGAGCCGGTTTATCTTTTCATTGTCCGTTACGAGCATTCCACATTCCGGTGAGGTATTTCCAAGAGCAATTGCTCTGATTTCCCATATTTCCACCTCTTCTGAAGCAGTCATGGAAAGATAACGAAATCCGAAATAGGAAAAGGCCGTCCGATACTCCTCTCTTTCCCTTCCTTCCGAAAGAATCGTCACCGTGGATGCTGCCGATCTGTAATTTGCCTGATACAGACTTCCTTTTGGACCATCGTTTTTCTTTTCCTCCTCTCCGCTATCATTCAGCATTTCGCCAAAATGAAGCGTCATCTCCGTTCCTGATTTTGCCCGGTATTTTAAATATGGCACTCCTGTCATATTCTGTCCAAAATCAAAAATCACTGTCTTACCCGCCTCCAGGATCAGGGGAGCGGCATTTGCGCTCACTGTATTTCCGCTTACGCTTTTTTCAGTTTCTTCTGCTTTCTCTGCCCATTCCAGTCTTGAAACTTCATTGATATGCCCATAGGTGCTATTATCACTGACACTTCCATCATATATTACGATGCTTTCCGGTGTTCTCGTATACTCCTTAAGCTCCTGCACAGGATATCCGTAAAAGGATTGAAATTTTCCCGAAAATCCCAGCATTTCCTCCGCTGGCATATACACAGGCTTCCGGTCTTTCCCTGCCGTCTTCTTTTTTTCTATTTGTTCAGGCTCTGCCAGGGATTCCTCTTTTGTTGTTACCTTTCTGCAATCATACACTTCCCCATTGTAAATATCTGCCGATACTACAGCAGTATCCTTGCAGTATTCCCAGCTTTCATCTGTAGCAATGACCTGAGTGCTTCCATCCTCATACAGAATATGGAGCTCTCCAATAAAGGCAGGGAGATGGTAGCCGTAGGTTCCCTGGGAAACCCTGCCGCACCACCAGCCTGTTCCTACCATAAATGCCATGGCATTTTCTTCATTTTCCCTAAGATAATCCGTTATATCATAAGTATTGTATAAAAGCCGGTCTTCATAATCCGTCCACCCCGGCTTTAACTCATCATATCGCACTTCCTCTGTCCCGTTTTTCCTGTTTCCCACTCTTTTTCCATTGACATAACCGTCATAAATTCCAAGGGCACTAGAGTAAAGCACCGCCTCCCGAATGACTTTATCCTCCACCAAAAAACTTTTCCGAAAGATTGCCTGCCCTCCATCATAAACCTCTTCCTCTGGATTCATGACGATGAATTTTCCATAGGAAAATGCTTCTTCCTGCCAGAATGCCGTTGTAAAGGAGGATTCCTCTGAACAGAGCCGATTTCCCCGGCCATCCGTTACCGTAACTGTCCAGACATAGGCGGAATGCTCCTTTAAGGCTTCTCCCTTATAAGAAATGGCCGAGGTGCTTTTGCTCTTCACTCTGCCGCTGTTCCATACAAGGGTCTTTTCCCCCGTAAGCTTATCCTTTTCATATACCCGGATTTCATATGCTTTTTGTAAAAAACCGGGTTCATCCGAAACAAGCCGCCAGGAAAATGCAGGGGTCCGGTTGTCTATCCCAAGAGGCATCTCCACCCCATCCACTTCTAACCGAAGGATTCCAAACTCTCCTGTCTCTTCCTCTTGCAAGTTGTTCCATGCTTCCTTCCCTCCGCAGCCTGACTGCAGAAAAAGCAGGAACAGAAACAGGAACAATCTGCTTCTGATATTTCTGACATGTTTGTCTTTTTCATTTCCCTTTTTCATAATACATCTCTTTTTCATTCTACCGTTCTGTTATAGGCTGCCCTCTGTTTAATGCAGAGTTATCTCATTTGGCGCAGTATCATAGCTGACAATATCCACTCCCATACGTGTCATCAGCTCTATATAATGAGGCGTGGTATAGTAGCTTTCCTCCCCGGTTTCCCTGTTCCGGTTTTCCATCAGCCAGTCCGGCGCATCAAATAACGCAGTTTTCGGGGATACCAGCTCATAAAAGGAATCCGGCAGACTGCCATTGCCATGATGGGACATCTGTACATAATCCGCATCCAGCTTATCCCCGTATTCCACCATGATTTCATCTGCTACCAATTCTCCCACATCTGCCAGATATAAAATGCTTTCTTCTTTTCCTGACAGCTTAAATACCATGGAACCGTCATTTAAAATATTATCGCTTTTTGTGATTACCAGTTCATCACAGCTATGGAATACTTCCATCTTCAATCCCAGGACATTTTTCACATCTCCGGCCTTGAGCCATGTTACATTCTCATGTCCTTCCAGCCCTCGCAGCAGATAACTGTAGGTATCCACCCGAATCCCCTGTTTCTTCACTGCCTCATAATCCATTTCCCCTATCAGTATCTGACCTATGGATATTTCTGTTTTATCCCAGCCGGCTTCTAAAATCGAACAGAGCACCCCGCAGTGGTCATCATGAGGATGGGTAATGATCCAGTAATCTACCCCGCCTCCTCTTTTCTTGATTTCCTCCACCAGCGAAACAGACTGCCACGCCCTGCCTCCGTCAACTACCGCCAGTCCTCCCCTTCCATCTTCTATGAGATAGCTTAGGCACTGAAGTCCTTCCACATCTGCAAACTGGGTAATCGTATAACTTTCCGCCGGCTGTTCCTCCAATTTATAAACTGTATAATGCTCCGTCTGTCCTATGGGATAAATAGGATAGTCTTCCATATTTTCAGGAAGAATGTGATGGGCGGCAAATACCACATAGGAATAGTTATCCTTTTTCATCTTTCTTACGATCCGTTTCATATTGACCACATCATTGGACATCAACATCTGCCCTGCAATCCTTTTTACCGTTTTATAATTGCCAAAGCTTTTTCTTACGAACAGCAACTGGATGTTGGCATTGTACATACGGATATCCTCTGCAACAGGCTCTGCCACAATTGCCTTTGGTCCTTTAAAATCCTTTCGATTCGGAACGATTTTGGCATCCTTTGGAAGCTTTTCATAATCCCTTAGGATGATTTCGCTTATTTCAATGGCTTCTTCACTGATTTTATACACATTTTCAGCAGGCTTATACTCAATGCTGGTATAAACCGTATTTCCGCAAAGCACGATAAGCAGCAGACAGGGAAGCCACATCCATTTTTTCTTCTCCGACATCCGCACAAAAGCCAGGGCAATGCAGACAGGGGACAAAAGAAGCCAGAAAAACCGTTCAAACACCTTCATCATCTTTGCTTTTGACACTATCGTCAGAAATATGGGGTTTCCAATCAGAAACATAAGTATGGCTCCATACCAAAGATAAACCTTCATTTCTCTGCTTTTTTCTTTCTTTAAGAAAAAGAAAAGAAATGCGCCAAGGAACAGAAGTCCAAAGGCTCCTGTTCCCCAATAGGTATTTACTTCCTCCTTTAATGTGTCAAGCCACCACATAGCAATTCCTCTCTTCGCTTTACAATAGAAAAACAGCCATCAACAACACCTCCGGCAAAAGGCTGCCGGCAGCAAATAAGCAGTTCTTCCATTTTCCTCTTACCACCAGATTCCCAAGAGCCGAAACACCTACTACGAGAAAATTCAAATATAATCCGGTCTCTCCCATAAAAGCACCAGCCATCAGCCCTGCCGCTACCAAAAACCAGTACGTCATTGCTTCCTTTTTTCCTTCCGCCTCCCATGCCCGGTTTATAAAGTGCCACACAAAAGGAAGGCTTATGGTAACAAACAGAGCTTTCCCCTGCCATATACGGGTAATGAGAAAGTTTTCCGGACTGAATACATAATAGTTGCCAAACATATGGAGAAAGGCAAAAAACAGGAGAAATCTTCCCAACTCCTCTTTCTTCTCCATCCACCTGTCTGCCAGCATACAATAAAGTCCGTATGCCAAGGGCATATAAAATAACGGATATAGATTATGACAGATAATCAGGGTATGAAGCCCCTTGCTCATTAGGGAAAGAGAAGCCTGATAAACGGGCAGCGCCGCCATGATATACCGGGTTTCAACCGGCATCTGCATCAGCCCGTCATAAGCGCTGTACTTTAATACATAATCATAAGAAAGGCTCATGGAGGACAACCCCGTATAAAAGGCATCATCCTTATCTGGTGTGGACATCCGTAAAATCACCAGAATCTGAGTGGCCACCAATGCCGCACCCATAAGAAAATACGGATCCTTATACCACCTGTAGGCCTCCTGCCGCTTCTCCTCGTTCTTCCTTCCCTTTTTAAAATAGCCGTACCACCCATACGCACCAAAGAGAGACATCATCAGGCTGACACCTATATAAATCCAGGTAAGAAGCCGGAAGCTGCCATCAAGCAACACAAAGATCATAGCCGCCACCTGATAGATACTATAATTTAAAATCAATCCCGTCCCCAGGGCAGAAACCCATAAAAACCTGTTCTGCTTGGCCAATACTGTTATAAATATTCCGCCTGACAAAACCGGAATGACACACATCCAAAAGAAAGCCAGTCCGTATTGTAATACCATGCCCATGCTACTCACCTGCCCGCTTATAAAATACATAATAATGTTCTGTTGTTCCTACCTCTTCATATTCTCTGCTTAAAAAGGTTCCTTCCACATCTACATTGGCAAGCCTTTTTACTTTAGAGCCTCTTTCCCTCCAATGATAGGTTCCCCGATGCATGACTACATAATCACATGCCACGTCACTGCTTAAATTCAAGGTATCCGCCAGAACCTCCACCTGCTGCCACTTATTGCTCAATGGGCCATCCACCGCCTCATATGTGGAATAAAATTCATAAAGCATCTTTTTAGTATCGCTGTAGGAAGCTTCATATCCCAATGCCGCCTGTTCCTCCCACATGTCCTTTCCATAAATGGGATAAAAATCAGCACTATAAACCCGGCAGTCCTTCATCCAGTCCTTTGGCCCCCATACATAGGCTTTTTCCATGCCTCTTTTTTCCATATCCTCAAGAAGCATGTCATAGGTTTCCACGTATTCCTCCTCCAAACCAAAGCCATTGTCCCATGCCCGGTTCTCTTCCATAAATACCGGAGTTCCGGAGAGAAACAACATAAGAAACAGCAGCACTGCCGTACCTAAAGTCTTTTTCCGATTCCCCTCCTTATCTGCCCTTTCAAACACCAATACGGCAGCAATGCATAGAAAAAGAGGAATCTGGCAGAGCCAGCGGATGGGATAGTATACCGCAAGTGCCGGAAAATATTTCACCATCCAAAAAACAGTCACCGGACAAAGCAGAAAAAAATAAGACAGCATTCCATACCCGGAAAAAAAGCCTTTCTTTTTTCCCAGAAAGAAAAAAATCACTGCCAGAGAAATGAGAAACAATCCCCAGTACTTGTCTTCCAGATTCATGAAATAATAACCAAGCTTCATGCTCTCCCTGATTTCGGCCATATTCCTTTCCTAACCTTTCTAAATGTTCCTCTGTTTTTTTCCACCAGACAATCTGATGACCCCACCAATTGCTCCTACCAAACATGACAGTACTGTCATCGCCATAAGAAGCCCCAGGCCATAGTCGGCTCCTCCAACAAACAGTCCGCTTACTATGACAAGTATATATTCCATCAGCCATACAAGGCTGCCGACCACCCTGATACGCCTCTTTTCCTCCCCCTTTACCAGCCCTGTACCGGCCACGGAAAACAAATAGAAACAATAGGGCAGAAGAATTCCAGTAAGTATAGCCCTTCCTTCATACGCATAATGAAGCATTTGATAAGATTCATTCATATAGGCTCTATCACCCAGCAGCAAAACCAAAGCATAGACCCATAAAAATAAGATACGGCCTTTTTTCCATTTTCCAAATAAAAATGCCGCAAATTGATAGAACACCAGAAAGCTGATGAAAAGCACCCAAAAGGGTATCAGGCGAAACAGCAGGACTTTTATATCCACCTGAAACCACTTTGCCAGGCAGGCATAAAATGCCGGCAGGTTCAGAAAACTCTCCCCGATTCCCTTAGGAGCCCCAAGGGGCTGTCCGGTAAGGGGATTATAACCTTGAAGCGAACCAGTGTCTAAAATGGTATTTACTGTTTCCGGCACCAGATACCAGCTTTCCAGCTTGGGCGCATAGAAAAAAAGGCTGCTGCCCGCAAGGACAAAAGCAGGCACTATCAGAACCATCTCCCTTAAGCAACCGTTTTTTTCCTCCTTCAAAATCCCAGACCTTTTTTTCCTGACCATTTGTATACAAAAGACAGCTGCACCTGCGCCCCCAAGCAAAAGCAGCACATAGCAAGAACGCTCCGCCAGCTTTGTAATATCCCATCCTCTTATTACCGCCGCCATTGCCACGATTTCAAAGCTTCCCCACAGCAAAAGCATACCAGCTATATAGGTACCGCTTATACTCTTCTTTCCAAAAAGCATCCCAGGCAGGAAAGGAGCCGCAAAAAGTACCACTATTAAAATAAACATCCGAATGATTTCCACCAGACTCCCTCCTTTTTCACCTAAAATCCTACGTGCTTATAAATATATAAAGGCCCCTCTATTACAGGTTCCCCATAATTCTCCCGTATAAAGCTTCCAAAAGGCTCTTTTTCCAGCCAGATCCGATAATCCATCGTATACTCACAGTCCACAAAAATCACTGTGGGTTTCTTATCCGGAAACCTTTCATAATAGGCAAGAAGCTGTTCTCCAAATGCAGGAGTGCTTATTGTATTTCCCGTACCGATTTCGGCCTCCGTCTCGCCATACAAAAACATATCCGCCCCCACGTACAAAAATACATCATCCTTTGTCACATGCTCATGCAGGGAAGCCGTTTTCCATTCGTACTGCCTGTAATCCGTATCTCCTAAACGGATACCGCTAAGCACTCCATGCCACGCCTTATAATTTGGTTCAAACACATTCAACCGCTGTGTTGCCGTATAGCGCACCAGAAAAATCCGGCTGGTAAACACCATCCCTATCAGGACTACTGCAGACAGCACCACCGCTGTCCTTCCCACCAGGATACCGCCTGCCGGTTTCTTTAAATCTTTTCCCCAAAACGACCTGCCGATGATATATAAGCCCGCCAACAAAGCCGGAAACAAAAAGGACATGGAATAGTTCGCCGTAAGATTAGAGGAAAGCAATACCGCAGCCACCAAAAACAGATTCGGAACAATCATCGTATAAAAAAGCACCCTGTCTTTCCTGGTTTTCTCATAGGAGAGATAAAAATAAATACCAATCACAAGGATCTGCAGAATAATCGGGAAAAAAATAAGAAAGTTCACATTATTGATGGTGTGAAACTGCACAAGAGCATAAACTGACTGAAAAGCCAGAAGCCCTGGGGCAAGCAGGTGATTCTCTTTCTTCCTTAACTTTCTCCATAACCTTCTGCCTATATGACAAATCAGGACAGCTGGAAGAGTCACCTTCAACATATCCCCAAAATACTGCAGGTGGCTCCATATATGCTGACTTATCACCTGTTCATGGGATTCGTCCATAAACACATAAGCTACCGTCTCCACCAGCTCTTTCAAGGTAGTGCCGCTTAATACATATCCCATGAACAAAACTGCACAGGCCATGCAGATTCCAGCAAATATCCCCATATTTTTCCAGATCTGCACTTTTCTGAGTCCATGCTGCCCTTCCTTTCCATCACCGTCGGATTCGGTCAGATATGCAATCACTGCCAAAAAGGGAAAGATCAAAAATACCGCTGCCGGATAAGACAGCACCGTAACACAAAGTCCAATTGCGGCTGCCGTCAAATAGAGAAAAGAATGTCTGCTTTTCTGCTTTTCATAAAACTGCAAAAGCGACATCATTGTCAGAACAAGTCCCCAGTAGCACATCAGCGTATATTCCGGTGACTGGATATGCTTGGGAGTAAAATTAAAGAACAACATGGCAAGCAGGCCTGCACTGTTACCTGACATATAATGCTTACAGGTCCGATACATAAAAACAGCTAAAAGTCCCTGAATGCAGATGCCTACGATTCTTAAATAAACCAGCATGCCTATGACAGAGCCGTTTAACTTTTGAAACAGCCATACAAAAGGCGCATACAACAGCGCAGAAGTCTGATGAAGCTCCCACATATCCAGAAACAGCCTGTCTCCTTTTATCAGACGGCAGGCCATTGTCACTGTATAGGATTCATCAATATCCGCACTGATATAAACCGTCTTTAATACCCCTATGATGGAAAGGGCAAAGACCAGTATCCATATGCCGATCCAGCCAAACTTATTTATCCTTCTGCTCATGTAAGCCGCTCCATTTTGTATCCTTTTCAGAAATTATCAAATCCTCCTTTGTCATTCCTTCCGGCATAGGCCATTTAACTCCAATGGCTTCATCGCACCATAGCAGCCCTCCCTCATCATTGGGATGGTAAAAATCCGTACATTTATACGCAAATTCCGCATAATCCGATAAGACGATAAATCCGTGGGCAAAATGTTTCGGTATAAAAAACTGCTTTTTGTTTTCTGCAGATAAATGGACACCATACCACTGTCCATAGGTCTTAGAACCTTTTCTTAAATCTACCGCCACATCAAACACTTCACCGCTTACTACCCGCACAAGCTTATCCTGTGGAAAGTTGATCTGATAATGCAGCCCCCTCAATACCCCCTTTTTGGAAGCGGATTGATTATCCTGTACGAACTCCATATCTATTCCGGCTTCCTTAAAGTCGTTGTAATTATAGGTTTCCATAAAATAGCCTCTCTCATCGCCGAATACGGCAGGAGTTATCACCTTTAATCCATCTATATGGCATGTTTCCACTGTTATTTTTCCCATTTTTCTCTTCCTCTCTGTTATTCGTCTTTAAAATCCCACATAACTAATATTCAAGTCTACTCTTCCGTCAATGCCATCCACAGAACCGGAGGACGTATACTGCCACAGATCATAGCTTCCAGCATAAGTAGGAGTCCTTCTGTATTGTGCAAGCCAGATATAATGGCTTTCCAGCACACTGGCATCCACATTGCTGACAAACCAGCTTCTGCTTGCATATACGCCTGCATTAAATCCGGAGTTTTCAATGGTTTCACAAAACGCCTTACATACCTGGGTACGGATTTCCCGATCCAGCTCATCCGCCCGGCCTTTTCCTCCTGCCCCTTCTGTATCAATAAAAATCGGGAAAGCAAGCTCATAGCCTTTGCAGAGAGTCAGCACCATACTGGCTTCCTCCACCGCCTCAACTGTATTGACAGCCTGGGTAAAGAAATAAATGCCTACCTTGATTCCTTCCCTTGTAGCGCCTTCTATGTTCTTTCTAAAATAGGGATCCTCCACCAGAGCGCCGGTAGAAGACCCTCTGTATCCACAGCGAATAATGACAAAGTCTACACCTGCCGCCTTCACTTTTTTCCAGTCTATCTCTTTATTCCACTTGGATACATCGATTCCAAAGCCTGCATTTTCCCTTTTCAGGTGTTCCACCGTTTCCGTGCTGTCAGCATCTGCCAGGGCACCCTGTACTTCTGTATCTTCTATGGAAGCATCCACTTCATCTTCCGATTTGATCATATAAGAAATGTCTTCGATCAACCGGTA
Organism: Lachnospiraceae bacterium; assembly: GCA_014804265.1. Classification (GTDB taxonomy): domain Bacteria; phylum Bacillota; class Clostridia; order Lachnospirales; family Lachnospiraceae; genus RGIG3040. The sequence continues at coordinate 6,748 of JAAVAC010000006.1, read as the reverse complement.
TTCGATCTGCTCCTTTACATGAATGGAAACCGTATCAGGCATAGTAAAATCATCCATTTCCTCTAAGGATACCCGATAATCTCCTGCTTTCATATCTCCCACATAAATCAGCCCATCCTTATCCAGATCTTTATAATAGATGCTTTCTTTTACCGTATCACCTTCCAAAGCTTCCAGCAGAATCCGAAATCCTCTGCCTGCAACAAGCTGGTTGTTTCCATCAATGACGGTTACCCTCAGATCCTTTTCCACAGAATTTACAAGCAGGGATAATTCCCTGCTCTTTTTCTCAAACTCCGTTTCCTCTGATGTAATTTCCTCATCAAAGAAATCCGGATCTGCCAAAAATGCATAGGGATCCTTTTTGGGATTTAAGTCATATTCTTTATAAATAGATGCATCGCCCTGTAATAATTCTTCTGTTTCTTCTGTTTCTGCCTGTCGGTCCTTATTTTTCTGTAATCCTTTTGGCAGGAAGCTGCCCGTTGCAAAATAATTGACAACGAACACAACGCCAACCACACAGACCATTATGGCAGTCACTGCCAAAATTACCTGTTTTTTTAACTTAGAGTCCATTTGCAACCTCTACTAAATATTTTCCATAATCGGTTTTCATCAAAGGCTCTGCCAGACAAAGCAGCTGCTCTCTGTCAATAAAACCTCTTTTGTATGCGATTTCTTCAATACAGGAAATATATAGCCCCTGTCTTTTTTGAAAGGCAGCAACGAAATCGGCAGCATCTAAAAGCGAGTCATGATTTCCCGTATCCAGCCATGCAAAGCCGCGTCCTAACGTTTCTACCTGCAGAGTTCCTCTTCTTAGATATTCGTTATTGATGCTGGTAATCTCAATTTCCCCTCTGGCTGAAGGTTTTACCTGTCTGGCAATTTCCACCACTTCATTGTCATAGAAATATAGTCCCGGCACCGCATAATTGCTCTTGGGTCTTTCCGGCTTTTCCTCAATGGAAAGGGCTTTTCCGTTTTCGTCAAATTCAACTACCCCGTATTCCCTTGGATCTCTTACATAATACCCGAAAATCGTTGCACCCTTTTCCCTGGCCGCCACTTTTTTAAGGACTCCGGAAAAGCTCTGCCCATAAAAAATATTGTCTCCTAACACCAATGCCACGCTGTCGCTGCCGATAAAATCCGCACCGATGATAAATGCATCCGCAAGCCCTCTGGGCGTTTCCTGTACCGCATAAGAAAACTTCATTCCAAGCTGCTTTCCACTCTCAAATAATTCTTCAAATACGGGCAGATCCCTTGGAGTGGAGATAATCAATACCTCTTTGATGCCAGCCAGCATTAAAATGGACAACGGATAATAAATCATAGGTTTATCGTAAACCGGCATAATCTGCTTTGAAATTGCCTTTGTAAGAGGATATAATCTGGTACCCGAGCCTCCTGCCAATATAATTCCCTTCATCTGTTACTCCTTTCTACACCTGTGTACACTAAGGGGGAAGGCTGCTAACAACCTTCCCTCCAAGTGTTTATTGATACATTTCATTATAGTATTTTTGATAATCACCGCTGGTTACATTCTTCATCCATTCTTCATGTTCAAAGAACCACTTGATTGTCCGCCTGATTCCTTCCTTAAACATGGTCTCCGGCTCCCAGCCGATTTCCTTTTTAATCTTGTCTGGCGCAATGGCATATCTCCTGTCATGACCCTTTCTGTCAGTCACATAAGTGATTAAATCCTTTGACACCAGCTCTTTTCTGGGATCTCCTTCCGGAAGCATTTCCTGAAGCGTCTCTATAATTATGTGAATAATCTCTATATTCTGTTTTTCGTTATGTCCGCCTATGTTATAGGTTTCAAATAACCGTCCCTGTTCCTGCACCATGTCAATTGCTTTTGCATGATCCTCCACATAAAGCCAGTCCCGGACGTTCTTGCCATCTCCATAAACCGGAAGCTTCTTCCCCTGTAATGCATTGTTAATGATCAGAGGAATCAATTTTTCCGGAAACTGATAAGGACCGTAATTATTGCTGCAATTAGTAATATTAGCCGGAAACCGGTACGTGTCCATATATGCCTTTACAAGCATGTCCGAACTTGCCTTGCTGGCAGAATATGGGCTGTGGGGATCATAAGGAGTCGTTTCATAAAAATACTCTCCCTCTTCCTCTAAAGAGCCATATACTTCATCCGTAGAAACATGCAGGAATTTCTTTCCTTCTTTGAAGGTGCCATCTGGCTGCTCCCAGGCCGCTTTGGCACAATTCAACATGACAAGAGTGCCCAATACGTTTGTCTGCACGAACACTTCGGGGTTTTTGATGCTCCTGTCCACGTGGCTTTCCGCCGCAAAATGCACCACCCTGTCAATGTCATATTCCGCAAACAACCGTGAAATCGTCTCCTTATCACAAATATCCGCCTTTACAAAAGTATAATTATCCCGGTTCTCCACTTCTTTCAGGTTTTCCAGATTGCCTGCATAGGTAAGGGCATCCACATTGATGATGCGGATTTCGTCTCCATATTTTTTGAACATATAATGAATATAATTGGAACCGATGAAGCCTGCGCCTCCTGTTACCAAATAAGTTCTCATTTAGTATCCTCCTGTTGTTATTGTCTGTTTTCCTATTCTTAGGATATGCAGTCGCAGGATTTTCTATTTATCTCCTGCGGTTTCGTTTCATAAAGCATTCTGCGGTTATTCTAACATAATTTCTCTGTTTTCGCAACTTCACCGTACAGTTATTGCCAAAACCTGGAAAATCCTGTATATTTTCTTTTCTTTTTCTTGTCTTTTGTTATATTTTGTCAACGTAATTAAGTTGACCTTATTCACAAAAAATGACACAATATTTACAAAACAACCAGACTTATGGAGGGCATTTTTATGTTATATATTCATTTATGCAATCATTGCAGCCGTTTCCATATTTTAAACGGTCATAAAACTCATTGTCCTATTTGTGACAGCACACTTACGGAAATGAAACTGGACTTTTTGAATTATGCGCAGATGAGCGAAGCAGAAAGGGAAAGCTATAAAAGAAAAGTGCAGGCCGGCAACAGCTAGCATGCACCTTTTCCCCGATTTCACATCGGGGACTTTCCACTTACATCAGCGAGAGCCTACGCCTATCTGATAATATTCGATTTCCAATTTCCGCATCATCTTCTTGTCGTATTGGTTCCTTCCGTCAAAGATAACCGGATTCTTTAAGAGATTTTTGATTTCTTCCATGTCCGGCTGTCTGAATTCCTTCCACTCGGTAATGAGAATCAGCGCATCCGCACCCTTAAGCGCCTCATATTTGCTTTCCACATAAGAAACATGGTCGTTTCCTTTCAAATAACATTCCTTTGCTTCATTCATTGCCTTGGGATCGTAGGCAGTTATCCTGGCACCGCGTTTCGTCAGTTCATTGATAATGGTAATGGCAGCGGATTCCCTCATATCATCCGTATCCGGCTTAAAGGAAAGTCCCCAAGTTGCAAAATTCATCCCGGTCAGATCTTCCCCGAAACGTTTTACTACCTTTCTTGGAATGACCAGCTTCTGCCTCTTGTTTACTTCTTCTACCGCCTCAAGCATTTGTGGTTCGTATCCAAACTGATGGCTTGTCCGGACAAGGGCCTTCACATCCTTCGGAAAACAACTACCTCCATATCCGCATCCTGCATAGATAAAGGAATAGCCAATACGCTGGTCGCTGCCGATTCCCCTCCTTACCTTATTGACATCCGCACCTACCTTTTCACAAATATTGCTGATTTCATTCATAAAGCTGATTTTCGTTGCAAGCATGGCATTTGCCGTATATTTTGTCATTTCCGCGCTGGCAATATCCATTAAAATAAAATTTTCCGTATTTCTCACATACGGCGTATATAACTGGCGCATGATCTCTGCTGCATCCTCGTTATCCGTACCGATTACGATACGGTCAGGGCGCATGCAGTCGCCAACTGCGGTACCCTCTTTTAAAAATTCCGGGTTGGAAATCACATCAAATGTCAAATCACTGTTTCTTGTATCTAACTCTGCCTGAATGACTGCCTTTACCTTTTCTGCAGTCCCTACTGGCACTGTGGACTTATCCACCACATACATGTGGCGTTTCATGCCTCTTCCAATGCTTTTTGCCACCTCTAATACATAATGCAGATCCGCACTTCCATCCTCGCCCATAGGCGTGCCCACCGCAATAAAGCATATATTGGCCTTTTCCAGCGCCTGATTGATATCTGTGGTAAAGCGTAAATGTCCTATTTTATAATTGTTCAACACCAGGCTTTCCAGTCCCGGCTCATAAATGGGGATAACCCCCTGTTTCAGACGTTCGATTTTGGCCTCATCCACGTCTACACACCATACATCGTTCCCCATGTCAGAAAAACATGCGCCGGTTACCAATCCCACATAACCTGTTCCAACCACTGCGATTTTCATCCTACGGTCTCCCTATCCTATCCACTTGTTTCTTTTATGTTCTTCCATATCTGCTGTTCTACATGGCCTGCTTATACCGTGCGCAGCTTCTTCCTTTGGGCAGCTTCACTATCGGACATGTATTTTTCTCCGGTTCCAAGCGCCTGATAAACATCCCGGATGCGTTTATGCAGCATATCCATTGCATGCACTTCCAGACTTGCCTTCTGATCGCTCCCCCACATATCATGAGACAGGGTAACATGCCTTTCGATTACACAGGCTCCCAATGCCACTGACGCAATAGTAGGTTCTAAATTTGCTTCATGTCCGCTATAGCCCACCAGACAATCAAACCTCTTACGAAGGGTTTCCAGCATACGCAGGTTCAGGTCCTTTATCGGAGCCGGATATGCGCTGTTTGTATGAAGCAGGATATAATCCCCGTTTCCATGTTTTTCCAACACCTCTACCGCATGGTCCACTTCTTCCATGGTGGTCATTCCGGTGGATAAAATAACCGGCTTTCCCGATTTTGCCGCCTCTGCAATCATATCATCCCTGCCGTTTGACGCACTGGCCACTTTAATATAGGGGATGTCATATTGAAGCAGGAACTCAAGGCTTGGCATATCCCAGGGCGAAGCGCTCCAGCTCATCTCCTTGTCCTTACAATAGGCATCGATGATGTCATATTGTTCCTTTTCAAATTCCACCCGGTATTTGTACTCCAAATAGGTCATAGTCCCCCAGGGTGTTTCCCTTGGTACGGATTTTTGAGCTTCCGGCACTGCCAGCTCTGGTGTCCGTTTTTGGAATTTTACGTTATCCCAGCCGGTGGCATTTGCCGCATCGATTAATTTCTTGGCGATTTGGATATCTCCATTATGATTGATGCCGATTTCCGCTATCATATAGGGTTGGCTGTTTTCCGTAATGAGCGTGTCTCCGATTTTTATTTGTTTATTTGCCATGACTTGTCTCCTTTGACCTTTCCTGTTTCTATTTATACATCCTTTGCTACCTTTCAAAATGGCAACAGCCTAAGCTTCTGATTAGACTGATTAACTATAGCATCCCCGAAATCCTTTTCCAGATACCGATTATATAACAGCATCTGTCCTAAATAGATGTTCAGGTTTCTCCCATATTGTAACATATTGGTTTTGGAAATGCCAGTAACTCCCAAAAAAACGCAACGAATGTTTGCTGCTTTTCCAATAGATAGTTTTTCCCGTCCCTTTCTTATTAAATGTGAATTGTGAATAATTTACGAATTGTATTACGACTGGTGCCGTCACAGACTGCACCACTAGAATGTTTTAATGCTGCACTTAGATTTTTATGCAAGCTTCTTATGTAAATTCTTACATTTCTTTCTCAAACTGCTCTATGGAGTCTGTCCGTGCCGCAAGCTTATGCCATCCTTTTAGCACTTCCAAGTCCCGTTGCGCTAAAACGGCTTCCCTGATATGCTCCGGAATGACACCATATTCCTCTAAAAGCTCAAAGACAGCCTCTTGTTTTGCTTTTTGCATTCCTTTTTGCATTCCTTTTTGCATTCCTTTTTGCATTCCTTCTTGCATTCCTTTTTTTGTCCCTTCCTGCATTGCTATAGCTTCCCTGTCTTTTGCCATGTCGTTTAACCATTCCTCAAGAGTCATATATCTCGCCTCCAGTCTTCTCCACTTTTTCAGCTCCGTCACTTTTTCATGCAGCTTTATAATGGGCTCATCAGTAATCTCCGACACATATTCATCAGTGCTCTGCTCCATATACTTTAAGAAATGCACCAGCTCTTTTGGAACATCTCCATCATTTCCGCCTCTGGTATTTAGGAATATCTTTCTGGTACCATCCCCAAGGCCCATGTCACATTCCAAACACCTTTCTTCAAAGGTATAGCGATACAGTCCTTTTCCAAACGGGTCGAATGTACAGATAAAGATTACACAGCCGGGCTTTAAGTCATTAAAGTCGTCTCCCGGCTTCAGGGAGGCAACGTCCATTTCTGCCTGATGGTAGCGGCTCCTCTTGGCCAGATTCTTTCTGTCGTCATTCTGTGCTTCTACGTTATAGCTTACCTGCATTTCATCGCTGGCATAAATGTCAAGTCTGATGCTCCTAAAATCCGAACTTACCAGGATACTCCGTTCTGCGTGCACGTTTACCTTCGGTAACTTGGTACCCAGTATAATTTCAAGCACAAGCCGACAGGTTTCCGAATCCTCTAATGCGGCTGCAAATAAAAATGCGTTGCTTAGGTTTAATTCTTGAAATGTTTTCTTCATAGTTTCCTCCTGTGTGAGGGTACAGGAAAAACTTATCTATGG
>JAAVAC010000005.1 GCA_014804265.1 Lachnospiraceae bacterium | reverse complement strand
CTATGAACGAGATTGCCGACTGCGCGGGAATAAGCAAGTCACCGCTGTTCCACTATTTTCACAACAAGCGCGAGTTGTATCTTTTTCAGTGAGACATAGCCTGCAAAATAACTGCGGTATATTCTAATTTATATGTATCGGTTGTTATCACGTTTGCAGACGCTACATTTGCATAAGTAGAATTTGTATCTGATTAGCTAAAACAATTGATCGAAATTTATGTCACCGAAACTTATGGGAATCACCTTAATTTCGATGGTATCATCAAGTACGCTGCCGTCAGGCGCTGCAGCTGTAGCAACAATTTTATGAGTTCCCGTTTCATTAAAGATGACTTTTTCTTCCCACTCGGTTGAGTTTTTTCTGCTCATCGACAAGGTATCGCTTTTACCCGACGCAAGATATGGAGTTATACTTACCGAATCGGTTTCAAAATTTAATGTCGCGGTCATATTTGTCTCCTGATAAATTGTTATTTTACTGTACTCAGAAAATAAAGTAATTTACTTTTTGGGAGAGCAAGTAAACAAATTAATCAGCCATACAACAGAAACACCGCTTACAGTAAATATCAGCCCTATAACAGTCAAAATCATGGGGAGTTTGGATTTGCTTATCCTTTTTATTTCATCGGTATCCTTCTGTACGGTATCCAGTTTGCCATTAATCATCCTGGGATTTGCCCCCCGAACAATAGTTTTATTCGCTGAGCTTTTAACCTTGTTCGTGCATTGCTTCTTTCTACCCATGCAATTCATAGCCTCCCATATCAATATCGAACTGACAGATAACAATCACTTTTCCTTCAAGCTCTCCCCGAACCCCTTAACGATAGGCTCAAGGAAGTAATCCATAATTGTTCGCTTATCCGTCTTAATCTCGACCGCGCCCGAAAGCCCCGAAATAATTTTTATTTTTTCATTGTTATCGTCAAGCTCCAGCTTGACGATATAAACGTTTCCAAGCTGCTCATTAGCAAAGGAACTCGGACTTATGTACTTCACCGCTCCCTTGACAGTTCCGTACTTGTTGTACGGATATGCCTCCAACTTTATTTCGGTTTCCATTCCGAGTTCAACGTCCGCTATGTCTGTATTTTTAACATAGCAGAGCATTTCGTTCGGCGTGTTATCGGGAACTATCGTAACAAGCTGCTGCGCCGATGTCACGGTTTCACCGAGTGTGTTCACGCCAACGCTATTTACATATCCGCTGACAGGCGCGGTTATATTCTGATATTCCGTCGACAGTCTGTACTTTTCGAGATTTGTATCTATCTCGTCAAGCTTGCTGCCTATCTCTGAAATATTGGAATTCACCTGCGAGCTGTATTGCGCTTTTGTGTTGGATATCTGCAGCTCCGCGTTCTCCACTGNCAAAGCGTATTGCTGAACCGACAATTCCTGCGCCTTTATTTGCCGCTCCGTTCCGCCTGTGCTTTGATACTGTTCCAGCTGCAGCTGAGCGATATCCCTGTTAATCTCAGCGGATTTCTTTTCGTTCTCAAGATTGGCAAGCGTGTTTTTATATCCTGTGTTTTCATCAATTATCGCTTGGATATAAGTCTTGAGTTCGCTGGAGTAATCACTTATTTTTATCTCGGACAGATCGCTGCCGCCGATTATTTTCATGTAAATATCTCGCTGTGCCTCAAGGATTTTCTGTTGTTTTTTCAGTTGCTCAACATCAATTTCAAGCACTTCCGAATCAAGCTCTATCAAAACATCACCTTGTTCGACAAAATCGCCCTCGGAAACNTTTATCGACTTTACCGTGCCGCCGGAGTATGTCTTGACCACATTGAGATTTCCGATAGGCTGAACACTGCCGCTTGCGGTTATAACCACGTCAATTTCCGAAAAGCAAGCCCAGATTATCGCGCCGATAAGCAGCGTAAATATCCCGATAATTATAACCGTTCCCGCTTTATGTGCGGGTCGCTCGATTATCTCAAGCAGCGACGGCATAAAGTCGTATTTAAGTTCCTTATCACGCTTTCTGCCGTGCTTCAGAACGTATTCCGTCAGCGTATTGTTCATCGGTGTCACCTCGTTTCTGTTGATTGTACAAATGAAAATACAAACCCTGCTGTTCCATTAAATTCTCGTGGGTATCGTACTCCACAAGATCGCCTCTGTCAATAACCATAATTTTATTTGCGTCCTTCAAAGTGGACAGTCTGTGGGCGATTATGAGAACCGTTCGACCCTTGCAAATCTCTTTGAGATTATTCTGAATGATGCTCTCGGATTCGTAATCCAAAGCGGAGGTCGCCTCGTCGAAAATAAGTATCCTCGGATTATTTAAAATTGCTCTTGCAATGGCAACACGTTGCTTCTGACCGCCCGATAATCCCATTCCTTTTTCACCGATTATTGTGTTGTAACCGTCGGGGAGTTCAAGTATAAAATCATGCGCTCCCGCGATCTTCGCACTGTTTATGATCTGATCCATAGACGCGGTAGGGCAGTGTATTGAAATGTTTTCCGCAACCGTACCGTTGAACATAAANTTCTCTTGCAGAACAACGCCTATCTGNTTTCGCAGCATTGCAGGATTAGCAAGCGAAATATCCATACCGTCAATTGAAATTTTTCCGCCCTCGGGAATATATAAACGTTGTATTAGCTTGGATACCGTGCTTTTACCCGAACCGCTTCTGCCAACAACTCCGACTATCGTATCCGGCTCGATCTCAAAACTCATTCCCTTGATGACCTCGCCACCTTGCGGATTGTATCTGAATCTGACCTTATCAAATACGATTTTTCCGTTTATCTTCGGCATCGAGGTTTGATTTGTATTCAAAATCGGCTCTGGAGCAGTATTAAAAATATCTCCGATACGCTTTACCGAAAGGGAAGCCTGCTGGTACTCCTGCCACAGCTGCACGAGCCGCAGCACCGGACCGCTTACTCTTCCCGAAAGCATACGGAACGCCACAAGCTGTCCGACCGTGAAGCTGCCGTCCATTACAGCTTTCGCTCCAAAAAACAAGATCAGCAGATCGAACACCTTTTGAATAAACTGTCCGGTAGTTCCCGCTGTCGCCGAGACCATTGATGTCTTATAGCTTGCCTTGACATAATCGGATTGCAAGTCGCCCCACTTTTTCTCGAATTTAGGTTCGAGAGCGTATGATTTAACGGTCTGAACTCCCGTTATGGACTCCACCAAAAACGACTGTGTATTTGCACCAGTTTCAAATTTTTCGTCAAGTCTTTTCTTGAAAAGCGGCGTAACTATCGCCGACAGAACCGCATAAACGGGGATTGAGCAAATCACTATAACCGTCAGCATTGGGCTGTAGAAAAACAGCACGACTATGTACACGATTATAAAGATCAAGTCGATCATCGAGGATAGAGGAGTGCCCGTGAGAAAATTTCGTATGCTGTCAAGTTCGCGAACCCTCGCCACGGTTTCTCCGACACGCCTTGACTCNAAATATTTCAGCGGNAGCGCGAATAGATGCCNAAANAATTTGAANCTCAACATTACGTCTATNCNGTTGGTTGTNTGCGTGAAAACGTANTTTTTNGCNAGTCCAAGAATAAGCTCGTANANNTANACNATCCCAATNCCNANNGNAAGCACGTTCANNGTNGACATACTNCGATGTACCANAACCTTATCCACGACCACCTGTGNCATAACGGGCGTTAAGATCCCAAGNATCTGCACCGTAAAAACGGCGATCANCACNTGTATAAATTCCTTTTTGAANTTNAGNATCGTNGGAATNAACCATTTNAAACTGAAAATNGCNTCTCTGTCCGCNATGCCTTTTTTNGTTATAATAACCGCCGTACCGTCCCATNTCTCCGCNAGCNCCTCNCGNGATNTTATTNNGGGCTGGGTTTTATCCGCAAATANNANCATNAATTTATCTTCNGTNGATTTCGCGATTATNAANAANTCGCCGNNGCTGTCCTTCGCNATAATNGGAGCNTTGACGTTTTTCAGCTTGNNTATATTNAATCNGCAGAGNCGNGCNCGCATTTTCAGCTTTTTGGTGGACTCGATTATCTCGATCTCGCTCGTTTTCTGTTCGGGATCAAGTACCGACAAATTTTCCGCCTGCTCCTTTGTGATGGGGATACCGTGGAATTTCATCACTATCATAAAGCAAGTAAGCCCGCTGTCCTGCGTTTTCTCCATTTTTCGACCTCCCTTTCAAAAAAATATGCAGCAGCATTGAAGCTGCTGCATTGAATGAATTTGTGCCAAAGTTCTTTTATGATGCCTGAGTGCCGACCAGAAGCTGATCCGCAAACGCAAGGCTGTCCGTGTTGCTCTGCATATTCATGCTGTCAGAAATATTGCTCTCGTTCGAGAATGCCGCCATATTTTCGGTGAGAATCATCACCTGAATATCGATCTGATTCGCCATATTTTCGTTTTCGTCCGTTGTAGATACGCTGTCGGTAACCTCGGAAATAATGGTATTGTCGTTCTCGGTAAGCAGATCGGAAACGGAATCCTCGTCCGTATAAAGCTCGTCAAGAATATCCGCGTTTGCCTGAGCTAGTTCATCCTCCGTCTTAGACGCCTCAATTGCTGCAAGTTCCTCTTCGGAGAGAATTCTCTCAAATTCGCCTGTTTCAACATTGAACGTTCCGAATACCTCATCTGCAAACTCGAAGGTAAAGCGCTCGCTATCAAAATTGCGGATCGTCAGAACGTCGCCACTACCAGTAACGGTAATTACCAATTCTCCGCTGTCTGTCATCTCAAATGATACCGCGTCGGAGTTGATGTCAAGAAGCGCTATCTTGTTGTCACCGTCATTGTCCTCGATAACATTTGATCCAAATCCCGCCGCAAGGCTGTAGGTATCGTTGCCAATCCCGCCAAACATTGAGCTGTTTTTGTAGAACGCAGTAATTTCATCATCGGAATCCGTTCCGACAACATTGAGGAAAGGACTTCCCCGATCGTCAAGCCGCATTTCTTGATTTTCAAACTCCAGAACAATAGCAGTATCAGCAAACTCCGCGAAGTTTTCTATGGTAAATTTTTCGCCTGTTTCGGCAATCGTAAGAACGGCGCTGCCATCGGCTGCGAAGCATGCCGTCAAATCGGTCGAAGTCAATCCTATGAACTTAATCTTGTCGATTCCGCTGTCAGCGGAGATAGCGTGATTGCCATTTCCGATTTCAAAAATAACTATCTTATCAAGGTTTGCCTCCTCACTGTTCTCGGGATCATTGATAACGAACGCCGTCTTATCCCAATCAATCGTTCCCGTTGACATATCCTCAAACTCAAATACAAATCTTGAATCAACGCCTTCTTTACGGTAATTATTTATGGTAAGCGTTTCGCTGGTGGCAACAATCATAAGAACAATATCGTTATTTTCATCCACACGGTTTACAGTCAAATCCGCAGCATTTAGCCCTATCAATTTGATCTTATTTATTCCATCGGCATCATTGATAACATCATTACCAAATCCCGATCCGTAGATATATGTGTCGTTTCCGTCTCCTCCATCAAGATAGTCATCGCCATCGCCGCCGTTCAGAATATCCTCGCCTTCGCCGCCATACAGCGTATCTTTTCCGGACGTACCCATCAATGTGTCATTTCCGGATAAGCCGTTTATAACGCTGTTCGCAAAGAAAGCGGTTATTGTGTCATCCAAGTCCGTTCCAGCAACATTTAGGAATGGGCTGCCCTCGCTATCAAACCTCATCTTCACACCATTATTAAAAGACAAGACTGTTTTTTGGGTTTCAACAAATTCACTGAAATTCTCAATAGTAAGCGTTTCTCCGGTTGATGTTATAGTCAGCACGGCGTTATTGTTACTGTAAAAAGTGGTCAGATCAGCTGGGGACAAACCGTCAAACTTAATTTCACCAATCACATCATTGGGTACAACGACATTTCCACTCCCGATGCCGAAAGTGACTGTTAACGGGTCGAACGCGATTGATGCGCTGACATAATCAATTTTGCCTATTCTCCCATCTTCGAATTCCAAAATAAAATTTCTCCAGTGTACACCAGAACGGAAATTACGTATAGTAAGCGTTTCCCCGGTCTCGGTTATCGTCAGAACTGCGTTGTTATTGGAAGGCGGATAGTATACCGTTATATCGTCCGGCATAAGATTGGTGAACTTGATCCTGTTATCTCCGACGCTGTCCAAAATTGTATCGTTGCCGCTTCCTTTTCCATAAATATAAGTGTCGTCGCCGCTCCCGCCATCGAGGTAATCGTCGCCCGTGCCTCCGTCAAGAACGTCGTTTCCACCATTTCCATACAGCGAGTCATTCCCGGCACCGCCATAAATCAAGTCGTCCTTGTGCCCGGCGTTTACCTTATCGTTTCCGTCCAACACGTCTATAATACTGTTCGGAAAGAACGAAATGATGTTTTCATCATCTCCGTTTGTTCCCACTATATGCAAAAAGGGACTCCCGGTTTCGTCAACGGACAGAATTGTCCCGTCCGCAAATTCCAAAATAAAATTTCTCCAGTGCACACCAGAACGGAAATTCCGTATGGTAAGCGTTTCCCCGGTCTCGGTTATCGTCAGTATCGCGTCGTTATTGGAGGGCGGATAGTATACTGTCAGATCGTCCGGCATTAGCTCGGTGAACTGGATCCTGTTTTCTCCAGCGCTGTCCTCAATGGTATCGTTGCCGCTTTCTTTTCCGTAGATATAAGTGTCGTTGCCGCTCCCACCGTTAAGGTAATCGTCTCCCGGACCTCCATCGAGAGTATCGTTGCCGCCGTTTCCATACAGCGAATCATTTCCGGCGCCGCCATAAATAAAGTCATCTACACCCGCAGCGTTTACCTTATCGTTTCCGTCCAACACGTCTATAATACTGTTCGGAAAGAACGAAATGATGTTTTCATCATCTCCGTTTGTTCCCACTACATGCAAAAAGGGACTTCCGGTTTCGTAAACGAGCAGAGTTGACCTGTCCGCGAATTTCAAATTGAAATTTCTCCAGTGAATGCCGGAACGGAAATTCCGTATGGTAAGCGTTTCTCCGCTCTCGGTTACCGTCAGTATCGCGTCGTTATTGGAGGGCGGATAGTATACTGTCAGATCGTCCGGCATTAGCTCAGTGAACTGGATACAGTTTGTTCCATTGCCGTCCTCAATGGTATCGTTGCCGCTGCCTTTTCTGTAGATATAAGTGTCGTTGCCGTTCCCACCGTTGAGGTAATCGTCTCCCGAACCTCCATCGAGAGTATCGTTGCCATTGTTTCCGTACAGTGTGTCATGTCCGCCGTTTCCGTGTATCTCATCATCGCCGTTGCCGCCGTGAAGAATNCNTCGATTATNGGAATCTATTATGNTATCATTACCGNCCCAGCCATATACNGCACTTCTATCCAAAAAGGAATAGAGTACGTCATCTTGATCAGTACCTTCTATTTTTGTGAATATGTTCTCTTCATTATTGTCATCATCCACAGCTCCGACACGTATTTTTTGACCGTCCGAGAACTCAAAAACAAAGTTACTGTACACAGAACGATCTTGAAAATTCTTTATGGTAAGCGTCTCGCCNGTTTGCTTAATGGTAAACACAACATCCTTGTTTTGANAATACTTTAGTGACAAATCATTCTGCGTAAGCTCATAGAAATGAACCGTATTTTGACCTTGCCGGTCAAAAATAGTATCATTACCGCAGTTTACACCATACCAATATGTATCGTTTCCTTCTTCTCCATAAAGTAAATCGTTTCCCCGATTTACAGGGAAAGTGTCATTGCCGTTACCGCCGTGAAGCTCATCGTCACCGTTTCCGCCTTTGATCACATCGTCTCCGTCTTCGGCAAATATTGTAACAGAATAATCGTCAAAAAGTGGTCGGATTCCATCAGCGTCGGGNGTTCCGTATATTGTTCTAAACGGACTTATATCGTGTTCTGCGCGTATTATCACACTTTCATCACAATCCGCATNGTTTTTATTGGATTTATAGGTGAANATCAGCGAAAAATGNGATTTATTGGAATAAATANNATAATCACGCAATATAAAATAATCGCTTCTTCCATCGTCATATTCGATCACGATCTTAGCGTCACATTGGTTATCCAAAAAAACTTTAACATTTTCTGGTTTTATGCCTTCCGGGAAGAAGAGACAATTATCTCCGTATTTGTCCTTTATTTCGTGCTTACCTTTAGAAATAAGCTCAGAAATATCATAAATATTATTTGTCAAACAAGAAAAAAGNTTATTAACCAAATTAATTGTTAATTTGAAGTTGAACACTATAGGAGCTAAGGCGGTACTATTGTGAATAGCTATACTCGCTAAAGTAGAGAAATAATTGACCGCATGCTCAATNTCAATTTTGCCGGACTCAACATAAACGGAAATTTCATCAATTGCCAAAAGTAAGNTTGCGACAAAATTGGGCTTAATTATATCCGGAGAATTAGCAAACAAATCTATAAATACGTCATTTAGCGCTCTATACAGCTTGGCTGTTTGCATATCTTTGGCACACGGAGACATTAATTTNNCATTNCCGTCTGTTTGTGCAAAAGCCATGTCATGTCTATCAAAGGGGCTAAGTTTTATATTTGGTTCGCCTACCAGGGTTTCCGAATCACAAGTTCCGGAAATCTGATTTAAAAAAAGCGCTCCGACGAGGCTCCAAGTGTAATGCGTTAATGTTGTACTGCCTGTGTTAATAGCAGAGATAGCACCATTATGTCTTGACATATATCCATCGGAAAATCCGGGACCGTCAAAAGACACAACATCGGATATTTTTCCGGCTTTATAGGGCGAAATCTCATTTGCAGACACGGCTGCGTGCATAGCGAGATTACCGCCCAGGGAGTGCCCGGCAATGGTAATATCATCATAGTCCAAATCAAGGACATAGTCCTCCATATATTTATATACGGAATTCTGCTGCGGGGTATCCTTATCGGATAAACCCAAACCGCCGTCTGAAGCGATCCAGTCTGTAAAAAAATCATTGGGATTATCCATCCCCTCGCTTCCTCTGAACGCGGTGATGGCTTGTCCATCGCCGGTCTCAAATACCATTGCTGCCATACCGTCGCCGGATGAGCTGAAATCATAGTGATCCCATGTTCCGTTAACAAGTTTTCCAGCTGTGCCCTTTTTAAGTATGGTATTATTGTCAACATAGGAAACAACCTTCCAAGAGCCTATCTTGCCGGTTTTAATGGCATCAATGATTTTATACTTTTCTCTAGCCCTCTCCTCTTTAACATCGTCATTAATAAGGCTTAAAATATTATTTCTGTCCTTCTCTGATTCGCTGTTATTCATAACATAATCAACTTCAAGCCCGGCCATGTCGGCAATATCTTTATATGCGCTTCTCTTAAATGTATCTGAATATTCAAGCAATTCAGATAATGTGTAATTTGCCTTAGGATTTGTCTTGTCAGGACCATCAATGGCATTACTAACTTCTTCCAAAGCATCCATGCCAATGTTGAGATAAGCAATCTGCGATGCCCTAATCAATTCTTTATCCGTATAATTCATAAAAACCTCCTAACAAAATATCAATCCAAGTTGTTGCCAGCATACAACAGTCCTCTATCATCATTATAATAAATGAACCTATCCCACCTAAAATTACCATTGCGCGTAATAACCTGAACTTCCCAACGACTACTATCTGTGCTATTTGCTTTTTCATTGCACAAATTAATCGTGTCTTGATCAGCAAAAAAACAGTCAATGTAAACATTTAAAGAATAAAAATCTAATGTCATTTCTTGTATTATATTATTAAGTTTGTCAATATCAGCGGGTTCGCCGTTGCTGAGGATAATCCAAACGCTAGTTTTATTAATATCCTCTTTATCCTCTTTACCATTTTGAGCAAATGTCTCGGAAAAAGTCTTTACAGTCGTCTCACTTGCTGAACGCATACCTGAATCATACCACTTTGTCAACGGTGTAACATAAACTTCAGAAGCAAAATTATCATAATGTGTAGATAGGATTTCATCAATATTTTGTTTTAGTTGCTTTCTCACCACATTTTGAATATAATTGTCCTTCATTGTGCGATTTTCGCTAAAGTGGTTTACCTCAAACTCAAACGCAATATTCTCATCGGATTTCGGAGAGCAGGTGCCAACTAATTCCCTATAATACTGCCCGGAACGAATACCCATTGAAATAACCTCAAACTCCTCGCCATACTTATCCCGGAGCGTGTTTTGGATATATTCCCGCGCTCCCGCCTTGGTAAGCCCGTCCCAATAGCTGGGCATAAAGCTCGGCACTTCTTTGCACCCGGACAGGGTCACTGCCAGCACCAATGCCATTATAGCCGCAATAATTCTTTTCATTTTGTCAACCTTTCTCAGCTAAGCCGCAGGAACGACCTTCCATGAGCCAATGTTGCCTTATCAACCCAACTATATTCACTAACACAACAAAATGTTCATGGATACGACAAAATAGAATTATTTATAGTATATTACCATGACATTTCATATAAGTCAACCTATTTCGGACAAAATGCCGTTTTAGGGGAATAAAATAACATTTTGTCGAATAAACCGAGATTTCACAAATAAGAAGCCTCGGCTTTCTTCCGCTAAAGCAAAAATTTCCGGTAACTCGCTTGCTTTGCCACGATATTTCGGCAATACCGCGTTCTCCGGTTTGAAGTATGCCTTGAAAACATTGGGCAATCTTCTGCTATAATTATACCATATCCTAACAAATTAATCAACAAGTTTCCTCCCATGAAATTACCGCTTATCTCTCAAGCCTGCACAAAATGTCAAAATCCTGCGTGAAATGTATATTTTTTGTATTTTATGTCAAATTTTCATTTAAAAATTTGTTAATATTAACAACAATCAAATCGAAAAAACTTTCTTCTATTACAGAGTTTAAATCAGATAAATAGCTTTCCATATTAAAAATTGTTCCATCTCTATCTCCCTCATGATCAGATAAATAATCCGGCATATTGAGATTCTGCTCTTCTATTTCCTCCAAATCTAATATTCTTAATGAGTTTGTAAGGATCACTCTCAGAGCGTCTCTTGTCGAGAAATCGGTAAATAGGCTAGTCAACCGGGCTGGTTTTGAGAATTACATCAACAATTTGAAAAAGCATTTTGCGCAGATGCGAAGATCCGCGCTTGGAAATGCTGCGGGATTTGATGTCAACCATTCCGGATTGGTAAGGCGACGTGTCAAGCCCCGCAAGCCAAGATTGTCGACAACACGTTTTTTGTAAGATTTTACAAGCTCCAAACATTCTATCATTTTATCCTCTTCCTTTGACACTATTTTACAATATTAAGCTACAATACGCTTAAGGAAAACCTTAAGTTTATAGATAAATGCGGCCTTGACCGTTTGTGTGATCAAGGCTGTTTTATATCGAATATTGGATGCTTTGACTTTTGTGCCCATATG
>JAAVAC010000004.1 GCA_014804265.1 Lachnospiraceae bacterium | reverse complement strand
GAAGCATATTCCATAAAAAGCCTTACACGGCTGTCATTTTCAAGAAGTCCCTTAAGCTCTGTCATTTTTTCATCCTCTGCCGTAAAAATAACAGACGGCAGTTCTTCCGAAAGTGTATTCATAAAATTGTCCGGTTTGACATTTACATTGTATAGAAGTGTTCCTGCAAAGGACAGCAGCACCATGATACCAAATGAGACAATAAATAATAATATATTTTGTCCTACCGATTCGTCTCCGGTAATACCTCTTATGGCATTGATCGGCTCTAATCTGTGTATTTTCCCTGCTGAAATATAGGAAAAAAGTGATATTGCGAATGTCAGTGTCAGTATTACAATAAACAAAGCCATGATATCAAACTCAGGCGTATAGGAAAATCCCGACTGAATTGCCAGAATACCTGCTACGGAGGGCAGGACCGCATAAGACAAGGCGATCCCGATTACCGTGGCAACAATGCCCACAAGCATGTAGGGCATAATCGTTGAAGCAATAATCAGATTGCTTGTATACCCAACCGCTTTTAATACCCCCATCTGTGCCAGCTCGCCTTCGATTGCGCTTCGTATCCGAAAGTTACTGAGGAAAATACTCACTACAAGTATAATAGCCGCAAGCGCCAAAAATATAACGACAAGCAGGGTACAGACCATTGTTCTGGTCTGCTTTGAGGTGTCCCTGTCATTGATATTTAATAATGCAATCCCTTTTTCTCTTAATATTTCAGAGATTGTATTTTTCATTTCGCTTAAATCAGCTGTGTCGGTTGTTTTTATGGAGTATTCTGCAATGACATGATCACTATATTCATGCGCAAAGTCCTCATAGACAGCTCCCGGAAAATATCCGCCAATCAGCCCGGTACCGTAATTTCCATACTGCATTTCCAATACGATTCCGCCAATATCATAGGTATACTCCTTGCCATCTATGGAATAAACGATACTGTCGCTTTCTACAAAACCGCCTAATTCCTTCATATACATGGGGATATAAACAGAACTGTCACTCTTTTCGGAATATTCCGTAACATCAAGCAGATTCAGTTTTCTTTCCTCATCAAAATTGTAAAAAACAGTATTCATGCCAAAATCAGAACCTGCAAATTCACGAACCGTTACTGGCATAAACACCCCGCCATGCTTTTCAACAAAGGATACTCCGTCAATTTCTTCTGCTTCTATAAGTAGATCTCTATTATCCTGAATTTGTGGAATGATAAAATTCATATCCGCTGTATCAAGCTTATCAAACAGGCTGTCATAAGCATTAAATGTCTGAAAAGCAAGGACAAGAGCAATATTTATAATAAATGCGGTCAGGCAGATAAACACCCCAAAGGATATATATTGTCCCTTTGCTTTATTCAGATTATGCAGAGTGAGCGTGGATATTTTCTTCAATATTACCACCCCATTTCTTTCATGAATATATCAAGTTTTTCAGTTCTTTCGGTATTGTCCTGTTCAAATTTCCCCAGATCACACTCGCCAAAAATTTTTCCATCTTTCATATAAATGATGCGATTTCCCCGCAGGGCTGATTTTTTGTCGTGTGTAACCATGACGATGCTCTGCCCTTTTTGGTGCAGCGAAGTAAATACATCAAGGACTGCCCTCGAATTTGCAGAATTTAACGCACCTGTGGGCTCATCCGCAAAAAGTACATTAGGACTGTTGATTACGGCCCTGACAATGCCTGCCCTTTGTGCTTCGCCCCCTGAAATCTGGGAAGATGTTTTTCTCCATGTTTTTTCAGGGATATTTACTAATGAAAACAGCTCTTTTGCGCGGGTTTTGATGCCTTCCCTGTCTTTGCTTGTCAGTACTCCTGCTGTAATGACATTATCCATAAGGTTCATTTTATCAATCAGATAAATCTGTTGGAATACGAATCCACACTGCTTCCGCCGAAATACAGCTAACCTGTCATTGTTTAGCTTCGTGATGTCCGTTCCGTCAAAGTGAATCTCCCCGCCGTCCGGCTTATCCATCCCTGAAAGGGAATACATCAGGGTAGACTTGCCCGCTCCGGATGAACCCATGATGACAGTAAAATCTCCCTTGTAAATGTCAATATTCAGGTCTGAATAAATGACCTGAATACTTTCGCCTTTGCCAAAAGCTTTTTTCAAATGCTTTGCCGATATGACTGTTTGTTTGTCCATGATACAACCGCCTTTCTTTTTATTCCTGCAGGCAATGAGCCTAACCATGAAACATGACTTTGTGCCGTGCTTGCATGAGCATAAAGCCATGTTTTATGGCTTGGCGAATGCCGCAAGGGTCAACAACTCCGTTGCTTGCAGTGGGGTTGTTGGCTATGTGACAACCATAATGAAAAAGCCTAAGTTGCGCTACCAACAGTTGTATACATTTGATTTTTTTCATGCAACTTACCGTTGCATACGAAATCATAATTATCCTCCTTAGTTACCGTAATTTACCGTGTTTTAGAGGCTTTTGCTCACTCCGAAAAATCCACATAAATTTTATATAATGTGACATACTACGTAAAATAAGACAAAATAGAAGAAATTTTAATCGTGGTTGATTTCAAGCCATTAAACTACTGTAATTTTTCATGGGGAATCAAAGACTTTTCGTCTTGCTTACAATGAGCAAAAATGAGATTATTTCTTTTATGCATAAGGAGCAGGCATATGTTGAGACTGCCCCAAGGAATGTGATTCAATTCAAATATGTGGAAAGTTTACAAATATGATGAGAACAAAATAGTGAAATGTGAGGGCATCTATCAGAAATGGTGGGTGCTCTTATTATGCAAAAAATAGGAGGAATTCCGATGGCTGGAAGAAAGCCCATGCCGAAAATCAGCATCAGTGCGCCAAATAAAACAAGCGTCCCTGGAGTCAGGGGCGCAATGGTAATGCTTAAGACCAAAACAATGGCTATAATGGACTCAAATACCTTTTATGTAAAGGGGTTCTCTCTCTTCAAATACAATACTCCTTCCGTTTGCCTATCTTTGTTTGCTACGATAATTAGTATAGCATAAAAATCCTTCTGTGCAAAATTGTAAATTAAAAGATGTGTAACCGTTTGGATTTTTATATAGGAGAGGACCACACTTATTTAGCTTCATATCCAATTTTATTCAACCACTCTTCGCTGCTCAAAACAGTTAATCCTATATCAGATGCATAATCATCAAACAAGTTTTGTTCCGGATGAAGAAATACTCTTCCTTTATCATTCGTTACAATTTGATATTCATCCTCTGCTGTTTTTGCTATCGCAATCAACTCACATTCTCCTAAATCTTTTTTTCTAAAGCTTTTTTTCTTAATATCATCTGCAGTAATTGCACCTTGCGATATAAGAAGATTTAAGTAATTGATATCACTCATCCAACTATAGAATCTCCTTCGTATCTTTTTCAATTCTTCTTTTGCACCGGGTATATCATCTAATTTAACCATACGGATTACTTTCATCCCCATTGTTCCATATGTAAGGTTATATACAGAATTATACGCATTTTTTGCCGTTCCATCTTCAATCTTTAGATAGTATCCTGGTTCTAATTCATTAAGAATCGTTTCTGTAACTGTTATTTCTGTTTCGTTTTTCTTACACAAATCTGCAACTACAAAAAATCATATTACAAATAGAATGAAGAAAAACATTTGTATCTACTAAGTAATACATCAGTCTATCTCCGCTCCGTTTCTTAGTTTTATGGATTCTCCAGTAGCTTTTCCTATTTTTCCATTCTCCACAAGATAATCAACTTTTTGTTGCAACTCTTTATAAGGCTTCATAAATTTCTGGTATTGTGACAAGTCTTCATTTACAGCATAAAAATCTCTGTCAAAACTTTCTGAAACTTTTCCACCTAAAGCCTTTTCGATTTCTTTTCTAACCTTTCTATATTGATTTCCTTGCTTATTTTTATACAATAATCTACGCAATACCATTTCAAAGCTCAAACAATATTTATGACACAATTCGTTTACATATCTTCCGAATTGTGCTCTATTTCCAGTAAGAAACAAATCTTGTTCAATTGCCACATAATAGTCTCTCACTAAATACTCTTCGGGATACAGCAATTCGCCGGCAAATTCATTTGCTTCCTGCTCCACCCTATCAGACGAATAGCCGAGTACACTATCATCATCAGAAATGCTTTTACCTTTATGAAGAAACCAATGTCCTACTTCATGAGCAAGAGTAAAATTCTGATGTCCTTGTGATCTTTTATAATTAACACAAATGACAGCCATATCATTTGCTCCATATCCGATAAACCCTGAAAGCTTATCAATATCTTCCTTAAACAAAAGTAAATTGTATTTATTTATATAATCAACTTTTTCCAATTGTGCAAAAAAATCGCCAGGGAAGCCTTCTATTTCAAAGAATTCCCTGACTTTATTAACTGCTTCAAGAACATTTCTTGTCAAAAGAATACCTCTTTTCTCTAAAATTACACCTCTTCCAACAGTACCTCATTAACAAAAGCATAATCATTCATAAAATCTTGAATTTTAGCTTTTACGTTTTTTGATTTTACAGAGTCCTTACCTCTGTTCATTGTTGAAACCAGCAAGTCTTTATTTCTCACTTCACCATCAACAAGATAACGGACATCGCAATGAAGAGCATTACAAATTAAAGACAAGTCAAACTCATCAATATCCTCATAGGCTAACTTGTTATTAATAATATCATCAATAACCTCTTCATCCATAAAAGTCATTTCAGATAAAGTAGAAACCTCAATGCCTAACAAATCCATTCTATCCTGCAGCTCGCTACCGATATATTGCATAAGCACACCTCCTACTCTTTCTCAAAAACAAACAAATTTAGTATACTATAAAACACCCGGTTTGTCACCACTTTTTTATATTATATCACAATTTTTATGTTGTGATACAACAACTTAAAAAAATTTCAAGCTTATGCCTTCCTGAACTCTTCCATCCTTTTCAGTTCTTCCTCGGCATTGTCAAAACTGATATGCGTGTATACATTCATCGTGACCGATATATCCGAATGCCCCATGAGATACTGCCGTATCTTCGGATTCATTCCCAATTTCGCCATATTGGAACAACAGGTGTGTCGGCATACATGCGGAATGATGTTCGGCATCTGAACCCGGCAGATATCATTGTACCTGTCGTCATCATAATCCATGCAAAACAAATCATCATAATCATATTCACATCAACCTCCACCTACCGTCTCCTAAATCATCCAAACCGGCACAATATAATTATCCCTATCAATCGCACCTAATCCCGGCTTCATACAAATAACCGCTCCCTTGGAACGAGGTGTAGACGACTTATCTAACAAATCAAATACCCTTATCAACTCGGTTCCCGGATTTGAAGTCTTTTTAATCTCAATTGGGTTAAGCACACCGTCATGCTCAAGCACGATGTCAATTTCCTTGGCATCTTTATCCCGATAATAGTACAAATACGGCTCCTTGCCACAATTTAAGTAAGTCTTCATAATCTCGGCAACCACATAGTTTTCCAAGATAGCACCATTCATCGCACCACTCTCCAAAGTTTCTGCACTGCTCCACTTTGTCAGATAACAAACCAAGCCAGTATCATAAAAATACAGCTTCGGTGTTTTTACAAGGCGTTTTAACAGGTTATTGGAATAAGGGTGCAAATAGAAAATAATTCCCAATGTCTCTAAAAGCCCCAACCAATTCTTTGCCTGGGTCTGATTAATATCTGCGTCTCTTGCAATGTCTGCAACATTCAGCATCTGCCCGCATCTTGCTGCTACCGCAGTGATAAATCTAAAGAATTTCAACGAGTCAATGGCATCGGACAATTCCTTTACATCACGCTCAATATAGGTGGTTAAATAACTGCTATAAAAAATCTGACTATTACTGTTGGCACCACTTACAATTGCCGGCATAGAGCCTTTATAGATTCGCTCAAAAATATCTCTTGTATCTGCTTCTTCCCTGCCGTCTTTTCTTGCCGATAGCGCTTCCATGTCAATGGTAAAAGGTTCCATTGCTCCACCACAGATTTCTGCCTGAGACAAGGATGTAAGTGAAAGCACTGCCACTCTTCCAGCCAGAGACTCCTGTACACCTCTCATCAATTTAAACACCTGTGAACCAGTTAGCCAAAATGCACCCGGCTCATGATTTTTATCCACATGCATTTTGATATAAGTGAAAAGCTCCGGTGCATACTGAACCTCATCAATCAACACAGGCGGCTTATGCAGTTGCAAAAATAATTCCGGATCAGTCCTGGCAATGTTTCGCTCATTCAAATCATCTAAAGTAACATATCCTCTTCCTGTGCCTTCCATTAACTTCTGAAGCATCGTGGTCTTTCCAACCTGTCTCGGACCAGTTACCAAAACAACCGGATATTCTTTTGTAACCTGATTTACTACATTTTCCAAATTTCTTGTTATATACTTCATATCCCTAACCTTCTTCCGGCTATTATTCACTATAATTAAATTTTAGCCGAATTCACAACAAAAAACAAGCATATTTCGGCTATGATATATTATGATTTAATTTTAGCCGAAACATGCATCTTAAATACAGATTTTTTAATGGATTTCATAACACAAACTCTTCAATATCCAGAGTTTATGTTATGAATGTTCAAAAACTTTCCAATTCCAGCTTCCATTGTCATTATGCATATGAATTATGCCAAATAATTAATCTAAACTGCTACAAAATTTATCTTTCTCCTCTTCAATTTCCTGCAAAGCCTTCTGTGCCTTGGCATCCTGAGACAGCGCCCTTAAAATCCGGTTGATATCCTCCGGACAGAACATACCGATAGCTTTTGATAAATCATCAATATTGTCCCGGTTTACTTTCAGACATCCTCCTCCTGACAGTGGGATCGTAATCACATCCTTTGGATTGCTCACGTCACCTAAACTAATAGTATTACGTTCATTGTCACAGAAAAAAACAACCCCATTATATTCTATTACGCCTGACTCATCTGCCAGATAAGAATAAGGTGCACCTTTTTTCCCGGTAAGCCTGTCCTCGAATTTCCCCATAGTCTCATATGGCTTTACCGGTTCTTCTCCCGTTACCCTGGATGACATATTTTCATTCAGCAGGCTTTTAAAAGCCTTCTGTCCCTCAGCTTTTCCCCCATTCTTATAAACCGCCTGACTTTTATTTTGTGCTGCATATGAAATTCCTGAAAGTCTCATAATTTATTCCTCCGATTTTTCCGAAACTGTTATATCATTCTAAAATAAAAAGACATTTAAAATCAACATAATCATTCCATTGATTTTAAATGTCTTCCTGACGATTTTATTATCGGCGCTAAAGAGAAAAAAGTTTAGCTATTTTAACACCTTTTTTTGAAAAGCCCTTACAGATACCAGATAAATGGCAGAAAACAACAGGATAATGGCCACTGCGCTATATACATTTACTAATGTCAGTTCTGTTTTCATCACATTTCCAAGGGCGCGGATGGAAAAATAGGAGGTTACAACCATTAAAGCAAAGGGACAGTAATAAGTAAATCTGATTTCATGCTTCATGGCCCTTTTCAATACCTCTTCCGATGTGCCAAGCTTTTGCAGGATTTTGTAACGCTCTGCATCCTCGTAAGCATCGTTATTTAACTTGATAAAAATAATACTTCCTGCTGCCAGAATCAACGTTACGAACATAAACACGCAAAGCGAATACATAACGGGAATCCATGCCGTTTCTCCCCGGTCCGGCAAAATCATATTGTATCCTACCGTAAAATTTCCATCCTCCTTCTCAATCAAAGTATCCAGATAAGGTTTGGAGGCTTCCGTATTTTCCGGATTCGCAATCTTAAAACTATAAATAAAACATTCCAAACCGAGAGGACTTAATTTCTCATAGGCCTCATCACTGACTACATAAATATCCACAGTTTCCTGAAGCCTGCCCAGATAAGCCGTATCATCCAGTGCCAGAACATGATAGCTGTCCTCCCCAATTTCTACCATAGTGTTTGGATCGAATCCCATAAAGCTCATTAGCATCACATGGGAAAGAGAAACTGCCTCATCCTCCTTCATGTCCCCATAAGGAAAATCCAACTCCGCCTGTTTTGCCGCTTCCTTCAACCCCGAACAAGAAACGATTCCGTAACCTCCCCTCTCTTTGTGAAATACAGCCGGATCCAGCATAGTCAGAGCTATTTCATTCCCATATAGCACCTGATTTTTCTCTGAAATGCCTTTTTCAATCTGTTCTTTATCCAGCCTGTGCATAGCGGTTACCTGATAGGAATAATGCTCCTGAAAATGAATCATCTTTTCATATCTTTGCTTCAATGCTATGGAGGTTGCCAGAACCGTTACGGAACAGATCATTAAAACAGTAACCATTCCATAGGTGCGGTAATTTCTACGAATCCGGTATGCCAGATTATTTACCCATAGATTCCTCTCCTTTTCATATAAGAATTTTTTGTTTTCCGTAAGCTTTCCTATGAAAAATGGAATGGCTCCGCCATATAACAGATAGGTTCCCGCCACTACCAGTATCACTGCCAAAAGTCCGTATTCCAGAGAGTGAAATCCTCCCGTTTCCATGGCAAACACATATCCGGTCACAAGTACAGCAAGTCCTAATACCACCTTGATGAAGGTAAGAAAAAGATTCTCTTTTTTCATCTCCTGTTTTTTTGCGTCAGACAGCATATTTAACACACTGCTTCTTACAATGGAAACATATCCTTTTATAATCATGATTCCATAAATAATACCGAACACAACTGAGGTAATGAGCACCGGCGGCAGGGAAAAGGAAAACCGGATGTCCACGCTGATATCCGAAATCTTTAACAGCAGCATTTGGAACAGCTTGGAAAACAAAATGCCAAAGACCAGTCCCGCTCCCAGAGAAAATAGCCCTATCAGGAAAGCTTCTATGGCATACATCTTTCCAATTCTTGTATTGTCTAACCCCATAAAGGTATAAATTCCGATTTCCCTTTTTCTCTGACTTAAAAAGACGTTGGTCGCATACCAGATAAAGAAGAACAGAAACACTCCGAATACAAAAGAAGCAGCCTGGGTAATCATGTCAATATAGTCCTTGTTGAAATTTTCCAGCACATCCATGGAATCAGAAAATACCACATTTTGAAAATTAAAGAAAATAAAAACGGAAAATGCAAGGGATATAATCAACGACGCATATTCCTTTATGCTCCTTTTAAAGTTTGAACATGCAAGACCAAATAAACTCATTCCCTGTCACCTCCCATAGAAGCCAATAACTGCAGGATTTCCTCGTAAAAAAACTTTCTGTCCCCTTTGCTGTTCAACCTGCTTTGAATCTGTCCGTCCACCAGCATATAGACCTGCTTTGCATAGCTTGCTGTATAAGCATCATGAGTCACCATTAGAATCGTGGCATTTTCCTCCTCATTTGCCAGCTTGAGACTGGTTAGCAGATCCTTACTAGACTTGGAGTCAAGGGCCCCGGTAGGTTCATCCGCAAAGATGATCTCAGGCTGCGTGATCAATGCCCTTGCACTGGCTCCTCTCTGCTTCTGCCCTCCGGACAACTGATAGGGATATTTTTTCAAATGAGGCTTTAGCTGAAACAGCTCTGCCATCCGCCCCACTTTTTCCAAAATCACCCGGCTCTTTTCTCCGTTTAAGGAAAGGGGAAGGGCAATGTTATCCTGCAGGGTCATATTGTCAAGCAGATTGTATTCCTGAAAGATAAATCCAATCTTATCCCTTCTTAAAATGGACAACAGCCTGTTGTCCGCCCTTGTAACATCCTTTCCGTCTAACATGATCTGCCCCCTTGTAGGCTTATCCAATGTGGAGAGCATATTTAACAGAGTGGACTTCCCTGCCCCGCTGGGTCCCATAACGGCAATGAAATCCTTCTCATAAATATCCAGACTGATTCCCTTCAATACAGCGGTTTCATATTCCCTTCTGCCAAAGCCCTTTACCAGATCCTTTACTTCTACTATTTTTTTCATTTAGCTCCTCCTTACTTTGCCTGATAGCATAAGCACTATCCTTTTTCTATAAAAAGCTTAGCAGAAACCCTATAAAAAATCCTTACATCTATGTTACAGTCTCTTCTTTTATGTAACAAAAATGCAAGGTTTTTCTCAATCCATCATAAAGTAATCCGTATTTTTTTGAAAATACAGTTCAAATCGGGTTCCTTCCCCTCTTTTGGATTCCACCCGGATCTCAATGTTCAGAAAACGGGCAATTTTCTGAACAAAGTAAAGTCCCATTCCCGTAGAACGATAGTCCCCTTTTCTTAAATTGCTTCCCACATAGCCCTTATCAAAAATATAAGGGATTTCTTCCGGGTCTATGCCAATGCCCCTGTCCTCCATCCAGAAAAGCATTTCTTCCTCCGACAACTTTTTTCCTCCAAAAAACAATGCCGGCTCTTCTTTTTTATATTTTATGGAATTCCCAATCAACTGGTCCAACAGATATACAAGCCATCTTTTGTCACTATATACAAAAAGCTCCTCCAGCTCCATTTCAATTTGGAAATGCTCCTTAATGAGAAAATAGGACTGGTTTTTCATGGACTCCGTTACCACATCCTGAAGCAGTATCTTCTCAAATTTCATGTCGTACTGGGGACTGATTAATTTTCCATTCATGACGATTCTGTTCAAAAGCTGTCCAAGCCGTTCCAACTGCTCCTGCATTTCTTCCCTAAGCTCACCGTCTAAATTCCTTTCATTCATAAGCTTTAAGGCGGACAGAGGAAGCTTGGTTTCATGAACCCATCTGGTCATATAATCTGTCTGTTCCCTTATTTCATCATGTAAAGCGGATATTTCCTCTTCCTTCTCCTGCTGCCTCCTTTGAAAGAACAGGAAAAGCTGATTTCCCATCAGCTCCTTTCGCTCTTTTTCCGTTTCTGGTTCTTCCCGATCTATGATTTCTCCTAACTGCTTCCATTTCTCATAATCATTTTTCATCCAAAAGCCTGCTGCCAGCAGATAAATCACATCAAAATAAAGCAGATCCATCACATACACATTGGTTCCGCAAATATAACCGAAATAAAGATTGATAAATAGAAAAAGTCCCGCCTGCAGAAAAAAAGCTGCTTTTCTTTCCTTTATATAATCCATCATTTGATATAATATCCCATTCCCTTTTTGGTCCGTATCACATCTTCGCCGTCACAGATACCGGAAAGCTTTGCCCTAAGCCTTGAAATCAGAACAGTCAACGAGGCATCCGTAACAAATTCATCCGTGTTCCATAAATGCTGCATCAGCTTTTCCCTGCTTACCACGCTGCCCCTTTGTCCTAACAGCGCCATCATGATTTTTCCTTCCGATTTGGTCAGCTCTGCAGACTTCTTTCCCGATACAAATAAACCTTTTCCATTGTCATAATACATGTCCTCGCCTATATAATCCCTGTCCTGGGATTTATACTCATAAGTCCTTCTCAACATGGAACGGATTTTCACCAGTAACAGCTCCGGATCAAAAGGCTTTTCCATATAATCATCCCCGCCGGAAGCCATTGCCATAACCTTATCCCCGTTCTGGTCCCTGCTGGATAAGAATAAAACAGGCACCGTAGAGCTTTCCCTGATTTTCTCACACCAGTAAAATCCATCATAATAAGGCAGGTTGATATCCATTAAAACAAGAGCTGGTTCATATTCCCTGCATTCCTCATCAATCTTAGAAAAATCCAAAGGCGCCTTTGCCGGAAAGCCCCATTTTTCACACAATAAGATAAGCTCCTTTGCAAGCGCCTGATCGTCTTCTACAACAAATAGCTTCACATGATCATCTCCTATGTTTATGGGTATGGGTATGGAAATCAATTTTCAGCCAGAGGCTCTCCCCATAGTCAANAGGCACCGGGACGGACGGCTTNNNANTGAGAATATTTCTACGTCGCCACGCTTTCGCTCTATAAAAACGCAACAGTGCTAAGCTCGAAANTACCTCGCTAAGCGCTGGCGTTTTTATAAGGGCTCCTTTAGAAAATATTCTCATTCGGAAGCCCGTCCCGGTGCCNTTTGNCTNTGGGNAGAGCCTCTGGCTGAAAATTGATTTCCGTGGCTTATAGGAATTATTATAGCGGATTCTTTCNTTTTCTTGCACCCCTNTNNNGNTATGTTGCAAAAATGTTAGAAACCTGATGNAGTGACACATTGANATTTGACANGTAGNTTTGCCTGATTATCAACGTGTCAGTACANTAAACNGCCCANAACTGATACATGTTCCAGTACAAAATCNCCACAAGGAATACGAACAGGAAAAAGGTGGTAANTCCATATTTTANTTTCCGTCTTANNGGCTGTTCCATTTTTTTCAGATGANAAATCATNCTNCCTGCCATTGACANCATCATAATCCCCATNACTGCACTTAANGCAAACTGCCAGATATAATGGCTNCTGGGGGCATAGGTGGAAATNTGTAAGGCAATTATTCCAAAATTAACCAGCCAAAGCAGCATAAGAGCGCAGGCGGCATAATTCCAACCNGCAAAAGGAATTTTCTCCAATGGGATTCCCTGTTTCNTTTTCCGANGCCGNAGCAGGGGNCTTACGATACATCCCCCTGCCAGACAGGTAGACANTGCATACAAAGCGCCTGCCNCCAAAAGCANGGGCAGCACTATGATGGGGATATACTCATCTGGCGACANCTTCAGCATATCACCATAGGAGGATACGATTTTTTCCACTCCCTGACTGTCATCATATACCCAGAAANNNTCCANNTCGCTTTCCTCCATNACATAAAAACCCATGCNGTAAACAGATAAGGGACCTGTCAGAATAGTACGGGCGCTTCTGAAAAATCCTTTTGGCACCTGTTGATTGTACNCTGCCAGCTTAGAATCTGCAAAGCTTCCGAAAATCAGTTCCAGCATATCATAATTGAATATTTCTTCATTTTGCTGATTGGTCATGACCACTACTCCAATGCCGCTTTCTTTNTGAAACANCAGATTGGAAGAGCAGCCGNCGGTATTTCCTCCATGNCCNATTACCGATACTCCAAACTCTTGNGTCCAGAAGCCATGGCAGTTTAAGGGAATATCCGTATCCCCATAATAGGAAGTGGCTGAAAGCATTTCCGTTAAGGTTTCCTCTTTTTCAAACAAAGGACAGGTNTCTCCTTCTNCNATAACCAGCGACTGGGCAAATNAAGAAAAATCCCCTANGGTAGAAGTACACATGCCCGCCGGATAAAGAGAAATGGCATANAANCAGTCTCCCATTGCTTTTCCATCNGNNCTATAGCACATAAGCTCCTGCCNCTTCTCTTTTACCCATTCATTATCNGAAAGGTCNGNTCTGATTGCCGTATGCTCCATGCCAAGCTTNTCAAAAATATGTTCTCTTGCATATTCATCAAANGACTGNCCGCTTATAAACTCCACTATGTAGGCAGCCAGGGCTACGCCCCAGTTGGAATAGGCGNTTACCGTACCCGGCTCATAAATCTGTTNNGGTTNGTGGAGCTTTAGCTGCTCTGCCAAAGGCAGAACGTTTTTTTGATCCTTCACGAATAAGTCCGTCAGCATTTCCTGAAANCCNGCGTNATGATTCATNAANTTCATCATTGTGACGNNTTTGTCATAATTTAANTTGGTTAAAAAGTGGTCCGGCAGATAGGTACGGATATCCTCCTTNAGATCAAGACGTCCTTGNTCCACNAGCTGCATGACGCTTATCCATACNAGGGTCTTTGTGGCNGAACCCCATTCAAATACGCTTTCTTCCTCTATNGGCTTTTGATTTTCTAAATCTATATAGCCGAAGTGGTTTTGATAGATTGTGCCCTCTCTGTCAAAAACNGCTACCGCCATGGCTGCGCCGGTNTCTTNATNCTCTTTGANATATGCTTCTATTTGACTGCCGAT
The DNA here is from genome assembly GCA_014804265.1 of Lachnospiraceae bacterium. GTDB lineage: Bacteria > Bacillota > Clostridia > Lachnospirales > Lachnospiraceae > RGIG3040. The sequence goes on along the minus strand of JAAVAC010000004.1, from coordinate 41,368 downwards.
TTCATCATAGGCTATACCTGACGGCAGTGTCTTTTTTTCNTNNGCNGCNTAAACAGGTTTTATGCTTCCTATGAAAAGGGCAGTGGCAAGCAGACAGACGGAAATTTTTCTTATTGTACCTGCTGAAAAAATTGCNTTGTTTTTTCGTTTTTTTGTCTTTGTCGCTTTCATTTTTATTTTTCCCTTCATTNCTTTGTTATATTATGNAAGAGATGNNTTTATTTGAATCCTCTACTATCTATAACGAATGTGTATNGGAAAATACTTCATAATAATTTATTTNTGTTATCTTAAAAAATATCATCTTNNAAANCAAATGTACTTGTTATCCTCATACCAGATTTTAAGGTCATTATATGATTCATTCAGACTTCAACTGCAGGAATAAATATATTTTTAACAGAATTAAATTACTTTTACTTAAATAGATAGTTTTCCCTATACCCTCTTCTAAATGTTGATTGTGAATCGTTTACGAATTGTACTCCGACCGATGCGGTCACCGACCGCATCACTTGAATATTTTGATGTTGCATTTAGATTTTTATATAAGCTTTTTATATTGGTTCACATGCAAATTCTTACATTTCCTTCTCGAACTGCTCTATAGAGCCTGCTCTGGCTGCAAGCTTATGCCATCTTTTCAGCACTTCCAAGTCACATTGTGCTAAAACGGCTTCCCTGACATGCTCTGGAATGGCACCATATTCCTCTAAAAGTTCAAAGACAGCTTCTTGTCTCGCTTCCTGTTTTGCTTCCTGTTTTGCTTCTTGTTTTGCTTCTTGTTTCACTTTTTCGTTGCTCGCAGCCTCCCGATCCTTTAACCATTCCTCAACAGTCATGTATCTCGCCTCCAGTCTTCGCCATTTTTTCAGCTCCGTCACTTTTTCATGCAGCTTTATGATAGATTCCTCAGTAAGTTCCGACACGTATTCATCTGTACTCTGCTCCATGTACTTTAAAAAATGCACCAGTTCGTTTGGAACATCCCCACCATCTCTGCCTCTGGAGTTCAGAAAGATTTTTCTGGTTCCATCTCCAAGGCTCATGTCACATTCTAAGCACCTTTCTTCAAAGGTATAGCGGTACAATCCCTTTCCGAATGGATCGAATGTGCAGATAAAGATTACATACCCTGGCTTTAGGTCATTGAAATCGTCTCCCGGTTTCAGAGAGGCTACATCCATTTCTGCCTGATGGTAACGACTTCGCTTGGCAAGATTCTTTCTGTCGTCGTTCTGTGCCTCTACGTTGTAACTTACCTGCATTTCATCGCTTGCGTAAATATCAAGCCTGATGCTTCTGAAATCCGAGCTTACCAGAATGCTCTGTTCCGCATGTACATTTACCTTAGGCAGCTTGGTGTCAAGAATGATTTCAAGCACAAGCCGGCAAGTGTCCGGATCCTCTAGAGCGGCTGCAAATAAAAATGCGTTGCTTAAGTTTAATTCCTGAAATGTTTTCTTCATAGGTCCTCCTGTGTGCAGGTACAGGAAAAACTTATCTATGTTTTTATTATAACCGCTTTTTAGTAAATGTACAAGTGCTAAATCGAATTGCTTTTTAACAGTTCCACTTTCACATACTGAGCCTACTCCGCATGGAAGCGCTATCTAACTCCTTGGGCACTGCCATGAATATCCATCTTATCAAAACACAGTCCAATCCACACCATTTATCATCCTGATCTTCCGGCTCCCCTTCTCTATCCGCCCAATCTCATAACAATCATAATACCGGGAAATATGCCGGATAGCCATGTCTTTCTTTTCCTCTTTTACTACCATACAAAGCCCCACGCCGCAATTAAAGGTACGCAGCATTTCCTCATCACTGACATTTCCCATCCGCTTTATATAGGAAAAGATTTCTAACGTCCGTATTTGGGATAAATCTATTTCTGCCGTCATGCCCCTTGGAATGATCCTGCACAGATTGCCTTCGATTCCTCCTCCGGTAATATGTGCCATGCCATGAATCAGATCCTTGTCAAATAAATCTTTTATTGCCCTGTAATATGGTGTATGGGGCTTCATAATCTGTTCTATAAAGGTCATACCCTTAATCCTCTCCAGCTTGATTCCGGGCAGCCTGTCCATCAGCAGGCGGACCAGGGAATATCCATTGGTATGCAGTCCATTGGAAGCAATGGCAAGCACTCTGTCCCCTTCCTCTATATGTGAGCCGTCAATAATCCGGCTCTTTTCCACAATTCCCGCAATGCTGGAGGTCAGTACATAAACTCCCCCTTCCACCACCAGAGGCTGTATGGAGGTCTCCCCTCCTACTAAAGAGCATTCATTTTCCCTGCAGGCATCCGATATTCCCTTTATCAAAGTTTTCATCGTATCCTTTTCCGCATTTCCACATACGATAGTGTCCAATACCGCAAGGGGCTTTGCTCCCATTACTACAATATCATTGACTAAATGATTGATCATATCATGGCATATGGACTCTGTGTAGCCATATTCCATTGCAAGCTTCTGCTTGGAGCCGGGTTCTTCGGACTTTAATACAAGAACCGGATTTTTCATATCCGGAAAATGGATATCGTATAGAGAAGCAAACGGTCCAAGACCGTTCAGCACCCGCCCATCTGCTGTTTCCAAATATTCCGCCATTTCTTTTTTCATGCTGTCGGTATAGGCAATATCCACTCCTGCTTTGCTGTAGGAAAGTCCCTCTTTTTCTTTTTCCGTTCCCGATAATATTTCATCCACGGTTACCTGCAGGAGGGCAGCTAAATCGGTAAGAACTTCAATATTGGGAAATGCCGTTCCCGTCTCCCACTTTGACACTGCCTGAAAGGAAAGATTCAGCTTATCCGCTAACTGTTGCTGGGTAAGCCCCGCCTCTTTCCTTTTATTCATGATAAAATGTCCAACCTTTATACTGTCAAGCATCTGCTCCGACCTCCGTTTTTTCTTTTATCATATCCTGTTTTCCTTTCCGGCTTCAATAACCGTGAAATAGAACTTCCCTTGTGTTTTTCAACTGTTAGTGGAATATAAGCAGTTAATAAATTTCTGCCGCATCCTTGGGCAGAACTCTTACGTGCTCTAAAAATCCCCTTGCATTTTTCCCTTCCGTATGGTTATACTCATAGCCCAGCTTTTCCCCAACGTACTCCGCCGTCTTTTCAAACAAGTCACACATTATCATAACCGCCTTCCAACACTCTTCCACATTGCCGGAAGCATAAGTGGCAAGAAAGTCATTCCACTCTTCTTTTGAAAGCCAACGGTACATATATTTACCGGATTTCCCGATACTGACAGAAAAATCCGTCAAAATCCCTATCTTCCAGGAAAGCAGCTTTTCCAACTGCTTTCGCACACAGAACGAAATCATATCCTGGACATATGGGATTTCTTCCCTCCAAAGTCCCTTTGCGACGTTATCCAGACACCACCAGAATTCATTACAGGCACAGGAGTATTGCATTTGTGTAGGCTTTTTCACTCTGTAATCCTCATCTGAAGCCGGCGGAATATCCGGAAAGATATGATCCTTGTCCAATAATATGCTGCACAATTTATCCTGTAGGATATTTTCTTTTGCATGTTCCACAGTCTCCACGTGCAAGTCCATTCTATTTCCATCTGCAAACTGCATAAGCCAGCCATAGAAATTTTCTTTATCATTTGGAAAGTCTGGATTTTCATCCGGGTATTGCATAAACAGCCTGTCTCCAAACCGGTCAATCCAGCTCTTGTCCCGGATAAAACTTTCCGTTTCCTTTACTACATAGACAATGTCATAATCCTGAAAAATATCCTTTTGCACATTCACATTGGTGCGGGAACCATTCATATATACTCCCCGGATACGTTCATCCTCCTTTGCTGTATTGATAATCAACTCAAACATTTCTTTCTCATTTCTCATTCTTTCCTACCTCCATAACTAAAAAACTATTGCCCCCAAATATTGGGAATATCAGAAGATTTCGTATATTCAAAGGTAGAACCGTTTTGCAGATAATGCCATGTTGAATTTGTAAAAGTAACCGTTGCAGTTTCTTCCTTGACTGTTATTACACCGCTGATTGGATTACCCGCAGCATCCGTCGCCGTAAAGTTCATGCCTTCCGCAGTCAGTTCACCAATGCCGTCACTCAACGAAGTCAAACGATAAATCCCTATCTGCACTATATATTTACCATCATCACCTTTCGCAATCTCAAGTTTTGGTTCCTTCACATCCGAGTCTAAATATTCTCCAATATAGACGGAATCATCCATATACGATTCGGTTATAGTTGGTTCTTCTGTACCGGTATCTTCTGATACAGCTTCAGTATTCATCTCTCTAGATTGACCTGCCATATCTTGTTCCGGTGTCCTTTTGTTGCAGCCGCTTAATACCATTGTTCCTATGCACAATAAGGTTACAATTTTATGTTTTGTCATTATAGCTTTCATACATCATAGTATAACACAAAATATATGAGCTATGGTAAGCTGACTGAAATCCTTTTAGAAATCGCTTAAAAATAACTATGTAGCACTGCGTCCGACAGTTTTGCCAGGAGCTTGAAAACTTGAGAAAAAATATCACTTTTTGTCACTTTATTGACAAGTAAATAAGGAATAAAATATATTTGAATTGATAGAAAGGAGAAAAAACGAATGGTAAATCAGACAATTGTTCAAAAAAAAGTGATTATTGCATTACTCTGCGGTATGCTTGGCTGTATTTTAATGTGTTCAGGTGACTGGCTGATGATTTACGGCAGTACTACTTATCACGGTGAAACCCACTGGCTGACAGAGGGCGCAGCTCAGATTCCCTCATGGAGAAATGCTCTGTCAATGTTTGTGGCTTTTCCTGCCGTTATATTTTACGGAGTTGGGCTGTTGACTATGACAGAATTTATAAAACACAAAAAACAGAAAGGAATTTATCATTATCTGACAGTGTTTGGTATGCTGCCATGGCTTTGCATTCATTTGTATGTGGTAATGATTTTATATGCTTTTGCCATGATGAGCCAGAGTTGTTATGAAGCCGCACTCCCTGTTGCGGAAGCATTACGTGTTCAATTTTCATGGATACTCCCTCTTGGAGAAGCAATTATGATTCTGCCGTTTTTGTATTGGTTTTATCTACAAATTTCAGGAAAAACAATTTTTCCAAAAACAATGGCATATACAAATACGCTTTTTATTTATGGTGTTTTACAAATTGTAAAATCCCTTCTTCCCGATACCCCATTCCGTCTCGGTTTTGCCAACGGGCTTATGAGTGAGAGCATGTTTATCTGGTTCGGAATCATGGCAGTATGGAGTATAGTGCATGATGCAGGTGGAAAAGAAAAATAAATTATATTATTGCAACTAATATTTCAGGCATTTCTTATAATTGTATGGCTTTTCAGTGATTGTCGCAGCAAAGCCATATGTTCGTGGCTCTGCTATTTGATAAGAAATTGCGAAAATTCTACCTGTTTTCCAGCAAATCATATCATCCCGAAGCGCATCAATAATATTTTCTTTTTTAACTTCCAGACTTTCCCTAAGAGAATAAGAGGCCGCTGCTACAAAATAGTATGGCATGTCCATGAATATTTCTCTTTTCATCCGACAACTTTATTTCTGTTCTTAATAAATTATCGTAAAAACATAAATATTAAATTGTAATATCAGTATAATCATGCTAGAATATCGTCATGGAGCAATCGTGTTGCAGGGTGTGTTGACCTCATTCCTAATAGAATGGGGGTGATGCTATGAAAAATCAGAATCATTTTGATTTTAAGGATTTGCTGAATTTTGGTATATTCCTTTTGGCATTGCTTACTTTCGTTTTTACGTTTTGTAAGTAGCTTTACATAGAAAAACCACCCTAAACTTTGGCCAGTAGCGGGTGGTTTTCTACTCTAACATTTGGTCAACCCACCTTGTGGGCGGTTGCTCCTCTTTTATGCTCTTACTATAACATAAGGGATAGGAAATTTCAACAACTATTTCACGAAGAAATAACATGCCTGAATTATTTGAAAATGTATTGACCAGTAGTAAAAACCGCATGTTATAATTTTTTATGAGTTGCACCATACAGGAATCCAAAACCAAATAAATAATATGATAAAGGAGGACATTGCGTGAAATACAGAACTTTAAAACGATGTAATAATGTGGAAGTAAGTGAAATTGCACTGGGCTGTGAAGGATTTATGGGAAAATCACCCAAAGAATTTCAAGCAATGCTTGACAGAGCCATGGAGCTTGGAATCAATTTTATAGATCTGTATACCTCTAACCCTGATTTCAGGGACAATCTTGGTGGCGCCATTGCTGGCCGGAGGGAAAAAATCGTGCTTCAGGGGCATATCTGCTCCGTATGGGAAAACGGGCAGTATCTCCGCACCAGAAATCTGGAAAAAGCAAAGGCAGGGTTTGAAGACCAGCTAAAGAGGCTTGGAACAGATTATATAGATATCGGAATGATTCATTATATTGACAGTGAAAGGGATTTTCTGGAAGTATTCCATGGAGAGATTATGGAATATTGCAGACGATTAAAGAAGGAAGGCCGGATCCGTGCCATTGGATTAAGCTCCCACAATCCGTTAGTGGCAAGGAAGGCAGTGGAAACCGGTCTCATTGATGTTCTGATGTTTTCGGTAAATGCTGCCTATGACATGCAGCCTGCCAGCGAGGACTGTAACGACTTATGGGCGCCTGAAAACTATAAAAACGGACTTACAGGCATGAATCCGGACCGGAAGGCTCTTTATGAATTATGCGAGCGTGAGAATGTGGCAATTGACGTTATGAAAGCATTTGGCGGCGGAGATATGCTGAAGGCAGAGCTGTCCCCCTTTGGAGTTGCATTTAATGAGTATCAATGCATTGAATATTGCCTTACAAGACCGGGAGTCGTATCTGTTATGGCTGGCTGCCATTCCATCAGTGAAGTGGAGAAGGTTGTTTCTTATTTTGAAGCATCTAGAGAAGAACGGGACTATTCGGTAGTATTAGCCCAAATGGATAAATTCCAATTTCATGGAAACTGTATGTACTGCGGTCATTGTGCTCCCTGCAGTGTGGGAATCAATGTAGCGGATATCAACAAGTATCTGAATCTGGCTCTGGCACAGGGTGAGGTTCCAGAAACGGTTGCAGATCATTATAAGTTATTGGAGCATCATGCTTCAGAATGTGTTGCATGTAGAAAGTGCGAAGGAAATTGTCCCTTTGGGGTTGCTGTTGTTGAGAGGATGGAAAAGGCTGTAGAAGTGTTTGGGTATTAAAGCTATGCTGCCTCATAAGTCATTTTATCCTTGAACTCTACCTCTGCTTATGATATATTGTAGATACAAAAAAACAACCGCCCACAAGGTGGGTTGACCTAAAAATGAGATAGAAAAATCCACCCCGTACTCGGTCAAAGTTTTGGGGTGGTTTTTCTATGTAGACTTACTTACAAAACGTAAAAACGAATGTAAGTAATGCCAAAAGGAACAGACCAAAGGTCATAATGTCCTTAAAATCAAAATGATTTTTCATAGGCATCACCCCCATTCTGTAAAAATGAGAGGTCATCCCACCCTGCAACACGGTTGTCCATTTGAATTTTATCATATTTGCATACATTCTGCAATCTCGTTTCTTCTTAAGATTAAGGTGTTACCTAGGTCGTTTATACTCACTTTAAAATAGCGGAACTGCTGGACACCATAAACAAAATATAGGCGCAATTTGTGTTACTTACCTGTTTCTTACCGGGAAAAATTCATACTTTTTCATACTACCGGAACGGATACCCTGAAAAAAGAAAACCCCGGAAATACTGTATTTCCGGGGTATAACTGTCTTATGCCGTTTTGGTCTGTAATTATCTCTTTGAGAACTGTGGTGCACGTCTTGCTGCCTTGAGACCGTATTTCTTTCTTTCTTTCATACGTGGATCTCTTGTCAGATAACCTGCTTTCTTTAATACCGGTCTGTAATCTCCATCAACCTGAAGCAATGCTCTTGCGATACCGTGTCTGATGGCGCCTGCCTGACCTGTATATCCGCCGCCGTGTACGTTTACTAAAATATCAAACTTGTCTACTGTTTCTGTAGCTACAAGAGGCTGACGAACGATAACCTTTAATGTTTCCAGTCCGAAATAGTCATCCAGTGTTCTTTTATTTACAACAATATCACCTTTACCAGGTACTAAATATACTCTTGCGATAGATTTTTTTCTTCTTCCAGTTCCGTGGAATCTTTCTGCTGCTTTAGCCATTTTAATTCTCTCCTTTCAGTTCCTCTAATTAAAATGTTAATACTTCAGGCTTCTGAGCTTCGTGTTTGTGCTCTGGTCCTGCGTATACGTGAAGTTTCTTAAACATTTGTCTTCCTAAAGGTCCTTTTGGAAGCATACCTTTTACAGCAAGTTCGATAACCTGTTCCGGTTTCTTTGCCAATTTCTCTTTTAATGTAGTCTCTTTCATTCCGCCTACATAATCAGAGTGATGATAATAAATCTTCTGATCTAATTTCTTACCTGTTACCTGAATCTTTTCTGCATTGATTACGATGACATTATCACCTGTATCAATGTGAGGTGTAAAGATAGGTTTGTTCTTACCTCTTAAAACTTTAGCAACCTCGGAAGCTAAACGGCCAAGTGTCTGACCTTCAGCATCTACTACATACCATTTTCTATCAATTGTAGCTGGACTAGCCATAAATGTTTTCATCCTGTTACCTCCAAAAATCAAGTCCATTGACTTCTTCTAATTGTTATCCCTTCTCCGGGGCTAATCGGAATCAAAAGGGCTGTTGCTTTGGAACCCAATGACCGCTTTACCGGGGCTTTGGCTTAACGTTCTCTCGGGTCGCCACTGTGAAATATTATATTATACGCATCCCCGTGTGTCAACTGTTTTTCTTCCATTTCGGCATTTTCAGTCATATGGAGGAATTTTTCTGCATAGCTCCTCCTGTTCCGGCTGTTTTTACTTTCCGATTATGCGCATAGTGTTCTTATAGCCCGTTTTTTTCCCCAACAGCTTTCTATACTTATTTTTTTGCTTTTTGGGCATATAAATATTCGCCTTTTCATTGATTTTGCCAAAGGAATTCTTTCCAATGCTCTTGATTATCTTGGACTTAATCGTAATCTTACTCAGCTTCTTATCTCCATAGAAAGCATTTTTTCCGATTGTCGTCACATTTTTTCCAATCGTAACCTTTTTAAGCTTTTTATAGCCCTTAAAGGCATTTGCAGCCACTGAAGTAACCTTATATATCTTTCCACCCAGATTCACAGTATTTTTAATAGTCACAGAAGCTCTTTTCTTGTTGGTGCTTCCTTTTACAGTTACCGTTTTTGCTCCAGTAATCTTGTATTTATAGCCGGAAACCGTATAGGTATGCCCTTTATATGTTTTTATGGAATACTGTAATGTATAAGAACCCTTGTAATTACCTGTTCCTGTTACAATCACATTATAATTTCCTGTCTTCTTGGATTGGGTCGGATAGGCTACCGTGAAATTTTCTCCTTCCTTTAAGCCGCTGATCTGTACTGTAGGCTTCTGAACCTTGCCATTCCAATCAAATACGGTCTTGGAAAGACTGATTTTGGATTTGTCCAAATCACTTGGATCTACCTTGGCCACTACACTGATTTCATAAGAGGCCTGCACGCTTTTCCTTGTCACCCTTATGTATATGATTTTGCTGTCCGTTACATTTTTTACAGTCGGAACAGTCTGACTCCATGTCTTTCCATCCACACTATAGCTGATGCTGTCCGTTTTTGGATTCTGACCGGTAACGGTGACTGCCTTGTGCTCCTTTCCGTCATAAGTACCCTTATATCCCCTGGCATCAATCTGGAAAATGTTTTCTGCTGCACATATTTCAACAGGCTCTGTTTGGGCGCCCTCATATCGAGTGCCTTCCTCTTCTAACCATGCAGATATTTTGTAAAAATAGGTAGTATCTTCCACTATATTTGTATCCAGATATTCATTTTCTTCTACTTCCGCCACTCTTTCATAGGTATTTGTACTTTCATTCAGACGATATACATAATAACCGCCTGCATTTTCGCACTTTTCCCATATCAAATCTATTTGGGTGGGAGTGGTGGCATATTGCACTTGTTTTACCGGACCATGCAGAACAATGACTTTTGCAGTATCAATACAATCGGAACTATCCCTTGCCTCTGCTCTCAGATAAGTAACTCCGCCCGCCTTGCCAGTCAAAGAGGCATAGTCTGTACCGGCACCGGAATTTTCCTTTATAATATTTTCAATCGTTGCAAATCCATTTTTAGAAAAGCTATAGTCCAGCTTAGGAATGGATGCATCTTCCGGCGCAATCACTGCTTTCACTTCTACAGTTTCTCCAAAAGGTACCACATATTGCTCCTGAGAGAGTTTTATGGATTCTATAGGCTGCTCTACCGGCATGGTAACGGATTTTGGAGATGTATATAGCCCATAAAAGATTATATCTTCCGATTTCACACAGGGCATTACTGTATACGTATAGGTATCTCCGTCTATGAAGCCGCCTTCCAAGCTGCAAGAGTATTCTCCTGTGTCATTTTTCGGAAAATACTGTACATCCTCATAGCGATATCCTATCACTCTTGATAACATATAGCCGTCAAACGCACTATCCTCCTCCCTGCCGTGAAAACGGACATCTATCTTCTGATACTCTGCAGAAAGTTCAAAAGAATCTGCCGGTATGCCTCCAGTGGATACGACCCCGATAGGAATCGTAATGCTCTTGTTCCATGAATCATTGGAAGAAAAAGTAATGGAGGTAACTCCTGCTTTTAGTCCCTTCAGGGTAAAATTGAATATATTATTTTCCTGCCGCATCTCCAGTACTTCTACCATAGATTCATCTGCTACCTGCCAGGTAATCTCTAAGTTTTCATAATTCGCCCAATTCGGGGAATACGTGACCCTTAAATCTCTCTTTTCCGCTCCTTCTATGATGCTAATCGCCTGGGCATTGCAGGAAAAAGACTGCACTGGCTGATAACTCATAGTAGTGGCCTTTATCATATTCTCAGGACCCTCATATAAAATTCTCGTTTCGGTATCCCAGTTCGTAATAAACTCACAAACCTTAAATTTATACGTGGTTCCTGCAGACAGTCCACTTACCTTGTAACTATCTGATGTTGTATAACTGCCGCCTAAAGTCTTCCACTCATTAGAACTATCGTCCCATTGGTAAACATAATAGCCATAACCGGTATCCTGTCCCTTCCAGCTAAGTGTCAATCCTCTATCCGTAACATCGGTAGCAGCCAGATTGGTTACCTTCGGGGGCTGTACATAAATACTGCATTTTCCATAGCACTTTTCATCTGTAGAATATGCCCGTATTTCTCCTACTCCAGAGCCCGTAACGGTAACTACACCATTTTGATCCACTGTTGCTACCTTTGTATTGGTACTTTCCCATTTTCCAATCTGCTTATTTGTGGCATTGTCTGGAACAAAGGAGGTTACTTTCAGCTGTGAAGTAGTTCCAATCTTATCATTGGTAAAATATAAGTATGGCTCGCCTGTCAGGCTGGATATATTTATTTTCTTAACGGTAACTGGTGTAACATGTACTGTAATCTTTACCTGTAAATCGCTGCCATCCACCGTTCTTCCCGTAATCACCGCATCACCTGTGTTTACAGCAGTAATAGTACCTATTTTAGATACCGTGGCAATTTCCGTATCAGAGGACTCCCAGGACAATGTCTGATTTGCTTCATTTTCCGGTAACACTACGTAATCCGCATAAAATTTCAGACCAGGCTGTAAATCAATTTCCGTTGCATCAATTTGTATATTTGTTGCAGTTTTCCGAACAAAATGAATGATACATTCTCCGTATACACCGCTTCCGTCCGCAGCCACAGCAAAAACCTTCACATCCCCATACAGCTTTCTGGTAACGTTTCCTTTTGAATCTACGGAAGCAATTCCGTCTACGGACGTATACCAGTGAATTTCCTTTTCCTCCGTTTCCGCTTCCGAAAGCACATTGTTTTCCTCGTCCATTTCCGTTGCCACACGCACGATCTTATCCAAAGATACCGTATCGCCCGTTGACGTAATTTCCGTAATCTTTTCCCTGCTGCCTGCATAAGTGATATCCACGGCAGTAACCGGCAATTCCTCTTCCTTCACCTGATAGGGCAGAGTAGTATTGTTTGATTTGTTTATCTGGGTTTGTTCAGTATTTACACCATAGAAAACAATTTCCTCACCGACTCCCTGAAGTGTGTTGTTTTCATAAGTAATGGTGTTCAATTCCCCGCCTCTCCAGTAAAAAATCCTGTCATAAAGCTCTTCTCCTGCCTCACCTGTATCCGTCCTCTTTGCATTCTGTTTGTAATATGTATTATTGCTGAACGTAAGCGAATTGGCACCTCCATAGATTTTATTCACAGCATGCCATGGATTCTGATACCGGTTCCATATATCCCGTTTATAATCATATACGGTATTTCCGTTCACTTCCAGGTCTTTATTCTCCTGACCGCTTTCCAACAAATAGAAATGATCCGCAGCGCCTGCATACATGGAAATCTGATTGCCATTAAACTGGTATGTACTATTTGCCACACTTCCTATACTTCTTAAAAGAACGATTTCATTGTTATTGGCTATCGCATTTTTCGTGGCAATAAAAAAGTTAATTGCAGAGTCAGCCACCAGCTTATTATTGGAAAAAGTCACATGCCCGGTTGCTACATTGGACTTTCGCTGACTGCCATCTACGCTGGTTATGAAAATTTCATTATTTTGAATCAGAATGTCCTTGTAATCTCCAACTGTATTTCCTTTGTGGAAAACATCGCCCATCCCCCCATGGGAAGCGATTACTTCAATAATGTTGTCTTCAATCACACAGTTTTTCACACTTCCAAAGGTGGCAAAGTTGGAATCTGCCTCGCAGATAAAATGATTTCCCGCTATACGGATTCCTGATATATTTTTTGAATTGTCGTATGCAACAGTCATACACATCGTTCTATGACCGGTAATATCAATATACTTTAACTGACTGGAATGAATAGTATTATTCAGAAAGCTGATATTCTCCAGTCCTGCACTGTCATTCTCTGTAGAAAAAAATCCAATCTGCTCATCTCTTGCATTGCCATAAAGGTCACAGTTCATAATGGTAATATTTTTTTCTTTTGTAGACCAGATATCTAATACCCCCACGTTGGCTCCCCGATAAGTACCACTCATCTGAGTCATCTTACATCCGTCCACAGTAATATCCGTATTGCCGGAATAACAGCAAAAGTTAGAATATTGCTTGTCCTCAAAATAATAGGAATTGTAAGTAGTCTGCGGAATCAGTAAATCCACATTATATATGTATATATTCGTGCAGTAGATCAAAGTAAACTGACGCATATAGTGATGCAGATCCACTTCTCTTGCCTCAATCACAAAATTCCCAAAAAAGGCATTTTCTGCACCCCATACCTGAAAAAAGTGCTCTGCATATCCTTCTTCCTTCCGGTAATCATTATCGGTAAACAAAATCGAATTTTCTCCTTCGCCTACGATATTGATCTTTTTTCCAGATACATGAATCTGATTGGTACATTTATATTCCCCTTTTGGAATGTATACAATACTTCTCTCTATATCTGCATCCTTATCCGTAATCTGATCCATAAAACTGAAGGCATTATTAATAAATCCATTGTCAGCAGTTTCTCCATCTCCGTGGGCTCCAAATTGCTTTACGCTAGCTACATACCACTGCCTGCCGCTCTTATCCGTATATTTATCCGGAAGAAACACTGCATATAATCCATTATCCAGTTCTAATGCCCAATCCACTTTTTCATTAGCCTGCACTAACTTATAAGAAGCAGCGCCACCATCTCCTGCCTCATAATATCCACTGGTTCTTACAATAGCACCCGGCTTCATTTTTGTATGTGTACATGCCTTCATATCTTCCACACTGTCAAACGGCCTTAGGGAATCGGACGCATAAGTCTCCCCAAAGGAAAACTCTTTTAAGAAAGAATAATCCATATCCTTATACGCAGAAGCAGTGGCAATGGCTACACTATCATCAATCGGAACCTTTTTTGTATCCGTAGTTTGGGAATCAATGGAGCCCACTCGATACAGGCTGTCTGCCGAAAGCCCTTCCGTTGCTTCTTCAGTTGTCCAGCTCTGTGAATAATCCCCCGCAATATATGCCGGAATTTCCTCTTCTACCGGCTCCTCCCTTACATACTCTGCTCCATCGTTTACCTGCTCATCCTCTATGGGAACCACTTGTTTTTCCGACTCCCTTATGGAATTCCCGCTCAAGGTAGCAAATGACATCATTTCCATTTGCGAGCATAAAAGAGAGACAGTGAGTACTCCCGAAAATATTCTTTTTCTTATCCCTCTCATTCTTTCACTATTCATTTTATCTCTCCTAATTTATCCTTTCTACTTATCCAAATTCATAACGAATCAAAGTCAGCCCTCTTGCCGGAGCCGTTGGTCCTGCTGCCCCACGTTCCTTCTTTTCCAATATACAGGGAATTTCCTCCGGTGCCCGTTTTCCCATGCCTACTTCCATTAAAGTTCCGGCAATGATTCTGACCATATTATAAAGGAAACCGCTACCGCTTATTTTGATGGAAATCATATGTTCCCTTTTTTCCACCGTACACTCATAAATAGTCCGTACCGTTGTTTCTACCTGTGCCCCTTTTGCACAAAAGCTTTTAAAATCATGTTCGCCCACAAGAAATGCCGCTGCCTGTTCCATTCTTTCTACATCCAGAGGCACATAAGTAAAATGCGAATAAAGCCGTTCCACAGGATTGGGAAACCGGCTGTTAAAAATCTTATATTCATATGTTTTTTTGGTTTTTATAAACCTTGGATGAAAATCAGGCGCCACCTCTCTGGAATCCCGGATTCGGATATCCTCGGGCAGTCTCTGATTCAGGGCATAGGATATTTTTTCTCCCGGCATTCTGGCATTGGTATCAAATACTGCCAGATTACAAAGTGCATGAACCCCTGTATCGGTTCTGCTGGCACCGCTTACTTGAATTTCTTCCTTTAAAAGCTCCGATAAATGTTTATTTAATTCCGCCTCAATGGTATTACCGTTTGGCTGTATCTGCCACCCGCAGTAATTTGTACCGTCATAAGCAACGGTAAGCATAATACGCTTCATCTGTCTATTCCTTTATGGTTTATTCCTTCCACTTAATCCGCCTTATGAAATCAGGCTCAAAGGGTATAACCTGCCAAGCAGAATAACTGCCAGCAGATACAAAGCCAGCACCCCATATGCCATATAATCAATCCGTTTATAGTGAAGCGGCTTCATCTTGGTCCGCCCTTCTCCTCCTTGATAGCATCTTGCTTCCATTGCCATGGCAAGGTCATTTGCCCTTCGGAATGCAGATATGACCAAGGGCACTAAAAGCGGAACCATGGCTTTTGCCTTGTCCAATAGCTTTCCACCTTCAAAATCCGCTCCCCTTGCCATTTGCGCCTTCATGATCTTATCCGTTTCTTCCATTAAAATAGGAATAAAACGAAGGGCTATGGACATCATCATTGCCACCTCGTGCACTGGCACTTTAAAGACTTTTAAGGGGCGCATGAGCTTTTCCAATCCATCCGTAAGCTGATTGGGAGTAGTAGTCAGTGTCATCAGGGAAGAACCAATAATTAAAAAAGCAAGCCTGATAACAATATAAACAGCATTCGTAAGCCCTTCTTTTGTAATCGTCAGCTTCCATATGGAAACAAGAGGCTCTCCCTTTGTTAAAAACAGATTGAATACGGATGTAATCAGCAGCAAAAACATAACTGCTTTTAACCCCTTGACCATAAAACGAAAGGGTACTTTAGAAAGCCTTATGACGATGATCAAAAAAAGAAATGCAAGCAGATAGACCGTAATATTTTTGTATAAGAATAAGGAAATCATATACACTATGGTTCCTACAAGCTTTATTCTTGGATCCATACGGTGGATTACGGAATCTGTCTGATAATATTGTCCTAATGTAATGTCTCTTAACATGTTTGTACCTTTACTCAAATATGATTACTTCAATTTTATTTTCCTATTTATGAAATATTTTCAAAATCTCATTTTTTGCTTCTAAAACAGTTGTAGCTTTCGTATCTACGGGAAATCCTGCTTCCCTGCATTTTTCCATAATGTAAGTGACTGCCGGGGCTGCCAGCCCGATTGCCTCCAATTCCCTATAATGGCCAAATACCTCTTTCGGTTCTGCATCATACAGGATTTCTCCCTGATTCATCACAACAATACGGTCCACATATTCAGCTACATCCTCCATACTGTGGGAAACCAGTATCACTGTTATTCCCATTTCCGTCTGCAGCTTCTTAATCATAGTCAGTATTTCATCCCTGCCCTTTGGATCAAGTCCGGCGGTAGGTTCGTCCAGAATCAGCACCTCAGGCTCCATGGCAAGCACTCCTGCTATGGCAATCCGTCTTTTCTGTCCTCCCGACAAAGCAAATGGAGACTGATAAAAATATTCATCCGAAATCCCCACCTGTTTCAATGCCTTATATGCCCGAAGCTCTATTTCCTTTTGGGAAAGTCCCAGATTTTTAGGACCAAAGCATACATCAGAAAAAACATCAATTTCAAACAACTGATGCTCCGGATACTGAAACACAAGCCCAACCTTGCTTCTTAGCTTTTTCTTATCAAAATCCTTATCGTAAATATCTTCTCCATTAAAATAAACAGCGCCTTCTGTTGCCTTGATCAACCCGTTTAGATGCTGCACCAAAGTGGATTTCCCAGAGCCGGTATGACCGATAAGTCCGATAAATTCTCCCTCATTGATTACAAGATTGATATCCTTTAGCGCCTTTGCGGGCATATTACTATCTTCATCGAAGACACAGCTTACATGATTTACGATTATTGACATGGCATTCTCCCATTTAGTTAGTCATTGCTAATTTATAATATCTGCAATGCAATTTTTTGCAGTTCCTCTACAAACTCTTCTGTAGTCAAAATCCCCTTTGGCAGATTGATTCCGCTTTTCCTAAGCTCGTGGGCTAAAAGCGTTACCTGGGGGACATCCAGCCTGAGTTCCTTTAATCTTCCCACCTGACTGAAAATTTCCTTTGGAGTTCCTTCCATGGCAATCTGCCCCTGATCCATAACAATGACTTTATCCGCATGAATCACTTCTTCCATATAGTGGGTTATGAGAATGACAGTAATATTCTCTGCCTGGTTCAAGGCTCTCACTGCCCGTATAACTTCCTTTCGTCCATTTGGATCTAACATGGCGGTAGGTTCATCCAATACAATGCATTTCGGGTGCATGGCAAGCACCCCTGCAATAGAAACCCTCTGCTTCTGTCCTCCCGACAGCTTATTGGGGGAATGCTTGCGATAGGCATACATCCCCACTGCCTTCAGGCTTTCTTCCACCCTTTCCCAGATTTCCTTTGTGGGCACTCCCATATTTTCAGGACCGAACCCCACATCTTCTTCCACCACCTGACCAATAATCTGATTGTCCGGGTTTTGAAATACCATGCCTGCAGTCTTTCGGATATCCCACAGCGCTTCTTTTTCCCGGGTGTCTTTGCCGTCTACATAAACAATCCCCTCTGTAGGCATTAGAATCGCATTCAAATGCTTTGCAAAGGTAGATTTTCCCGAACCGTTATGTCCTAATATGGCAATAAAGTCCCCTTGCTTTACTTGCAGGCTTACGTTGTCCACTGCTTTTGTAATGCCTTCTACATTGCCCTCTTCATCCCGTCTTATATATTCAAATACCAGATTTTCCGTTTGAATAAGTTCCATTTTTGCTTTTCCGATCTGATTTTTCTGTTTGCGTTTTCATTCTTTGCGGTTAATTGACAACCTGTTTTTTTACATGGTTTACAATTTGCTTATGTTCTACATTTTACTAGATTGTGGGGAGAAATACAAGATGGTAAGGGAGATTGTTTGATAAAGGGACGTAGTAGGAGGCATGGCATATAGTCGTCTTATGGGCACGCTTTCGCTCTGCAAAGACGTAGCAGTACTAACGCACCAAAGTATGCTGACGACTTTGCCAAGGCCCAGAAAACGACTATATGCCATGCCTCCTACTACTGGGTATCGAAATGCCTCCTGTGGTTTCTTAATGGATACTGGATAATTTCTTTTGCTTTTTTTATTGACATAGGTTCTTCTGAAAAATATAATACGTGTTATATAACACATATTGTATTTTATGAGGTGATGAATATGCCGCCAAGTGCGAAAATTTCGAAGGATATGATTGTGGGCGCTGCTTTTGAGGTAGCAACTGTTGTTTCTATTGGTTATGCTCTGCTGATCCTAAAAAATACTTTTAATGTAAAAGGAGCCAAACTATGAAAAAGCGCAAGTTTTCTATTTTTCTTATACTGTTGCCCATAATCTGCCTGGGAATAGCATGTTTCCTTTTTCACAGCCCTCTTCCTACACCCGCTGCTTCCTTAGACCTTTCAGGCATGAAAGCACCCATTCCTTCATATATTGCCATAGCATTAAAAACAGGGGAGGAATTAACGATTTATACAGGAAAGGAAACAAAACAAATCATTCAGACTTTAGAGGAAGAGGCAAAATCGCTAGTTATGGAAAGTCCGGAACGGGTAACGGTTTCGGAAGGCTTTTTTTATCAACCTATTACGGAAGATGTGAAGGAACGAATTTATGGGCTGTCTTATAAGGAAAATTGTACGGTGCCTTATGAGGATTTGAATTATGTGGGAGTGCTGTACGTGGATTTCCAGGGAGAAACCCAGACAGGAGAGCTAATATGCAATAAGGGGATTGCCAAAGACCTTGCCGAGATTTTTAAAGAGCTTTATGAGAATCAATATCCTATTGATAAAATCCGTCTGGTGGATGAATACGATGCAGATGACGATTTATCCTGTCTGGATAATAATACCTCTTGTTTTAACTTCCGGGTAGTGGGCGGCACTAATAGCTTATCCAAACATGCTTTGGGGCTTGCCGTGGACATCAATCCTTTTTATAACCCCTATGTGACTTATCCAAACGGAGTAGAACGGATTTCCCCTCCCGGCAGCGAGCCTTATGGGGATAGAAGCGCTGATTTTCCTTATAAGATTGATTATGATGATTTGTGCTATCAACTTTTTACAGCCCATGGCTTTACCTGGGGCGGGGACTGGAAGAGCTTGAAGGATTATCAACATTTTCAGAAGGAGCTGGAATAATAGTGGATTAAATACATTATTTCCTTTTTTTCACTTTGAACTCCTCCCACATAAATTAAACTACAACCAATATCAGTAAAAATTTATATACTTAAATTTATTTACTATAACATATACTTTAATTATGAAATATGTCAAGTATCTTGGGAAGTTCGGTAATTTTCAGGGAAGTTTAGTAAAAAAACAGTTGCCAAAGCACCCTTTGGCAACTGTCTAAAATTTTACTTTTTCTTTTTTTAATCCGCTAATGATAATCCTCTTTCACCTGACGGACTCAGCTGCTTATACTAACTCAAGCACAACTTCCATAGCAGCATCGCCCTTACGCTGCTTAATCTTGATGATACGTGTATAACCACCCTTGCGGTCAACGTACTTTGGAGCGATTTCATCAAACAACTTTGCAACCAAATCAACATTCTTTGTTTCTTTCTTTCTTCCTGCATTCTTTTCCGGAACTTCTACTACAGGATTTAAAACTTTCAACATCTGTCTTCTTGCATGAAGTCTGCTTGGCAGATCCTTCTTGATTTCCTTTTCCACTTCATCAAAAACAGTTACGGTCACACCGTTTTCCATTTTGATAAGCTTTCCGTCTTTGTCACGGTGTGTTTCGGAAAGAACAGCTCCGGTTTCTTTATCCACAATCTGCTTTACTCTTTTGCCGTCTTTGTCCTTGCGTGCAACTTTAGTGACTACCTTTACGGTTTCAAAGTTATCCTTTTCTTTTACTGCCATTGCAATAATGCCTTCAGCAATTTTCTGAACTTCCTTTGCCTTTGCTTCTGTTGTAATGATCTTTCCATGGTATAAAAGTGCTGTTACCTGGTTTCTAAGTAATGCTTTTCTCTGAGCAGAGGTTCTGCCCAGCTTTCTGTATTTTGCCATTTTCTATATCCTCCATTCATGGTTTCATCCGGCCACGCCTTTTGGTCTTACTTACCGGATAAATTGTTATTGCCACTTATGAGTCCACACACCGGCGCCCTTTGGTCTTACCCTGTATGCTTTTCACAAATCAATTTCCACTGTACTTAACTTATATTTCCTGTTTATAAGCTATCAGCCAGTCTCGGCCTACTCATCACCTACGTTTAACTGTAAGCCAAGTTCCTTTAACTTCGTCAATACTTCTTCTAAGGATTTGCGTCCTAAGTTACGAACCTTCATCATATCGTCAGAAGTCTTATTAGTCAATTCTTCTACTGTATTGATGCCGGCTCTCTTCAAGCAGTTGTATGAACGAACAGAAAGCTCTAATTCATCAATGCTCATTTCNAATACTTTTTCTTTTTCATCGTCTTCCTTCTCTACCATGACCTCTGCTGTCTTGGCATTTTCGGATAACTCGATGAANAAGCCTAAATGCTCNCTTAAAACCTTTGCNGCAAGGCTCACTGCCTCATCCGGAGCTAATGTTCCGTTTGTATATACATCTAAAGTAAGCTTATCGNAATCTGTGATTTGNCCTACACGGGTATTTTCTACGGTAAGATTTACTCTTTCTACAGGTGTGTAAATAGAGTCCACTGCAATCACACCAATTGGTAAGTCGTCACTTTTNTTCTTATCAGCACTTACATAGCCTCTGCCTTTTGTNATGGTAAATTCCATGTATANTTTGCTGTCTTTTCCACCGCTAAGAGTNGCGATTACCTGATCCGGATTCATGATTTCAATATCAGAATCCACCTGAATGTCAGAAGCTCTTACTATACCTTCGCCTTCAAACTCAATATATGCGGTCTTAGGCTCATTGGTANCACAGGTATTCTTGATAGCCAGGCTCTTTAAATTCATGACGATTTCTGTCACATCTTCCTTGACNCCGGGNATGGAACTNAATTCATGCAGCACACCGTCAATCTTNACCTGACTGACTGCNGCACCNGGCAAAGAAGAAAGCATGATTCTTCTTAATGAATTACCAAGTGTAATGCCATATCCTCTTTCCAAAGGCTCTACTACAAATCTNCCATACCTTTTATCTTCAGAGATTTCTGCAACCTCAATGTTAGGTCTTTCAAAATCAAACACTGCCAATACCCTCCTTACAATTATCGTTATTAACTGCCATCAGCCAACAGGCTGCCGTANTTTCCGGCAGGACTGTCAGCTCAAATCACATACTCAAAATATCAATCACAGGTTTTATTATTTAGAATATAATTCGACGATAAGCATTTCGTCAACAGGTACGTCAATGATTTCTCTTGTAGGAAGCTCTTTTACGGTTCCCTTCAGACCTTCNAAATCCTGATCCANCCATTCNGGAACCAGTCTTCCTCCNGTCACTTCAACGATATCNTTGTATCTTTGTAAGCTCTTGGATTTTTCTCTGATTTCGATTACATCACCNGCTTTTACCAGATAAGACGGAATATTTACAGACTTGCCGTTTACCAATACATGCTTGTGTCCAACAACCTGTCTTGCCTCTCTTCTGGTTCTGGCAAANCCNAAACGNAAAATAACGTTGTCAAGTCTGCTTTCCAGAATGATCATAAGGTTTTCACCTGTCATTCCCTTCATTCTGTCAGCNNTTTCATAATAATTTCTGAAAGGCTTTTCCAAAACGCCGTAGATNAATTTTGCTTTCTGCTTCTCTCTTANCTGGAGACCATACTCACTTACCTTCTTGTTTGCTCTGTTTAAAGTTCTATTGGATTTTTTGTCATATCCTAAATAACTTGGTTCTAATCCAAGAGATCTGCATCTCTTAAGAACAGGAACTCTGTTTACTGCCATTTCTTTGTCCTCCTACTATTGTTTACAGCACTTAGGGCTTTCNCGCCCTNTGCTTTCTTCCAACATGCTTTCTTGTTTNCTATATNATTATACACGACGACGCTTTGGNGGGCGGCATCCNTTATGTGGTACNGGTGTTACGTCACGGATACTTGTTACTTCAAGGCCGCAAGCCTGTAATGCACGGATTGCTGCTTCTCTACCTGAACCCGGTCCCTTGACCATTACGTCAACTGATTTCAGACCATGTATCAATGCTGCCTTTGTAGCAGTTTCTGCTGCCATCTGAGCTGCATATGGAGTAGATTTCCTTGAACCTCTAAATCCAAGACCGCCTGCACTTGCCCAGCTNAGAGCATTTCCTTCTGTATCTGTCAATGTAACAATTGTATTGTTAAATGAAGATTGGATGTGTGCTTGTCCCCGTTCAACGTTTTTCTTTACGCGCTTTTTTGTTACTTTCTTTGTCGCAACTTTTTTAGCCATTTAAACTAACCTACTTTCTTTTCAATCTCAATCATTGTGTTATTTTTTCTTATTTGCTACTGTTCTCTTAGGACCTTTTCTGGTTCTTGCNTTTGTCTTTGTCTTCTGACCACGAACCGGAAGTCCTTTTCTGTGACGGATTCCTCTATANCATCCGATTTCCTGTAATCTCTTGATGTTAAGAGCNACTTCTCTTCTTAAATCACCCTCTACCANCTGNGTNTCATCGATTACTGCACTGATTCTCTTNACTTCATCATCTGTTAATTCTCTGACACGAGTNTCAGGATTAACCTTTGNTTNTGCNAAAATACGGTTAGAGCTTACTCTACCGATACCGTAGATATAAGTTAATCCGATTTCAACACGTTTGTCTCTAGGTAAATCAACACCTGCAATACGAGCCATTTTCATTTCCTCCGTTTTCTTCGATGCTACTGCGCATCCATAGTTACTAATTGACTGGGAAGGCAAGATATGATGCCTACTACACCTTCCAGCCGGGATATCCCGACCTTTCCGATACTTCGATAAAGATTNCCTTCTCGGTATCAATAAGTAATTTCCCGTAGGCTCACTACGTTCCATTATCTTAAANCGGNATGTGTTTTGACGGAAACACNATNCCTTCAGCCGCACATCATAATGTGACAAGAATACTTGAATTCCTNTGGTCAGATTTTACTTTCTTTGCGGAATTATCCTTGTCTTTGTTTGTGTTTCGGATTTTCACAGATTACTCTGATCTGTCCTTTTCTCTTAATAATTTTGCATTTTTCGCAAATTGGTTTTACTGATGATCTAACTTTCACGTTAAACCCTCCTTTCAAAAAGACCGTTTTACATTATAGCACACAAAAACTATCAATGCAATAGTTTTTTATTTATCTCTCCAAATGATTCTTCCTTTTGTCAAATCATATGGGGATAATTCTAAGGTTACTTTGTCGCCCGGTAAGATCCGGATGAAATTCTGTCTTAACTTGCCGCTTATATGGGCAAGCACTTTATGTCCATTTTCAAGTTCTACCTGAAACATGGTATTNGGCAATTTTTCAACTACGGTTCCTTCAATTTCAATTACATCTGCTTTCGACATGGTTACCTCCTAATTTTTCACGTCANCTGCTGTGGACTGACTTAAATCCAACTTCTGAACATTCTTTACTGCTCTTTTTATTTCCTCATCCCTTACCGGCTGATTTTCAAGCAANCGGTTTCCAAGGGCTTTATCGGCATTTTTNNNCATTANCTGAACATGCTTCTTCTTTTTTTTCTTTGGACGCTCCAGTGTCCTTAAAGAGCCGTCCNCTAAATAAACATATTCCTTTTCTTCTCTTACTATGATATAGATATGGTCTTTATCATGACCTGCTTTTGATATCCCAAAGCTTCCTACCATCTGAAATCCTTTCTGTTATCTGTTAAGGGNCTGNCTTTCTTCTTATAATAANGTAAGTATTTCNGGCTCACCCTCTGTAACCAGTATGGTGTTCTCATAGTGGGCGGACAAGGAACCGTCTGCCGAAACTACNGTCCAGTCATCTGCCAGCCATTCCACATCACATCTGCCCATATTGATCATAGGCTCAACNGCAAGAGTCATGCCTGCCTTAAGCTTCAAGCCTTTTCGTCTCTGGGCAAAGTTTGGNATCTGNGGATCCTCATGGAGCTTCGTTCCGATTCCGTGTCCTACCAGNTCTCTTACGATACCGTANCCAAACTGNCTGATATAGCNGTCNATNCGATTGGATATATCAAAAAGGTGTCCGCCTTCTACNGCTGCNTTGATTCCTTCGAAAAAGCTCTGCTTTGTCCTTTCGATTAAAAGCTCCGCCTCTTCACTGATNTTTCCTACAGCATGGGTTCTTGCCGCATCGGAATGGTAGCCCTTGTAAATAAGTCCTGCATCCAGACTGACAATATCCCCTTCCTTTAAGANCCTGTCATCCGTTGGAATCCCATGAACGACCTGCTCATTCACAGATACGCANATAGAGGCGGGAAATCCATTGTAATTTANAAAGTTGGGAATNCAGCCNTANCTGCGGATNANCTTTTCGCCTAATCTGTCAATGTCCANAGTTGTCATGCCGGGTNTGATTGCCTCTCCAAGCTTTGCATGTACTTCCGCAAGTATCTTCCCCGAATCNCTCATTAGTCCGATTTCTCTTTCAGATTTAATTGATACGGCCATAGCTTATTCTCCCAAGATGTTTACGATTGCTNNAAAAACATCTTCCATAGGGATNGTGCCGTNAACGGATTNNAGCACTCCCTTTTTCTCATAAAAATCTATNAACGGCTGGGTCTGTTCATGATATACGCCCANGCGGTTCTTTACNGTTTCNGGCTTATCGTCATCTCTTAAAATAAGCTCTTTCCCNCATCTATCACAAATTCCTTCTGCCTTTGGCGGAATGTGTTCAATATGATAGGTAGCGCCGCANGAGAGGCAGGCACGTCTNCCAGACATCCGATTGATAATATTTTCATCGGGAACATCCACGTTGATTGCAAAATCAATTTTATCGCCAAGTTCATTTAGGGCATTGTCAAGCACTTCTGCNTGAGGAATGGTTCTTGGAAAACCGTCTAACACATATCCGTTCTTGCAATCATCATTTGCCACTCTGTCCAACAGAATCTTTACCGTTAATTCATCNGGCACCAATAATCCCTGNTCCATATACTTTTTCGCTTCCATTCCAAGCTCTGTGCCNTTCTTGATATTTGCCCGGAAAATATCACCTGTTGAAATATGGGGAACACCATACTTATCNGCAATCATTTTTGCCTGTGTCCCTTTTCCTGCTCCCGGAGCACCTAACATAATAATTTTCATCTTAAAACCTCCAAATTAGGTTACTACTGTCTGTAAATGTTACTGTTNAATCAACTTATTTTGGGACAAGCGGAATCCGCCTGCCCCAATTTTTNTTNTAATCATTNAAGAAACCTTTGTAATTTCTTACTAACATCAAAGATTCNATCTGTTTGATNGTCTCTAAAATAACGCTGACGATAATGATCAGGCTGGTNCCNCCAAAGTCTANGCTTGCTTTGAATACTCCGTTAAAAATAAACGGAAGCACCGCTACGATAATAAGACCAACGGCTCCAATGAATATAATATAGTTTAATACCTTTGATAAATAGTCCGTAGTAGGCCTTCCCGGTCTGATACCNGGAATGAAGCCNCCCTGCTTTTTAATGTTATTGGATACTTCCAANGGATTGAATGTAATGGAAGTATAAAAATAAGCAAAAACTACTACCAGCACNATATAAACCAGTAAGCCAATGGAATAAANCGGCTCGGAAGGATTGCACCAGTTTCCTGAATTCAATCCTTTTAANATTTCTGCNCCTANNCCNGTTCCNTTGTATCCTGCCANCTGACAGATTACAATNGGNAACTGCATTANAGANGAAGCAAAGATAATNGGGATAACACCTGCCGTNTTNATTTTTAANGGAATGGTAGAGGANTGTCCNCCNACCATTTTTCTTCCCTGTACNTTTTTTGCATANTGAACNGGAATCTTGCGNACGCCATCATTTAANATNATNACNAGAACNANCATNCCGATNATAATTGCAATNATNATTACTGCTGCAACAACACCCATNGCAATGTTNTTNGCATTNTTNACAAANTGCTCATAAAGTCCGGCCAGATCCTGAGGCATACGGGAAATGATATTGATNGTAAGNACAATNGAAATACCATTGCCNACNCCATTTTCCGTAATNCGNTCACCTATCCACATTAAGAANGCGCTGCCTGCNGTTAATGCCGTGATGACTACAATATAATCAATNACAATNGCATCTTCCTGTAATAATCCNGAACGNCCAAANCCGATTGNCATTGCNGTNGCTTCAATNAAAGCAAGNCCTACCGTNAAATACCGGGTAATGGNTGCNATTTTCTTTCTTCCGTCNTCTCCNTCCTTCTGCATNTCCTCNANNTTNGGAATNGCTATNGTCANNANCTGCATAATNATGGANGAAGTAATATACGGNGTAATNTTCAATGCAAACACCGACATNCTCAGAAAGGAACCACCTGTAAAAGCATCAAAGAAATTAAAGGCATCCCCGGTCTGNTGGGNAAACCATTGGGAAAAATATTCCCGGTTTACGCCNGGTACNGGTAATTGGCATCCAAACCTGATTACCAGNANCATNNNNAAGGTAAANAANAATTTCTTTCTGATTTCTTTTACTTTAAAGGCATTTTTNAACGTTGTTAGCATTAGATCACCTCTACTGTTCCACCAAGAGCTTCAATTTTTTCCTTTGCTGANTCGCTGAATGCGTTCACTTTTACATTGAGCTTCTTNGTAAGTTCTCCATTTCCAAGNATCTTAACNCCATCCTTAGGGTTCTTGATAACTCCGGCTTCCATNAATGNTTCTACATCAACGGTTGNATCATTNTCNAATCTATCCAATACAGAAACATTGATTGCNACGATTTCCTTTGTATTGCGGTTTGTAAAACCTCTNTTCGGAATTCTTCTGTATAATGGCATCTGACCNCCTTCAAAGCCCACTCTNGGTGCNCCTGAACGAGCCTTNTGGCCTTTATGACCNTTNCCNGCTGTCTTTCCNTTGCCTGAACCGTGTCCACGGCCTCTTCTAAAATTATCGCTGTGCTTGGAACCCTCTGCAGGTTTTAANTTATATAATTCCATGACCACACCTCCTTNTCTTTTCTTATTAAGCTTCTTCTACTTTCACTAAGTGACAAACCTGTTTGATCATTCCTCTNGTTGCTGCATTGTCAGGAAGCTCTACAGTTTTGTTCAATTTCTTTAAACCAAGTGCTGCTACCGTAGCTCTGTGCTTTGGAATCGCACCGATTGTAGATTTCACTAAGGTAATTTTTAATGTTTTGTCTGCCATCTTTTTATTNCTCCTTACCTTTNCCCTGAGCCTTTTGGCGATGGGGAGTTTCCTTAAGCCATGATCTCATCCACGGANTTACCACGGTTCTTAGCTACTTCTTCTGGAGTTTTTAACTGGCTNANTCCTTCAATNGTTGCTAAAACAACNTTTTGCTTATTGTTGGANCCNAAAGATTTTGTACGGATGTTCTTAATGCCTGCAAGCTCGCACACGCTACGTGCNGGACCGCCTGCGATAACACCNGTACCTTCAGGAGCTCTCTTAAGAAGTACGGAAGCACTTCCAAATCCTCCAAGTGTATCATGTGTAATACTGTTATTTTCATCCAATGCAACAGAAACAAGTCTCTTTGCTGCATCTTCTTTTCCTTTGCGGATAGCTTCNGGAATTTCTGCAGCCTTTCCAAGACCTGCNCCTACATGTCCGTTGCCATCTCCTACTACAACTAAAGCAGTGAATCGGAAGTTACGACCACCTTTAACAACCTTAGTTACNCGTTTGATGGAAACTACTTTTTCNGTTAATTCCATATTGCTGGTATCAATGATTGTACGTTTCATGTGATGTTNTCCTTCCTTCCTAGAATTCTAAGCCAGCTTCTCTGGCTGCATCTGCTAATGCTGCGATTTTACCCTGATATATAAAGCCGCCTCTGTCAAAGACTACTTCCTTAATGCCTTTTTCCAATGCTTTTTTTGCAATCACGGTNCCTAAGTATGCTGCTGCNTCAACGTCGTTGGTNTTTTTCAGCTNAGCCTTTACGTCNTTTTCAAGCGTAGATGCTGCTACTAATGTGTTTCCAACTGTATCGTCGATAATTTGAGCATACATATGATTATTGCTTCTAAACACAGCCAAACGTGGTCTTTCAGCAGTACCTGAAAAACGGTTACGAATTTTTTTGTGTTTTTTGATACGAACTTTTGCTCTTGATTCTTTTTTAACCATTTTGTTACTCTCCTTATCTATTTCTTACCAGTCTTACCAACTTTACGTCTGATTGTTTCATCAGCATATTTAATACCTTTGCCCTTATANGGNTCNGGTCTTCTCTTNTCTCTGATTTCAGCTGCGAATTGGCCAACTTTTTCTTTATCGATACCCTTAACGATAATGATGTTCTGTCCGTCTAAAACAGTTTCGATGCCTTCCGGATCTTCCATTTCAACCGGATGGGAATATCCTAATGATAAGGTTAACTTTTTACCCTGCTTTGCTGCTCTGTAACCAACACCGTTTACTTCCAGCTTTTTCTCATAGCCTTCTGTAACNCCTACTACCATGTTGTTGATCAAAGTTCTTGTTAAGCCGTGTAAGGATTTCATTTTCTTTAAATCGTTAGGTCTTGTTACAAGAACTTCATTTCCTTCAAGCTTGATTTCCATTTCCCCGGGTAACACTCTTTCCAATGTTCCCTTTGGACCTTTTACAGTCACTTTATTATTTTCTGCAATATCAACAGTCACTCCTGCCGGTACTGCGATTGGCATTCTTCCTATACGTGACATGCCCGTACCTCCTATAATTTTACTTTGCCAGTATTACCATACGAAAGCAAGAACTTCTCCGCCTACGTTAAGCTGTCTGGCCTTTTTATCAGTTACAACGCCTTGATTTGTAGAAATGATTGCAACACCAAGTCCTCCAAGTACTCTTGGAAGCTCATCCTTACCTGCGTATACACGAAGACCAGGCTTGGAAATCCTCTTAAGGCCGGTAATGATCTTTTCATTCTTATCTGCGCCATATTTTAAAGTAACACGGATTGTCTTGAAGTTTCCGTCTTCTACCAAATCATATTTTTTAATATAACCTTCATCTAAAAGAATGTCGGCAATAGCAATTTTCATTTTAGATGCAGGGATATCAACTGTATCATGTTTTGCAGTGTTTGCATTACGGATTCTTGTAAGCATATCTGCAATTGGATCGCTCATTGTCATTTCAGTTGCCTCCTTTACTTTCCCCTTACCAGCTTGCTTTCTTAACGCCTGGGATTTGTCCTTTATATGCTAACTCACGGAAACAGATTCTGCAGATTCCGTATTTTCTTAAATATGCGTGTGGACGTCCACAGATTCTGCAACGTGTATATTCTCTTGTGGAGAATTTCGGTTTGCGCTGCTGTTTCACTTTCATTGCTGTTTTAGCCATGAATTTACCTCCTTACTATTCCCCTGGGCCTTTGGCGATGGGGACTACCTAGTTATTTTGCAAATGGCATGTTAAATAATGCCAATAATTCACGAGCTTCTTCGTCTGTTTTTGCTGTAGTAACGAAAATTACGTCCATACCTCTTACCTTATCCACCTTATCATATTCGATTTCGGGGAAAATAAGCTGCTCCTTAATACCAAGGGCATAATTTCCTCTGCCGTCAAAAGCATTGGGATTCACGCCGCGGAAGTCACGTACACGAGGCAGTGCCAAGTTCACTAAACGATCTAAGAACTCATACATCTTTTCCCCACGAAGCGTAACTTTACATCCGATTGGCATTCCTTCTCTGATCTTGAAGTTTGCTACTGAATTTTTAGCCTTTGTCAGTACCGCTTTCTGTCCGGAAATCGTTTCTAAATCCTTAACAGCAGATTCCAAAACCTTGGCATTGTCTTTTGCTTCACCAACACCCATGTTGATAACGATTTTATCAAGCTTTGGCACTTCCATAATATTTTTATATTCAAACTTTTTAATCATAGCATCTACGATTTCGTTTTTATACATATCTTTGAGTCTACTCACCTGTTTCGACCTCCTTCCTTAGAATTAATCAATTACTTCACCTGTAGATTTTGCATAACGAACCTTTTTGCCGTTCTCCACCTTAAAGCCGATCTTGGTTGGCTTGCCCTTGTGAAGATACATAACGTTTGAAAGATCGATAGGTGCTTCTTTTTGAATAATTCCGCCATTTTGATTTGCAGCAGATGGCTTTGTATGTTTGGAAACAAGATTTACGCCTTCTACTACCACTCTGTTTTTCTTATGGTCTACGGAAATAACCTTTCCTTCCTTGCCTCTGCATTTGATCGCATCGCCAACCATAACTTTTACTGTATCGCCTTTTTTAATCTTCATTGTTGCCATAGGGTAACCTCCTATAATACTTCCGGAGCCAGGGAAACAATTTTCATGAATTGTTTGTCACGAAGCTCTCTTGCTACTGGTCCAAAAATACGAGTTCCTCTTGGTGTCTTATCATCTTTAATGATAACAGCAGCATTTTCATCAAATCTAATATAAGAACCGTCTTTACGACGAGCGCCTTTTACAGTACGTACAACTACGGCTTTTACCACATCGCCTTTTTTTACAACACCGCCTGGTGTTGCATCTTTAACGGTAGCAACGATCACATCGCCGATGTTTGCATNTCTTNTNGTAGAACCGCCCATAACNCTGATACATAATAATTCTTTTGCACCGGTGTTATCAGCAACTCTCAATCTACTTTCTTGTTGTATCATGCTAATAATCCTCCTGCACTATTTCACTTTTTCAACGATTTCCACAAGTCTCCATCTCTTATCCTTGGACAATGGTCTTGTTTCCATTACTTTTACGGTATCTCCGATGTTGCATTCATTATTTTCGTCATGAGCTTTTAATTTGTAAGTCCTCTTTACGATTTTCTTGTAAAGCGGGTGCTTTACGTGGTCTTCAACTGCAACAACGATTGTTTTCTGCATTTTATTGCTTACGACCTTACCGGTACGTGTTTTTCTTAAATTTCTTTCCACGGTCTTGACTCCTTTCTAACGTTTCTTAACCTGTTGTTATTCTGCAACTTTCGCTTTTTCAGTAATCACTGTCTGAATCCTGGCAATATTTCTTCTTACTTCCTTGATTCTGCTAGTATTATCTAACTGATTGGTTGCATTCTGGAATCTCAAATTGAAAAGTTCTTTTTTAGCAGCTACTAACTCTTCCGCTAATTCTGCAGCTGATTTTGTCTTTAAATCTTCTACAAATTTATTAGTTTTCATTTGATACACCGCCTTCCAAGTCTGCTTTAGAAACAATTTTACATTTGCATGGAAGCTTATGTGTTGCAAGACGTAATGCTTCTCTGGCTGTCTCTTCTGCTACGCCGGAGATTTCAAACATTACACGGCCTGGCTTCACAACTGCTACCCAGTATTCCAGAGTACCTTTACCGGAACCCATACGAGTTTCTGCTGGTTTTGTAGTTACCGGTTTGTCCGGGAAAATCTTGATCCATACCTTACCACCACGTTTGATATAACGGGTCATGGCAACACGGGCTGCCTCGATCTGGTTGGAACGAATCCAGCATGGCTCCATAGCCACAATACCATATTCTCCGTAACTGATTGTATTTCCTCTAGTCGCTTTTCCTGCCATGCTTCCGCGGAACTGTTTACGACGTTTCACTCTTTTAGGCATTAACATTATTTATCGCTCCCTTCCTTATTTCCCTTAGTAGGAAGTACTTCGCCTTTGTAAACCCATACCTTTACGCCAATCTTGCCGTAAGTAGTGTCTGCTTCAGCGAATCCATAGTCAATATCTGCACGAAGTGTCTGAAGTGGAATCGTACCTTCGCTGTAGAATTCAGTACGTGCCATATCAGCACCGCCAAGACGTCCTGAACAAGCTGCTTTGATACCAAGAGCGCCTGCCTTCATGGTTCTTCCCATGCAGGACTTCATAGCTCTTCTGAAAGATACACGGTTTTCTAATTGGAGTGCAATGTTTTCTGCAACTAACTGTGCATCCTTGTCAGGTCTCTTGATTTCCTTAATGTCTACTAAAACCTTCTTATCAGTTAACTTAGAAAGCTCTTTTTTGGTTACTTCGATCTCTGCACCGCCCTTACCGATCACAACACCCGGTTTTGCAGTATAGATGATTACTTTTACTCTGTCAGATGCTCTTTCGATTTCAATCTTGGAAACACCTGCGCTGTATAATTTTTTCTTCAGGTATGTTCTGATATTATAGTCTTCCACCAGGAAATCTGCAAAATCAGCATCCGCATACCATTTGGAATCCCAATCTTTAATAACGCCGACTCTTAAGCCGTGAGGATTAACTTTTTGTCCCATGATCTTTCCTCCTATCTTTCATCAAGCACAACTGTAATGTGGCTCATTCTCTTTTCGATTCTGTAAGCCCTGCCCTGTGCTCTCGGTCTTACTCTCTTCATTGTAGGACCTTTGTTTGCGTAACATTCAGCAATATAAAGGTTCTCTGCGTTCATTCCATTATTGTTTTCTGCGTTTGCGATTGCTGATTGTAATAATTTCTTAATCACACTGGAAGCATATCTTGGATTGTATTCTAAGATAGCCAGTGCTGTCTGTACGTCCTTGCCTCTGATGGCATCTAATACGAAACATGCTTTCTGTACGGATACTCTTGCGTAAGATAATTTTGCGCTGGGTCTTGTATCCTTTTGTGCATTTCTCTCTCTTTTAATCTGGGATCTATGTCCTTTTGCCATGGATGAAACCTCCTTTCAAAATTATCTTACTTTTGATTTCTTTTCGTCTTTTCCATGTCCTCTATAAGTTCTGGTTGCAACAAATTCACCTAATTTGTGTCCAACCATGTCTTCTGTTACATATACAGGAACGTGCTTTCTGCCGTCATGTACTGCGATTGTATGTCCAACAAATGATGGGAAAATCGTAGAACGACGGGACCAAGTCTTGATTACTTGTTTGTTTCCTGCTTCGTTCATAGCATCTACTTTTTTCAGTAAGCTTTTGTCAGCGAATGGTCCTTTTTTCAGTGATCTAGCCATTTCTTCTCCTCCTATTTAAATGATCTGCCGTCTCTTCTTCTTACGATCAACTTGTTAGATTGTTTATTTTTCTTACGAGTCTTAAGACCAAGAGCCGGTTTGCCCCAAGGTGTGCATGGACCCGGACGACCGATACCAGTCTTTCCTTCACCACCGCCGTGTGGATGGTCATTCGGGTTCATAACGGAACCGCGAACGGTAGGTCTGATACCCATGTGACGTTTACGTCCTGCTTTACCGATATTCACTAAGTTGTGGTCTGTATTTCCTACAACACCAATAGAAGCTCTGCAGATAATCGGCACCATTCTCATTTCGCCTGAAGGAAGACGAAGCGTTGCATATTTTCCTTCCTTTGCCATCAGCTGTGCGCTGTTGCCTGCGGAACGAACTAACTGACCGCCTTTTCCCGGATACAATTCCACGTTGTGTACCTGAGTACCTACCGGGATATTTGCAAGAGGTAAGCAATTACCAACTTTAATTTCAGCAGTTTCACCGTTCATAACCTTCATTCCGTCCGTTAATCCTTCCGGAGCGATGATATATGCTTTTTCACCGTCTGCATAGCAGATCAGTGCGATGTTTGCTGTTCTGTTCGGATCGTATTCGATGCCGATTACAGTTGCCGGAACACCGTCTTTACGTCTCTTAAAGTCGATGATTCTATATTTTCTTCTGGAACCGCCTCCGCGGTGTCTTACAGTGATCTTACCCTGATTGTTACGACCGGCATTTTTCTTTTTGGAAACACAAAGTGATTTTTCAGGAGTGAACTTTGTGATCTCGGAAAAATCAGAGCCAGTCATATTTCTTCTGGAAGGTGTATATGGGTTATATGTCTTAATTCCCATGATTGTTTCTCCTTTCGGTTGTTTTATTGTCGTACTTTACTGTACATACTTTCCCTGTTGCCCTGGCAACGGGGACTTTCCTTAACTTTCCCCTGAGCCGTCAGGCGATGGGGACTTTCCTTAACTTTCCCTGTTGCTTTAGCAACGGGGACTTTCCTTTTTTCATTTATTCATGCAATTTTACAGCCCTGTGAAGATTTCGATATCTTTGCTTTCTTCTGTCAGCTGAACGATTGCCTTTTTGCTCTTTGCAGTCCTGCCTACTACCATGCCCCGTCTTTTCTTCTTGCCATCTAAGTTCATAGTGTTGACTTTCTTTACCTTTGTTCCTTCGAACATTTTTTCAACTGCTTCTTTGATCTGTGTCTTATTTGCTTCCGGATGAACCAAGAAAGTGTATTTCTTTTCTCCCATACCGGACATGCTCTTTTCTGTAATCACTGGTTTGAGGATTACATCATAATATTGAATCGCTGCCATTATGCGTACACCTCCTCAATTTTCTTAGCGGAATCCTTCGTAAGAACAACGGTTCCTGCTTTCATAATGTCGTATACATTGATGGTGCTTGTAGAAGCTGTCTGGATGGTAGGAATGTTTCTTGCGCTCAGCACTACATTCTGATCATTGTCAGCAATGACTACCAATGCCTTCTTTACATTTAAGTTATCCATGACTTTCTTAAAGTTCTTTGTCTTGATTTCATCGAACTTCAATTCATCTACTACAATCAGCTTGTTTTCCTGTACCCTGCTTGTGAGAGCGGATTTTAAAGCTGCTCTTTTTTCTTTCTTATTTAACTTGAAAGAATAATCTCTTGGCGTTGGAGCAAATACAACTCCGCCTCCTGTCCATTGTGGAGATCTTGTAGAACCCTGTCTTGCATGACCTGTTCCTTTCTGTCTCCAAGGTTTTCTTCCGCCGCCGGAAACTTCAGAGCGTGTTTTTGCTTTCTGTGTTCCCTGACGATTATTTGCAAGCTGTTGAACAACTGCCATGTGTACTAAATGTTCATTTACTTCAACACCAAATACCGCATCGCTTAAGTCGATTTTTTCAACTTCCTTGCCTTCCATATTATAAACAGATACGTTTGCCATCTGAATGGTCCTCCTTTCATCCTAATTAAGCTTCAGCCTTAGTGGTTTCTTTGATGGTTACTAAAGCTTTTTTAGGTCCGGGCACTGCACCTTTTACTAAAAGTAAATTCTGCTCTGCATCTACCCTTACTACTTCAAGGTTCTTAATCGTAACCTTTTTGCAGCCCATATGTCCTGGCATCTTTTTGCCCTTAAATACTTTGGACGGACTGGAACATGCACCATTGGAACCTGCATGACGGTGGAACTTGGAACCGTGGGCCATAGGTCCTCTGGACTGTCCATGCCTCTTAATAGCGCCCTGGAAGCCTTTACCCTTTGTAATAGCGGAAGCATCTACCTTGTCTCCGTTTTCAAAGATGTCAGCCTTGATTTCCTGTGCCAATGCATATTCTTCTGCATTTTCAAATTTGAATTCTCTCACATATCTCTTAGAGGAAACGCCAGCCTTATCAAAGTGGCCTTTCTCCGCTTTCGTTGTACCATGTCTGTGGATTACTTCTTTTTTGCCGTTCTTGTCTTTGTTGATGATTTTGTCTTTCTTGTCAACAAAACCAACCTGAACTGCACTGTAACCGTCATTGTCAACTGTCTTGATCTGGGTTACCACACATGGGCCTGCCTGAAGCACAGTAACTGGAATTAAGGTACCGTCTTCATTGAAGATTTGAGTCATTCCGACTTTTGTTGCTAAAATAGCTTTCTTCATTCTGTTACCTCCTTGTTTCTACAGCGGAACGGGTCATAAGCTTCTGCCTCGCCGTTCATACTAGATCCAGGTAATATAAGAATTATATCAACCAATTAAGGATCTTAGTCTGTTCTGTTGCTTATTATTTGTTTTTCATCTTGATGCCGATGTACACACCTGCCGGCATTTCAAGTCTTTGCAACGCATCAACCGTCTTCTGGGTCGGTGCGATTACATCGATCAGTCTCTTGTGAGTTCTCTGCTCAAACTGCTCTCTGGAATCTTTGTACTTGTGGGTAGCTCTTAAGATAGTAACAACTTCCTTCTTGGTAGGAAGAGGTACCGGTCCGCTTACCTGTGATCCGTTCTTCTTAACTGTTTCGATGATTTTTTTTGCTGAAGCATCAACTAATTGATGTTCATAGGCTTTCAGTGTAATTCTCATTACTTGGCTTGCCATAAAAAAAGTCGCCTCCTTTTCGCACTTTTGTTTCTTTAAGTACGACAAGCGGTGACTGTACACTCTCCCGTGTGTGTCCTTATGACTTTCACACGTTGTTTCTGTTCCTTCGACAGACGTTTTGTTTTGTACAGTGACTTGTCGTCAGTTTCCTAACTTGACATTCGCTCCACGGAAAACCTGCAGTTCCTTCTAAGAACCTGCAGCAACCTCACGCTTCACAGCTATCATGCCACAGCACTTGCTAGTATACATGAGAAAAAGGGGTTTTGCAACCCCTTTTTTAAATTTTTTATTATTTCTTTTTCACAGTAACCCCAATTGCGGTTTCCGGATCTCCTAACAGATTGATTGTATACATACAGAACCGGATGACATTCCCATTGTCAGCATCGCTTACATATTTGATTGTCTTCTGCTTGCTTTTTGCCAGTGCCACACCCATTTTCTTTTCCGTACTGTTTCCGTTTAATGCATAATGCCAGAACCAGCGATCATAAATTTGGGAAGGTCCATTGGTTCCCGTTGAAGAAAACCAGCCGTATCTGGAATTTACCACACAGGCAAATGCTCCCGATTTCTTACTGGACACTAACAGATATTCCGCTATGCTATCCTTGCTTTCGTAAGAATCCGATGTGGTCATATTGTCAAAAGAACCAGCATAGCACCCCTGGCTGTAGAAGAAAAATGCCTTTGTATTTTTCAGCTTTGAAGCATCCGACCTGGTAAGGCGCATCACTGTGCTCGTATCCGAATGTCCCATATGATTGATCAACTCCGGTGATGCATTCAGTTTCTTGATCAATGTAGTCTTCTTCCACTTGTTGTTTGATGAATCCCTGTCATATAAAGTCGTCACCTTGTAGCTTTTTGGAATTCCTTTTGTAGTGATATTATTGCTGCTGGAGCCTTTCTTGATTTCGTCCTTATAATTACCGCCATATATTACATCCAGTGTTTTCACATCCAGACTGGCTGTCGTTCCTCCACTGTTATAGTAATGACTGCCCTCAAAGGCTTCTTGAAAGGTTTTCCCTTCACATTCATTCAGGTACTCCTTTACATAAGATATTTCCTTTAAAATAATCTGCTTCTGCTCTTCATCATATGCACCATTCAGCAAGGCAGTCTCCAAATCCTGACAAAAACTGTACAGCTGTAACAATTTCATTCTGGTTATCTGCTCGGTTTCTTTCTTTCCCTCTAAATATGCCTTAACCTGAGGATAATATTGAACTAGAAATCCCGCAAACTGCCCCGCCAGAGTCAGGTCGCTCATCAGCACCTCCTGCAAGGTCTCATTTACCTGATAATACATAGAAATATATTCCTGCTTTATTTTCCCATCCCTTAAGGATCTTATTGTATCAGCAAGCTGTTGTCCGTCCATTTCTCCCTGAAGTTCTGATGCAAGTTCTACAGAACACTCATAATTCCCCGTCAGCTGTTCTCCCACCATCAAGGCCTTTTTCTGCTTTGTGCGCTTTTCATAATTGATTGTCTTGGTAACAAAATTATTGGCTTCTGTTTTATTGTCTACTGGAGCACGGCCAATAAAAACATCATAGCCCAAATCCACCTCTTTGCCGCCCGTACCATCATTTGGTTCTCCATAAATGGCATTTTTATTGGAATCATAGTTCCCGCTTAGGCAGGCATAATACATATCAGATGCTATCTGCGTCGTTATTCCACTGCTCACAGGAGGACAATACAGAAGTCTGGTGGGCACTATGGCCTTTGAGCTATTTACGTTCCCGTCTCCATCACCACCTAACAGAACGTATTTGACCCGGTTCTTTTGGTAAGCCTCCTTAATGAAGTTCCTTATCTTTTCCGCTTTATCCCTTCCGGAATAATTTTTGTATATCTTTTCCGTAGTTACTACAGCTGTCTTTAAGCCCTTTGCTTTCTTATGCTTTGCCAATTTCTGAAAGCTGCTCTTTAATTTGTTGTTCGTAATAATTATATAGTCAATCCTGCCCTCTCCTGCAATAGTCTTTCCGGTCTTTTGTGTGCTGGTGGAAAGATATCCTGACAGTTGTTCTTTATTTACCAAATCATCATCCAGAAAAATCAAATCTTCTTTGTCCGGCACATAAAGGGATTCCTGATTCTTTTGGGTATCCTCCTTAAAGGTGACTTTTACATTCATGGAAGCATTGTAAGAAAGGCTTCCATCGGAATAAGACATTGGATAAATGGTAAGGGTACAAATACGGAACCCTCTTACTTCCTGCACTTGGGAAATGCTATAATTCTTTTGGGGATATGACTGCCTTCCCTCATAAACAGCCGTATTATAGGCGCTGCTTTTGCTAAAATCAATCGTATTTCGCAGGCTTCTTGCCAGTTCCCTTGCCTTTTTTAAGTTACTGTCGGCATCCAGACTTTCCTGCTCCAGAAAGTCCTCCTTCTTTCCGTCAGCTAACTCTTCCGATTCTATTCCATCTTCATCGGAATTTTTCCCGCCTTCTTCTTGTGTGGTATCATTTTGCGACAAGGACTGCCCTGCCTGCTGGATCTGCTCCTTTCCTTCCGGCTCCAGAGTTTCCTGCTGATCCACTTCCGGTTGTTCTATTTCCTGCGTATCTGCATCCGTATCCTGTCTCTCAGACTCCGTTTCTGGCTGTATTTCCCAATCCTCCTGCCACGCCTCTTCCTGAGTTATCGTATGATAACCTACAGAAGGAGCAATCAAAACATCTTCATACCGGACAGTAGAACTCCCCGTCACTTTTACCTGATCTACCTGTTTGCCCTTAGGCACTACAAAGACAACGGACTTTGAAGGCAAATCAGGCATGCCCTGACTATTGAACTTGTCCAGTCCGTCCAGTTCCAGAGACGTTCCAAGTTTTTCATTCTCAAATTTAAGATTCCCGAACTGATAATTCAATTCCAATGTATCCTTCTTTTTTGCTTCTGTCCCAAACGGAATGCCAGCTGTCAAGACAGATATGGCACATAAAAATGCCAGAATTCTTCTTTTCATTTTTCTCTCCCTGCACATGCATAAAACAATTTTTTAACTACAATTTGAATATACAATACTTTTTGATGTTTTGCAAGACATTATGTCTATACCACATTTCCTTTTCTCACATCTTCAAATTCCCGAAGCATTTCTTCCGAAGGAGCTTTTGTAGCAAGACTGGCAATGACAATGGCTGCCACTCCGATGACAAAACCGATTGCCAGGGAATAAAGCCCTGTACTTGCCCCCAAAGTAATATAGGCTCCTTCATTATCAGCAATAAAAGGAATATAGTCCCAAACAATAACGGTTAAGGCACCGGACAAGATTCCGGCAACTGCCCCCGCAAAATTAGTACGCTTCCAAAACAACGATAACAGCACAATAGGGCCAAAAGCGGCTCCAAGCCCTGCCCATGCATTAGAAACCAGTCCCATAATGGAATTATTAGGATTCAGAGCAATGAAATATGCCAGTAGCGCAATGATAAATACCGTAATTCTGCTGACTCTTAATACCGTTTTATTGTCCGCATCTTTTTTCACGATTCCTTTAAAAATATCCTCTGCCACGGAAGAAGCGCTGACTAAAAGCTGAGAGTCTGCCGTAGACATAATAGCCGCCAGTATGCCGCAAAGAAAGATTCCACCGATAACAGGCAGATTGAAATCCTGTGTAAACATTTTAATGATCATATTGATAAATACATTCTCGGATTCACTGCCTTCCAGTATGCCCGGAAGATAGGCCCTTCCTACCACACCAATCACACAGGCAAAAATCAATGACAGTGCAACCCATCCAATTGCGACTCCTTTGGACTTTTTCAGTTCTTTTTCATCCTTCACTGCCATAAAACGCACTAAAATATGAGGCATTCCACAATAACCAAGCCCCCATGCCAGCTGAGAAATAATTTCTACTGCTGTAAAAGATTTACCGCCATTATCCAGAATATTCAGGAAAGAAACGGCGCCGCCTGCTGCTCCCGTCTGCTCAAGAGCTGCCGATACATTTCCCGTTCCAATCAGATTTAAAGCAATCAAAGGCACTGCCAAAATAGCAATCAGCATCAAAGTGCCCTGCACAAAGTCAGTAACACACACAGCCATAAAGCCTCCTAAAAAAGTATAAACCAAAATAACAAGGGCACCAATGGTCAATGCAATTTTATATTCCACTCCAAACACGGAAGCAAACAGCTTGCCTCCCGCTGCCAGAGCGGAAGCGGTATACACCAGAAAGAAAATTACAATCGTGATCGAAGAGATGAACAAAAGAATTCTCTTTTTATCATGAAACCGGTTCTCAAAGTAGGTAGGCAGTGTTAAAGAGTTGTTTGCCCTTATGGTATATCTGCGAAGTCTTTTTGAAATCACAAGCCAGTTAAATACGGTGCCAAGAAACAGTCCGATCGCTATCCATGATTGGCCCGTTCCAAGGGCATACACGCTTCCCGGCAGCCCCATCAGAAGCCAGCCGCTCATATCCGATGCCTGTGCCGATAAAGCAGCCACAAATCCAGATAAACTCCTCCCTCCTAAAAAATAATCCTCGGAACTAGTATTTTTCTTTGCATAAATGGCGCCTATGATAATCATGCCCATTAAATAAAGTGCAAAAGCAAGCATTATGTAGCCAATTGATCCACTCATTTTTTCTCCTCATTTCCTATATTATTTTTTGCA
Organism: Lachnospiraceae bacterium; assembly: GCA_014804265.1. Taxonomy (GTDB): domain Bacteria; phylum Bacillota; class Clostridia; order Lachnospirales; family Lachnospiraceae; genus RGIG3040. The sequence goes on along the minus strand of JAAVAC010000004.1, from coordinate 410 downwards.
GAAAAAAACAAGGGCTGATGTTTTACCCTTGCCTGACTTTACCTATTATAATATGAGATGAAATTATCGTCAATCCATTCTTTTTTTCGATTTCGTTCCACAAGTAAGAGTTGGGCCTGTTTTGTCAAGGGAGAGGATTTGGTTGGACGGACGTGGGAGCCGGCATGGCATAGGATAGTCTTATGGGCACGCTTTCGCTCTGCAAAGACGCAGCGGTACTAACGCACCAAAATACGGTGCGTAAGGACCGGCGCCTTTGCCAAGGCCCAGAAGACTATCCTATGCCATGCCGGCTCCCACTGTGTATCGAAAAGCCATCTGCCGCTTTGAAAAGACTTCGATACATTTTAGATATGTAAAAGAAACAAGCAATACTTATTAAAGAGTATCGGTTGAAACGAAACAGCAAC
>JAAVAC010000003.1 GCA_014804265.1 Lachnospiraceae bacterium | reverse complement strand
ACTCTGGTGGAATCTGTACGAAGATAGGTAATCAGGCCGATGGTTCCCATCCCTTTGATTTCCACGCCTTCGTAAAGCTGCTGGGCAAGCCTCATTGTCTTGGAGGTGGAAAAATTCAACACCTTGCTTGCCTCCTGCTGTAAAGTAGATGTAGTAAAAGGCATTGGCGCCTTTTTGCTTCTCTCTCCCTTCTTTACAGAATGCACCTGATATTCCACGCCGTCTAACCTGCTTAAGATCTGCTCCAACTCCTCTTTGGTGGAAATTGCCAGCTTTTTTTCCTTTGTGCCGTAGAATTTTGCCTGCAACGGCTTCTTTTCGCCGGGTATGCTCAAATTGACATCCAAAGTCCAGTATTCTTCCGGAATAAAGGCATTGATTTCCTCTTCCCTGTCGCAGATGATCCGAAGAGCCACAGACTGCACCCGTCCTGCGCTGAGCCCTCTCTTCACCTTTGCCCATAAAAGTGGGGATATCCGATAGCCCACCATCCGGTCTAACACCCTTCTTGCCTGTTGGGCATCTACCAGATCCATGTCGATTTCCCTTGCATGCTTTAAAGATTCCTTTACCGCCTGCTTAGTAATCTCGTTAAAGGTAATCCGGTAGACCTTTTTATCTTCTAACTTTAATGCTTTGAGCAAATGCCAGGATATGGCTTCTCCTTCCCGGTCCGGGTCCGTTGCCAGATAAATCTTTTCCGCTTTCTTCACTTCTTTTCTCAAGGAAGCAAGTATGTCCCCTTTTCCCCTTATGGTAATATATTTGGGTTCATAACCATGCTCCACATCAATTCCCATCTGGCTCTTAGGCAGATCCCGCACATGTCCATTGCTGGCAAGCACTTCATAATTTGTCCCTAAAAATTTTTTAATGGTCTTTACCTTCGTGGGTGATTCCACAATTACTAAATATTTTGCCATAACGATTCCATTCCCCTATTCTTATCCACTTCAAGTAATCGTTTCACACTATACACCAAAAAATTTGTGCTGTAAAGAACTTTTTTTCATTTGTGCTTTTCCTGCCGTAAAAAAGCAGGCTCTTATGCAAGCCTGCTTTTTATTCCTGAACTTATTTACTTTTTCACCGGCATTAATCCAGCTTCAGCAAATCCATCTTCGTGACGCCTAAAGATGCATAGGCTTTCCCGGACTTACTGATGTTTTTCTTACCGGTTATGGATACGCTTTCAATCGTAGTCTCCGCCTCCACATAAATCTTAAAGTCACTGCTTGTTTTCAGTAGATCCATAGGAAGCTTCAATCCATACATGACACCGCCTGTAGCATCGGTTCCATATGGATGGGCCTGGGTGAAATCAGCTGAATAGAATGGCATTCTCAGCTCTACTACTTTAACAGCTTCACCATTATCCAGTACAATCTCTTCTGCACCTGCTGTATCAGCAGGCACCTCACGCCAGAATTTAAGTTGGATTTTCTTTGACCCCTTTACCATATTCGGGTCTGATACACGGAACCATACTCTGGTTGCATTGGTATCTGATATACTTACAAATGGATACTGATATTTTGCAGGATCATCCTTATCTTTAATAATAGAGGACTCCGCCTTATTCGTATCGCTGGCATTCAAACCGATGTTTTCATCATACGGCACCACGATATTGCTGATCGCATAGCTGTTCAAATCACTTCCATCATACATGCTCACGGAAGGTTTCTTGATTCCCGCCCGGTACGCAGCAACTAATGTATTGATGAATAATTGTGTCTCATACATATTGGGCGGGTATACCAGACTACTATGACCGCTTCCAGTATAGGTAACGTTACCGCTGTTAAAAATATAATAATTATTGACTCCATCCTTTGGGAATATGTTGTATGCACCATCGGAAAGCTTGGATTCAGTAGATGCAGTAAATTCACCTGCTGTATCTATTTGATATGGCCATCCCCACCCATGACTCAGTGTGTACCAAATCGTGATATCTGCTGTTCCATCTTCATCCTGATCCGCCTCCATGTTCGGCTGGAAATACTGTCCATGAGTATCATTTACCGGAAATGTGTCTGGCAGTTTATAAGGATAATTCGTAATCTGTCCATCATTTACCTTGTCAATAGCTAGTAAATAAGCCTGATTGCTGGCTGTACTAGGCGGAACCTGCCATTGATACATATCGGGAGACAATAGTGGCATGTAATCATTGCCTTGGGTGTAGTGACTTGAATCACCAGTCTCATTCTTATAAAATTTCATTAAAAAATAATTGGTCAGGCCCTGAGTCTCACCCAGTAATGTCCTCTTATTGCTGCCTGGCTGGTATGCAACCCGCCTTCCTGAGCCTTCAATGGCTGCAATTGCAGCGCTATCGCCAGGATCCAACTTTGCATAGCCTGTTCCATCTTTGAGATAGTTTCTAAGCTCTTCCGAGTTAAGACCATACCGATCCATTCCTACTACATCCCTTAATGTCTTCACGACTTTATAATAAGGATAGTGCTCCAAAAAGTCATGGCAGAGCAATACGGGCTTTCCATTTGCGATAAACTCTTTAATAGCATCCGTTGCCGCCTGAGCTACTGCATCTGTACCTTGTGTATCAAGATAATTATCTCCAAATCCCAATACAAGCATATCAAAATCGTCTAATGCTTCATAATAACTGGATGCTCCTATAATGTTACCATCAGAATCCTTCTTATAATACGTATCATTTACAAACCCTGACTGGGTTACTGTTATCATATTCAGATTAAACATTTTAAGATCAGTTAGATTTGCAAGGAATCTATTATACAGACCCGGCCTGTATTGCAAATCTAAATGACTCTCCGTATTATGAGTAATCTGCAGTATTTTGATAACGGCTGCCTGTTCTCCTTGTATGGCGGAATATCCTGTTTCACTTGCCGAAACATTGGGATTAAGGCTCTTTTCCACTTTTAAGCACCAGGGAAGGGCTCCCTGAAAGCCATCCGGCACCTCACGCTTCAACCGGTACAATACATTCGTAGACAGTTCATAAACATTTCCTCTGACTGTTGTGACATGGGGCACTTCCACCCCTGTCAGGGCGTTGGTGACCACCGCTCCTTCTAGCTCTTCCGATTCCGAAAACTTTCCGTCCGCATTTACATCCACATACAGCTTCGGAGTATAAATGTCTGAATCCGTGCTATTTACCGAAAAGTTCTGCAGAGTAAATTCAAACTCCAGATAATACTTGCCATCCGACTCTTTCGAGAGCGTTTTCAGGCTCCCAGTCTCAATTACCTTGTAAGCATCTACCGTATATTCATATTCAGTAGGCCTTGACGTAACATTTATGTCCAGCTTTGCTGCATTGACTGCCTGAATGACCCTTTCTTTAAACTGCACTGCTGTAACCGGATTTGCCGCTGCTGCCATCGCATCTGCTTCCGAAATGAAATTATCATATCCACTGGCACTATAACTTCCTATGCTTGTCAGATCCGTACTCTCTCCTGTTGCAACCTGAAATAATTCATACATATAGGAACAGTTATCAATCCTTCCATGGTCAACCCCGTTAGCCGCTGTATCTTTCAGCATACTTGAATTTGTATTTATAGTCGGATTGATTATGGGAGTGCCGCTGTCACTGGTCTTTAACATATCTCCAGCGACAATAATCGGATATCCGTTATCCAGATAATCTAACAATTCCCTCATTTTATAAATAGTCAGATCTCTGGGTGCAAAACGCGTCTTTCCATTTGTCTGGGCCTCGCGGTTACCTTCAAAATATCCCCATAGCAACTGACCACCCCAGCTACTGGGCAACGCTTGCATATAATAAGTCACATCACCAATATTATAGTATACCATGCCATCCATCAGATTATCCCGATAATCCGTAATGTACTCCGGCGTATCGCCGCTCTTTCCTGAAACGTCCGCCGCTTTGGTCACCTTGTAATTTCCTGTGCTTCCATATGCATCTGGAGCGTTGGAAATATATGTTTTATAAGCGGGATTCCGTGAATGATTCGATCCGATATAAATGATATCGTACTCTTCGCTTACATTGTCGTTTTTGCAGATGAACTCCTCAATGGTCATACTGGTAAACTGCACTTTGTTGCGGTTTTGTTCATCTACCTCGCCATCATCCGTCACAAATGGCGCTCCTAAATAGGTCTTTATAAAATCCTCTCTATTTGTACAGCACTGACTGCTATAGGGATTTCCACTGGTAGCAACTTCATCATAGCTCTGGGTTCCCCAGCCTATATTAAATGAAAAGTCCCTGCAAGGCTCGATTTCCAATATCCGAAGGTCATTTTTTACCAGCTCTGATGCAGTGCCATCATAAGACAAAATATATTGTACTACTACTGCCGGCGTAACCTGCTCGGTCATTTTTTCGGTAGGGTTATTGACATTATTGACTCTTACCGCATACTCCACCTGGGAAAGTCCTGCTGCTACTACCGTATCCACATAGCGGGAATTAAAATCACCATTTCCAAAGAAATCATAGGCATCCACCTGGGCTTTCGGACCTTGGAAGAACTGCAGCCTGTGCTCATATACATACACGCTTCCCGCCACAAAGTTACCATAACCGTTTAAGGAAATCATACTTGTAAGATAATGCCATATCGTATTGCTTACACTGGCATATCCAGTCATTCCGGTAACCTTATCGCTAGAATCAACCGTTACATCAAACCCGTTATGCTCTGCCATGCCGCCTGTGCCATTTTCCGATACCGTTTCCGTCAGAATCGCCATCTGATCCTTTTGCCATAAGAGCAGCGCAAGCTTCTCCAAATTCGACAAAACTCCTGTTGCAGCCCTGTCCACGATACTATCTGCATCAATAAGCGCATAGTCCATAATGACTGCCTGATGGCTGTCTCCAATTACCGCATTATATAATTCCACCACCTGGGCCTCGGAAAAATCTGCGCCCTGATTGATATAAGCTTCATTTCTTCCTGAAATATAGATTAAATCATACCCATTCCAGTTGGCAACCTCCCCGGGGGTCTTTGTTTCAATGGAAATATGGATATTAAAGTCCTTATCCCCGAATATCAGCTCCTTGAACCAGTTGCCGTTATGATAGTGATTGCTGTCTTCCTGATTGTAATAAATGTCATTTGCCGGATATCCATAATACTTTCCCGCAGGGCTCTCTTCAAATTTTACATTCCCTGTGCCATCTCCTACCCATGTAATGCCTTCCGGAAGCTTTTTGTCAAAAGGATTGCCTTCCTCAACCGGCTCGTAGGAAGCATCCCCTACTCTCTGATAGTATCCGCCGCCATAGGTCTCCTGGGAAGAATCCGCATTCGTACCGCCTTCTATATCCTTTAGCATATTGTCCGGCTGTCCTTCTTTCTCTGTGGAATCCTCAGGCTGTATGGGCATTTCTTCTTTAGGCGGATTTTCTTCATCCCCATTACCCGGCTCCGGCTGCTCCGGCTCATCATCTTCTATGGTAATCGTAATCTCATCCTGATGATTGACTGCCGGTTCCTCTCCCGGAGTTCCTTCTTCTGCCACGCCATCTGTATTGGTGATGACAGCAAGGGTTCTTGTCAATGCCCCGCTGTCAATGCTATTGTTACTTACTGGAATATTATTATCACTGACAACGCCCTGCTGTACATTAATCGTGCCAGAGCTGTCGATAAAGTAGCCGTCTTGCAGCTTATAATTTCCTGCCAGACCGGAATCCATGGAATAGATTCCAGATACCAGCCGGTTCTGCTTATCCACCAAATCATATCCTGATGTAGGATTGCTCAAAAAGGTTGCCTTGTCGGAATATACCGGATTATCCGATATGGAATCGCCTGAGTCACCGTAATCCCTGCCAATGTCCTTAATCAGACCGTAGTCGCGCATCATCATCAGGTGGGAAATACCTTCTTCATCCAAAAAGCTTCCGATGGATTTTGCCTTGGAAACCTCCATGAAATCCCGGTTGTTGTTATTCCCATCTGACATGAAATATCCGATTTCCTCATTTTCATGAGCCCCATGTTCAGGTACCACTTCCAGAATCTTAAAGCTGCTGCCACTTGTATATTTTTCTGACACCTTTTGCAAAACCTTCGTGCTTGCCTCAACCTCTTCCGTGGTCCTTTTTGCAACAAAGGTACAAATGGCAATGGCAACAGCCAATACGGCTGCAGTACTCAATATTCTTATAATCAGCTTCTTCTTTCCTTTTTCCATACTTTCTCTCCATTGCATTTGCATTCACCTGCTTTTTGCTCTATCAACCATTATTTTTTCCAATACTTATATACCTCATCATAGGTATAAGTGACGCCATTATATTGCATCTGCAATCTGTTATTATACGTTCTTACTTTCAGATTCTGCACAGCGGCTCCCGAACTGGTGTGAACCGTAACGGACTGGGTAGCCCAGGCCTGGACATCCGCCACGGTCGGCACCCCTGATGGCTTCTCTATAAAGACAGTGAGTCCTTCCACATTTGCCACATACACATCATACTGCACATAAGAGCTGGCTGCCTTATTCGAAATCGTATAATAATCATCCAAAGCAATCACCATAGGAACCGAATTCGTCAAATACGTCCTTTCGCTGCCACTTGCTGACAATCTGAATTTTGCTTCTGTCTGTGCCACGGTACGGCTTCCAAGTAAGCTCCCCTTGTTTTCCGAAGTTATCATTCTGCATGACAGATATCTGTTCGTATTGCTGCCACCAGTGCCGCTCACCTTCACATTATCCAAAAAGGCGCTCATCTGGGATTCCTTAGTAAGGTTATATCCCGCCGTATAAACCGTAATATCCAACGAATTTCCCTTTCTAAGAACAAGCTCTCCCCCTGTCTGATTCACCTTCAGCACCTGTACCGCCGGTATGGTAACCTTGGTATTTCTGGTCTGGGAACCGTCCGGGCTGGTAAAATCTACCTTTAGGTTAATTTCCAACGGATCCCTGTAAAACTTGACCTTGCTGCTTTGGCTGCCGCCATGCTGGGCCTCCGGATCCACATACAGCACGCCCTCACTGCTAAGGGAAATGAAGTCATTGAAATTGGAATATCCATCCACACCGGTAACTTCAATACCATCAATGGTGATGACTGAAGTCACATCAGAGGCTATATCCATAGGATTCGACAGAAAATAAGCTTTCAAATCCATGTTGATTCCCCGAAGGTGGTTCAGGGTACTTGGCAATACATTATCGGATATGTAGAAAACATAGGATCCCTCTACCGTACTGTCAAAGACAGAAGTCGCCTTCACCCTGAAACGGTAAGTGGCATTAATCTGATCTTTCAAGACAACGGTAGAACCATTCAGCACGGCTTCGCTTGAATTCACAGGCTGCCAGTTCCCCTCAAAGCTGCCTGTACTGCTCATCACATCTTTCTCTAATTTCCAGACCACACTGTTCTCGCTCTGAGTCAGATTCCATCCATCCACAACTGCACTAAAATTGACGGACGCATTTTTCACCGATACGGGATGCCCTGCACTGTCCGTATAGAGCGTTGCAGTTGGATTTACGAATATTGCTGTCGCTTTTTTTATGTAAATGGTCACATATGCCGACTTTGTAGGATCCTGAACCGAGGTTGCCGTCAGCCTGAAAGATTTTATGGTGGGATCCGGCGGAGGTGTCACTTCCTTCTGCATGAATCCAAAATTGATATCGCTTGTTAAGTCAGTATTCTCTTTTACCCCAGCTGCCTCGAATCCCGCACTACATGACCAGTTTACCTTCTGCTGAACGTTTCCAGTTCCTGATACCTGTGCAGTGAAGATTCCCGGAAGCACTAACGGATTGTTCTTTTTTGCTATGATTTCAGCTCTCTCACATATGGTTCCATTTAAGTATATCGCCACTCTGTTTACAGTGTCCCCTACATCAGCAGGCGGCAGCGCATCAGCGCCCTCCACTACGTCATTGCGCATATGCACCTGATAATTTCCTGTATAGCTTTTATTTTTGGAAGCATAGGTAATATCGAATTCCAGAATCTTATCATCCGTAAGCTTAGCCGTATTGACCGTAAAGTCCTCTACGTTATCTGCCAGCATTTCCGCTTCTGCACTATCAAATGAATTCCAGTCGCTGCTGGTGGAATTCCAAGTAGTTTCATTGAAATAAATCTCTTTTGCATCCTTATCAAAGAAAATAATCGCCTTCGTCTTGCTCCCATTATTGATCAACTGCAATATCTTTGCATCATTTAGCGTAACGGCAGTACCGGAACTGGAAACATAGCCTACGCTGAAAGAGTCATAGCTGGTGACACCACTGCTGTCGACGCTTGTGGAGCCATTGTAAAATTTCAACTGGGTCTCGCAATCAATCACCCGGTCGGTAATGGCATTTGCAGTAAGCTGTGCCTCGGTCTGGACATCCAGTTCCGCATTGTTATGATTATATGTATTGGAACTCTGTTGGACGAATGCGACTAACGTTGCGCCTACAATAGATACAATCATAACCGCAATCAGCAATTCAACCAACGAAAACCCTTTATTTTCCTGTAATAGCTTTTCCTGCATTTTATTCATATCCTCACCTACCTGCCATGCCTCACGACTTTACCTGTTTTTTTCATCAACCGCATCTTATATTCCCTGGATCCCCCAAGCACATGGATTTCCTCCACATATTTCCCGTCTTTATATGGAAAAAAAGCTCCTGTCGCACGATTATAGGAAAACATGAGCCCCCTGCCTTCCGACTCGGTCAATGTCTGCAATGTGGATTCTCCAGTGAGCTTATACAAAATGGTAACTCCCTTTCCTGCCACCTTGCTGCCTTTTTCCTCTTTTGCAGTTCCCTTCACATAGGTCTTCGTATAAATGGAGTTTCCATCCACATAAAACTCAATATATACTCCATAGTTTTTTACATCATCTGAGACGCTGCCATCGCTTTTTGCCACATCCATGCTCCCTATCATGGTGGAATGGGCAAGCACCTGTACTTTCTCGGTCTTAAGGGTACTCATTACCTTCTTATAGCATTCCTGGGCATTATAGCTGAAAAGCACTTCACTTTTGATAACCCCAAACGTAATCACCACGCCCATAATCGCCATCACTACAATTAGTTCAACCAAAGTAAAACCTCTGTCATCTTTCATACCCTCACCTACTCTTTGCTCCAGTTTTCATAATGAATCAAGTCTTCAATACTAATATATTCATATTCCGTTGACGTTCCTGTTCCGGAATCTTCTGGTACCGACGAAAAGTTTATATAAGAATCGCCGTCAATCAGGATATCCGCTGCTTTTGGCGAATTCGGATCCGCATCCTGATTGCCAGATCCATCCGCTCCATCTAATCTATGACAGGCCAGCGCTTTCTTCACTTTATCCGGATTTGCATTCAGATGCCTGCATGTAGGGGCAATCGTAATATTGCCGCCGGCAATGATCACTCCATTGAATTCGTCTGCAAGAACTCTCACGTCCCCGCTTGCAACGACAAAATACAGATTCTTTGCCTTTGCATTATCAATTACAAGCGTAGCCCCTCCATCATTATTGACTACTAATGCCTTGATTTTTTCTTCCTCCGCCAATCCCGGGCTGGTATTGCCAAACCACATAGTGCTATTTGGTGCAACCAATTGATTGAAATCAGCGCCCTGTTTCACCAGATTCTCATATGCCGTTTTGCCCAGTTCGGTATCAGCCACACTGTTTATATTAGTAACAAGCTTTGCATACAGGGCATTGTAATTATCTATGATCAAATCCGTGCTTTGGGATATGGCAGTGACATTAACCGTATCTTCCGCTTTGGTATCCTGTCTCAGCACCGTTTCTCCCGCATCATTAAAATAAACGATATTTCCTGCAATATGCAAAGGAGCTACAACAGTTCCGCTGCTATCCTTTCTTCCTAAAGCCTCATTCCAGCGAAAATCAGCCACATATTCTTTGATATACTCATCCACCGCTTCTTTATCAGCAGTATAGTAGTCGTAAAAGAATTTGTTTGCCATAGTTTCCGATGTGAAATACAAATAATAGTATACTAAAATGCTTCCATTCACCCTCCTGTAAACCGGACGGTAGTCTGCACCGTATGTATTGATTGGCTTGCCGAGCTTTGAAAATACCTTAGATAAATCCACCACCTTGTAATCATCACTGGCGGTAAACCTGGTATTCTCTTCCAAGGTAAGGGGGTTCTTCGGCAGTTCCTGTACGTTCCCATGATATCCCATGCACTCTTTGGGAACCATATACATCTGCTGGTCGCTTTTTGCGGCTATTGACTGTCCTAACATGAAATCATCCTTATTTGCATGTGCCCCTGTAGGAGTGGTAGTAACAGTTTCCAGATAATCGGACTCTTCCGCTGTATCCGCATCATAATGCGTCGCCCCTACGAAAGCATGCCCTAACAGCATGAGATTCCTAAGCTGGGACATATCCAAGGTGGTCCTTGCTCCATTTATCAGGATTGAGCTGCTGTCCGCCGCATTTGCACTACCGTTTCCATAGCCATAATACTGCCCTGCCAAAATAACGTGGGATCCTTTGCCGTCAATGGTCAGATCATCCCTTACATAAGTACTATCCTGTAGGGAAATGCAGGCGCTGTTCACATCAATTGCTTCTGTCCATAACTGGTTCCCGGGCATTGTGGTGATGCTTCTTTCCGGATCGGCAGCATTGCCGGCTACCACCTGCTTTGCTATGACCTTACGATTCGCACCAACAAACTGCAGTTCACTATGATTTTCGGAGTACATGCCATCCTTGCCGCCCCCATATACGCTTCCATCTATGATAGTCCTTGTACTAGGCTCCGTATCCAGACGCACATTTGCAATCAGACTGTAATTTTCCAAATCCGGCATTTCCTTGTTGGCAACAAAGCTGATTTTCGGCATATTGACTACGATATCCGTACTCAGCATGGATACATAGCCCCTTCTATCCGTATATTGCAAAGATACGTTTTTTAAGACCATCTTTTCACTGGTGGCGGGGTCGTAATCCAACGTTGCCTGCGCCTGCTTTGTCAGAATAATTGCCCCCACTCCCGTAGCAGTATCATACCTTGTCTTGTCTAAATAAAGGGTCAGTTTATCCACCCGGTACTGGCCCGTGGAAGCACTACTGCCAGCAGCTTTATAGCGAATCTTATTCCAAAAGGAATTATAAAGTTCTTTCCTGAATAAATCCTCTTTCTGGACAACAGTCAGTCCGGAACGTTTATTTGCATACATATAAGCCTCGGACATGGCATCGGAAAGCTCCCGCTGCAGCCCCACATTGATTTCATTCAAGGCAGACTCTACCGTATAGAAATTGTCTTTCGCACTCCTGTCACCATATTTCATGAAGAAGTTGTAGTAAGACGAATATACGGCAACCGACACCAGTATACCCACGAAGGAAACCATGATGATTACCATGATCAAAGAGGCGCCTTCATTTCTATATCGTTTTCTCCTGATTGCTTCAAGAACTTCTGAAATTTTATGAAACATAGAAAACATTCCTTTCTCTAATTGCTGCTGCCCGTAAATTTTGCAATTCGCGCAGATTGGTCATAGTTCTGTCCTGCCTTAAAAACCTGCACCGTCACATCATAAATATAATCTTCTTCATTGGAGCCCTCCTCCAAATTGATGCCATCAAGACCTCCGAACCTCAATTCTTTTTTCACATAATCCTCTGTTACAGAAGTCCCATTGAACTTATATTCTCCCATACCGGAACCGCCGGTTCCTCCCATCTTTTGGTCATCGGCCAGATTGTATCCGATATTTGTGTAAACATGCGTACGGAGATTTTTCACCTGATTGCCTTTTAACTTCTCGTCTAACTCCACCTGCACCTTATAACGGCTTTCATTAACACTTAAATCGGTTGTTGAATCATGCTCAAAATCTAAATCGGTCTGGCGGATCAGGAACAGATTCAAATCCGTCCCTAAATTGCCGCTTCCATCCGCTTCGCCCGCCGTATTGGTAATATGAATGGTATCCTTGCCGCTGCCTCCTGGAAATGGCGCATAATTCGGTGTATAATAGATGAAAATATTTCTCGGGCTTTTTTCGCAGCTTCTAAAGATTTCTGTCACTCCCGATCCCTGGCTCACGCTTCCAGCTGCCGTCCCCGGCGGCAACAGCGAATTGTCATTCACCACATATTTGTATTCTACCGTTATGACCTTATAAGGCTTGGTGGCATCTGACGGATTGGCTTCCTGCTTGATATTGATGAAGATATCCCTCTCAAGCCCCTTAAGAATCTGCTCCTTGGTCACTCCCGCCCTGCACTTTATCAAAAAGTTCGAAGCCACAGTATCCAAAGTCCATGACTCTATGTTATATCTGTCCGGAGTCGTATCGTCTAAGGACATGGCCGTACCGATATTATTGTTTATCCTGGACATCATAGTGTCATTATAAGTCCTTTTATAGTAAAACTTATTAGGATCGCTGCTATTCGTAATCTTATTCCTAACCGTATTTGAAGTAGCATCCGGATTGCTGGAATCTACCGGAACCACAGCATCCATATCCAATGTGGTCTTTAACTCATTTGTCGCATGATCCCTATAATAATTGGCATCCATGGTAAGGAGCACATCATATTTTTTGGAACCGTACTGGACATTCTCAAGCCAGAACATATAGGCATGGGCATTATCGCTGTCCCGCTTCATACTATCGTTTATAAAATAAACTTTGCCGTCCCTTTCTGACTTATATGCATATTTCATGGCATAGGAAGTGTTCAGTTCATGTGAATTCTCCAGATAGGCTCCTGGCATTTCCCTTGCCAGCATCTGGATGGTATCCTTGAAATCGGTCTGTCCCTTATTGGTACTATAACTAGAAGTATAATTATTGTCCTGATAACTGTCTGCATCGTACTTGGGGCGTTTGACGAATTCATGCCGCGTGTTTTCAACCTCTTCCACTGCAAAAGTGCATCTTCCCCAATTCTCCACTATCATGCTGGAAGGCATGAATTTCAAGTCCGGAGCAGGGTCATGTGTATTTTCTAACTGTATGATCGTCTCCTCCACACCATAAGCATTGATGCCTTCCATAATATTCTGTGCCACGATGGTGCCGTTCATGGTAACCTTGGATTTGGAATTTACTTTGGAGGAACTCACAAAATTCGCCAGCATGGGAACAACCGCAATTGCCAGAATGGATACGGCTATTAAAATTTCTACTAAAGTAAATCCCTTATGATTCCTTTGAATTTTCATTCCATTTCCTCCATTTCACTTTATGCTTTCACTTTCCCTATCCTTACTGCTGCTTATCCTCTGCTTCATCATTATCTGCTGTTTTCCCATCTTCCGCATTGGAATCAAAGCTATTGTCTTCCCTGCCTACATTTAAGGTTCCCGATGATTTAAAGAGATCATCCGTACCTACACCAATTCCCGGAATGTTTGGCGCTTCATATGTCCTGTCAGTTCCGGTAAGGCTGAACATATTCACTACCATGGAACCACTGATATTGCCGGTCTGCTCATCATAATTCAGACTGAGGTCTGTAATTGATTTCTTGTTTTCCCTATCGCTTAAAATCTCCCTGATCCAATCCTTTGCAGAGGCATAGGTAATAGCAAATTCAAATGTAATAGGCGCTTTGTACAAGGCGATAGTAGCTGCCGCCGAAGTAACCGGCGTCGTATCTTCCACATCCACAGCTTCTCCTTCTACCGTCTCCGTACCGTCATCCACTACTTCCGGCTGTTCCGGTTCTTGTGTTACCGGCTGTGCCACCGATACGATTTCCGAAAGAGGCATATCCATGTTGCTTGCAAGGACATCATATTTCGTCTCCGTATTGTATGCATAATAAATCTGATCTTCCGGATGGAGCTCTGAAGGAAACTGTGCTTTGATTTCTTCCATTTCCATGTTCATTCTATCTGTTTCTGCAAGATAATGCTCCTTATTATCCATTAATTCCTGTAAGTATGCCACTTCCTGGGACAACGTCTGGTTCTCCGCTTCAATGGTCTCCCTTTGTTCGTTGTATCTGGTAAATACGAAAAAATAAATCGCCAGGGGAATTGCCACTCCAATCAATATGATGATGAGATTTTTATCTCTTTCCTTTAATTTGAATTTCATGTGTTTTCCCTCCCTTTATTCAACCGTCTCTACTTCATCCAAAGATTCCTCAACTGCTGCTTCATCCTGCTGAATCTTCGGATTCACTCCGTATGTACACATAATCGTCGCAGTTACTTCAGTATCCTCCCGCTGGGTTCCATCTGCAATCTCTACATTCGTGGAAACACTGGTACAGGATACATCTTCAAAATACTCCACGCTTCTAAGCTGGACAATGGCTTTTGCCACAGAGCGCTTATTGGGATACGTAGCTCCAATGGTTACATCTGTTTCTGTAATGTTCAGACTGTCGATGCTTATCTTAGTAGGCATCAAAGCTTCCAAATCGGTAAACACCTGAAACAGTTCAGAGTTATAGTTTTCTGTCTGGGCATATACTGCATTCAGATACTGATAATCCGCTTCCACTTGAATATAAGTATCATAAATTGGCTGAATTTCCTGTAATTGCTGTTTTCTAAGAAGCAACGCATCATTTTCCGCCTTCGCCGTAAAATAGGGGACAAGGGACCATGCCGCCAACACAACTCCTGCAACGACTCCTATGCCAAATATGATTGCCGGAGCCTGACTTTTCTTTCCAGACTTCTCTTTTGTTCCTTTTCCGCTCCTGGCAACTGCAACAGCGCCTGGGGCAAAACCGGAGGTGCTGAGCCCCGCACCAATTACCGAAATGTAATCACCAAGGGAAATGTCCTGCAGGTGAAGGCCCTGGCTGATGTTGGTTCCTGCCAGATCCCTCAAAACTTCCACATCCCTGCCCAATTCTGCAGAAAGCATATTGGAAAATCCCCAGAAGTCCGCCGCAATACCGGTAATGACTATCCTGTCTATTCCTAAATCCCGGTTCTTGGAATTATAATAGTCAATGACACGTACGATGGAACTGATCAACTGCTGATAAGAATAGGTCACGTCTTTTCTTAAACGGAGCATTTTCAAATTGGCATCCGCCTGTTTGGAAGCTACCGTAGCAGCAGCGGCGCCAACCGTATCCCCTACGGAAGATGCCTTTGCAGCCGCCTCCTGCTGTGCCCGGAAAAGTTCTTCTGTTTCTCTTTCCCTTTGTAACAGGACTTCCTCTTCGTCCGGACGCATGACAAGATTATTTCTTCTTA
This sequence comes from Lachnospiraceae bacterium, assembly GCA_014804265.1. GTDB lineage: Bacteria > Bacillota > Clostridia > Lachnospirales > Lachnospiraceae > RGIG3040. Next base: position 63,456 of record JAAVAC010000003.1, on the reverse strand, counting down.
AAGTCTTCACAGCTGCTTCATAGGAAAGCTTTTCTCCATAAGCATCTGTTTCCATTAAAGCGCCTACAACCTGATCCGCACCATACATACCGGATCTCTGCATAGCGATGACACCGTTATTGATTACAGTAATCAAAGAATTTCTTTCATCTATCTTTACTACCAGATTCACACCAGTTGCAAATTTCGACCGCAATACCTGGAAGATGGAATTTCCACTGTATTCCAGAGAATCCATTTCCAGTCCCAGCGCTCTCGCCAGACTCTCATATCCGTCAAATATGTCGCCGGGCACCGCCATCAGCATCAGATGGAGCTGCTTATTGCCCGCATTATCCGTTATGGTATTCATAATGTTATGGGCAAATTGATACATAGACGGGTTTACCGGAAAGTAATCCGTAACATTGCTTAACACCATATCCCTTACTTTATTCTCTTTTACTGCCGGAATCATCGCTTCCCTGTTGGCAATCTTCGTGGATGAAACCGAAAAAATCACTTTCTTCGCATGCATTCCGTTTGCTTCCAAATAGGATCTTAATTCTCTGGTAAATTCCTCATTCGGACGAACATATCCATCATCCAACACTCCCTGAGGCGTCTTCATGCTAAAAACGCCATACACCTTCGGATGCTTTGAATGATAATCCATTTCACATACTTTCGTTAAGGAATAACCAACCTCAATACTTAGTACTCTCTGTGCCTTTGCCATAAATTACCTCCCTGGAAAATACGGAATGATTCCCTATTTTCTCTTTTTTCTTTTCCTTCACACTTCTATATTGCACAACGCATATGTATCCTATAAAGTCCATGTTAAAACAGACCAAAATACCAAATTAAAAACGGTTCACCCCATAGCACCGCAAAAAAAATACCAACGGCCAGATAGGGTCCCATAGCCAGTTTATGCCCTTCTTTTGTTATTCTCATACGAATCAGATGTATAACAGAGCCGATTACACATCCTGCTACCATTGCTAAATATGCCATCTTCCAGCCAATCAACAGGCCCGCAGCTGCCATGAGCTTTACATCGCCTCCGCCAATCGCCCTGCCGCCCGAAGCCAAGAAGATGATTTCAAAAATACCGCTTACAAGTATAAAACCAATCAAATACTGCTTCCAATCTGAAATATGCAGCAGTAAATGTACGATACCTAATACAAAAATAAAAACATTAATGCCAAAGGGGATTTCATAAGTGCGAAAATCTATCACACTTAACGTCAGAAGCGCCGATACCAAAAGACAATAGATAGCCGCATCCAAATTCCAACCCTTTACAAAAAAAATCAACACATATAAGAAACCGTTTACCCCTTCTACAATCGGATATTGAAGGGAAATAGGTTCTTTGCACCGGCGACATCGGCCACCGAGAAACAGGTAGCTGAACAGGGGTATCAAATCATACCACTTCAACTGATAGCCACAGTTCATGCAATGGCTCCTGCTTTTGGCTATACTCTCCCCGCTTGGAATGCGCAGGATGCAGACATTTAAAAAGCTGCCGATTACGATTCCAAACAGGAAGATCCATATGTAAAATATGAGATGATATAGCTCGATGGTCATAGGGGTGATGTCTCCTTCAGTGCAAAATTACTATTCATATTTTTTAAGCTTTACTACAATTGCTCTTACTTGTAATTTGATGGATCGTATGTGCCACTACCATCATTAACTTGCACTTTTAATGTATTCGTTGTAGCATCCTGTGTGATATTAATAGTGATTGTCACACTTTTAAAAGCTTTGGATTTGAATTTATTATTTGCTACACTACCGTAAAATTCAGTAACAGCATTGGTCAAGCCTGTACCACTAACAACAACACCACTACTGCTAATCGTAATGTTATCGCCTCCATTTATATCATCATAATAATCATCATCAGTAACAGCAGTCTGTGCTGCCTTTGTCAAGGAATCAATCATATCCTTGTCTGAGGAAACTCTTGATCTTTCTACATACTTAATGTACTGTGGCGCTAATACACCGATTAAGATTGCCATGATGGCAATAACGATGATAAGTTCTACTAATGAGAAACCTTTGTTGTTTGTCTTTTTCATACTAAATTCTCTCCTTTTAACATTTATTATTTTTATCTTAAACATCCGTCCCCTATTGCCGGATGCCTAATTCATGGATTGGGCTGCCAGCTTCCTGTTACCTGAAAGGTGCTGCCAGATGTACCCCCTTGAAATTCCACCACATACTTCTGGGCCGCATAAGCTTTTGACTTGACCTTTTTACTCTTCCAGCCATCTGCAAACTCGTCCATGGCAGCTGACAATGTAGAATTGCTGGCAGGATTTAAGGAAATTCCATTTTGGGTAAAGATAATCTGATCCCCTATGTTGACATCGTAAACATAATCTTCGTCCGAAGCAATCAGACAGCCTACGCTAAACAGCGTGTCTGCCGTATCTTCATCTACTGAGACTCTGGACTTTTCCACATATTTGATATACTGGGGCGCCAACACCCCTATAAGGACTGCCATAATGGCAACCACTACAATCAATTCTATCAAAGAAAAACCTTTATTTCCATTTCTTTTCATAGCTTTTCCTCTTATTTCTTAAACTTACAGATTGTCAAGACCCGTGTACATAGCGCCCATAGGAGCTATAACTGCTGCAATGATTACGCCACAGATAGCTGCCATCAGAATGATCATCATAGGCTCTAAGGCCGCCATCAGCGCCTGGGTCGCCGTTTCCACTTCTTCTTCATAGTAGTCCGCCAGCTTAGTGAGCATTTCCTCCACGTTACCGGTTTCTTCACCGATACGCGTCATGTGGTACACCATGGGCGGAAACAGCCCGCACCTTTCCAAGGGCTGGGAGAGCGGGACACCCTGCATGACATCATTTCTGGCATCCTGCAAGGCTTCTTTATAAAACAGATTGTTGATGGTGCCGGCGGTAATCTGCACCGCCTCCGGCATGGGAATACCCGCCGCCAGCATAGTGGACAAGGTTCTTGCCAGTTTTGCGGCGCTGGACTTTGTGGTAAGATTGCCAAACAACGGCATCTTAATAGCCGCTTTGGCAATCAACGCCTCACCTACCGGCTGCTTCTTGAACCAGACAATAAAACCAGCCAGTGCAAGAATCACCGCAACTACCACATACCATCTCGCCTTCATGAAGTCGCTGGCAGCCACTACCATCAATGTAATCTTCGGCATTTCCATATCCATGTCCGCAAACATTCCCATAAAATTAGGTACTACAAACGTAAGCAACACAATGACGACCACTACAGCCACTATAGCAACTACAATTGGATAAACCATGGCCTTTTTAATCATGCCCTGCAGCTTTGCTGATTTCTCAAACTGCTCCGCCATACGTTCAAAGGCAATATCCAGACTTCCGGAAGCTTCACCGGCGGTTACCATGTGAATCAGCAGTTCCGGAAACACTTTAGGCGATTTTGCCATGGACTGGGCCAGTGGCTCACCTTTCTGAACACCCAGATAGGCTTCCTGTGCCGCCTCTCTTAATGTATCATTTTCCGTCTGCTCCACCAGCATCCGCAGGGATTCCAGAATCGTTACCCCCGCTCTGTGCATGCTGACGAACTGTCTGCAGAAAATGCTCAAATCCCTTATCTTTACCTTTTTCTTGAATATTCCCAGTTCAATGTCTTTGTCCAGCATGCCCTGTTCTTTCAGTTCCATGGGCACCAGACCATCATTTTTAATAAGGCTGCGCGCCTTTTCCAGCGATTCCGCCTCAATAGAACCTTTCGACTGTTTTCCCGCCTTATCTACGGCAACGTAAGAATATGTAGCCAATTCGTTTCCCTCCTAATCGCAATTTCTGTTCTGATATCCATTACATCTCAAAGGAAACTTTTATCATCTCCGAAACCGATGTAATCCCCTGTAACACATAATCCGTAGCAGCCATGCGCAGGGTATGCATGCCATCTATCAATGCCGCCTGCTTGATCTGCTCTGCATCGCCTCCTTTGGCAATGATCTTCTTTACCTCAGGAGTAACTTCCATAATTTCATATACACCAATACGGCCTCTGTATCCGTTATTGTCACACGCCGGACATCCCACCGGCTCATAAATGGTAACTTCATGCCCTTCCAGCAAAAGCAACTCCAGTTCTTCCCGGTTGGCCAGTCTCGCCCTTTTGCACTTAGGGCAGAGCCTCCGCACAAGACGCTGTGCGATAATGCCCACTGTGGAATCTGCAATCATGTATGGCGGAATCCCCATGTCCGCCAGACGGGTAATGGTAGATGCTGCAGAGTTGGTATGTAATGTACTTACTACCAAGTGTCCCGTAATAGATGCCTGTACTGCAATCTGTGCCGTCTCGCCGTCTCGAATTTCTCCGATCATGATAATGTCGGGATCCTGACGAAGGATGGAACGAAGGGCACTGGCAAAAGTCAGCCCTGCCTTCGCATTGGTCTGCACCTGATTGATGCCTGCAACATTTGCTTCCACCGGGTCTTCTACTGTAATAATATTAACCGCTTCTGTATTTAATTCACTAAGTGCTGTATAAAGGGTGGTGGATTTACCGCTACCGGTAGGTCCCGTTACCAGAATAATGCCGTGAGGATTTTTCAGAATATGATCAAACCTCTCTAAATCATGAGCCGGGAAGCCCAGCTCCGATTTATCCTTCGTAAGGGCATTTTTATTGGTGATACGCATTACCACCTTTTCCCCAAAAACAGTGGGCAGGATAGATACACGGATATCATACTCCCTTCCATCTACAAATGTGGTGATACGACCGTCCTGTGGCTTTCTCTTTTCAGAAATATCCATCCCTCCGGTAATCTTCAATCTTGCCACGATAGCCGGAAGCAGCTTGATATTATAGGTAATCCTTTCATATAACGAGCCATCAATACGATAACGAATCCTGACTTTTTTCTCAAGAGCCTCAATATGGATATCGGATGCTCTCTGGCGCACTGCTTGTTCCAACATGCCGTTTACCAGCTGGACGATGGGCGAATTGCTCACGTCATCGTTTATCATCTTTTCCATTTCATCTTCTGCGAACAGGTCGCTCCGCTCCTGTTCGTAGTCGCTTGCCGCCTTTAAAGCTTCCGCATTTCCATAATATTTATCAATGGCAAGCATGACTTCCCTTGGGGTAGCCACAATCGGCTCAATCGCGCGATTGGATATCATGGACAAATCATCGATTGCCAGCATATCCATAGGATCCGACATGGCCACTCGGATCATATTGATGTTATTCCGGCTGTATTCAACCGGGATGACTGTATATTTCTTTAAGATATCCACTTCAAAAATCGAAAGGATATCATCCGTAATGGTGGTATTCCCTAAATCCGCCCGATCCATGTGAAGCTGGCTGCACAATGCATCCGCCATGGCTTCATCGGAAACGAATCCTTCATCCACTAAGATTTCGCCTAAGCGCTTCTTTTTTTCCTTTTGAAGTTCTAATGCTCTTCCTAATGCTTCTTCTGTCAGAAGACCTTCGTTAATCAGAATATCTCCGATACGTAACTTTCTTCTACTGGAAAATCCCATAGTAATTCCCTCGCATATATTGAATCAATACCAGATTTCAGACAGACTTCTTCCATCCGGCTTTATGTAATCCATTTTATCATTTTTGCTTCCTTCCGTCAAACCTTTTTAACAATTTAAACCTATCCAAAATTACCAAAAATATTTTAAATATTTAGCAAATATAAACAAATTTTAATATTTTATTAGGTTTTCAGAGTATAAAAGGCCCCTCTCACCTGAATGTACCCCATTTTTTCAAGTTTCACTAAGACCTCCACCAGCTTTTTCAACTCCAGACTGCGCCCCTCCTCGATTGCTGTTATTGTATCATCATAAACTTTCTGTAGTGTTTTCGGATAGAAATCTATGCTTTCTAAAATTTTTTCTTCCCAAAATCCCAGTTTCTCTCCTGATGCCATTTCCGTTTTTATGCTACTGCTGCAAATACAGTTTACATAATCTTCATGTAACTCCCGAAGGAATTCTTCCACAGAGCAAAGCACGGCCGCTCCCTGCTTTATAAGCCGGTTGCATCCAGCGCTAAGGGCATCTGTCACCCTTCCCGGAACGATATATACTTCTCTTCCCTGTTCCAATGCCATATCCACCGTGATCAGCGTGCCGCTTTTCTCCTTTGCCTCCACTACCACGACTGCCTGGGACAGTCCACTGATAATCCGGTTTCTTGCCGGGAAATTACAGGATTTTGGTTCTGTTCCGGGAGGATATTCGGAAATGATTCCCCCTTTCCTCTTCAGGTTTTCATAAACGTTTTTGCTACTGGAAGGATAACAGATATCCACTCCGCTTCCAAGCACTCCGTAAGCGCTCCCTCCATTTACAGCCATAGCCGCCTGCTGGGACAGACTGTCTATTCCTCTTGCCATGCCGCTGACTACCTGTATGCCATTTTCTGCAAGAGCCTTTCCCAGCTCTTTTGCCATATATGCCCCATAAGCGGAGCATTCCCTGGCTCCTATGACAGCCACCGTCATTTTCTCTTGTTCCGGCAGTTTCCCCAATACATATAAGGCCCAGGGAGCATCCGGAATTTCTTTCAGGCTCTTTGGATAAAAGGGATGGAACTCCGGGTAAAAATCAATCTTTTTCCTTTTTAGTTTTTCATATTCTCCCATCACGTCCCATTCGTCTCTGCTTTTTGCAATATGGCAGATGGCCTTTTTTGTAAAAACCTTTTCCTTTTCTACAAACATTTGTAGCATTTGCTCTTTTGTAAGGCGAAACAGCCGGCTTGGCTTCCCTGTTTCTTTCAAAAGCTTGCGAATCCCTTTGTTTCCCACTCCTTTTATATTATGCAGCCAGTATGCATAAGGCATTTCTTCTTCATAGCCCATCCTCTCTCCTCCTTTTCTTCCATCACTCTTCCAAAGCCCCTTTGCTGAACACATCCAGGCCGGTGGAATAGCTGAAAGCTTCTGCTATATGTTCTTTTTGTATCCTTTGGCTTTTTTCCAGATCCGCTATTGTCCTGGCAAGCTTCAGTGTCCGATAGCATGCTCTGGGACTTAATTCTCTTTGCCAGACAATCTCATCAAACAGCTTTCCGGCATCACCGTTTAATTCACAATGTGCTTTTATCATGTCATCCTTTAAATGGCTGTTATAAAGCACTCCCGTTCCCTGGTATCGTTCCTTTTGGATCTTGCGCGCCTCTTTTACCATGCCAGCCATCATCCTGCTGGTCTGTCCCTCTTTTTCTCCATTTCCCATAAGCACTCTGATCTTAGGAGGCTCTACGGTAATGCACATATCCATCCGGTCCAAAAGCGGTCCCGACACTCTGTTCATATACCGTTTTCTCTCATACAGGCTGCACCGGCATTTTCTCAAGTCCGGAAAATATCCACAGGGACACAGATTCATTGCACCTACCAGCATAAAATCCGCCGGATAGGTAAACATTCCCGCATTTCTTATAATTTCTATCCTCTTTTCCTCTAAGGGCTGGCGCATGCTGTCCAGTGTTTCCCTTTTAAATTCTGTCATTTCATCCAAAAACAGCACTCCCTTATGGGCAAGGCTCAAGGCGCCCGGCACCGGCACCTTTCCTCCCCCTGTCAGAGCCTGTCTCGTAATGGAATGATGAGGTGCAACGTATGGGGGAACCGTCATGAGCCTTCCCTCTTTCAGCAGCCCCGATATACTATATACTTTGGACACTTCCAGGCAGTCTTCTTCGGACAATTTGGGAAGAATGCCCGGAATTCTTTTTGCTATCATAGTCTTTCCCACCCCCGGTACTCCAAGCATAAGAAAATGATGAAAGCCGGCTGCTGCAATCAACGCCGCCCTTTTTGCCGTTTCCTGTCCCATCACTTCCGAAAAATCCGGTTCTTCCTTTGGTTCCTGCAACATCGTTTCCTTATTCTGTCCTGGCATGGGAATTTCCTTTTGGGAAATCAAATGTATGATTTCTCCCAAATGACTGACTCCAAGTACGGCAATCCCTTTGACCATTTTTCCTTCTTCTTCATTTTCTTTCGGCAGGACACATGCCAAAAATCCTTTTTTTCTGGCTTCCAATACAATGGGAAGTATCCCGTTTACTCCTCTGACAGTTCCATCCAGTCCCAGTTCCCCCGTAAAAATCGCTTTCTTCTGCCAGATTTCCTCCACCCTTCCCAATGCTCCCAGAATACCTACTGCAATAGGCAGGTCAAAAGAGCTTCCTGCCTTCCTCACATTGGCAGGTGAAAGATTCACAGTTACCCGCTGCCCCGGAACGGGGACATCACAGTTATGCATGGCTACCCGTACCCGCTCCTTTGCCTCTCTTACTTCCGAGCTTAAAAAGCCCACTAATTCCATACAGGGAAGCCCTCTGGAAATGTCCACTTCCACCGTGACCAGATAGCATTCTATCCCCTGCAAGGCGCCTGACATGACTTTGCAAAACATATTCTTCTCCTTTTCTTTATGATATTGTTTTGGTTTTCAGCTTTTTTGGAAAATCCTGTCTGAAATGACAGATTGCGATTCCTTCCCTTCCATTTCCCCTTCGGGAAGGAATCGTTTTTGATGTCTTTTGATAGATTGTAGAATAAAATAGTAGAATAAATTATAATATTTTTGTTTTCATGGCATTGGAATCGTGTGCATATTTGATGCAGTCATCCTTGGAAATCTTCCGACTCATATAAAGCGCCAACAGGGCATCATCCATTGTCTGCATGCCTGCCTGCTTATTCGTCTGCAAAATTGACGCAACCTGATGGGTCTTTCCTTCACGGACCAGATTGCGGACCGCATGATTTGCAATCAGCACTTCAAAAGCAGCTACACGGCCATCCCCATCTATAGTAGGAACCAGTGTCTGTGCTACAATAGCCTCAAGCACGTTGGAAAGCTGCACCCGAATCTGCTGCTGCTGGTGAGGGGGGAATACGTCTATGATACGGTCAATGGTACTTGCCGCATCCACGGTATGTAAGGTAGAAAACACAAGATGCCCCGTTTCCGCTGCGGTAATGGCAATTCCAATGGTTTCAAAGTCACGCATCTCACCTACCAGGATAACATCCGGATCTTCACGAAGAGCAGCCCTTAATGCGTTGGCAAAACTTCCGGTATCCATTCCCACTTCTCTTTGATTAACCATGGACTTCTTGTGGGTGTGCATGTACTCGATAGGGTCTTCCAATGTGATGATATGGGCATCCCGGTTCGTATTGATCTTGTCTAATATGGATGCTAATGTGGTAGACTTACCGCTACCGGTAGGTCCTGTTACAAGCACGAGCCCTCTCTTTTTGTGCTGCATCTCCACTACAGCCGGAGGCACACCCAGACTCTCTGAGCTGGGGATATCGATGCTTATGGTACGAAGAGCCATGGCCACCGCTCCTCTTTGTTTAAATACATTCAGACGGTAACGGCCAAGTCCTTCTACCGCTACGGACATATCGTATTCTCCGTCTTCCTCAAACTTTTCCCTCTGTCCCGGCGTCATGACCTGAAAAGAAAGCGCTCTGGTATCTTCCGCCGTAAGAGGTGGAAAATCCATTTTCCGCAGTCTTCCGTATACACGCATCATAGGGGGAAGTCCTATGGTAATATGCACATCGGATGCATGGGCATCATGTGCTACCTGTAAGATTTCTGACATTGTTGGTAACATATTTTTTATCCTTTCCTCTTTTATTCTTTTATTTTTATCCCTTTTAATACTTTCTGGGACAATATTTTATCTTTGTTCTAAAAATCCCTTCCCGGAATATATTCTTCTTCCTCCGGAGGGATTTTGGCATATTCCGGCTCCTTAATCATATAACCGTTTTCCCTTAAAAATTCCACATCCATCACATGGCGGTTATCCAAAGTCTTCATAATATCTTTGATTTCTAAATCGCCATACGTATTTCTGTCGCCCAAATCCAGAACCTGATTGTCTAAAAAGCTCAACACCACCGGATATAGGATGTCCTCATCATTGGCAGTAATGACAATCCCCTTTTCCCCGGTATTGAGTTCAACGGCAAGGCCGGGACGCAGCAGATTGATGGATTTGATCAAAGCGCCTACCACCTTTTCATCAAAGGCATCCTTCCGTTCTAACAAAAGCCGGATGGCCGCCACCTCCGATTCCAAAGCTCCGGTTATGCTCATGGCAGTCATGGAGTCGAACAATTCCGCCACCATAAGGATTTTAGCCCCTTTTACAAGCTTTGTCCCATTATAGATACCGGAATGAAAGTCAGACAGCGCCTTTTGGCTCTGGGCACAAATGCGTTTTATGTCAGGGTTTGAAGAAAATACCATTTCAACTGCTTCGTGCCCCTTTATTTCCGCTGCCTGCAGAATTACCTTTTCCTGTTCCGTCAGCTCTTCTTTTTCCAAAAGCCCCTCCGAAACCGTCAGCTTTCCAATATCATGGACTAAAGCGGCCAAAACCGTTTCTAACTGCTCCTCGGGCGTCGCATTCATATTATGTGCGATCATGGCACACAATATTGCTGTATTCACAGAATGCTTATATATGAAATCCTCTTTGCTCCTGAGATTCTGGATGAAATTAATCCTGTGGTCGAGACGTCCGTAATGCTTTATGACATTAGAAGCAATGAATTGTATCTTTGGTGCTTTCTTTGTTTGTAAAATCATTGCCAGCTCTTCTTTTACCGCATAGACTGTCATAGTCTGATACCGTTCAAAGGCAATATCCTCTTCCGTCATAGGCGGCACCGGTTCCGCAGGCTCAAGTATGAACATCCCGATCAATGCAAAGTTCTTTATGCTCTGGATGCCCTGGGGTGTTAATTTGGAATTTCTTTCATAAAGCAATACCCCATCTCTATTGTATATGGGCCTTGCCAGACGCATTCCCACCTTAAGAGCCTCTGTCTTTACAAACTTCATGTTTCTTCCCCCTGTATTTTGTTTCAATTCATTTGCTCAAAGGCCTGACGCAGCTTATGAAGCGCCTTTTTCTCAATACGGGACACATAGCTTCTGGAAATACCAAGCGTCTTTCCTATTTCCCTCTGAGTAATTTCCCGATCCGTCAAAAGTCCGTAACGCATCAGGATGATCTCCTTTTCTCTTCCCTTCAACACTTTATCCACAAGTGACATAAGCTTTGCAACGTCTTCCCGCGTGGCCATCTGCTCCACCACATCCAATTGCTCCGAAACGGTGATATCCAGTAAATTTATTTCATTTCCTTCTTTGTCTGTTCCAAGAGGTTCATACAAAGAAACTTCTTTCGAGGTTTTCTTCTTGGCCCTAAGGAGCATGAGCAGCTCATTGTCAATGCATCTGGCCGCATATGTGGCCAGCCGGCTTCCCTTTGTATCATCAAAGGTACTTACGGCCTTAATCAGGCCAATCGTGCCTATTGATATCAGATCCTCCGGTTCTTCTTCTACATTTTGGTACTTTTTTGCAATATGGGCAACCAGCCTCAAATTCCGCTCAATCAATATCCTACGTGCTTCCTTTGCCTGCGCCTCATCGCCTTCTCTCAGCATCCTTAAATAGTAAGCTTCTTCTGTCTCTGACAGAGGTTTTTGAAAGGTTTGCAAGAAAAGCCCCCAAAAAACATTTTACTATAGTATATGCGCAGGGTTTGGCTCACGGTACACTCTGTTTTTATTATACTAATCTTTACGATAAAAGGCAAGGGCAAATGTGAATTTTATGGCATCTTTGCACCTCACAGCACAAAGGGAGCCGCATTGAATCCTGTCATATTTTATCCTTTCACAAATTGGATACCAGAACTCCAATCACAATTACAAGTAATCCGATTGTCTTTTTTTTCGTTATTTTTTCATTTAAAAAAACTGCGCTCAATACCGCTACATAGACATAGCTTGTAGCTTCTATGACCGGTCCTGTTTTTAAATCCACCCCCCGATAGGCAAGAATCGTCAAAAACATAGATAAAAAAAGCAGACCATAGCCGCAGATTACATAGGGATTTAAATAATCCCCAAATTTGTAATCATACTGCTTCATAGCGCTTTTCTTTAACAATACCTGTGAGATGGAAGCAATAAAAACAGAAACTAAAAAAATCCCTATGTACATATTTCCTGCTCCTTATCCGCTCTGACTACAAGGCATATTCCAAAGATGATGATTCCTGCCCCCATCACATTAAATACATCTATTTTCTCGTCAAAAAACAAATATCCAAAAACGATGCCCCATATCACAGTAACCGATTTGTTTGCCATGGCCACAGTCAAAGGAAGCTTCTTTAGGATTTTCTGCCAGAAAAACGCATAAACTGCTAAAATTGCCAATACGGCCATGTAATTTTCAAGATATTTCAAAGAGAGAAGAGGAAACGCAGCCGCTTTTTTACTAAAAATCCCTCCTATGGAATAAAACATCAATATGAGATGAAGCACAAAGTACCTTTTGTTCATGTTTTATCTCCTTTCATTCATTAGGAAACGCATACAAAACCCATCTTTCAGTTTGGATAGCCTATGTGGCATTCTCTTCTTTTTCGTCATTTTCAATTTCTGAAAGCAGAAAATCCGCCAGAATCAGATTGCTCACATCCAGCCCTCTGTCCGTAAGGGCTATCCGCTCAGTCACGGTAAGCACATGCTGCTCTCTGTATTTCTCTATCTGCCTTCCGTACACGTCAAAAATGCTCTTTCCAAAAGCCGCTTCAAATTCCTTTATGGATACTCCCTTTATCATGCGAAGCCCAAGAAACATGAACTCCTCCATCTGTTCCTTTTGGCTAAGATGTTGAATACCTTTGCAAATATCAGGAATTTCAAACCCCTTCCGTTCTTTTTCCGGATGCTCTTCACAGTCTGTCCATATTTTCTTCGGAATACTAATCATATTGCTTTTCCTTATGTTCTCAGCCATCCAATAGTTTACGTAATCTTTCAGCCGGGATGTATTTTGAAATCGGACGTTTTCAATCATAGATGAGCTGCCAAGGCCAAGACCAAGATAATTCCCTCTCTGCCAGTACACCATATTGTGCCGGCATTCCATTCCCTTCCTGCCGTAATTAGATATCTCATACCGTTCATATCCCGCCTTTTGAAGCATTTCTTTTGTCAGTGCATACATGGCCCGGTCCGTCTCTTCGTCCGGCAGAAGCTCCTCATGTCCAAAATAAGTTTCGTAAAAGGGGGTTCCCTCTTCAATCATCAGACTATAGGCAGAAATATGCTCTGGCCTTAATGCCAGCACTTTTTCCAAAGTACCCTGCCAGCTTTTCAACTTCTGTCCGGGCAGGGCACTGATTACATCTATATTCAGATTGGAAAAGCCCTGAACCCTTGCCATATGATAGGTTTCCAGAAAGTCCTCATAGGTATGGATTCTGCCTAACAGCTTTAATTCTTCCTCATCCGCCGACTGGAGCCCTATGCTTAGGCGGTTGATTCCTGCCTGTCTGTATGCCTTCAGCTTGTCTTCCGTTACGGTACCGGGATTGACTTCCATGGAAATTTCCGGTTCTGTTGAATCCCATTCCGTTCTTTCTGTCTCTTTTATCCTTAATTCCCTGTTATATGACTTATTTCCCTGTGCTGCTTTTTTTTCCATTCTCATAATATCCGGAAAAGCTTCTTTTAGTTTACATAACACTTCCTTTATCAGCTCTTTACGCAGAACGGATGGAGTCCCGCCGCCAATGTAAACGGATTTTATCCGGGCTTTGGAAAGCATACTTCCCCAATATTCTATCTCTTTCAGCAGAGCCTGTACATATTCCTCCTGTGCCTTTTCCCCGGCAGGCGCCGATAAAAAATCACAATAGCGGCATTTTTTCATGCAGAACGGTATATGGATATATATGCTCAGGGGGCTGTTTATAAGCTCTGTCTCTTTCATATGATCTCCCACTATTTATCATCCAGCTTCAGCACGCTCATAAATGCCTGTTGCGGAATTTCCACATTGCCTATCTGGCGCATGCGCTTCTTTCCTTCTTTTTGCTTTTCCAACAGCTTTTTCTTACGGGTAATATCTCCTCCGTAGCACTTTGCCAGCACATCCTTGCGCATTGCCTTGACGGTTTCCCTTGCAATTACCTTACCGCCTACCGCTGCCTGAATGGGGATTTCAAACAGATGTCTTGGAATTTCCTCTTTTAACTTCTCGCACATTCTCCTGCCTCTGTCATAGGCGCTGTCCTTATGGACGATGAAGGACAGGGCATCTACTTCTTCTTTATTGATGAGCATGTCCAATTTTACCAGCTCAGACTGTTCATAGCCCTTTAGTTCATAGTCAAAGGATGCATATCCTCTGGATCTGGACTTTAGGGCATCGAAAAAGTCATAAATGATCTCATTCAATGGCAGTTCATAGCGGAGCAGCGCCCGCTTTTCCTCCATGTATTCCATTCCCAGATAAGTTCCCCGCCGTTCCTGGCACAGCTCCATGATGGATCCGATAAACTCGGAGGTTACCATGATTTCTGCGCTGACAATCGGTTCTTCCATATATTCGATTTCCGAAGGGTCAGGCAGATTGCTTGGATTGGTCAGCTCCATGACCTCTCCGTTGCTTTTGTGCACCTTATAAATAACTCCGGGAGCCGTAGTGACTAAATCCAGATTGTATTCTCTTTCCAATCGTTCCTGTATGATTTCCAGATGCAGCAGTCCTAAAAATCCGCAACGGAATCCGAATCCAAGGGCAATGGAGGTTTCCGGCTCATAGTGTAAAGAAGCATCATTCAACTGAAGCTTTTCCAAGGCATCCCGTAAATCCGGGTATTTGGCGCCATCTGCCGGATACATGCCGCAATATACCATGGACTGGACTTTTTTATAGCCGGGAAGAGGCTCTTTGCATGGTTCCTTGGCATTGGTTACCGTATCACCCACTGCCGTATCCTTGACATTTTTTATGGAGGCGGTAATATACCCTACCATTCCTGCGGAAAGCTCTTCACATTCTATGAACTGGCCGGCTCCAAAATAGCCCACTTCCACCACTTCTGCCTTTGCCCCTGTTGCCATCATTAAAATAGGGGTGCCTTTCCTTACGGTTCCTTCTTTGATGCGGCAAAATACAATGACTCCTTTATAAGAATCATAAAGGGAATCAAAAATAAGCGCCTGCAAAGGCCCATTGGGGTCTCCCTTTGGCGCCGGAATCTTTGTTACGATCCGTTCCAGCACTTCCTCAATTCCAATGCCGTTTTTCGCAGAAATCAAAGGCGCATCATGGGCCTCTATCCCTATCACATCTTCAATTTCTTCTTTTACTCTTTCCGGCTCCGCACTTGGCAGGTCGATTTTATTGATAACGGGAAATACATCCAGATCATGATCCAGGGCCAGATATACATTTGCCAAAGTCTGCGCCTCGATTCCCTGGGCGGCATCCACTATTAAAATAGCGCCGTCGCAGGCAGCCAGACTCCGGCTTACCTCATAGTTGAAATCCACATGTCCCGGAGTATCAATCAGATTAAAAATATATTCTTCTCCATCCTCCGCCTGGTATACGATACGGACGGTCTGGGCTTTGATCGTAATGCCCCTTTCCCGCTCCAGTTCCATATTGTCCAGGACCTGAGCCTGCATTTCCCTGCTGGTAAGCAGTCCGGTCTTCTCGATGATCCGGTCTGCCAATGTGGATTTTCCATGGTCAATGTGGGCTACTATACAGAAATTTCTTATTTTACTTTGATCAATACCTGACATATTCCTTCTCCTGTTCCTTGTTCTGTTCTTCGATTGTATTTGCCTTCCCTGCAAATCGTTTCTTATTCCTGTTCACTGTTTGTCAGTATAACAAAAATTTCAGGCTTTCGCAATGTTCCAACAGACATTTGTAACAGTTCAGCCCGTTTTGGTGCCTGTGAAAAAAGCTGCGGGCTGAACTGTTACCAGCTTATCTAATTCTCTGTCCCCGACAAGGTCAGGTAGAGCACATGAGCAATAGGGTCCATGGCATTCATGATTTCCTCTACCGTGTTGGTCTGGGCTCCCACCTCGATTAACAGGCTCTTTCCCCGATAATGCATATTGTAGCGGTAACCTTTTAAATATATTTTTCTGGCAAGCCCGGGATAGTATTCCTTGCATTTTAACTGGGCCTGAAAGGAAAACGCCAGATTTTCCCCAATGTTGTCATTTTTCAGATATTCAATATCTCCCCGTTTTTTTGTGCGGCATAAACCGTTAAAAAACATAAATTGTGCAGTGGGCCTGCCGTTTAGGTTCGTAACCAGTCTGGTTCCTTCCGCCACCCCATCCCTATGCAGGTCGATAATGACTTCAATGGATGGATTTTCCGCCAGTAGCTGCTCTAATGCCGGAGCTGCATTGGAATAGGCATAATCCCGGCTTTCCACATCATATTTTCCGGTATGATGTATTACGTTGAACCCATAGTCTCTTAAAAGCGCCGCCAGCTTTTCTCCTGCCCCCATAATCGTAGTACTTTCATCTCCCGGCACAGAATCCGCAAATGCTTCCTGGGAATGGGTATGGTAAATGAGGATCTGGGGTTTATCATTTGAGGTTTTCATGGTCATATCCTTCCCTAAAAGCGCATCCAGGTTCAGCTGGTTTCCGTCAATGGTGGTAATGCTGTCCAGCACATAAAATTCGCCTAAAAGGGTATTAAAATCCTGGAATTTATCCAAATCATAGGTCATGGCTTTTTCCTTTGCCGCTACAAAATCCCTGCCGGCATTTTCTTTTCTCATTTCCTCTTCCACAGCCTGTCTGTTTTCCTCTTCCATTGCTGCAAGTCCATCCTGTTCCAAAGCAGGTTCCGTTTCTGCCTCAAGGGGCACATGATTCTCATCCTGTCCTTCTTTTAAGATGATTTTGTCAATCATTTCCTGATTTTCCATTTCTACTGTATATTGGGGATTTTCTCTCACAAAATCATAAATAGGCAAATAGCCTGCTGCAACCTCTTTTCCAATTTCCTCCACATGCACTGCCACATTGGTTTCTTCCATATAAAGAAAGACCGGGCAGTGGATGGAAAGTATTTGTTTGTCCCCCCAGGCGAGAAAATAGGATATATTTCCCCTGCCGAAAAATCCAAAGAGAAGCGCTGCCCTGATAATACAAAAACATCCCAAAAGACACAGAATGCCAAGTATCATGTTCTGTATTCTGTTTTTCTCCATGCTCTGTATCTCTCCTAATCTTTTGCCGCCCGGCCTAGGCTTTTTAAGTCCTGTGACCGTCTGCTTGTCATAGATAAGACTAAGAAATTATATGTAATCGGAGAAAATTTTAGAACTTTCCCTGCTTTTGCAAAGAAAAAAAGCATCAGGAATGACGGCTCCTAACGCTTTTCGTATATGATTTCTATGTTTATTTAAGCAATTTTATTTACCGCTTTGGTTAAACGGGAAACCTTTCTTGCAGCATTGTTCTTATGGTAGATACCTTTTGTTGCAGCTTTGTCAATTGCAACTGTGGCATTCTTTAACGCTTCCTTTGCTGCCTCTGCATCTTTAGCTTCAATTGCTGTATAAACCTTCTTAATAGCAGTTTTTACACCGGATTTAATGGCTTTGTTTCTCTCAGCCTTTGTCCGATTTACCAAAATTCTCTTTTTTGCAGATTTGATGTTAGCCAAGACTTACACCTCCTATATTTGTACTGTTGTTTGTTCTGAATGCTTCTAGTTACATCTAAGTCTGGACACGGACAGTCTGATGTAAGCACACGCATATTATTATATGGGGTGGGATTTGTTCTGTCAATATGATTTTGGAAATTTGTGAGAATTTGTGAGAATTTTATATTTTTATAAAAACTGCACAGACTATGGGTATATATTTTTCAGATTCATTACACGGAGGAAATCATTATGTCTGTTCATTCAGTCCGCACCGACCTTGCATTGGAAGCACATGAGAATATGGAGGTGGTTTCGGAAAATACTCACGGTATCACTGTTGACGAAAGCTATCACGAAAACACGGAAACCCGTATCACCAAAGTACTGGTATCCACCAAGAACGGTGCCAAAGCATTATGTAAACCAATGGGAACCTATATTACTTTGGAAACGCCGAATATGATAGAGCCGGATGAAAACTATCACCGGGAAATTTCAAAGGAGCTGGCTGCACAGCTAAAGGAAATCATTCCCGACTTTGAAAAGGAACAGTCTATCCTGGTGGTAGGGTTGGGAAACAGAGAGGTAACTGCCGACGCCCTTGGTCCTGATGTCATTGATAATCTGTGCATTACCAGGCATATTGTAAAAGCCTATGGAAAAGCTGCTTATAATAAGAGCCGAATGCATTTAATCAGCTCCCTTGCTCCCGGAGTCATGGCTAAGAACGGCATGGAAACGGCAGAAATCATCAGAGGGGTGGTGGAACAGACAAAGCCGGACCTTATGATCGTCATAGATGCCCTTGCTGCCAGAAGCATTAAACGATTAAATAAGACCATCCAGATTACCGATACCGGCATCCATCCCGGCTCCGGTGTGGGCAACCACCGGGACGGGCTTACAAAGGAAAGTCTGGGCATTCCTGTCATCGCAATCGGCATTCCTACTGTGGTGGATGCGGAAACAATCGTCAGGGATGCGCTTTCTTATATGGAAGAAGGCGAAATGGACAATTCCTTTCAGGGCAAGATGGTAAACAGCGAGCTTCATAATATGTATGTTACCAGCAAGGATATTGACGAGGTGATCAAGCGGTTAAGCTTTACGGTATCGGAAGCTTTGAATATGGCTTTTGACATGTGCTGACGGGATATATAACTATTAAATGGCTCCTGCTATAAATATTCCTCAGGAACCGGATAACCAAGCGCCTCCAGCTCTTTTGCATAGCCCCAGTTCCTTAGCCTTTTCACTGACTCCACCCGAAGCCTCTCCAGTTTCTTAGCCTTTGCTCCTGTCAGGATTCTGATGGAATCAATTATAAAAAACAAGATGCCAAACAATGCAACGACCATTAAGCAGCAAAATTCCAGGCTATATCCGCTCTTATGACTTATTTCATAAAAATGTATAAGAAAAGCAATCAGAAAAATCCCAAGCATGACAAGCAGGCCGATTCCATTCCGCCTTATGGAAAGCGCATTTGGTGCGATTCCTTCCACCGCAATTTCATGGTATCTGTCATCCACATAGTTTTTCCCGCACTTTTTACAGGTTCTGATGGGACTTCCATACAACCATTCTTCCTCATAATAAAAAAATATTTTAGCCTTGCAATACGGGCAGTTTCCTTCTGTCCGCAACATATTCCTGTGCATTTCGTTCTCCTCCTAATGATGTCCGCCGCCTCCGCCATGGGAATGACCGCCGCTTGACATATGGTGCCCACCGCCTCCGCTGCTTCCACCGCTTCCTCTGTCAATATGCCTTCTGGTGGTATGAGTGCTTATCAAAGCATCGTTACAAAAGCCCATATCAGGCCTTCCATCCGGCACATATTGGGTAATCCCGGTGGTTCTTTTCGCTTTTGCTCCAGAAATCCCCGTGGCGGCATAGACAATAGCGATCAGCAGGGACACAAACAGTATTATCGGTGTGTCCAGAGAAATGGAGCCTATGCTGCTGCCCGACATCTGCGCAGAAACATCATTGATATAACGTGTATAAGCCTTATATGGATTTTGATTGGTTATGCCCGTCACATGGTCGATGAGGTCCTCAATCATGTTGTCTGAATACCTATCCTCCGCTTTTCCCGAAGTGGAAAACCACACATTTCCATCATACCAGTTATCCACATAGACCACTCCATCTCCCCATGGTTTATTGTAGCCAAACATATGCCCATCATAAAAGTCGTCCGCATAATCCATTATGTTTTTGGAAAGCTTTTCATCCAACGTAACCAGGACGATGTCACAGCCGATTTTCTTTTCTGTTTCCGCAATGAGCTTCCTTAAGTTTTCTTCCTCGTAATCCGTAAGCTTTCCGGCATAATCAAAGACCCGTTCCCTGGTATCGCACATCTCGTTGGTTCTTTCATAAGCTGCTTCCTCTCTGCCGCTGCGAAAGATCATCAGAAACAGCCAAACAAAAAACAGGACCGCTATTACCAGAAACAGCCATTTAAACCGTTTGAAAAACTCTTTTAAATCCCTCATCTACAATACCTCCAAAATCATGCCAATCAGATAAAAAACAGCCAATACTCCCATAAATACTGTTGTGGAATAAGCGGCTGCCTTTTTGTAGGAAACAGGCGCTTGGCCCACCAGTTTTCCAGTCTGACCGTTTAAATGAAAGCAATATTTCTTTCCACCGTAATCGTACTGATAAGACCACACAGGAAAAAGGGAATACTGCGTATCCTTTAAATCCAGATCCGCCTGTTCATAGTTTGTATGTATGCTCTGATAGCCTTTCATGGTATTTCTTGCCAGTTGTTTTGCATCACTTTTTGCTTTTTCCCTTGCCCTGACAGACAACTCATCGGAATCCATATTGAAGCGTTCCGCAAGGAAGCCTGAAAGATACTTTTCCTGAAACGCCTCCAAAGCCTGGTAATCATAAGGTTCCAATAAGTCCATCATGCCGTCTTCCATCTTAATAGAGGCATCCACTGGGATTTTGGAAAAGTCCACATTCATGTTTCTTTCTACTTTGTACAGGGATGTTTCCGTATATTCCGTATCTCCCACAGTCCAGACCCGCACTTTTTTTCCGGTTCCTTCAAAGCGATATCTGCAAAAGTAATCATACAAAAAGAAAGGGACATAAGTTCCTTCCATCCTTTCCAGATAGGCATCGCTTAGAAAGGTAGACGGAAGAAACCGCTTCTTTTTAAACTGTTCGATAATCCGTTCTTTTGCCGTCTTTTTCCCAAACTGGAAAGGCAGGACCAAATGAGGGGTATATTCTCCCTGCACTCTTTCTTCTATGATATTGTAGCTTCCGCAATAGCTGCATTTACACGCACTTGCAAAATCCCCAGCCGGCAATTGTCCGCCACAGCCGGCACACACCAGGCCTGAACCTGTCTTACCAGCCTCACTGTCGCTGCTATCGCAGTAAGGACAATGCATCTTTCCTTTTTCCGGGTCATATACCACATTTCCCCCACAATTTTTACATTGAAATATCATCCGCCCAACTCCTTTATGCTCATCCGCTTTCAGAGGAATATCACCTTTTTCTATATTTTACTACAATCCTGTCCTTTTTCCCATAATATTTTAATAATTTCTAAAATATCCCTTTATTTTTCCAATTTTCCTGTAAAGAAAGCTGCGGGCTGAACCGTTACCTTTTTCCTATCAATTTTTCGGTTGTAAGCTTGAAATTCCTTTGCTATAATAGAGGACAGTATAAAAATATGGAGGATTTGTTATGAAAAACATGAAAAAATTTGCAGCCCTGTCTTTGGCTGCCATTATGGCCCTGTCTTTCACGGGCTGTAGCAATGTAGCGGAAAATACTGTATTTACCATAGACGATTTGTGTGGTAAGAGAATCGGCGTTCAGCTTGGAACCACCGGAGATATTTATGCTTCCGATTATGAGGATCTGGAAAGCGGTGTATTTCCAGAGGGATATGAAGGCGAAGCTTCTACTGTAGAACGTTTCAATAAAGGCAATGATGCCGTACAGGCATTAAAGCAGGGCAAGGTTGACTGTGTCATCATCGATGAACAGCCGGCAAAGGCATTTGTTGAGAAAAATGATGACTTGATGATTTTAGATGAGGAATTTGCAATTGAAGAATATGCCATCTGTGTCTCCAAGGACAAAGCAGATTTAACCGCTGCCATCAACGGGGCTCTGTCCGAGTTAAAGGCAGACGGTACATTGGATTCCATTATTGCCAATTACATAGGAGATGACACAAAGGGACAGTCTCCTTACGAATCTCCCGCTGATGCGGACCGTTCCAAGGGAACTCTTGTGATGGCCACCAATGCCGCTTTTGAACCATATGAGTATTATGAGGGCAGTAAAGTCATTGGTATCGATGTGGATATGGCACAGGCAGTGTGCGACAAGCTGGGTTATGAACTGAAAGTAGATGATATTGAATTTGACGCAATCATCAATGCGGTACAGTCCGGCAAGGCAGATATCGGCGTGGCAGGCATGACCGTTACAGAAGACCGTTTACAAAGCATTGACTTTACCGACAGCTACACCACTGCTACCCAGGTCATAATCGTAAGAAAGTAATAGGATGATACCTCATGAATAACTTTATACAAAGCTTTGAGCTGAATTTTATAAAAGACAAACGTTATATGTATCTGGTAGAGGGACTTGGCAATACGCTTCTCATTACCTTTTTTGCGGTAATCCTTGGCGTATTGCTTGGTTTTTTCATTGCTGTTGTCCGCTCTACTCATGATAAGACAGGCAGAATGAAATTTTTAAATGCCCTGTGTAAGTTTTATTTAGCAGTCATCCGGGGAACTCCTGCCATGCTGCAGCTTCTGATCTGGTTTTATGTGATTCTGGTTGCCACTCCCCTGCCCAAGGTGATGGTAGCCATGATTGCTTTTGGCATCAACTCCGGTGCCTATGTGGCAGAAATCGTCCGTTCCGGCATTATGTCCATTGATAACGGGCAGTTTGAAGCAGGACGGAGTCTGGGCTTTAGCTACAGGCAGACCATGATATACATCGTTCTTCCCCAGGCATTTAAAAATGTGCTTCCTGCACTGGCAAACGAATTTATCGTGCTGTTAAAGGAAACCTCTGTCTGCGGCTATATCGGCATTATGGATCTGACAAGAGGAAGCGATATTATCAGAAGCCGTACTTATGAAGCCTTTCTGCCGCTGATTGCAGCAGGGCTTATCTATTTAGTAATCGTTATGCTGCTCACCAGACTGATAGGCAGATTGGAAAGGAGGCTTCGGACCAGTGACCGATAATACTGTATTATTTGAAATAAAAGACTTAGAAAAATCATTTGGAGATAACCTGGTTCTGGACCATATTTCCACTTCCGTCAAGAAAGGGGAGGTTATTGCCATCATCGGGCCTTCCGGCTCCGGCAAGTCCACTTTTTTACGTTCTTTGAATTTATTGGAAATGCCCACAGGCGGCACTATTTTATTTGAGGGACAGAATATTACGGATAAGCATGTGAATATTGACAAGTACCGTCAGAAAATTGGCATGGTATTCCAGCATTTTAATTTGTTCCCCAATATGACTATCTTACGGAATATGACTTTGGCTCCTATGAAGCTTTTACATATGTCTGAGCAGGAAGCAAATGAAATGGCCATGGGATATTTGGAGCGGGTAGGCCTTTTGGAAAAGGCAAATGCCTATCCGGGACAGCTTTCCGGCGGGCAGAAGCAGCGTATTGCCATTGTCCGGGCTCTTTGCATGAATCCGGAGGTACTGTTGTTTGATGAGCCCACTTCTGCTTTAGACCCGGAAATGGTAGGGGAAGTGTTAGAGGTAATCGGGGATCTTGCAAAGCAGGGAATGACGATGCTGATCGTTACCCATGAGATGGGGTTTGCTAAGGAAGTGGCTTCCAGAGTTCTTTTTATTGATGAGGGAAGGATTGTGGAGGAGAATACGCCGAAGGAGATGTTTGAATGTCCGGAAAGTCCACGGCTTCGGGAGTTTTTGGGGAAGGTTTTGTAGGGGGGTTTGATAGACGGACGTGGGAGCCGGCATCGCATATAGCATATAGTAGTCTTCCGGGCACGCTTTCGCTCTGCAAAGACGCAGCGGTACTAACGCACCAAAGTACGGTGCGTAAGTGCCGGCGACTTTGCCAAGGCCCGGAAGACTACTATATGCTATATGCGATGCCGGCTCCCACTGTGTATCGAAAAGTCCAGTTTGCTTTGGAAAAGTTTCGATATATAAAGAGTCAGAAGTAATTTTCAGCTATGTTCTTTTTGTATTTCTTTTTGTATTTCTTTTTGTATTTCTTTTACTATTCTTGCTATTCTTTCTTTTTTCATATCCAGCTTCTATCCTTTCAATTTTCTTGCCCATTTCTTTATGGTAAAGGGAATACAGAAAATGCCTATCAGGACTGGAACGGTTATGAGTAAATATGGGGACCAGATGTATTTGCCAAATAAGTGGAATGTATTGGTTCGGAAAATGTCTGCTGCGCTGCCTGCTAATGGTATTAAATCCAATGCTTTCTGCAGCTCAAGGGGCAAGTATTGTGAAATCATCGTTGGAGCATATACAACAGCAAGGCTAAGAAGAAGGGCTGCTGCATGATTCTTGACGGAAGCTGATAGGAGCATGACTATTCCCGCATATCCTATTGACCCGAGTAATCCGAATGCATATTCGTAAATCTCTGCCTGAAGTATATTCATGGGAGCCACCGCTATCATCTTAATGTTTTGAATGGGCATGTCCCATCCGTCGGTTCCCAGGTAGCAGATCTGTGCTGTTACATTTCCCACAAAAAGAAGCAGAAACAATTCTATGGCAAATAGCATACCACTGCCTATTTTGGCGACGGCTATTTTCTGCCATCCGTTTTTCATGGTCAGTGTCAGGGAACCCATATTGTTATGCCACTCTCCTGCAAATACCGCTGATAGCACAATTGCCAGAAACAATGCCATAAGTATGCCAAAACCGTCCAATATATCTGCAAGAAAGACTGCCCAGCCAGTTGTCCATTCATATCGGAAAGGGAGCTTTACCTTTTCATTCATGTTCAGCAAATAGTCCCTTTCTTCTCCTGTCTGCCCGCTTGCTTCCAGAAAATTTACGATTGCCTGCTCCCGTTTTTCATAAATGCCAGTAAGCATTTCCGGTTCCACATATTCCAGCATTAAATGATATACGTCACTATTTTTCCTTTCCAGTTCCGGATATAGTGTACCAAGCCACCCTTCCACTGTAAGCCAGTCTGTTTTCTTCAACTCCTCTTCTCTACCTGCAGCTATCATTTCCTGATAGTCTCTTACCAATTGCTGCAGGGCTTCTTCCGTCAGTTCCCCTCCGGCCTTTTTGGCATATTCCTGACAGTTCCTTATATTGGAATATCCGTCAAAATCATTTCCAAAGGCACTTGTATAATCATGTCTGCTTCCAAAGGAAAACCACTGAAAAATTAAAATGCTTCCAAATATCACAAAATAGGAAAAGCATAAAAAAACACAGATTCTCGTACTTCTTTTGCGCCACAATTTTTTATGTTCCAGGTAAAACAAATCCATATATTACCGCACTCCTTCCTCTTCTCCAAAATAATATAAATATAAATCCTCCAACGTGGTTTTGCATGGCAGGGCACTTTCCGCCGGGCATGTGTCTGAAAGAATGCGCAATACTATCTGTGTCCCTTCATGTCTTAAATTGGCAACTGCCGCCTTTGCCTGCCATCTTTTTGCTTCTTCCGGTGATACGGTAAGCTCCCACACTTTTCCGGCAGCTTTTTTCGTCAACTCTGAAACTGTCCCCTGTAATATGAATTTTCCTTTTTTCATAAGCAGTACTTCATCTGCTATGGCTTCTATATCCGACACGATATGGGTAGAAAGAATGACGATTTTATCCCCTGCATAATCGGAAAGCAGATTTCGGAAGCGAACCCGCTCCTTTGGGTCCAATCCTGCAGTAGGCTCATCTAAAATCAAAATTTCCGGGTTATTCAGTAAAGCCTGTGCAATTCCCACCCTTTGTTTCATGCCTCCGGAAAAGGTTTTTACCTTTTTACGGGCCACACTGCCAAGCCCTACCACCTCTAACAGCTCTTTTGTACGTTTCCCTGCAATATGCCTTGGTATCCCCTTTAATGCGGCCACATACATTAAAAATTCCATAGCGGTATACTCCGGATAATATCCAAAATCCTGTGGCAGATACCCTAATACATTCCTGTAATCAGCTCCCATTGAAGTTACTTCCTTCCCATCTAAAAACACCTCTCCGGAGGTTGGTTCCAAAATAGCACACAACATGCGCATCAGCGTTGTCTTACCTGCACCATTTGCCCCTAAGAGTCCATAAACTCCCGGCTTCAGAGAAGCGCTGACACAATCTACCGCAATTTTTCTTCCATAATGTTTTGTCAGGCGATCAAGTAACAATTCCATATATTTTTCCTTCCTTTCTCATTTCTATCACAAAATAAATTTCCTTTCCAAAAAATACGGCAAAAACAACAAATGCCATGCCCCAAAGCCCTATTGCAGATGTTTCATATAGCCATGGCAGTATTTTTGCCGACATGCCCCAGCAGACACAAGAGCCAAGCATGAGGGTCCCATAGATTGCTATGCTCTCTTTCCTGCAAAGTCGAATCAAACGCAGCATGGCAGTCATGCATACTAAATAGGGAACCAGACAATACAAAACCATCTGCCCCATCTCTTTACAGGAATGCTGCAGGGAAATTTCAAAACATAAAAGCACTGTCATGCACACCAGATTTGCAGCTCCTGACAAAATCAACTTAGCCAGTATGATCTGAGCGCCGGAGGCTCTTGTTGCCGCTTCCATTTCACTCATTCCATAAAACTGGCTTTTGAAAAAAACAGGCATGAGCGCCAATACAAACAGCGGCATAAAAACAGGTATATATTTGGGCACATCCGCTATGGCGGAAATGGTCATACAGACAAGAAACAGTGTCATTGCCTGCAGTCCCAAAATAAACATCCCCTCAAATCGAAATACATCTGACAAATACTGAAAAAATCCTGTTCTTGGCTCTTTTTCCTCTGCCTTCTGCTCTCTCATCACTTCCATACACAATGTTATAGTTTCTTCCATTCTTTCATGCTGCACTTCCTGTTTCAAAGATTGTCGCAAATATTCTTTCAGTTCCTTATCTTTCATTGTTCCACTCCTTCCTCATAATTTTTAAAGCATTCCGGACCCGGCTTTGTGCTGTCCGCATGCTGCATCCCGTTACTTTTCCGATTTCCCCAAAACTAAGCTGTTCCCCAAAACGTAAAATGACCGCTTCCCTTTGTTCCCATGACAAAACATGCAAAAGCTCCTTGATTTCTGCCCTGTCCTCTATCCGGATGATTTCTTTGCATTCCTTTCCAATAGCTTCTTCCTCTTCCAAAGGATAAAGCGGAACCTTTCTATTTTCATCTATACACAAGTTTCTTGCAATCGTATATAAATACGCCTTGAATTTCTGTTTCCCTTTATATCCCGGCAGGCTCTTAAACAGCTTCAAAAATGTTTCCTGAGTCAGATCCTCTGCTTTCCCGAAATCGCTGCAATGCCACTTGCAATACCGCAAAACAGACATATAGTAACGTTTTATCAGTTCTTCCGCCGCATTTTCATTTCCAAGCCGTATCTGCTCCACTAATTCATCATCGCTCACAGGCTTTTGGCTCCTTTCCGTTTCATTTCTATATATATTAACGTTCCCTTTCCTCGAAATGATTAAAGCATTTCAAAATTTGTCTTTCTTTTTTTATAACAGTTCAGACAGCTGCTTTCCCTGCAGCACCATGACAGGCTTTTTGCAAAGAATGATTTCTAGCAGGAGCCCTTATAAAAACGCCAGCGCTTAGCGAGGTCTTTTCGAGCTTAGCACTGCTGTGTTTTTATCAGAGCGGAAGCGTGGCGACGTAGAAACATTCTCCGCGAAAAGCCTGTCATGGTGCTGCAGGGAAAGCAGCTGTCTGAACTGTTACCTTTTTTCGTAACAGGAAAAAGCCCGGGCACTCGTTAAATGCCCAGGCTTCTTTACTCTCCTGTTTTTTCTTATCTGTTTTTGTTTATCCATTCTTTCTCCATGTGGAAGGCGACATCAGGACCAGCATGGGGAATAATTCCAGTCTTCCAATCAACATATCAATCATCAGCACGATTTTGGAAAAATCCGAGAAGAATCCAAAATTCTGTGTAGGGCCTACCAAAGCCAGACCGGGACCAATATTATTTAAGGTAGCCGCTACTGCAGTGAAGTTTGTTACTATATCGTGGTTTTCTATGGAAATAAGCAGCAGGGACACTGTAAAAATCACAAAAATGGTAGTCAGATATACCTGAATGGATTTTAATGTCTCCTTTGCCAGCACATTTCCTTCAAAATGGATTCCCTTTACAATCCTGGGGTGAATGATATAGGAAAGCTCCTTTTTTATGTTTTTGCATAAAACAACGATTCGGGATACTTTGATTCCGCCTCCCGTACTTCCCGCACAGGCTCCCACGAACATCAAAAGCACCAGAATGGACTTGGATAAAGCCGGCCATGTATCAAAATCCATCGTTCCAAATCCTGTTGTAGTAATCACAGAAGCTACCTGGAACAGCGCATGGTGAAATGCTTCAAAGCCGGAAGCAAAGCTGTCCTTTATCTGGAAAGCAATTACAACCGCAGATACTCCGATAATGATAAGATACCACCGCATCTCTTCGCATTTGAAAGCTTCCTTTGGTTTCTTCTGCTTCAACAAATAATATACATTAAAATTGATACCGCATAAAATCATAAAAATAGCCAGGATTGCCTGTACCGTCATGGAATAGGATGCCGCACTGTCATTTAAAATGCCAAAGCCCCCTGTCCCTACCGTTCCAAATCCCAGTAATAATGCATCAAACAAAGGCACCTTTGCAAGGCACAGACAAAGTACTACCAGAATGGTAATGGTCAGGTAAATCTTATATAAAATCCTTGCAGATTCTTTGACCCTTGGTACGAACTTGCTTACATTGGCACCGGTAGACTCTGCGCGCATCAGATACATATTGTATCCTCCTACCAACGGAAGCAGCGCAAGAATAAATACCAGTACTCCCATACCGCCTATCCAGTGTGTAAAGCTCCTCCAGAATAAAGCGCTGTGTGACAATCCTTCCACATTGGACAGGATGCTGGAGCCTGTGGTAGTGAAGCCGGATATGGTTTCAAACAGGGCATCCACGTAAGAAGGAATCTCACCGCTTAGGTAAAAAGGCAGGGCTCCCATAATACTTA
This sequence comes from Lachnospiraceae bacterium, assembly GCA_014804265.1. GTDB lineage: Bacteria > Bacillota > Clostridia > Lachnospirales > Lachnospiraceae > RGIG3040. The sequence goes on along the minus strand of JAAVAC010000003.1, from coordinate 34,584 downwards.
AGATAATCCAGCTTAAGGAAACCGTCACGAACCCTTCCCTGGCATAAAACTGATCCATTTCAGGCTTCTTTAATCTCCCAAGCCATCCCAGTATAAAACAAAGGAGCATCACCCCAAAAAAGGAATAAAAGCTTTCTTCCTTATAGATAACAGCTATCAGACATGGCAATATGAAAAATAATGCCTCAAATTCTAACACACTTGCTAATATATAACGAATAATTGAACGATTCATATCTTCCTCTTATTTTATTTCAGCAGGCCATATGCATAAAATAACACCCGCTATTATTTTAATATATCCCGAATATCATCCAGTCCGGTATTTGTAGTAACTACTATCACGGTATCTCCTACCGAAATCTGATCCTGTCCGCCCGGTGTAATGATCTTTCCGTTATGCTTTATGGAGCAGATTAACAGATTGCTTTTTAACTGAAGTTCCTGTAAGGGCACGCCTACTACTTTGGAATGCTCATTTACTTTAAACTCCAATGCTTCCACCCGGTTATCGCAAAGACGGTACAAAGTCTCCACATTGCTTCCGATGGAATTCTGCATGGCTCGTACATAACGCACAATGCTCTCTGCCGTAATATGCTTTGGATACATAATGCTTCCTAAATCCAGTTCCGCTATAATCTCATCATAAGAAATGCGGTGCACCTTGGTAATCAGTTTTGCACCGGAAACCCGCTTTGCAAACAGGGAAAGCATAATATTTTCTTCATCGAAATTTGTCCAGGCAATAAATGCTTCTGTACTTTTCAGCCCTTCCTCCATCAGCAGCGTCCTGTCGGTTCCATCCCCACAGATGACCATTGCCTTGGGCAAAAGCTCTGCAAGCTCTTCACAACGCCTTTTATCTCTTTCTACGATCTTAACGCGGATTCCCATCTTAGAAAGATAGGCTGCCAGATAAAAAGCAGTCTCTCCACCGCCAATGATCATAACGCTTTTTGCCTTTCCCGTGAAAATCCCGATTTTGCGGAAAAATGCCATGGCATTTTTAGAAGATGCCACTACAGACACAATATCATTTTCCTGAATCACAAAATTACCATCCGGAATAATGACCTGGTCACCTCTTTCCACCATACATACGAGTACATCCCGATTATATTTTATGGCAATATCCTTTAAGGGCCCATTACATAAAATATTTCCTTCTGCAATTCGGAAGCTTAACATTTCCACTTTCCCTTTGGCAAAGGAATCGATTTCAATGGCAGAAGGAAATTTTACCAGCCTGCCAACCTCCATTGCCGCTGCAAGCTCCGGATTGATGATCATGGAAAGTCCCATCTCATCCCTGATATAGTCAATTTCCTGGCTATACACCGGATTTCGCACCCTTGCAATGGTATTGCAGTTATTTCCTGCCTTTTTTGCAATGACACAGCATAAAAGATTCAACTCATCTTTTCCCGTCACTGCAATGAGCAAATCCGCTTTTTCAATTCCGGCTTCCATCTGCTTGGTAAAACTTGCACCGTTCCCAACGATTCCCAGCACGTCAAACTGATCCGATGTCTGCTGTACCTTTGCAGCATCTATATCAATTGCGGAAATATTATGTCCTTCTTTACTAAGCTGCTCAATAATCGTTCCACCTACATTTCCACAGCCTACAATAATAATCTGCATAGCTTTCTTACGGTTTTACCGTTTCCTTTCTATTTTTCCGCTTTCCGATTCTTTCCCCTTTCCTTACAGGAAATCCTTCAAAAAATCTAAAAAGAATGCAGAAAGCAACATACAGATACAGTATAATGCGTTTTCTGAAAAATAGCAATAGAGTTGAGGGGGTTTCTTGTAATGGGGGTGGGAGGATAAGGGGGGTTGATAAGAGGACGTAGGAGACGGCAATTTTAGGCATATTGCGGCACGGATGCCGCTATATGCCGACCCGAACGGTACCAATCACCTCACCCAGCCTGTTTAGGAAAAACACCATCAAAAACACCGCCCCACCCCATAGAACCATACCGCCTCCCTCTGCCGCGTCCCCGTCTCACCCCACTCTATATCGGCAGCATAATAAAAAAAGTCGTCCCTTTCTCCTTCCCACTCTCCAAAGAAATCTCCCCACCATGATGTTCAATAATATATTTACAAATAGAAAGCCCCAGCCCGGAACCAGGTACTTTTGTATTTCTTGATTTCTCTCCCCGATAAAATTTCTCAAACACAAAAGGAATATCCGCCCTGTCAATTCCCCTTCCGTTATCGGCAATCTTAACGAACAGGCAATTTTTTTCATTTAGAAGCTCTATGGAAAACAAAATGCTTCCTCCCTGCTCTCTTCCGTACTTTATGCTGTTATCGATTAGATTGGAAAATGCCTGGGAAAGTCTCCTTTCATCATAAGAAAACACTAAATCCGGAGCTTGGTTGACATAAGTAAACTCCATTTGATGATTTTTCGCAAGCTGTCCAAACTCCAACGCCAGGCCATCGAAAAATTCTTTGGTATACTGCTCTTCCCGATGAATTGTCAGACGATTCAGCTCCGCCTGAAAATGTTCTGAAAGGTCTCCTATCATTTTCGTCACATGTTCCGTCTTGGTTACGATAATAGAAGCAAATTTTTTTACCTTCTCTTTATCCCCGCCATCAATTCCATCCCGAATTCCTTCTCCATATGCCTTAATAATGGAAACAGGAGTTTTAAAGTCATGGGAAATACAGGTCATAAGCTCCTTCTGGCTCCGTTTCAGTTCTTCCTCCCGTTCTGCCCTTGCCTTCAGTTCATCCCTCATCAGTTCAAAATGATAGGACAACTTTTCAATATCATTGCCAAGAAGCCTTCCGCTTGCCGCTTTCAGCACCTGCACCTGATAATCCCCTTCTGTAATGGCTTTTGTGGAGCTTACCATTTCTTTTACCGGGTCGATGACTCTTTTTTTTGTGTAAAAAAGAAAGAAATTCAATAAAAGAAACGCTGCTAACATGCTGACAAGAATCGGCCGAAACAGCGAAAACTGCTCCATTTGTTCCGCCCCATTTCCCAACCGGGACTTATCCAGCCAAAAAACAGCAAAACCACATACTTTTTCTTCTTCCTCCAAGGAAAAGGCAATTTTCACTGTCTGCTCCTCCTTTTGAAAAAAGCTTTGGTCCTGCTGTATGATCTCATTTATGTTAACCATATCGTCGGGGGCATATTCCTCTTTCAGGCTAAAGAGTACTTTTCCTTCCAAATCCACTGCTACCGGAGTAAATTCCTTGCGAATCCCTTTCCATTCTCCGGATCTCATTCCCTGTTCTAACAGCTTTACCCCATCTGCCGTCAGCTCCCTTGCCCGGTTATAGTAAATCCCTTCCCTGCTTTGATACTCTTTCAGCCTCCTCATGCTGAAAAAAAGTCCGGCTGCCAATANGGCAAAAACCNAAAGATAAATAAAAGCCTGCATTTTCAATAACGATTGTTCTTTCATAATCCTTTATTCCTCTGCNAAAAATTTATAGCCCACNCCCCAGACTGTTTTNATATAATCCATGGAATGTGNCCGGAGCTTTTCCCGTATGCGTTTTATGTAAACTGCAACGCTGCTAATATCTCCAAATTCATTCATGCCCCATATGCTTTCATAAAGCTGCTCCTTGGAAAANACCTGATTTTCATGGCTTTTTAANAAATACAGCATTTCAAATTCTTTCGTGGTCANCTCCAGCACCTGNCCNTCCGCATAAGCGGTATAGCTTTCTCTCTTNAAAACAAGNCGCTCTGTATCAGNCCCTTCCCCGCTTTTTCCNGCCCGCCTTAAATGAGCCTTTACTCTTGCCACCAGCTCTAAAGGNCTGAAAGGCTTTGTTACATANTCATCTGCCCCGATTCCAAGGCAGATTACCTTATCCATTTCCCCNCTTTTGGCAGAAAGCATAATGATTGGAATCTCATGCNTNTCCCGAATCCGCCTNCAGACCTCCATTCCATCCATTNCCGGAAGCATNATGTCCAAAATCACCAGATCCGGCAGGTGCCNGGAAAGAAGGGTAAGCCCNTCCTNTCCATCNGANGCCAGAATNGCTTCATATCCTTCCACCTTCAANTATTCCCCTAAAATCTCCGCCAGNTCTTTTTCATCTTCAATAATCAAAATCTNCTCTGNCATTTTACCAATTCCGTTCTTTTAAAAATTCATACAGCATTCTTTCTCTTGCCTCTTCTTCCTTTTGCCGAAAAGGTCCCTGNTCCAGCTCCCCGTCAATTCTTCCNTCTCTTAAGAAAATGACCCGGCTGCCCCGGACGGCTGCCTTTAANTCATGGGTAACCATGACAATGCTCTGTCCNTCCTCATGAAGCTTCGTAAAGGTATCTAAAACTCCTTTTCCNGCATTGGAATTNAACGCTCCCGTAGGCTCNTCTGCAAACAATACCTCCGGTTGATTCATCAGCGCCCTGCAGATGGCGGTTCTTTGCTTCTGTCCACCNGAAAGCTGATTTGGNAATTTATTCTTGTGNGCNGACAGTTCCATTTTTTCAATNANCANCTCTGCCCTTTTTTTCTTCTCTTCTTTTTTTATTTTTGACTGATAAGAAGGGCTCAANACGTTTTCCAANAAAGTTAAATCAGGAATTAAGTTCATGTTTTGAAACACAAANCCTATGGAGTCCTTCCTGATATCCGCCATAGCGCTTTCCTTCAGTNCGGTAATCTCCTGTTCNTTTAAATATACCTTACCGCTTGTTACTTTGTCCATACCGCTTANTAAATATAACAAAGTAGATTTTCCNGAACCGGAGCTGCCCATAATCACNGTAAAATCCTCCTGATACAGCTTCATATCCAGATTTTTTATTACATTATTCACTTCTCCATCGCTTACNAAGCTTTTNCATATCTTTTCTGTTTCTATAACNNNTGTTTTCATTTNTATTTCTCCTTACTTTTTCATAATTTTATTNTTTATTCNCTTGTCAGTTCCGAAATCGNATTGTCATACAGGGACTTNGAAGCAAAAAGTACACTGAGCAGATACACAGCCAGNGTTCCCAGATTGCTTANTATAACCACTGTTATATNATAAGAAACCGGATATTCCCGAAATCCCATCANGGAAAGNGCAAGCACCATAGTCTTAGGAAANGCCACTANAAATANNGGTATCGTAATGCCCAGGGAAAACAAAGCAATCANAAAAACGTATGTTATATTTGTTTTCAGCAAATGCCNTGAGGANTATCCAATTGCTTTATANATNCTTTGTGTTTTCCGATTGTCCATATTTTTCAAATANACGATTGCAATGATATTCAATCCGCCAAGCAAAATTGCCATGATCATAAAGGGCCTGATTGCCAGCATTTGNGNNCCGGTTATCATGTCCAGTATATTTNCATACTTTTNCGCTCTGTCTATCAGCTTTCCGTCCGATTCATATTCCTTTCCATGGTNCTTTAAAAACTCCTCCGGCTCTATTCCCTCCTTTAGATAAACCGAAGCCTCCNCATATTGAAATGACACATCCTTTTCTTCCANAGTCTTNCCTAACAGCCGNCAGCTNTTCCCCATGTCATANAAGCTTTGATAAGTNCCGCATAATAAAAGAGTCACTTTCTGATTCCCATTAAAGTAAATATCCACATAATCCCCTACCTGCTTGTTCATCTTTTCCGCCATAAGACTTCCCATTGCAATTTCATCGGAATGGGCGGGATTTCTCCCCTGGANCACNGGCATATCCAGATTTTCATAGGTATCATAAACCATNACNCTTAAAATCGTATCTCCCATCCCCTTTTCCCATGGNACGGATACNGNCACTCCCGCATGGTNGTTTTGATTACCTTTTCCACTTCCTCTTCTNTTTNTAATTTTTNCACAGTCTTTTCATAAGTTTTTAAATCCGTGGAGGAAAAAGAAACATCATGNNTGTCAAAGCCAAGCCAATAATAATTGTTCTCTTCAAAANTCCCTAACANTCCCATTGCAGTTGCCGCAAAATTTACGCAATAAGCAGCCATGATACAGGTAATTACAAGCATACAGGTGTTTTTTCTATCCCTGAAAATCATCCGCATTGCCATATGTATGGGAGAAAAGCCCAGTACTTTTCCNGCATTTTTTTGTTTTTTTCCACTATATGCCGCTTCGTTNCGAAAGACNTCCATAGGTCTGATGTTTCCCACAACTCTTAACAGCAGGTATACACAAATCATCGCATAGGCAATGATGATGCCGCTGCACAGGATTCCGGCAGATACTATGCTGCTGCTGGATGTAACCCCCATGTTCCGAAAAGTGTTCTTAGTAAAGGAATCAGAAATCATCTTTGAAAGGCAGCTTCCCAGAACAGTTCCNNTCACTACTAAAAATCCATAAAATTTCAAGTATATAGAAATAATTCTNCCATTCTTATATCCCAGCATCTTATAAATAGCAATNGTTTTCTTTTCAGAAGCCAAGGTGCTTTTTATCATATAGCGGATCATGATACCGCTGATNAGCAAAATCACCACACTGATTCCTANNAGGATTCCTCCAATGATCCGCTCTGTTATCTGATTGTTCTGGATCCTTGCTTCCAAAGTGATTGCCCTTCCTTCCAAAATNCCGTCATTTTGCTCCCGGTAAGCATCTACCACTTCATCCCCGCTGCTTCCTTCTTTTGCAAAAACATGNACCTGATATTTTAAGTCTTCTGACCGGGGATTTTCCTTTACGATAATTTCCGAATCAAAAGAAAGNTTCATATTATAAGGATCCGTATAAATGCCAGTTACCTGACAGGAAATGCCGTTCTCCATGTTCAGGGTATCCCCCAGNCTGATTTCCTCGGAATTGGAAAGAACTGCCGAAATCAGGCATTGTCCCTCCTTTAGCTCTCTGCTTCCTTCTAATATACGGATACTGCCGTAGGTTTTGTCATTCCAGGNCATTAAATCAAANAAATAGCCCTCNATGCTTCCTTTCCCATCTATCTGGATTCNCTCAAGCATATCATGATAAGGAATGACTTCCACATGTTCCACCATATCCAGCTTCTCCATGTTTTCTTTGATCNGCTCCNCAATTGCGGGGTCATTACTTTGAAAAGGATAGATTTTCACTATGGGCGAGCNNCATTCCTCTGACAGTTCCTTNTATGGAGTATCTCCTGCCGTNATAATGACNAAAGANCTGGTCATCAGCATGGAACAGACCATTAAAATGAGCACAATAAATATGCTTTGTATTTTTTTCTTTCTTATTTTCTTAAACCACATAACACGTTCCTCTCCTTACAGGGCTTCATANTCCTATTTTGTGGAGCAGCCCCTTTTTTATTTATTATCATAAAGTGGGAATTTGAAATAAAAAGAGGGAATTTATGAAAAATTATGAACAGGACTATATCTATCAGANANNATAATAAAAGGACTCGNTTATGTAAACCGGGTCCTTTCCTTTTTCCATATTTCACCAATATANGTTAANAATGCTTCTTTTGACTGTTTTAAGGGGGCGGAATTGTCAAATTTGTAATCATACTCATATTGTTCCACGCAGTCGTCNGATTCATTTCCGTAAACCTGTTGATTCATCGTATCGTTATAGATCAAGAGGGTTACGCACTTTCCATCTACCGCCTCCACGAATTTCCGTATTTCCTCCCCTTCTCTGATATGTACGAACATAATCCGNTCATCGCTGTCTAAAAATGCCTGATACTGCTTTAGNAGATATCTGGTAGGAAGGTCATTGTAATTNGTAAAGGCTCTTTTCAATTCCGATAAGAAACGTCTGGCCTTTTCATCCTTTTCTCCCTGCCAGCCATATTCCTGAGCGATTTCTTTGATGGGGGTAATGGCAGATACATTTAATATTTTGTATTCAGCAGTAATGCTTTCNCATAATGTATCTTTTCCAACACCGCCTTTTCCGTTTATGACGATAACCAACTTCTCATTTTTTTCCATTTGCTGCTTCCTCGGTCNTCCATGGTGTTATTCTTTGCTNTTCCATGCCTTTTAAGGGGCTGTGCATGTTTTATCATAACATTCCTTTTGGGATTAGTAAATGGTTTTTTGGAGAGAAGCGNNGNAGATATGACAGTTNANNCTGCTNTTATTGNATATACTTTTCCGCTTCCTGCCTNGTCANTTGGTTTTCTTCCATAATCGCCTGAATNATGATTTCCATGGATACTCCTGANANNAGCAGCCTTTTTGCAAAAGCTTTTATTCCTTCCAGTTTTCCTTCTAGTTTTCCTTCCATGATTCCTTCTAACTTCATATCTGCAAATGCTTTNCACATATCGTATCCTCCTNCCTTTGTTTCATACTTTTTCTTTTCCGACAACAGACATGCTCTGCCCAGACAGACANCTNATCATTTTAAAAGTCTCTTCACTTAAAAAACGNTATGACTCATCCTGTTCCAATAAGCTTTTTAAAGCTTTCCGATCCCCATCCTTTTGGAGAAATTGAAAACACTGCCTGATNTCTGTCCTGAAGCAGTCNGCCTTATCCTGTCTTNCCCTAAAAAGATTGATTTGATAATTNTTCAGATATGGCAGCATTTCCTTTGGAATGCTATCCATCTGAAACATGNCAAATAAATCTTTTGCTCCNTCCCATGGCTTTTTNCCAAAATAAATCACGGCTGTAATGACGGGAATCANCTTATCCTTCCTGCNAAATCCGGATAGGTATTCCTCTCCTGTTAAGTCTNTTCTTTTTTGATGGCCTTTNCGTATTCTGTCCAGCTGTTCCTGATAGCTGATTCCATCATAGACGAAACTTCTTACAGGCATGGCATAATGTACGGCTGTCTGNTTTTCAATTCCAAGCAGCATAAGCTCTNTTCCCTGATATCGCTTCTTTAANATNTCNCGATACATATACCTGTCCGTATTCCCTTTTAATATCCCGCGAATCTCCTGACTTTCCANNTGCTCNGGAAAAATCACCGTNTTTCCCTGAAACACATATCCNTTAAAAAAATCCGCAAACCGTTCATTATCCTGAAAATATTCTGTAATTCCTGTATCTTTTCCCAAATGATGACTCCCTTTATTTTGNTGCTGCGCAGGATTTTGTCTCCTGTTTCGGAAGCTTTCGGACAGCTTTTCNTATACTTTGATACAGATTGATAAACAGTTATTTTTATATCACTATTATANTATNCNTCTTTGTGTTTTGCAATANAAACGTTAATTTCTGTTCTTATTTNCGTTTATTTTTCCTGTATCGAATAACTGNTTCTGTTACCTTCCTGCTTTCNTGCTNTTTGCTGAAAAAAATGGCGAAATGCCAAGATTATCGGTTGACTTTTGACAGCAATGATTGCTGTATTTGAAGGATACTTTATTTTTGATTTTTTGTCAAGATGGATTTGGGGAGGGATTTGGATAAACGGACGTAGGGGCTGTCATATCATATTCTAGTCTTACGGGCACGCTTTCGCTCTGCAAAGACGCAGCAGTACTAACGCACCAAAATACGGTGCGTAAGTGCTGGCGACTTTGCCAAGGCCCATAAGACTAGAATATGATATGACAGCCCCTACTGTGTATCGAAATGCCATTGCTTAGGATGTGGTCTGCAGGTGCTCTGGATTTAGAATGCATCTTCTTCTGCGTCCTTTTTACACCTCTTGCCTCCCCTTAAGACAATCTCATTTTAAAATCCTCATACCCAAACTCTCTGACAATCTCACAGGAACCATCCGCCTTCCTAACTGCAATGGTAGGAAGGGGCATTCCATTAAATGTGTTATTTTTTACCATGGAGTAAATGGCCATATCCTCAAAGAACAACCTTTGACCAACCTGCAGCGGCTGTTGGAAGGAATAATCCCCAATCACATCCCCTGCAAGGCAGGTAGGGCCTGCAAGCCGATAAGTATAAGGCTTTTCCCCCGGATTTCCGGAGTTTGATAAGGGCGGACGATAGGGCATTTCCAGCACATCCGGCATATGGCAGGCTGCGGAAGTGTCTAATATGGCAATTTGCATCTCATTTTCCATGATTTCCAATACGCTTGTTATTAAATGTCCCGCATTCAATGCCACTGCCTCTCCCGGCTCTAAATATACCTGCACCTGATAAGTTTCCTGAATATGCCTGATACAGCTTTCCAATAAGGAAATATCATAATCACTTCTTGTAATATGATGCCCGCCGCCAAAATTGATCCATTTCATCTGCTTCACCCACGGACCGAACTTTTCTTCCACCGCCCGAAGAGTTTCCAAAAGGGCATCCGCATTCTGCTCACACAACGTATGAAAATGCAGCCCTTCCACCCCTTCCAACAGTTCCGGTCTGAATGCAGAAAGGGGAATCCCAAGTCTTGAGCCTCTGGCACAAGGGTCATAGATTTCATGCCCTTCCTGAGTGGAATGCTCCGGATTGATACGCAGCCCTATGCTGGCACCTTTTTCCCTTACCCTGTTCCCAAACCGTTCCAGCTGGGAAAAGGAGTTAAATACCACATGTCCGCATAAAGAAGCAATCTCATCCATTTCCTCTTCCTTATAGGCAGGAGAAAAAATATGATTCTCCTTTCCCATATATTCCTTTGCAAGCCTTGCTTCATAAAGCCCGCTGGCAGTAGCCCCGCTTAAATAACTCCCTATCAGCGGATACATGGAAAACATGGAAAATGCCTTCTGTGCAAGAAGAATCTTACACCCCGTCCTGTCCATAACCCCTTTTAAAATCTCCAGATTTTTTATTAGCTTCTCTTCCTCTATCAGATAACAGGGAGTTGGCAGTTTCTCTATTCTCAACTCATCCGCCTCCTTTTTCGCTTATATTTTTCAGTCCACCAACTCAGGCTCCTCCGAAATCTTCCACGGAAGCCCCCACTGATTCAAAGCATCCATAAACGGATCCGGATCAAACTCCTCCATATTATAAACACCTGCTTTTTTCCATGTTCCCGTCATAAGCATCATAGCCCCAATCATAGCCGGCACTCCCGTAGTATAAGCCACTGCCTGGGAGCCAACCTCTTTATAGCACTCCTGATGGTCACAGGTATTATAAATATAAAGTTTCTTTTCCACACCATCCTTCTTCCCAACAAAAATACATCCAATATTGGTCTTTCCCTTCGTGCGGGGACCTAAAGAGGATGGGTCCGGCAATACTGCCTTTAAAAACTGCAACGGTACGATTTCCTTTCCTTCATACAAAATCGGCTCAATAGAAGTCATCCCTACATTTTCCAGACATTTTAAATGAGTCAGATAGCTTTGTCCAAAGGTCATAAAGAAACGGATTCTTTTTATGCCCGGAATATTCAAAGCCAGTGATTCGATTTCCTCATGGTGCAGAAGGTACATATCCTTTTCCCCGATTTCCGGAAAATCATATACTCTCTTAATTTCCATAGGCTCGGTTTCCACCCAGTGCCCGTCCTCCCAATAGGAGCCTTTTGCAGACACCTCCCGGATATTGATTTCCGGATTGAAGTTGGTGGCAAAGGGATAGCCATGATCTCCTGCATTACAGTCTAAAATATCAATATAATTGATTTCATCGAAGTAATGCTTTAGGGCATAAGCGGAAAACACACTGGTAACCCCCGGGTCAAAGCCGCTGCCAAGAAGAGCGGTAATGCCTGCCTGCTCAAACCGTTCTCTGTATGCCCACTGCCATTTGTACTCAAACTTTGCCGTATCCTCCGGCTCATAATTGGCAGTGTCCATATAATGGGTTTTGGTTGCCAGACAGGCATCCATAATAGTAAGATCCTGGTAAGGAAGAGCCAGATTCATTACTACGTCTGGTTTTTCCTTTTCAATGAGGGCAATCAGCTCCTCTACCTGATCCGCATCTACCTTAGCGGTAGTAATTTTTGTTTTTGTGGTTCCTTCCAATTTTGCTTTCAAATCATCACATTTTTGTTTTGTTCTGCTGGCAATGCAGATTTCTTCAAATACATCGCTGTTCTGGCAGCATTTGTGGATTGCTACGCTGGCAACGCCGCCGCAGCCTATAATAAGTGCTTTTCCCATGTTTTCTTTTCCTCCTGAACTATTGTTTTCTTTTTCTGCTTCCTCATTCCTGTCACACAAGGCTCAGAAGCAGCTCCCTTACTACCTTACATGCCGTGGCAGTTGAAATCCCGCTGGGATCATAAGCCGGACTTAATTCATTTACGTCACAGGCAACCACCCTGCTCCCCCTGCACACCGTATCAATCGCATGAAGCAGCTCCAAAAAAGACACGCCTCCTGCTTCCGGCGTTCCTGTTCCCGGAAAAACAGAAGGGTCCAGCACATCCAGGTCGATGGTAAAATACACAGGCTTTCCCTTCAACTCTTCCACAACCTGCTCCAGGCCTTCAAAATCAAACTTCCTTGTAAATACATGGTCTTTTCCCCACTGAAATTCTTCCCGGTCGCCGGAACGGATACCAAACTGAAAAATCCGGCCATCCCCTAAAATACCATGACATCTTCTAAGGACACAGGCATGGGACAGTCCTGTCCCCAGATATTCATCCCGCAAATCCGCATGGGCATCAAAATGAATGATATGCAGATTCGGATATTTTTCTGCTGCCGCTTTCACTGCCCCCAGCGTAACAAGGTGCTCTCCTCCAATCATAAAAGGAATCTTTCCGTCCTTTAAAATGATTTCCGCCCTTTCCCGGATAGCATCCAAAGCCAGCTCACTGTCTCCAAAGCAAAGCTCCAAATCTCCGCTGTCAAAAAAGGAATAGTCTGTTAAATCCTTATCCAGATAAGGGCTGTAGGTTTCCAGTCCAAAGGATTCTCCCCTGATTGCCCGGCTTCCAAACCGGGTGCCCGGGCGGTTGGAAGTGGTAGAATCAAAGGGCGCTCCAAACAGCACCACCTTTGCTTCTTCATATTCACAGTCACATCCAATAAAAGTCTCTATATTTTTATTCAACATCTCTTAACATTTCCTCCACATAAGCCGGCAGGGCAAAACAGCCCCCGTGAAGCCTTGGTGTATAGTATCTGGTATTGATTCCAAGCATGTTCCATTTCGTAGCCTCAAAATCATGAAGGGGATGGTACTTTTTGGAAGCAAAGCCAAAAAGCCAGTGCCCGGAAGGATACGTGGGTATATGAACCTGATATACCCGGCTGATTGGGAAGCTTTCCACAATCCGCTTATGAGCCCGCTGACAGGCAATGGCATCCTCCGGATAAAAGGGGCTTTCATGCTGGTTTACCATAATTCCATCCTCTTTTAATGCTTTATAGCAGTTTCCGTAAAATTCCTTTGTAAACAGCCCTTCTCCCGGTCCAAAGGGATCTGTGGAATCCACGATGATCAAATCGTACACATTTTCCCTGGAACGAATAAAGCGAAGCCCGTCTTCATAATAAATATGAAGCCTTGGATCATCAAAGCGACATGCTGTCTGGGGAAGGTATTTCTTACACACCTCCACCACCAACGGGTCAATTTCTACCATATCGATTTCCTTAATGGAAGCATAACGGGTCAGCTCCCTGATCACCCCACCGTCTCCGGCTCCTATGACCAGCACCTTTTCCACGTCGGGATGAACTGCCATAGGCACATGGGTAATCATTTCATGATAAATGAATTCATCCTTTTCCGTCAACATCATATAACCGTCCAGAGTGAGGAACCGTCCGAATTCCTTGGACTCAAACACATCAATCCGCTGAAAATCACTGTGTCCGCTGTATAGCTGCCTGTCCACCCGAATGGAAAACTTCACATTTGGGGTGTGACGCTCCGTAAACCATAACTCCATTCACTTACACTCCCTTCAACACATTCAGTCTTTCTATATTGGCATCCTCCGGCCCTGTCATGGAGCAGCCCTTTTTCCTTGCATACTGTATATATTCGATAATCTGCTTCGTAATCCGCTCTCCGGGAGCGATAATGGGAATGCCCGGCGGATAGCACATGACAAATTCGCTGCAGATCCGCCCTGCCGATTCCTCTAAGGATACCGATTCCTTTTCTGCATAAAATGCTTCCTGTGGGGTTACCTCCACCGTTGGCTCAATATATTCCTGGGTCAAAAGCCCCGCCTTATCTCTCTTATAGCGGCGCTTTACTTCTGCAAGAGCGCTTACGAGCCGTTCCACATCCTGCCTTCTGTCTCCAACGGAAATATAGGCAAGAATATTGCCAAAATCCCCAAACTCGATCTGGATGTCATACTCATCCCTTAAAATATCATATACTTCAATCCCCGCAAGTCCTATATCCAACGTATTGACAGAAAGCTTGGTCACATCAAAGTCATAAATGCTGCTGCCGTTTATCAGCTCTCTGGAATACGCATAATAATCCCCGATCTGGTTGATTTCCGCTCTGGCATATTCGGCAAGCTCCACCACTCTTGCATATTCTTCCTTTCCACGAAGAGCCAGATTTCTTCTGGAAATATCAAGGCTGGATAATAACAGATAGGAACCGCTTGTTGTCTGGGTCAGATTGATGATCTGCCTTGCATAGCCTGCATTGATATCAGGCCCTGCCAGTAAAAAAGAGCTCTGTGTCAGGCTTCCTCCCGATTTATGCATACTGACTGCTGCCATATCCGCTCCTGCCTTCATGGCAGATATGGGAAGATTTTCCCCAAAATACAAATGGGTCCCATGAGCCTCGTCCGCCAACACCTTCATGCCATGGCTGTGGGCAAGCTTTACAATAGCGGATAAATCGGAACAAATCCCGTAATAGGTAGGATTATTTACTAAAACTGCCACTGCATCCGGATGGTCTAAAATCGCCTGCTCCACCTGAGCAGTTTCCATCCCCAGGGAAATTCCAAGACGCTGGTTCACTTCCGGGTTTACATAAACCGGCTTTGCCCCGCACAATACAAGCGCATTGATAACGCTTCTATGTACATTCCTTGGAAGAATGATCTTATCTCCCCGTTTGCATACTGTCAGTACCATGCTCTGAACGGAGGAGGTGGTCCCGCCTACCATTAAAAAAGCTTCTGCAGCTCCAAAGGCTTCCGCCGCCAGCTTTTCCGCTTCCCTGATGACCGAAACCGGGTGGCAGAGATTGTCCAGAGGCTTCATGGAATTCACATCAAGCCCTACACATTGTTCTCCTAAAAGCCGCACCAGCTCCGGGTTCCCTCTTCCTCTTTTATGTCCGGGCACGTCAAAAGGCACTACCCGCATTTTGCGAAACCGTTCCAATGCCTCAAAAATCGGGGCATCCTTCTGAGAATATTGTCCCATGCTATCTATCTCCTTCATACCGTTGTTCACCAGTAAAAATCTCCATCATTTCTTTTTGCAGGCTCTTCTCAATCTCATGTCTTGTTTCCATAGGAAGCTCATCCACATCTGTCTTAAACAGATAATCCTGTAATTTTCGTTCCTTTAACATCATCTTTGTATGAAAGATATTGGCCTTTTCCAGATTGATATCCACAATATCATATTTTTTCAATATCTCTTCATCAATGTAATTTTGAATAGAAGATATCTTGTGATCCATAAACAGTTTTTTCCCGGATACATCTCTTGTAAACCCCCGCACCCGGTAATCCATTGTAATGATATCGGAATCGAAAGAATGGATCAGGTAATCCAATGTGGAAAGAGGGGTGATCTTCCCACAGGTTTCCACATCGATATCCACCCGAAAGGTTGCCAGACAGTTTTCCGGATGATATTCCGGATAGGTATGGACCGTTACATGACTTTTATCCAAATGGGCCACGATCGTATCTCCCATGGGCACCATAGAGTCCTCAGCAATGAGGATTGTCACGCTTGCCCCCTGAGGGTCATAATCCTGACGGGAAATATTTAAAATCTTCGCCCCGATCATTTCCACTACATCCACTAATATCTTCGTAAGGCGTTCTGAATTGTATTCCTGGTCGATATAAGAAATGTAATCCATCTGTTCGGCAAAGGTCTCCGCATAGCACACATCATATATATTAAAACTCAAAGATTTGGTCAGATTATTGAAACCGTATAATTTTAATTTACCTTCCATGGGAATCTTCCTTTCTGGCATCCTCTTATTTTCGAGGAATCAAAAACGCAGATAAATGGCTTTCACAACCTTTACCTGCGTTACGCTTCATCTGACAATTTTTTCAAAATTCATACGAAAATTTGGCATTTCCTCTAATTCCGTATATGGGATTGAAGTAAAAACAGATTATGACCAGAGTCTATATAGCAAATATATTACTTTTACTACTCTTATTGACCGTTTCACAAGTTTTGTGCACTGCATATACACGGGTTATGAAGTAACCAACTTATAAAATTTGAGCTTTTAACTCAATCAATAAGGAAACCAATGAACAAAATCTGTTTCCATACGTGTTTTAATATAACATAGGATGAGGGGTCTGTCAATGAATCAGGGAATTTTATTTTCTGGATTTTGTAAATGATTTTACATCAGTTGAACAGTCTTAATATCATGGAATTCTGATTCATCCGGCTTTTCAGCATCAGATTTTTGTATTGACCCAGAAGCTCCTGTTTCTTTTTCTCAGTAATTGCCTTGGGCATATCCAGGTCTTCTATACGGCTTCTGGCGCTTAACTGCTCCAGCTTAGCCGAAGTATTATAGGAATAGGCATGCTCCAAACGATTGGTTGAAGCACCCAAGTTTGTTCTTTTCTCGGATATGGACTTCATGGCATTATCAATGGCATCCAGATTAAAGTTACCAGACATCACATCAAAATCCGCAATGCCTAATGCTTCTAACGTGGAATTCACCATACCGATTTTCATGCCAGTTCCATCAGGGTTAATCGCCAGTTCTAAATCCGCCATGCTTCCATCCAATAACTTATACTCATTAAAGGTAGTACTTTTCGCCAATGACTGGATACCTTCCTTTAACTGATCGATTTCTGTCTGATAGGTTTGCTTATCTGAGACAGAGTTAGTGCCATTCATAGATTTCAGGGCAAGCTCACGAATTCTCTGCAGGGAATCCATAATGCCATCCAAAGCGCCATCCGCTACATTCAGTGCACTAATGCCGTCCCTGGCATTCTGGGCGCCCACACCAAGACCTGTCTCTTCCCTTTCCATCTTTTTCCCAATGGCAAGCCCTGCCGCATCATCTGCCGCAGTATTAATCCTCTTTCCACTGGAAATATGCGAATAGGAATCATAAATCCCACTACTTACAGACATAGTACTCATAGTCACACCTCCTTTTGTGAACTACTAAATCCGCTATTTATTTATGATAATTATATTATATATTCTTTTTCCATATATTACAATTGCTTTTGGAAAATATCATTATCTCTTTTTACTTTTAAGGCAAAATACATGGTAATTCCAAATAACATGCTCCACTGAACAAATGCCTATGGAAAAAACCTACAAACTCCACGCATAACCTCCCCCTCTTATGCACATACTACCCATGAAAGGACGGTGCCCTATGGATTCTAAAAACACAACCAAAACTACCGATTACCAAAACCCCTCAAATTCTTATGATGACGGAAACATCCCCGAGGAAGACCTTCCGGGAAAGAATGTGATTCCTGATGAAGTTCCCCGTAAGGACGGCCCGGGCGGAGAAGGGAAATAATCCCTTTTCCGTTTTTCTTATAGCCTATTGTCCATGCTCCTTTTCAATGCAATACAGCCTGCCACATCCGCCAAAAGCCAGCCAATGGGGATTGCCCACCAGATTCCGTATACACCGATTTTTGGAACAGGCGCCAGTACATAAGCTAACAGCACTCTCATGCCCAGGGAAATTACCGTAAGCACAATGGACATTTCCGGTCTGCCCATTCCCCGGAAATAACCATACAGCAAAAATAATAAACCGATACCACAATAGCAGGCTCCTTCAATCCGCAGATATCCGGTTCCTATGGCTATAATTTCCAGCTCTCCTTTTGGAAGAAAGGCTCCCATCAGCCGCGGAGATGTTATGTAAACAAAAATGGATACGATTACACAAAATAGACAGGATACTCCAATGGCCCATTTTGTTCCCTGCTTTAGCCTTTCTGTTTTATTGGCACCATGATTTTGAGAGATGAACAAGGAATAGGCATTGGCAAACTCCTGAGCAGGCATATAAGCCAGCGTATCGATTTTCACTGCTACCGCAAAGGCCGCCATTACCGCATTTCCAAAACTGTTTACCAGCCCCTGTATCATCAGGATTCCAAAATTCATAACAGACTGCTGGATGCAGGCAGCTACAGAAAACCGTACCACTTCCCATAAGGAATTTCCACTGATGGCGAACCGCCCGCCCACAGGTCTCAGCTTTGGATGACGCAACACAGTATAAAGCCCGATTCCAACACCTGAAATCGCCTGTGCCAGTACGGTAGCTGCAGCCGCCCCCTTTATGCCCCATGAAAAAAACGCCACAAACAACAGATCAAGAAGTATGTTAAGTACTGCTGCCGCCGCCAGAAAATATAACGGTGTAAGAGAATTGCCTACAGCCCTTAGCAAATAAGCAAAATAATTATATAGGAACACGAAAAAAATTCCGGTAAAAATAATCCATACATACTCCCGCATAATTCCATAAACCGATTGGGGAACCTTTAAAAGCTTCAGAATCAGATCAATTCCCAAAAATGCCGCTCCATTTAAAAGAATCGTAATCAGGCAAATAAATAAAAATGCGGATTTATTTGCCTTTTGAAAGCTTTCTTCCTGATTTTTCCCAAAATAAAAGGAAAACAGGGAACCGCTTCCCATACACAAACCAATCAGCACAGAAGTTAAAAAGGTCATCAGCGTATAAGCCGATCCCACTGCCGCCAGGGCATCCGGTCCAAAAAAACGTCCTACAATCAGGCTGTCCGCTATGTTATAGCATTGCTGAAGCAGGTTTCCTAAAATCATAGGGGCAGCAAAAAGCAGCATGGTCCTTATTACGTTTCCTCTTGTCAAATCTTTCTCCATTGTTCTTTCTCCATTTATGCCTCTATTAAATAATTAGAACTGTATGACTTATTCTTTCCAATAGTTGAGCATTCAACTCCGTTTCTATCTGCTTAATCTATTTAAAAAAGCAATTTTTAAATCCCCAGGCTCTCAAAATCCGTCACCGGCGCCCTACAGGCCCCGTTTTCACACAAATAATAAACTGCACCCCTTTCCGGAATGGGATAATTTTCCGTAAAGGGTGCACATTCTGAAAGAATCTCCGCATTTTCGGCGGTCTTCACTAACACATACAGTCCATCCCGGGGCTTCTCTTTCAGATATTCTGTCAGTTCCATTGGCTGCTTGCCGTTTACAGCACATATCAGCTCCTTCCGTTTGGAAAAAGCTTTTGTCACTGCAAGGAGGGCAAAGCTATATCCGGCAGGATATTCGTCTATCTCATTTGCCAGAAACCCAAACTGCCTCCAGGCTGCCTCCTGCCACCGTACTTCTCCTGTCAGTGCTGCAAGCTCCTGCAGAACCATTGCCGCTACGGAGTTTCCAGAAGGAATGGCTCCGTCATAGGCTTCCTTTGGACGTAATATGAGCTTTCCTGCATCTTTGGAGGTCATATAGTATCCGCCTTTTTCATCCTCAAAAAGCTCTGTCATCTGCCTTGCCAGCCAGATGGCTTCCTTCAGATATTCTGCCTGAAAAGTAATATGGTACAGTTCAAGCATTGCCAGCGCATAAACCCCATAATCCTCAAGCTGTCCTTCATGGGCGGCTTCCCCATCACAAAAACGCAGATACAGACGCCCCTTCTCATCCTTCATATGCTCTTCTATAAATTCCTTTGCCTTAAGCGCCCCATGAAAATAACGGTCTTCCGAGAGAATCCACCCTGCCCGGGCAAGGGCCAGAATGGTCCATGCATTCCAGGAAAGCAGGCATTTCTTATCCTTATGAAGCTTCGTGCGTTTCATTCGATAGTCATACAGCTTCTTAAGTCGCACATCATCTGCCTGCCAGTCCCTACCCGCCTGCCCGATCCGGTTAGGAATACTCTTTCCCTCAAAGTTTCCTCTTTGGGTAATTCCATACAGGCGGCAAAATTCCTTTCCGTCCTCTTTTCCCAGAACAGACATCACTTCTTCCCGGGTTAAGCCGTAATATTTTCCCTCTACACCATCGCTGTCCGCATCCTGCCCACAGTAAAAGCCTCCCTGTGCATCTGTCAGCTCCCTAAGAATATAATCTGCCGTAGAACACACAATTCGTCCATATTCTTCCTTTCCGGTAATCTGATAGGCTTTCAGATAAGCCAGAATAAGCAGCGCATTATCATACAGCATTTTTTCAAAATGGGGAATGAGCCATTTTTCATCGGTGGAATATCTGGAAAATCCGCCGCCGATATGATCATGAATTCCGCCTCTGGCCATTGCATCCAGGGTTCCCTCTGCCATCCTTCCTGCTTCCGGAACATTTTCCATCCTGGAATACTCCATCAGAAATAATAGATTGTGGGGTGTTGGAAACTTAGGTGCACTGCCAAAACCGCCCCATCTTTCATCAAACTGCCGCTTAAACTGGTCATATGCTTTTTTCAATATCTCTTTTTCCAATTCTTTTCTGCCGGAAAGCTTTCTTTCACTGACTGCCGCCGTGATTTCGGCTCCGGTGATCCGCAATTCGTTCCTCTCGTTCTTCCATAAGTCCGTAACCCTTTTTAAGATATCCCTAAGTCCCGGCTGTCCGTAACGGTGCTGTTTTGGAAAATAAGTTCCGGCAAAGAAGGGCTTCTGCTCCGGTGTCATAATAATCGTAAGGGGCCATCCACCAGAGCCTGTAACCGCCTGGCAGACAGCCATATAGACCGCATCAATATCCGGCCGTTCCTCCCTGTCAACCTTGATACAGACAAAATCCCTATTGAGCAGCTTTGCAATTTCCTCATCCTCAAAGGATTCATGCGCCATCACATGGCACCAGTGGCAGGTGGAATATCCAATACTTAAAAATACCGGCTTGTCCTCCCTCTTTGCTTTCTCAAATGCCTCGTCGCACCAGGGATACCAGTCTACCGGGTTATCGCCATGCTGTAATAAATAAGGAGACTTTTCATTTTTTAATCTGTTGGGCATATACCTTCCTCCATATCAGAAGCGTTTTTATGTATAGTGTCTCCTCTTTTCCGGCTGCTATGCGGCTTGTTTCAGCTGGAATTACTGCCCCTGTCCATCTGCTAATACTCCTTGGCAATGGTGCTGAGCCCATACATTGCCATAAACCGCTCCAAATCCTTTGCTTCCTTTATCAGCATGATTTCTTCAAATTTACCGGTATGAATGTTTTTGAAACCCGCCACTTGTTCCCCGGTGCATATGCTGCACCGGATGACAGGCTTTAGATTCTCTTTGTCATATTCTTTCTTTTGATTCTTTTTATGAAACATGTCTTTCTCCCATGCCTTCCAGACTGCTTGCTCTATTTATAGTAAAGTATATCACAGCTTATGTGAAAATTCATTCCCTTTCAGTTGTTTCAATGACAAATTTATGATAGGAAAAAATTATTTACATCCCACAAAAGCAATGTTAAAATAACAAAAATACATACTTTAAGGAGGCTTTCCCTTTGAACCAAGCATTAGAAGCTGTAAAAGAAGAAATCAAGAAAGTATTGAGAGGAAAGGATACTGTGATCGACATGGTTCTTTGTACCCTGTTAGCAAAGGGACATATTTTATTAGAAGACATTCCCGGCGTAGGAAAGACTACACTTGCAGTAGCTTTATCCAGGACTCTTTCCATGGATTATAAAAGAATGCAGTTTACTCCGGATGTGCTGCCCAGCGATATTTTAGGCTTTCAAATGTATGATAAGAACTCCGGGGAATTTCATTTTATGACAGGTGCTATTTTCTGTAATTTATTTTTGGCAGATGAAATCAACCGTACTTCCCCAAAGACCCAGTCCGCTCTCTTAGAAGTCATGGAAGAAAGAAAGGTTACGGTAGACGGAAAGACCTCCGACCTTCCTAATCCTTTCTTTGTCATCGCTACCCAGAATCCTATCGGGGCATCCGGCACTCAGAAGCTTCCCGACTCCCAGCTGGACCGTTTCTTCGTACGCCTGAGCATCGGCTATCCCGACAGGATAAGCGCCGCTGAAATCTTAATGGGGAAATCCTCCGAGCAGCTGGACACGGTAAAGCCGGTACTTACCATTGACGAGCTTCTTGCCATGCAGGAACAGACAGAGCAGGTATTTGTAGACGACTGTCTTTATGGGTATATCGTGGACCTGGTGGAAAAAACAAGAAACACTGACTATCTTTCTCAGGGCATCAGCCCAAGAGGAAGCATTGCAATCTTAAAGCTCGCCAAGGCCTATGCCTTCTACAACAATCGGGACTTTTTAACACCTGATGATATTTTATCTGTTTTCTACAGCGTTGCAAATCACAGGCTCATGCTGAGCACCAGGGCAAAGGCAGAGGGACTGAGCGATTGCGATGTGATAGAGGCCCTGCTTGGACAGGTTCCCGTCCCAAAGCTTTCCAAATAATTGTTTTCAGGTGATGCTATGAAAAGACTGATTAAAAACTGGATTTCTTATATCATGCTTATGATTGTCACGTTGCTTTTTACCATATACTACAGACAATCCTTTTTCCTTGTACTGTTTTTGCTGCTCTGCTTTCTCCCTGTCATTTCCTATTTTTTATGCAGTTATGGCTTTAAACATATTACCGTTACCCTTGCCTCTAAGGCTTATATGGCAGAGAAACCTGCCACTCTCCCGCTTTTAGTTACCATTGCCAATGAGTCCCATATTCCCTTTACCCATTTTGAAATCACTCTCCACAGCTTTTGCTGTTTCTATCCGAAAGAACAGCTGGAAAAACTGGTGCTGCCTGCTTATGCAAAAAAGAATTCCACCAGTTCTTTTCCCATTACCTACAAAAAATCAGGCTGTTATCAGACAAAACTGTTAGAAATCGCTACCTATGATTTTTTGCAGCTATTTTACTTTTCCAGACCATGCAGCACCCAGACGGAAGTCCAGATCATGCCTGTTTCCACAGGAGAGATCTCTTATCACAACACGATTTATGGAGAAGGATTTGATGAATACGAAGAAACATCTTTAAAAGGGAACGTCTCCTCCAACGTAACGGATGTGAGAGAATACCGTCCCGGCGACAGGCTGCAGAAAATCCATTGGAAGCTTTCCGCCAAATCGGATGACCTTATGGTAAAGGAAAACGAGGCCACTACCTCCAACCGCTTTTTTCTGCTGACAGAGCTTTACTCTCCCAAGGTTCTTCCTTCCGACCCAAAAGACCCGGATCTTTTAGATAAGACCATCGACTATGCTTTTATGCTGGGAAAGGAACTGCTTCATGCCGGCGAAAGCTTTTTCTTAAGCTGCTATTCCATAAAAAGAAGCGACTTTTCCACCTTTTTTATCCGAAACAGGGAGGAATTTCTCCTTGCCCTTTCCCAGATTTTTTATGAAAGCACTTATCAGGAAGAAAATCTGGGCAGGACCATCTATGAAAGATCCCAGCTAAACCAAGGAACTTTATTGCATATCACCCACAAAGGAGTCGAAGATGTTGTTTCATAAATCCAAGAAAAATACTATATCCGATGAAACTTTATATGGCTTTTCCTTTCCTGCAGAGCCTGCCCATTTTACTCCCCGCCCCGCTGTGCTTTGTACGGTAAAGGCAATACTTGTCTTTTGTGCCACCTGGGGGACCTTAGGAGGGCTGCTTTCGGCCTTTTCCGTTCCTTATAATGCTGCCCTTGTCATGGCGATACTTTTACTGTTTTCCTTTATTCTTGCATTTTTACACTATAATTCATTGGTGTTCAATACGGTATATCCTCTTCTTTTTGTCCTTTTTACCTATTCCATCATCCAGTGCCGGATCATTGCCAACAGCGGGTTTCAATCCTTCATTTCTATTATGTTTGAAGAATACAGCTCCTATTTCAACTTATCCCTTTCCAGGGAGATTACGGTTGGCTTTAGTGACTCATATCTTTCCATAACCGTTGCAGCCATATTTGTAGGTTTCTTTCTTGCCCTGCTTTTGAACATTGCCATTTCCACTTATATGAGCCTGTTTCTCACATTGGTGCTGACATTTCCTTTTCTTCAGCTTGCCATATATATAGAAAAGTATCCGGACATCCCGTTTCTGTTCTTCATACTGGCTTCTTACGTGGCAATCGGCATACTAGGGCGGAGCCAGCATTTTGACCTTCCTCTAAAGAACAAAAAAAGGGCCTTTTTTCAAATTTCGAAAAAGCGGAATAAAAATAATGCCTACACGCTGCATAACTACAAGGCAAACGGCACGATTCTTTTGGAAACTGCCAGCAGGCTCGGTCTTTTATCTGCCTTATTTATCCTGGCCACCTATTCCCTGCTGACCAATCATGATGCCCAGCAGACCGTTTCCAACGGGCTGAAGGCAAAAACCGATGAATATTTAAGGATTTTTGTCCAATCAGGTCTTTCCGGCTTTTTTGACCGGTATTCTGCTACCGGCGGCATCAGCGGCGGCAAGCTGGGCGGTGTCAGTTCTGTCCGCCCGGACTATCAACCTGATTTAAAAGTTACCTTCGCCCCATACAGCTATGATACCATTTATCTAAAGGCTTTTACAGGCGCTGATTATACCGGAAGCGAGTGGCTGCCTCCCTCTCATGCGGAAGACTCCGTGAAGGAGATGTTCGGAGATGATTATCCGGAATTTTTAAAATACAGCGCCGGCATCGAGTCTAAAAGGCTTGCTTACTTATTTGAACGATCGGGCCATAATCTGAAAGGAACTATGAGGATTGAAAATCTGGATGCCAGTGCGGATTATTTGTATCTGCCTTACTATACTGACAGCATCTCTCAAAAATACCAGACAGAGCAGAGCATTGTTTCCGGCTCTCTTCCTTTAGGCAGTACTTTGGAGGTTTCCTACTATCCACCTGTAAACGCCGGGCTCCTGACCGGCTCTTTCAGTGAAGCGGAAATCCCCGGATTGGCCACCTCCTTCCCGCTTCCAACAACCAAAAAGGAAGAATCTTATGTTGATATTTATGATATGAATAGTCAGATTTATTATAAGAGCGTTCCTTCCTCCTTAGAGCCTGTATTGGCAGAAATCCAGGATGAAATCGGAAATGTGGCGCTTTTGGAAGATCAAATATTGTTGATACAGGATTATTTTGTAAAGAATTATACTTACTCCATGAATCCCGGCACCACACCTGTTACGGAAGATTTTATCAATTACTTTTTAACGCAACAGAAACAAGGCTACTGTGCCCATTTTGCATCAGCTGCCACTATGCTCTTTCGTTCCTATGGATACCCGGCCAGATATGTAGAAGGCTATGTGATTACCTTCCAGGATATGGCAAACAGCCAGGAAGTCAACGAAGCTTATGAAGATTACCTGCAGGGCGAAAGCCCTCTTGGCAGGACAGGTGTCATTGAAGCAGAAATCACGGACGGAAGCGCCCATGCATGGGTAGAAGTTTATAAAAAAGGCTTTGGCTGGATTCCCGTAGAAGTCACTCCCCCCTCTTCCGAGGAAGAGAATCCCTATTCGGATTTCTGGGATGTGTTCACAGGATTGTTTTCCGTATCAGGCACACAGAATACTGCTGCAAACACACCTGCTTACCAGGAGATGCCAGGCAGATGGGATGCATTTTTAAGCAGCACCGATATGATTGCCGGCCCCATTCTTTTCCTTGTAGGTGCCATGGTACTTCTTCCGGTTCTGCTTTGGGCATTCAGAAGATTATTTACGATTCTGAAGATACAGGCAGCTTTTTGTAAAGGCTCTTATATTCCACTAATTGCTGATTGCTACCAAACACTGGTGAAAAAGCTGAAAAGGAAAAAGCTGTTATCAGAGACTGACCCTACACCAGAGCAGTTGAAGGAATGTTTGCTCACTTATTTTTCAGAGACAGCGAAGGATACGGTTCCTTCGCCGGAAGAATATGCAGCTCTTTTGGAAAAAGGCTGCTTTTCAAAAGAAGGAATAGCCAGAGAACAGGCCCTTCACTTTAAAGAAATGACCGGCCTATTCCTAAAAAGGATTGGTTAGCTTTCGCTAACCAATCCTTTCATCATATAAAGTATTTCTCTGTTTACCGTCTCTTCCGTAATGCCCATTGTCCGGGCGCAGACTTTTAATCCTTCCAATACATACATCATATTCCTTGCAGCTCCTAAAGGGTCGTCACAAATAAATTCTCCCGTCTCTACCCCATCCATAATCAGCTGCTGGATGATCTTGACTGCGCTATTAAATTGAATCCGCACCGGATTTTCCTTTTTGGGCACTTGATTGGCAAAGAAATATTCATATATGGCAACTGTCAGATTTTCACCTTTATTTAGAATTTCCTTCTTTTGCTCCTTTAAAAACAGGGCCAGAATATCCGCTCCGGTGCTTTCTTCTGTCATCGCCTGGGAAAACGTATCGTCTGCTTCTTCTCCTTCCAGCCTTAATACCTCTCTAAAAATTTCCTTAGTGCTTTCAAAATATAAGTAAAGACCTCCCCGGCTGATTTGGCAGGCATCGATAATATCCTGCATGGTAACATCCTTAAAGCCCTTTTTGGCAAAAACACTTTTTGCATTGTCTAATATGTATTGCTTTTTTTGTATTGATTTATCGCCCATTTCCTTACCCTCTTATTCAGCCTCTAAAATACGGCGGATTTCTTCTAAAGACACCTCTTCCTCATCTTCTGGTAACATCTCAGGCTGATTTGCCGCTTCCGCATAAGCCAGCTCTGCTATTCCTTTTTCTGCCGCATTTTCCTTTTCTTCGATACCGATAGGCTTATCCCAAAATTCAATGATTTCTCTTGTTTTCTTCAATATCCGGAGAAAAATCTCATATTCCACTCCATTCTTCCAGTAAACGGATTTGGTCCTTCCTCCAAGTACATAGCGGGACATAATGCCGCACAAAATGCCCATATGCATAATATCTGCCTTTTCAATGGCCTTCCACTCATCCTCATAATTCTTTAAACAGTTTCTGGTATATACATACTGATAATTCTTATCCATATAATTTGTCATTGATACGTCATTGATAAACGTCAGCAGAGTGCTGTCGTATACCGGAACGGAAAAACTCTGCTTTACTGCTCCGTCTCCTCTGTAAGAATGGGATACTGTCTGGCCTGTCTGTTTCTCAAGCCACGGAATATACCGTGCCAGATATTCAATTGTAGGTTTGAACTTTTCGACGATTTCCTCTCTGCTTTCCTTTACATTGTCCATGCTGTTCCCTCCCAAAGCCTGTTACAAAGGCAATTTTATACTATAAAACTGACACCGCAATCGCTTTCTACTTAATTTTAGCATAAATTTATAAAAAGTACAGCAAAAACCAATATTATACTCCAGATTATTGAAATTTTTTTTTGGAATATGATATACTATATTTGTTCTTTTTCTATATCATACAGGAAAGTAACAGTTCAGCCCGCCTGGGAGAGCGAGTGGATTTGTATGGGAGCTGGCAGGACATATGGTAGTCTTCCGTGCACGCTTTCGCTCTACAAAGACGCAGCGGTACTAACGCACCAAAGAACGGTGCATAAGGACCGGCGTCTTTGCCAAGGCACAACAGACTACCATATGTCCTGCCGGCTCCATACAAATCCACTCGCTCTCCCAGGCGGGCTGAACTGTTACACAGCAAAGAACAAAACCTACAAGGAATAGAGGAAACATTATGGCAAATATTTCAGTGAAAAAAGGGACTATTATTTACAAAAAGGGGGCGGCCATTACCACCATCAGCCGGATTGTCAGCGGAAAGGTAAGGATGGTCTGTGCCTGTGGGGAAATCTCATTATCCAAAGATGATGTGCTAGGCGCCGTGGATCTGAGTACTATGGTGCATAGCTGTACCTATATTACAGTAGAGGATACGGTCCTCTCCACCCATGTCTTTCATGCCCAAAAGGAGCTTGCCGCCTTTTTGACCGAAGACGAAACACTTACCATATCACTTTTAAGAAGCTCTGTGAAGCAGATTTGTTCTGCTCTGGATGAGGAAGTCTTCTTTCAATACGAATGCAACAACATGTACTCCTATTTATCAAAAAGCTATGAAGAATATAAAAATCTTTGCAGTAAATATGCCGTACCTGTAAAAGCCCTTCCCGGACTTTTGGAGGTGAAACCGTTCCATTTAGAGGACGACATTCCGAAATGGCTGAGTGTTTATTATGAAGAATCCACCGCTATGTTTTCAAGTTCTGCTGCCACTGCCTTTTTTCAGTACCCCAACTTAAATGCCGGTTATCTTCTGCGCTTTTGTGAAGATTTCCATACGTTACTGGGAGCCTGCAGTGAAATGACGGAATACCGCTCGAATCTCTCTTTCCTTTTAATGAATAAAAACGGCATGGACTTATTTGATTTATATACAAATCTTTTGTTCCGTGTCATGCGGGACGGCATTGATGCCATGTCTTTATCCGCTACTATTTCTACTATCCTGATTCATATAGAAAGCATTCCTTCCTTCAACAAGGAGCTTTATCAGGCACGGGTACAGGAATACAAAAACACCCTTGCAAACATTGAAGAAGAATTAGCAACAGGTGTTACGGCCTCTGCTTCCTTAAATGACGCTTCCCTGCTGAATTCCTTAGATACCATTTTAAAGTATGCCAATTGCAGCGATGAAACCAGCCTCTCCTTTAAACGGGCTATTTCCGCTTATAAAAAGCACATGGACAAAAGCGCCACTACGGATGAATTACGGGCTTTGCGCAGGGAAATCACTTCGCTGTTTTATGAAATATACACCCTTGCATTTCAGGCAAGCACCCGTGATAAAAACGTTCCTACCATATTGAAAATGTTTCTCAAATTCGGATATGTGGATGAGGAACTGGCTGGCGCCGAAAATGCCTCCTTTTTATATTCCATTGCGGATTCTTATACGGGGAACAAGAAATATCACGTATACACCATATTTGACTGGCTAAATGAAATTCATCAGGGCAATAAAGAACCACGCCGAAATGAGTTTGATGTGGATTATGTGGGCTATGTTCATGAAATGAAAACCTCCGGCAAAATTGACGCCAACAAAGAAAAGGAACTGTTATCCGATACCAATGAGAAGGTTCTGTTTGAAATAAGAAATATGTTTACTCTTGCCAATAAAATGACTTCCGGAAGAATCGCTACCTTTACACCGGTTTTTTCCGAGCACACTGTACTTTCTTCCTTAGAATCCATTTTGGCAACTCCGGAAAAAATAGCAGCTTCCCTCATACAAATACAAAAAATCGACTATTCCGCTTTTTACCGGGATGCTCTCTTTTATGATGCTTCCCTTCCCATTCCTAAGGAAAACATAAAAAGAAAAATTCTTCCGGATATTATCTTAATGCCTAATATGGGCAACCGTGGCGTTATGTGGCAGGAATTAGAAGGCAAATCCAGAAGTACTCCTGCCTGCTATATTCTCCCTACCTTTTGCCAGGAAGAGCTGTCTCTCCTGCTTCTTAGGGCTACTGGCGAATACCGCTGGGAAATCTGCCGCCGCACCCAGGGAGCCAGATGGAACGATTTGTCAGATCCTTCCCTTACCAGCGAGTACTTTGATTATGTACAGTTTTATCGGAAAAACAACGAATTGTCTCCGGATGCCAAGGAGAAAATCAAAACTGCCCTTACCAAAGCACGGAACAGTTTTAAGGAAATGTTTGTAAACGACTATATTATCTGGGTGCTTTATGAAGGAAAAGGCTCACCTCGTATGAATAAGGTGGTAAGGAGAATCTTATTTACTTACTGTCCTTTCCCGCAGGCTGTCAGGGATCAGTTGAAAAGCAATCCCCTTTACGGCGAAATTATGGAAAAGTGGCAGATAAAGAGGGCGCAGGAGAATCATCGTCTTTCCAATATATTGAAACGGCTGGAAAATTCCGGCATTGAGATTCCAAAAGAGCTGCAGGCGCAGCAGGCTTTTTTGAATATGTGATGGTTGGCGCCTGATTATTCAGAAAGGTATTGGAAGACAGGACGTAGGAGCAGGCATATCCGTACCCGGCGGCAGGGCAGCTTTCTTTTTATAAAAATCTTATGGGCACGTTCGCACTCTATGAAGACGCAGCGGTACTAACGCACCAAAATACGGTGCGTAAGGACCGGCGACTTTACTTTTCCCCGATTTTGTATCGGGGACTTTCCTTATAGGCCCTTAAGATTTTTATAAAAAGAAAGCTGCCCTGCCGCCGGATCGGATATGCCTGCTCCTACTGGGTATTGGAAGGCTGTCTGGTGTGAAGATGGATTTGTTTTGATTTTCCATATGTCTTAATTTTTTATGAATTTCATGGAAAATACTTATTTTTTGTGTATAATTTGTTGATAGTTATGCATTATCTATGTTTATTTTTGAAATGAGGAATGTTTATGAGAAAGTTTATAAAATATGTGCTGTTATTCATCAAGCATCTGCTGCGGTTTGTGTTAAAGCCTTTATCTTTTGTACCTGCTATTGTGGTAATGTATATGATTTTTTCTTTTTCCGGACAGGATGGGGCTGCTTCTTCTGCGCTAAGCTACAAGGTAAGCAGCAAAATTATTTCGACGGCTGATGAGGCTTTTGATATGCAGTTATCTTATGCCGAAAGGGAGCATTATATTGACCGGATTCATTATTATGTGAGGAAAGGGGCGCACTTCACGGAATATTTCATTCTGGCTGTTACGGTGGCTTTTCCGCTTTATGTATACGGTATGCGGGGAATCTGGCTGGTGTTGTTTGCAGGGGCTTTTTGTGTGGGATTTGCCTGTCTGGACGAATATCACCAGTCTTTTGTTTCCGGCAGGACTCCTGCTAAAAAGGATGTAATCATTGATAGTTGCGGGGCTTTTCTTGGGATTATGATTACCCGGATTGTTTGCTTTATCGGAAGGAAGACGGTGTTTGCGCCGCTTTCTTTGAAGAGGGATTAAAGGGAAATTGAAGAAGTGGACATAAGAGAGGGGCGTTTTTAATGCCCTTTTATCAAAGATTGACGAGTATGAGATAGATATGCACTTTTTCATAAAACACTGCTGCCTTATCAAATGTAAACTATCTCAACATATAAAAATACCACTACCTATACTCCTATAAGTAATGGCATTACTAATAGTTCTTATGTTCCAATTCCCTTTCCATGACCTCCTTAATCGCCTCAATATCTGTAAACGTCAACTTAATTCCACGACTATGCATTGCCAGCACCTCTCTAAGGTTTTCCGTAAGGATTTCGTTCAACTCCTTATGTACTGTAACCGGCTTCGCTTCTATTGTATGTACATGATCAAAATATTCTTCAATTATAGGAAAGGTATTTTGAATCAGAAAAGCATTTTCCTTTCCTGCAAATTTACCAATAACAATCGTATTGCACTTTCCATATTTTTTCTTCTTCTTTTCGATAATTTCTTTATATTTTTCTACTTGTGAACTTATGGGAATCATCCAATAAAGACCAAGATTCTTTTTATCTTGTATCGCATAAAAATGTGGACGGTAATTTCCATTTTCCTTATTACTCATCAAGAATTTATCTTGCACCATATCAAAAAATTTGTCTTTAATATGATACGAATACCCCTGTTGTATCTTCATATATGCAAAATTCTCCTTTGAACAAAACAACCTTTATGAAAATTCCCCACCGACATCAGCCGATGGGGAACATTTACATACTATACCATTTATATCCCACCTGTATAGCAAGTGGCAACATTTGCAAACTGAATCATTTATACCCCGCACCATCAGCAAGCGGCAAACATTTACTTCTAATTTTAGTATATACAGATTCCGTGAAATAATCAACCTGTTTTTTCAAATTAAAATTTAAAAATGTTTCATACTATATCAAGGCTCACCATTTGTCGTAAAATACAAAATATCTGCCTTTCAAATCGCTTGTAAATGCCCTATTTACAACATTTTACTTATCCAAACTCTTCATAGTCGGGAAAGGCAGCCAAGTTACTTCATTATTCTTCAAGGGTGGTATTTCTATTTGCAATATAGCATAATCCTCAGATGGATTCAAGAATATCTTTTCGTCCAGTTCACATCCATGCAATTATCCTATTCATTATTTTTCGCCAAAAGCAACATAATATCATTGCTTCTAGTCACAAACTTCGTCATGGCTTCCGGAGACAATGGTGCATTCTGAAGGCTTGCTAAATCGTAAAGCTGTTCACAGATCATGGAAACGTTTTCGCCCTCTTTATTGTCCATCACATATTGTACTAATGGGTGATTTGCATTTAATACGAGGGTTTCTCCAGACTGGCCGCCAAACATGTTCATGTCCATGCCGGGCATTGCATACATCTTCATCATGTCCTGCATACGTCTGCTTTCTTCTGATACAGTAATCATGGAAGAAATCTTTTTGTTTTTCAGTTTGTCTACCTTAACCTGAATGCTTTCTTTTTTCAACGCCTTTTTAAATACTTTGGAAAGCTCTTCTGCAGCCTCATCCAATTCCTTCTGAGCCTTTTTGGAGGTTTTTGCCTTAAAGGTATCTGTCAGATCTGCATCGATACGGCTGAACTTGATACCTTCGTTCTTTGACTCTAACTGGGAGATAAAGGGCTGGTCGATATTGTCGGTAAGGATGACTGCATCCATTTTTGCCTGCTTAAACATATTAATGTACTGGCTCTGCTGCTTTTCATCGGTTACATAGTAAATAACCTTATCCTTCTTTTCTTCTTCCTCACCGTCTTCTTCGGAAGCGGAATCTTCCGTAACCACTTCTGCTTCTACCTTTTCACCATTCTCATCTACCACATCGGCTTTTTCCTCTTCCGTGTCAATGGGTTTTACCTCCAGACATTCAGGCAGGGTCATGAAATTGCCGTCCAGATTCTTAAACAGGATATAGTCCGTCATCTTCTCGCAGAATTTATCATCCTTCAAGCAGCCGAACTTGATAAATGGGCTGATGTCATCCCAATATTTTTCGTATTCTTCCTTTTCGGTCTTGCACATACCGGATAATTTATCCGCAACCTTTTTAGAAATATAATCAGAAATCTTCTTTACGAAGCCATCGTTCTGCAATGCACTTCTGGATACGTTAAGCGGCAGGTCCGGACAGTCAATGACACCTTTTAAGAGCATTAAGAACTCCGGAATGACTTCTTTGATATTGTCCGCAATAAATACCTGATTGTTGTAAAGCTTGATGGTTCCTTCAATGGATTCGTATTCCATATTGATTTTCGGGAAGTATAGAATACCTTTTAAATTAAAGGGATAATCCATGTTCAGATGAATCCAGAACAAAGGCTCCTTGTAATCCTGAAATACCTTCCGGTAAAATTCCAGATATTCTTCCTTTGTGCACTCATTGGGATGCTTTGCCCAAAGAGGATTGGTGTCATTTAATAATTCAGGGCGCTTTTTAATCTTCAGTTTTTCTACCGGCGGCTCCTTTTCTCCTGTTTCCTTGCCTTCCTCATCCAGAACCGGCTTGCCCTCTTCCGTAATGTTCTCTACCACTTCATCCGTATCTAACTTTTCATCTGCTAAGATAATCTGTGTCTCTGTGGTGTTTTCCTTGCTTAAATATATTTCAGTAGGCATGAAAGAACAATATTTTTTAATGACCTCTCTCGCCTTATATTCATTGCAGAATTCCAGACATTCCTCATTTAAGAACAGAGTAATCTTCGTTCCTACCTCTGCCTTATCTCCTTCCTTCATATCATATTCCGTGCCGCCGTCACATTCCCAATGTACTGGTTTTGCACCTTCTTTATAGGAAAGAGTATCAATGTGCACCTCGTCCGCCACCATAAAAGCAGAATAGAATCCAAGTCCAAAATGACCGATGATCTGATCCTCGTTTGTTTTATCCTTATACTTTTCAATAAAATCGGTTGCACCAGAGAAAGCAATCTGATTAATATACTCTTCTACTTCCTCTTCCGTCATACCGATGCCGTTATCTATAAAAGTAAGGGTTTTCTTTTCCGGATTTACAAATACTTCCACCTTCGCTTTATAATCATCCGGAAGAGAATATTCTCCCATCATATCCAGTTTTTTTAGCTTGGTAATGGCATCACAGCCGTTTGAAATCAATTCCCTGTAAAATATATCATGGTCTGAATACAACCATTTCTTAATAATCGGGAAAATATTATCACTGTTAATTGACAAATTTCCATGTTTTTCTGACATACAAATCACGTTCCTTCCGTTTTTCTTTTCTTCGTTCTTATTCCGGCACTGGCACTGCTCCCTCACCGGAATTCTTTTCACAAAACATAGTTTAAGCCTCCCTTATTTAAAAGTCAAGAGAAAATTAGCACTCGTTTTTGGTGAGTGCTAATAATTCTTGGGAAAGCGCATAAATACTGGGGTTGAATAAATCTAAAATTTTTCTAAATTGGGAAAAGATGGGGGATTTTTGGATAAGAGGGTGGCTTAAAAAGCCTCCAATGATAGAATACCTTTAAAATTATCCCAAAAGGAAATATATATCATTACATTGATCCGGCACCTTCTAAGGATAACGCCTGAGAAGAAACAGCAAAAGAGGGAGGGGGAAGGATTCACTGCGGTGTTTTTAACAGCAGGTTTCCTAAACAGCCCGGAGAGGGTGTTGGTACTGTTCGGGTCGGCATATAGCGGCGTCCGTGCCGCAATAT
>JAAVAC010000002.1 GCA_014804265.1 Lachnospiraceae bacterium | reverse complement strand
GACCCAGGATTGCCATTGTAGGAAAGCCTAATGTGGGAAAATCCTCCATTATCAATAAGCTGATTGGAGAAAACAGGGTCATTGTTTCCGACATTGCCGGAACTACCAGAGATGCCATTGATACAGAGGTTGTCCACAATCAAAAGGAATATGTATTTATCGATACGGCAGGCCTTAGGAGAAAAAATAAGATCAAAGAGGAACTGGAACGCTATATGATCGTCCGTACTGTCATGGCAGTGGAGAGGGCGGATGTAGTAGTGCTGGTCATAGATGCAGATGAAGGGGTAACGGAGCAGGATGCTAAGATTGCCGGAATTGCCCATGAAAGAGGAAAAGGAGTCATCATTGCAGTCAATAAGTGGGATTTGATTGAAAAGGATGATAAGACCATCTACCGTTTTACGGAAAAGGTAAGGAACGTGCTTTCCTATATGCCTTATGCGGAGCTGATTTTTATTTCGGCAAAGACCGGGCAGAGGCTTCCAAAACTTTATGATCTGATTGACACGGTCATTGAAAATCATGCCCTGCGCATAGGTACCGGCGTGCTCAATGAAATCATGACAGAGGCTGTGGCATTGCAGCAGCCTCCATCAGATAAGGGGAAGCGGCTGCGGCTCTATTATATTACCCAGGTCTCGGTAAAGCCGCCCACCTTTGTGATTTTTGTAAATGACAAGGAGCTTATGCATTTTTCCTACACCAGATATATTGAGAACCGGATTCGGGAAGCATTTGGATTCCGGGGGACTCCTCTAAAATTTATTATCAGAGAGCGAAAGGAAAAATAAGAATGGAACGAATTATTTGTTTGGCAATTGGTTATTTATTTGGACTGTTTCAGACAGCCTTTATTTACGGAAAGGCTCATGGAATCGATATCCGCCAGCATGGCAGCGGAAATGCCGGAACTACCAATGCGCTTAGGGTATTAGGGAAAAAAGCGGGATTGATCGTATTTTTAGGGGATGTTCTTAAAACTGTGATTGCCATGGTAATCTGCCGGCTGCTTTTTCAAAACAGCGCGCCGCAAATGCTGCCGCTGCTTTCTCTGTATGCAGGGGCGGGAGCTATTTTGGGACATAATTTTCCCTTTTATATGAAATTTAAGGGTGGAAAAGGTATTGCGGCAACGGCAGGGCTGGTAACGGCATTTGACTGGCGGTTCATGCTGGTGGCGCTGGTATTGTTCTGCATTGCATTTTTCCTTACCAATTATGTATCCCTAGGCTCACTTCTTGTATATGCCGGGTTTATGGTGGAGCTTGTGGTATTCGGACAGATGGGGAAATTCCATATGGAGCAGAATCTGGTTTATGAGCTGTATGTGCTGGGGGCATTTCTGACGATTATGGCCTATGTAAAGCATAGAGAGAATATCAAGCGGCTTTTAAATGGAGAGGAAAGAAAGACATATCTACATAAAAAGAATAAAGAGGAAATCAATCAGTAAATAATCTGATAACAGAAAGGGAGGATTTGGGAATGGCAAAAATCAGTGTAATCGGAGCAGGAAGCTGGGGAACTGCGCTGGCGCTCTTGTTATCAAAAAACGGGCATGAGGTAAATGTATGGTCCATTATGGAAGAGGAAGTAAACATGCTTTCCGAAAAAAGGGAGCATACGGAAAAGCTTCCCGGCGTGAAGCTTCCGGAAAGCATGACCTTTACTACGGATCTGGAGCAGTCGGTTAAAGGAAAGGACCTGCTTGTGCTGGCAGTGCCTTCCCCGTTTACAAGAAGCACTTCTAAAAGCATGTGTCCTTTTGTAGAGGAAGGGCAGATAATCGTGAATGTGGCAAAGGGTGTAGAGGAAGCTACGCTTATGACCCTTTCTGAAATCATTGAACAGGAAATACCAAAGGCGGAAGTGGCAGTTCTTTCCGGACCGTCTCATGCGGAGGAGGTTGGCAGAGGGCTTCCTACTACCTGTGTGGCAGGTGCGAAAACAAAGAAAACAGCAGAATATATTCAGGAAATTTTCATGAATGAAGTATTTCGTGTATATACAAGTCCGGACATTCTTGGAATTGAATTGGGAGGCGCCTTGAAAAATGTGGTAGCATTAGCAGCCGGCATTGCGGATGGCCTGGGTTACGGAGATAATACGAAGGCGGCGCTGATTACAAGAGGAATTGCGGAAATCGCCAGACTGGGCATGAAAATGGGAGGAGAGTATAAGACCTTTGCGGGACTGACCGGAATCGGTGACTTGATTGTAACCTGTGCTTCCGTTCATTCCAGGAACCGACGGGCAGGTACTTTGATTGGAAAAGGCTATTCCATGGAAGAAGCCATGAAAGAAGTAAAAATGGTGGTTGAAGGAGTTTATTCCGCAAAGGCAGCCATGGGGCTTGCCAAAAAGTATCAGGTATCACTGCCTATCATTGAACAGGTCAATCAGATACTTTTTGAAAATAAGCCTGCCGATGAGGCGGTAAGGGAGCTGATGCTTCGGGATAGGCGAGAGGAAGACGAAGCATTAGAATGGTAAGGCGGCCACAGCAAAAAAGAATAAGGAGAAAACAATGGGTACGAATTTTCAATCAACACAGGATTATGTAGCAAGCAGGGAACTGATGGACAGCGTGAATGTGGCAATGGCATTAGAAAAGCCTCTTTTGATAAAGGGAGAGCCGGGAACGGGAAAGACCATGCTGGCAAAGGCAGTAGCCAATTCCCTTTCCATGGATTTAATCATATGGAATATCAAATCCACTACGAAGGCTCAGGAAGGCCTGTATACTTACGATACGATCCAGAGGTTATATGACGGGCAGTTTGGAGAAGAAGGAGTGGACGATA
The DNA here is from genome assembly GCA_014804265.1 of Lachnospiraceae bacterium. Classification (GTDB taxonomy): domain Bacteria; phylum Bacillota; class Clostridia; order Lachnospirales; family Lachnospiraceae; genus RGIG3040. The sequence goes on along the minus strand of JAAVAC010000002.1, from coordinate 27,880 downwards.
TCGCAAAATATATCAAGCTGGGAAAGCTGGGAGAAGCTTTTGACAGACAGGAACAGGTGGTTCTTTTAATTGATGANATCGATAAGGCNGATCTGGAGTTNCCAAANGATCTGCTNTGGGAGTTNGACCAGATGGAATTTTATATTCCGGAAACGAANCGAACNGTAAAGGCAAAGCAGCGNCCNATTGTNATCATTACCTCNAATGCGGAAAAGGAGCTGCCGGATGCATTCCTTAGAAGGTGNATTTTCCATTATATCGACTTCCCAAAGGCAGATTTGATGGCNGAAATCGTNCGTACTCATTTTCCTNATATAGAAGAGAACCTGNTGAAAAATGCCATGGAGGTATTTTACTGGATCAGGGGGATTCGGGATGTGCGNAAGAAACCAAGCACTTCNGAGCTGATTGACTGGCTGAATGCCCTGCAGATGAATGGAATNCCNGCNGAAACTTTAAAGAAGGAGCTTCCGTTTTTAGGGGTGGTCATNAAAAAGGATGAAGATTTAGAAGCGGTGCGTCATTATGTTTAAAGATTTTTTNTATGTATGTAAAGCAAAAGGACTGGACATTTCCCTTAGCGAATGGCTGACCTTGATGGATGCCATTGACAAGGGACTTTGTGAAAGCTCCCTGACCCGGTTCTATTATGTGGCAAGAATGATCCTCGTGAAAAATGAAACCGAGTACGATAAATTCGATATGGCCTTTGAAGAGCATTTTAAAGGGATACAGTCCGAAAATGATATATCCGAAAGGATGAAGCGGTGGCTGGACAAAGAGGATATGAATGAAATGCTTCTGGAAGAGGACAAGTTCTGGCTGAACAAGCAGCAGGAAATGGAAAATATCGACAAAGAAGAAACAAGGAAGCAGTTTGAAAAGCGACGGGAAGATCAGGACAGCGAGCATAACGGAGGAACGAAATGGATCGGGACCCTGGGAAAGACCTCCTTTGGAAATACAGGAGGCAATGTAGGGGGAATCCGTGTGGGCGGCTATACAGGCTACCAGTCCGCCTTTCAAGTAGTGGGAGAGCGCAAGTACAGGGACTTTCGGGATGACAGGGTGCTTGACAACAGACAGTTCCAACAGGCCCTTAGGAAGCTTCGGCAGTTTTCCACCAAGCTGGATGTGCCAAGGACCGAGCTGGACCTGGACGGTACGATTGATAAAACCTGCAACAACGGGGGATATCTTCAGATCGTCATGGAAAAGCCCAGAAAAAATGCAGTAAAGCTTCTTCTGTTAATGGATTCCGGCGGTACGATGATTCCCTATACAGTACTGTTGAATGAATTGTTCCAGTCCGTGCACAAGTCCAATCACTTTAAAGATGTGAAAACCTATTTTTTCCACAATTGTATCTACAGCAAGCTGTACAATACGCCGGAATGTGAAAATGGGGACTGGATAGACACGGAATGGATGTTCCGGAATTTAGACAGCGACTACAAGGTAATCGTTGTGGGAGATGCGGCAATGGCGCCGGAGGAATTATTTTCGGATCAGGGAAATTACAGAGGTCCAAATGGGGGCCTTTCGGGAATGGACTGGCTTAGGCTGATGAAGAGGCATTATAAGAAGATCGTCTGGCTGAATCCAAAGATGGCGCCGGGAAAGGCGCCCTGGAGAGAAGCGGAAACTGCCATTAAGGAGCTGTTTCCCATGTATAAGCTGACGGTAGGCGGGCTGAACCAGGCAATGGATAAGCTGATGGCACGTTGAAAATGATAAATCAAAAAACAGTTTTGTTAAATTTTACCAAATAATCCCTACGAAAAATAGTAAAAAATTAGAAAGTGTTATGCAAAATTATGGTTCTAGTTGACAAGCTAGAGTAAATCGTAGTAGAATAAGTGCAGGGTGGGAATGATAAGAATGTCCCGCACAGAATAGAATATGAGAAAAACGCTCCTATCCCGGTTCAGATGCCTGTCAGAAGGAAAGCCCGCAGGAGCCCGTTTTTTACATATGTAAAAAAGATATAAAACACTATGTGTTTTATATAGAAATGCTAAGCATTAACTAAGAGAAGTAAAAACAAAAAAGGAGAGGAAAAAGAGTTATGAAAAAGAAAGTATTAGCATTACTTTTGACAACCAGCATGGTTGCAACCTTAGTTGGATGTGGTGGAAAAGAAGATACTACAACAACTGATGACACAAACACTGAAGACACAGACACAGAGGAAGAAGACATTGAGGACGCTGATGCAGATGCTGACAGCGATGCAGAGGCTGACACAGAGGCAGCAGCAGATGAGCCTTGGAGCGGAACTATCACAGTATGGTCTCCACAGGAAGATCAGGATGCAGGCTGGCTTAGCGCACAGTGTGATGCTTTCAATGAAGCACATCCAGACTGGGACATTACTTTTGAATATGGTGTATGTCCGGAAGGTGACGCAAAGACCAATGTAACAGCAGACGTTGAAGCAGCAGCAGACGTTTATATGTATGCAAATGACAACATTCCGGGTCTGGTAGCAGCAAACGCATTGGCAGAGCTTGGCGGAAGCTATCTTGATTATGTAACCTCAACAAACTCTGAATCCATGGCAGCATCTGTTACATACAATGATGCAGTATATGGTTTCCCATTCACTTCTAATACATGGTTTATGTATTATGACAAGAGTGTATTCTCAGAGGATGACATTAAGAGTCTTGAGACTATGTTAGAAAAAGGAAAAGTAGCTTTCCCAGTAAGCAACTCTTGGTATTATCAGGCATTCTATGTTGCAAACGGATGTACTTTCTTTGGGGATGGAACAGATGAGTCTGCAGGTATTGATTTCAGCGGTGACAAGGCAGCAGCGGTTACCAATTACTTAATCGAGTTACTGAACAATCCGAACTTCATGGATGATACAGATTGTGCAGCAGGTCTTGCAGGATTGCAGAACGGTACTGTAAATGCAATGTTCAGCGGTACATGGGTTACTGATGACGTAAAAGAAGCACTTGGCGACAACATGGGTGTTGCAGCACTTCCTACCGTTACGATTGATGGCAACCAGGGACAGATGAAAGCATTCCTTGGTTCTAAAGCAATCGGTGTAAATCCAAATGCAGAAAATCCACAGGTGGCTATGGCATTAGCAGCTTACCTTGCAGGTGAAGATGCACAGAAGGCTCATTATGAAATGAGAGGAGTTCTTCCTGCAAATATCAATGTAGATGTAACTGGTGATGCAGTAGCAGAAGCAGTAGCAGATACTATGGTTGTTTCTTCTATTGTACAGCCTTTAACATCTAAGATGGATGCATACTGGCAGGATTACTGCAACATTGGTAAATTGATTGTCAGCGGAGAAATTACCAGTGACAATGCAGCAGAGCAGACAGAAGCTGCGAATACAGCAATGAATTCGGATGTTGCTGAATAATTTTCTTACAATAGAAAAACAAATCAGAATTTATCATTAACGGTTCTGGAGTTATGATAGAGCCAGGGACTCCAGGATGCCGCAATGCGGCACCCTGGATGTCTTTATTTTAATGAGTATAGGAGGCCCATAGCGTGAAGAAAAAGGCTGATGCAAAAAAGAAAAAAGGAAAAGAATTCCAGACACCTTATACCGTTACCAATGCGGTAAAAGAAGGAGATGTTTTTACAAAGATATCTTTGTTGATCATGGGCTTTGGTAACATGGCACATAAGCAGATTGGAAAGGGGCTTATGTTCCTGGCTATAGAGCTTGGATATATCTGGTATATGATATCCAGCGGCTTTCATGCGCTGGCAATGATTCCATCCTTAGGCTGGAGAGAACAGGAAAAGGTATGGAATGAGAAAAAAATGATTTATGAATACACCGCAGGCGATCAGTCACAATTGTTATTGCTGTACGGTGTTGCAACTTTATTTATTACTTTTTTATTTATTATTGTTTGGAGAGAAGCAGTAAAAAGCTCCTACAAATCAGAAGTACTTGCAAAAGAGGGAATTCATTTAAACACCTTTAAAGAAGATTTCAAGAGTTTGTTTGATCAAAATTTACATAAATTATTACTGGCAGGTCCGATTATGGGAATTTTGATTTTTACAATCCTACCTTTGTTATATAATATTTCCATGGCATTTACCAATTATGGTAAACTGAATGAGCATTTGGTGCTGTTTGACTGGGTAGGTTTGGAGAATTTCAAGAAAGTCCTGAATATGGGAGACAGTATCGGTAAGCAGTTTTATTCTGTTTTAGGCTGGACTTTGATTTGGGCAGTGCTGGCAACCGTATTGAATTATATTTTTGGAATGATACTGGCAATTGTTATCAATCGGAAGGAAACAAAGGGAAAGGCTTTCTGGCGATTCTGTTTTGTACTTTCCATTGCAGTGCCACAGTTCGTATCTTTACTGATTATGAGAACGATGCTGCAGCCTACTGGTATTGTAAACAGCATTTTGGAAAGATATGGAATCATCAACTCGGCATTGCCGTTCTTTACAAATGCAATGTGGGCAAGGGTAACGGTTATTGTCATCAACCTGTGGGTAGGTATTCCTTATACACTGCTTCAGGTAACCGGTATCTTACAGAATATCCCGGCAGAGCTTTATGAAGCAGCAAAGATTGACGGCGCCAATGCGGTACAGGCATTTTTTAAGATTACACTGCCATATATGCTCTTTGTCATGACCCCATATTTGATTACGCAGTTTACAGGTAATGTCAATAACTTCAACGTTATTTATCTCTTGTCTGCAGGTGCACCGGTACAGACTGGTCTTACTGCAGGAAGAACGGATCTTTTGGTTACCTGGCTGTATAAGTTGACGGTTGATTTCCAATATTACAATTTAGGTGCCGTTATTGGTATTATGACATTTGTTGTCCTGGCAATCGTTGCACTGGTAACGTATCGGAATACAGCATCCTACAAAGATGAGGAGGGATTCATGTAATGAGCAAGAAAAAGAATGATGTAGATGGAAGTGCAAAGGCCCACAAGCATGTTGTGAATGTAATCGTACATGTGATTCTGGCTATTTTGGCAATTATCTGGGTACTGCCTATTTTCTGGGTAATATTGACTAGTTTCCGTGCAGAAAAAGGTTCTTATGTAACCACATTCTTTCCGAAGGGATATACTTTGGATAATTACATTAAACTGTTTACCGATACAAGTATTTTGAATTTTCCAAGAATGTTCAAGAATACTTTTGTGATTGCAATCTTTACGTGTATTATCTCAACCATATTTGTATTATCCGTTTCCTATTGTATGTCCAGGATGCGGTTTAAGATGAGAAAAGCATACATGAATATTGCTATGGTCTTAGGTTTGTTCCCTTCGTTCATGTCTATGGTTGCAGTATATTATATTTTGAAGGCATTGAATCTGTCAGAGGGCTCCATGATTCCCATTGCGCTGATTATTGTATTTTCAGCCGGCAGTGGTGTGAATTTCTATGTGGCAAAGGGATTTTTTGATACGATTCCCAAGTCTTTAGATGAAGCTGCGATTATTGATGGTGCTACCAGATGGCAGACATTTACCAGAATTACGATTCCGCTTAGTAAGCCGATTATCGTATATACCATTTTGACATCCTTTATGGCGCCCTGGCTGGATTTCATTTTTGCAAAAGTTATCTGCCGTGCAGATTCCAGGTACTTTACAGTATCCATGGGGCTGTGGCGGATGCTGGATAAAGAATATATTAACAACTGGTATACCTGCTTTGCAGCAGGAGCGGTTATCATCTCTGTTCCAATTGCCATTCTGTTCCTGTGTACACAGAAATTCTATGTAGAAGGCATGAGCGGAGCGGTAAAGGGCTAAATGAGGAGATTTATGAAAAAGAAGTTCATAAGTTGTATTCTTGTTCTTCAAATACTATTTCTTGGGGGCTGTGGGATTTTTTCCACAGCCTCAAGCATGGAGAGAGAAGCAAATACCCAGGGAATTCGGGACAATTACCGGACCTTTTATGAAGTATTCGTCTATTCTTTCTATGATAGTGATGGAGATGGGATCGGGGACCTTAAGGGTCTTACAAGTAAATTAGATTACATTAATGATGGAGATGACAGTACGGATTCCGATCTGGGCTTTTCCGGCATATGGCTGATGCCCATTATGCCTTCTACCACCTACCACAAATATGATGTGATGGATTATTGTGACATTGATAAAGAATATGGTACATTAGAGGATTTTAAAGCTTTTATGGAGGAATGTGATAATCGGAATATCAGTGTTATCATCGATTTGGTAATGAACCATACTTCTTCACAGCATCCATGGTTTTTACAAGCCTGTGAATATTTAAGAGGGCTGGATGGGAAAGAACCGGATGGAAATGAATGCAAATATTTTCAATATTATCATTTCGCAAAGGAAAAGCTGGCGGGGTATTACTATCCCATTGAAGGAACAGAGTGGTATTATGAAGGAAAGTTCTGGAGTGAAATGCCGGATTTAGATTTGGAAAATGAAGAGGTAAGGCAGGAATTTACGGATATCTGCCAATTCTGGCTGGATTTGGGAGTGGACGGTTTCCGTCTGGATGCTGCAAAGGAATATATATCGGATCGAACAGCTGACAATGTGAAGATTCTTTCCTGGTTTAACGATATGGTAAAGTCCAAAAAGGAAGATGCTTACATTGTAGCTGAAGTATGGACAGATATGGATATCTATGCCAAATATTATGAAAGCGGCATTGATAGTTTGTTTAATTTTTCCTTTGCCAGCAATGATGGCATTATTGCAAAAACAGTAAACGGTGGAAATGATGCTTATACGGCAAAAGCCTATGGAAAAGCAGTAGAAAAGTGCAAGGAAGCCTTTTCGGAGTACAGCGAAGTTTATATTGATGCACCCTTTTACACCAATCATGACATGGGCAGAAGCGCCGGCTATTATTCTGGTGAATATAGTGAAAACCAGACAAAAATCGCGGCAGCCATGAACCTTTTTATGAGCGGGACAGCCTTTGTCTATTATGGAGAAGAGCTGGGAATGAAGGGGTCTGGTGCGGATGAAAAGAAACGGGCTGCCATGCTTTGGTCTTTAGATAAAAATGCGGAAGGAATGTGCAAAGGACCGGAAGGTGCCGATACGGTTAAAATGAAATATGACAGTCTGGAGGAACAGGCAGAAAATCCAGGTTCTATTTATCAGTATTACAAAAAAGCAATCAAAATCCGGAACAGTTATCCGGAAATCGTAAAAGGCGATACGGTTCTTGTAGAAGAAATATCAAATGATCAAATATGCGGATTGTTAAAATCCTATGAAAGTGGAGAAGAAGGAGAGAAAGCGGCAGGAGCAAAAGAAGTACTGGTGGTTTTCAATATTTCTGATGGGGAAATGGAAGTGGATTTATCGAAGATTATGTTAAACGGAAAAGAAATAGACAGCAAATCCTTAAAGGAAAGTCTGCTGACTGATGAGACAGAAGTGTCTTTAGAAGAGGCAAAATTGTCTATGCCCGCATATTCTGTTGCCATATTGGAATAGAGCATGTATCCCCGGGAGATTCTTGTTTTTTATAAAATCTCGTGCTATACTTGGACAAGAACAGGATTCATTGTAAGGAGGAACAACAATGACAGACATAACGATTACGGATTCGATTTTATATGTGGGAACGGATGATAAGACGATTGATTTATTTGAAAGTCAGTATCTTGTGCCTAATGGAGTATCTTATAACTCTTATGTGATTTTGGATGACAAGATTGCGATAATGGACAGCGTGGATGAAAGAGCGGCTGCAGGGTGGCTTCGCAATCTGGAGAAGGCGCTGGATGGGCGCATTCCGGATTATCTCATTATTTCCCACATGGAGCCTGACCATGCAGGCAGCATTCAGGTGTTGGCAGAAAAGTATCCTTCCATGCAGTTTGTTGGTAATATGAAGACTTTTCAGATGATGGAACAGTTTTTTGAGTTTGACATGTCAGACAGAAAGGTAGTGGTAAAGGAAGGGGATACTTTAAGTCTTGGAAGCCATACGTTACAGTTCTTTATGGCACCTATGGTACATTGGCCAGAAGTGATGGTGGAATATGAACAGAGCGAGAAGGTCCTGTTTTCGGCAGACGGCTTTGGGAAATTCGGCGCTTTGGATACAGAAGAGGATTGGGCATATGAAGCAAGAAGATACTATTTTAACATCGTAGGCAAATATGGAGCCCAGGTACAGGCATTATTAAAGAAAGCGGCTGGTTTGGACATTTCCATGATCTGTCCGTTGCATGGTCCCATTTTGAAGGAAAACTTAGAATATTATATTGGCAAATATCAAATCTGGAGCAGCTATGAGCCGGAGGATGAGGGAATTCTCATTGCTTATGCCTCTATTCATGGAAATACGAAAAAGGCTGCCGAAAAGCTGGCAGAAATTTTAGAGAAAAAGGGTGCAAAAAAGGTAGTATTGACCGATCTTTCCAGAGATGATATGGCAGAAGCGGTAGAGGATGCCTTTCGATATGATAAGCTGGTAGTGGCTGCTGCTACTTATGATGGAGGAATCTTCCCCTGCGGAGAAAAATTTTTGATGCATTTAAAGAGTAAGAATTATCAAAAACGCACCGTTGGATTTATGGAAAACGGTTCCTGGGCGCCTATGGCAGGAAAGCTTATGAAGGCAATTTGTGAGCCCATGAAAGAAATCACCATTGCGGAGCCGGTTGTAACCATAAAGTCTTCCATGAAGGCAGACACCATAGAGGCTATGGAGCAGTTGGCAGATGCACTGTTAAACGAAAGGAAATAAGGATAGTTACGAAACGTGATATTCTGATTTGTATATGGATAGAAGAAAGCATATTGAGCCGGAAATCCTGGCCGATATGCTTTTTTTATTTTTGCAGGCAATACGTCAGGTGCCGTGCCACATGCATATTTGACCGTCTCTTTAAGTATTGGGCCAAAACATATGAAAAAGAAAAAAATAGAAATAAGACTATCTTTTTGATAAGTTAAGTTGTTATATACAGTAGAATGGAATAGACGTTTAGGACATTTTAAATGGGAAAGGAGGATTTTTTGGATACGGATTTTCTTCTGATTATGAAAATAAGACAGGGGAATGAAGAGGCTTTTGTTGAATTTGTCCGCAAGTATTATGAAGAAATATTCATATAGAAAGCCAAGATAATTTTACAGATAATCCACTTTTCAAAAATTTTTGCCTGATGTATAATGAGAATAGTAAAAGAAGGTGATGTTAGGGAAAATAAAAGTTGATGAAATATCGGAATGTTTTCCTGATTTGTCCGATAGTGATGTTAAGGAACTTGAAGCCGAAATCATGCAGTTGGCGTAATCAGCAAAACAATTTAATATCAAAATAACAGCGTAAAGGTGCATGGAACAGTAAATTATAAACCATGCGCTTTTTTGGCATCCAAAAGGAGGAGTAAGAGGGAATATTGGCATATGCTGTTAATAAAACGGAAAAACTATAATAACAGAAATTGTTATTTCTATAGATTTACAGGTGATTGGTTTGAAAAAAAGGATGAAACATTTGTTTATGATAGGTGTATGTATTACTGTTATTTTCCTTGTATTGATAATAGGTATGATTTGGAATAAGAAAATCCACTGGGATTTTCAGGAAAGTAATCAAGTGCTGACGAACCCCGGGCGGGGATTTTATATTCAGGTGAACAGCGCTGACTATGAGCGGATACCAGAGGTGGCAAAAGAGGTAAGGGTGATCCTGCTTGCCTTCCATATGGATGAATATATCCAAAGTGAGATATCAGAGGAAAAGCTGGACCAGCTGCGGCATGCCCTTGATACTGCCAAAAAGGAGCATATGGCAGTTGTTTTCAGGGCCGCATATGGATTTCATGATGAGGTTTTAGAGCCGGATGAAATTCAGGGGATGGGAAAGCATATTGAGCAGATTTCAAGGGTATTGAATGAGTATGAAGAGGACATTCTTGTGGTACAGGCCGGAATGCTTGGGGAATACGGAGAATGGCATTCCAGCATTTATTTAGAGGGAAATGAGGAAGAGCAGAAAAGAAGCAGATTATATATTTTAAAACAGTGGGAAGAATATCTGAATCCCGGGATAAAGGTGGCGGTACGACGCCCCAGGTTCATACGGGAGGCAATGGAAGCAAATATTTTAAAAGGCCGGCTCAGCCTCCATAACGATGCCCTGTTATCTACGGATAGCGATATGGGTACTTATGATGACCCGGGCATGGAACGGGCGGATGAACTGAAGTGGATGGAGGGGAATCTGGCAGAGCAGGTAAACGGAGGAGAGATGCCCACACCGGAAGAATGGAGCCTTCCGAAAAATGCGGAGAAAGAGTTTGCCATGATGCATGTAAGCTATTTGAATCTGAAATACAATGAAGAAGTAATCGAACGGTGGTCCAGCATGAGCATACATGGCATGAATGCAAAAAGTTATCTGGAAAATCATTTAGGTTACCGTTTGTTTCTGACAGAGATTGGTATGCGGAAAGTATATTTGGAACCGGAATTGTCCATGGCCGGGATGCAGATGAGCATAAAGCTGTGTAACTCCGGGTATGGAGCAGTTTCACCAAAATATAAAGTGTTTCTTTCCCTGGATTCCGGTAAAGAACAGATTTTTCAGGAAATACAAATACCGGAAATTTATTACATTTCCAATGGTCAGACCGTAAAAAAACAAGTAAGCGTTAAGCTTCCAAAAAAATTTTTGCAGGGAAGTGAGAAGATTGTGATAGGGTTGAAAATAGCAAGGGATGAGGGGAATGATGAAGAGAAGGATTGTGTGCAGCTGGCAAATGAGGAATTTATTTATCATGGAGGAGTAAATGAAATGATGTCATTGCAAAGGGTATCGAAATGGCTGTATAAAGTGTCTGAATAGGCACTCATTTTGCTGTTGATTGAATGATGACAAAATGCTATAATGAAAATCGAATTGTCTGGGGAAACAGGTGCAAATCCTGTACGAGCCCGTCGCCGTAAGGCATATGTGAAGTCCCGGAAACCTAACCGAAAGCCACAATTAGGGAAAAGCCATTGGAGTATATCTGAGAAGGCCGGTGGATGGAATGCCAAGTCGAAATATCCAGACAGAAAGATCCTTTTTTATAACTGCGAGCGCCGGTTCTTGAGGAAATAAAAAACAAAGGAGATTAAAAACATGCAAATGAAATCTAGAAAAAAAGTATCGTCATTGCTTCTTTGTATAGTGCTGATTGTGGCTATGGCACTGTTTACAACTGGTTGTAATGGCAACACAAAAACCGTATCTTCCGGGCAAGAGGTGGAAGAAACTGCCCTGACAGACGATTCCGTCCGGACAGAAGAGAATGCCCCGGCAGACGATGCCGCCCAAGCAGAAGGAACTGTATTAGGGGAAGGGAATACGAAATTTATTCTGACCGTAGTGGATAAAGAGGGTGTTGAAACACAGTTTGAAATCCATACGGACAAAGAAACAGTAGGAGAAGCTTTGGAGGAGCTTGAATTGATTGCCGGAGAAGAAGGTGAATATGGCCTTTATGTGAAAACAGTCAACGGCATAACGGCGGATTATGATAAGGATGGCGTGTATTGGGCATTTTATATCAATGATGAATATGCACAGACAGGCATTGATGCTACCACAATTACAGAAGGGGACAATTACTCCTTAAAGGTTGAATAGGCATGAAGCCTACAATTAGGGAGATTGTCGTGTTCGGCATGCTTGGAGCCGTTATGTATGCATCAAAGCTCATTATGGAGTGGATTCCCAATGTCCATCTGCTTGGTGTATTTACAGTGGCATTTACGGTTGTTTACAGAAAAAAGGCATTATATCCGATTTATACTTATGTGCTTTTGGATGGTATTTTCAGCGGTTTTGCCGCCTGGTGGATTCCTTATTTATATTTATGGATGATTCTCTGGGGAGCTGTCATGCTTCTGCCAAAGAAAATGCCAAAAGCAGTGCAGCCTGTTGTATATATGACAGTATGTGCGGCCCATGGCTTTTTATTTGGAACATTATATGCCCCGGTGCAGGCGCTGATGTATGGATTGAGCTTTGAAGGAATGATAGCCTGGATTCTTGCAGGACTGCCGTTTGATTGTATTCATGGTATCAGCAATTTCTTCTGTGGAATATTGATTGTGCCAATGATTTTTGCATTAAGGCTTGCGGAAAGAAATGGGGAAACAAGCCAATAGTTACATGGATTTTTAGATACCGGAGCAAGGGAGAACTTGTTCCGGTGTTTTTGAATCGAAGCGGAAGTGAGAGAATGATTCAATTCTGTATTAGACATACTATAGTCAGATTGGGTGTTTCCAAAATCCGTATGATGGCATATAGTGATAAGAGGAGTGGAAATATATGGATATATTAGTCGGAATTTTGATTCCCTTCATTGGTACTACACTTGGAGCCGCATGTGTCTTCGTGATGCGAAATGAGATAAAGCCGTTGGTACAGAGGTCTCTGCTGGGATTTGCCTCCGGAGTCATGGTGGCTGCTTCCGTATGGTCATTGATCATACCGGCTATTGAAATGGCAGAAGGTATGGGAAGGTTTGCATTCATCCCTGCAGCAGTGGGCTTTGTGCTTGGCATTGGATTTTTGCTGCTTATGGATAAGTTGGTACCCCACATTCACTTAGACAGCGAAAAACCAGAAGGGCTTCCTGCCCCTTTAAAAAAAACAACAATGCTTGTCCTTGCGGTAACCCTTCATAATATTCCCGAGGGAATGGCTGTTGGCGTAGTGTTTGCAGGTCTGCTTTCAGGGAATGCAGACATTACATTTGCAGGCGCCCTTGTGCTTGCCATTGGAATTGCCATTCAGAACTTTCCGGAAGGAGCTATCATCTCCCTTCCCTTAAAAAGTGAGGGAATGACAAGGGGGAAAGCTTTTGTGTATGGTACACTTTCCGGTGTGGTGGAGCCTATCGCGGCTGGCATCACCATTCTGTTAACGGGGATTATGGAGCCGGTTCTTCCCTATCTGCTTGCTTTTGCGGCAGGAGCCATGATATATGTAGTGGTAGAGGAGCTTTTACCGGAAGCATCGGAGGGAGAGCACAGCAATATTTCTACCATTGGTTTTGCAGTGGGATTTCTTGTTATGATGATACTGGATGTGGCATTGGGATAAAAACGAACAATACAAAAAAGAGGAAAAGAGACATGTATCAAAATTATATTTTTGATTTGTACGGAACGCTTGTGGATATTCACACAAACGAAGAAAAAGCATATCTTCATGAAAAAATGGCGGGAATCTATTCCGCCATGGGAGCCGCTTATACCAAAAAGGAATGGAAGGAAGCTTATAAACAGGGCTGTAAAAGGAAAAAGGAAGCAGAGAAAAACCCTTATTATGAAATTGAAATCAGGGAAGTGTTTGAAGAGCTTTTTTTAAAAAAAGGAATCCAGCCGGAAAAGGGGCAGATTGAAGTAATCTGCCAGGTATTCCGGGTACTTTCCAGAAGCTATTTAAAGCTTTATGATGGAGTGGAAGAGTTTTTTGATTTGTGCCGGATGAAAGGGAAAAAGCTTTATTTATTGAGCAATGCCCAGACTGCCTTTACAGTAGGAGAATTAAAAGAACTGGGCTTATATGATCAATTTGACGGCATTGTGATTTCTTCAGAGGCAGGAGTGTGCAAGCCGGATCAAGCCATTATGGATGTACTGCTGAAAAAATATCACTTGAAAAAAGCAGAGTCCATCATGATTGGAAATGATAGAACAAGTGATGTGCTGGTGGCAAAAAACAGTGGGGTGGACAGCTTATATATCCATAGCAATATTTCACCGGGAAGCTATAAGGAGGAAGAAGAACGCATTCAGGCGGACTATGAAATCTTAGACGGTGATTTTGGAAAAGTGAAAGAACTGATTTTGTTCTAAAGCTGGAATGATATGCTGTTTTTTCATCAAAATTGACAAAATATGTATTGCAAAATTATAGAGAAAATCAGTTGTAATTTTCTATGTTTATGAGTATAATAAATGTATCCTGAAATGTGCGATAACTCTTGTCATTTTGAACCTACATTTACTTTAAACGGGATTCCTATATTGGGATACGGATGCCAGGCCTTCATTATGCAGAGGAAGGCAGAAGTATCACCTGCGGTTGCCCACCTAGCTTTGCTAGGAGTCAAAATACAAGAACCGGCATTTTGGGCTACAAATGAAAAACAGTCCTTTTGGGGACTGTTTTTTATATGATATGAAAAAAAATAAGGATAAGGAAAAAGACAGTGAATCAAAAAAAGAAACTTATTTGGCAGTTAGTGGGATTTCTATTTTTAATTGGAGCTATTATTGTGGGGATGGTTACTATTTTGAACCGGATCTCGGGCAGACAGATGGAAGGTACATATATCAAAAAGGGCGATGCGGCTGTTCTGATAAAGGAATTGGCAGGCTCGTCTTTTTATGAATCGACTGTAAAGTTGGAGGGAGAGGAGGAATCCCTTACCTATGGAGAATATGAAAAGTTGATAGACGCCTGGATGAAAGAAGATGGACGGATGGATACGATTGGAAGAGAGTGGTTAAGCAGCCTGTCATCCAGATATAAAAAGAGGCACTATCTTCTCAGGGAGGATTTTTTAGAGTTTTATTTCCTGGCAGCAGACCAGCTCGCTCCCGAACTGGAGATAAAGCAGGAAGAGCTGATTCTTTTGTCAGGAGGCCAAAAGGTGCTGGATCTTGAGAAGAATCCTTTAAAACCGGGACAGGTGCTGGCAGCATCAACGGATCTTTCAAGGGTACGGCTTCTTCATTATGAAAAAGGGGATGGGGAGATCACTCGGGTAACTGCCATTACCACAAAAGAAAAGCTGGTAATGTTATTGGAAAAGAAGCCCGCCAGCATTACCTTAAAAAAAGCCTGGATCAGCAGTAACTTACCAGAGGCCATATCCATATTGTGGAAGGGATATGAGATTACTCTGGAAAAGGAAGGGTTTGCCTATGAGGAAAGGCAGGTCATAGGGGATATTGCATTTGTGGAAGGAAAGCTTTCAGGCATTACGCCCTATAATGAAAAAATAAATGGAAAGCTTCTCAGCGTGAAAGAGAATCAAATGGAAATTGAAGGATATGGGAAGCTTTTTTTTGGAGAAGACATTCAGGTTTATAAGCTTTACGGAGAAAATGAGGACTATCAGATATCCGATTTGAAAATCGGATATGATTTTACGGATTTCGTGCTGGATGGGAAGGAAATCGTGGCAGCCCTTGTAACAAGGGAAGAAAATATGGAAAATATCCGGGTGGTAATCAAAACAACAGGTTTTTCAGGAGCGTACCATGAGGAAATTGCATTTAGTGTGGATACTGCTTTTACCGTAAAAGGCGAAGGATATGAAAAACGGTTTGAACCGGGAGAAAGAGTAACTGTCTCAAAGGACAGTGAGTTGTTTACCTCTAACCGTATCTCCATTTTACCGGATGCCCTTACATCCAGAACCACGGTATATTCCATTGAGAGAGGACAGGGAATACCGGCATACCGGGGAACTATGGAAATTGAAAAGACGGATCAGGGGTTATTGCTGATCAATGAATTGCTGTTAGAAGAATATTTGTATTCGGTAGTGCCCAGTGAAATGCCTTCCTCTTACCCAAAGGAGGCATTAAAGGCACAGGCGGTCAGTGCCAGAAGCTATGCCTATAAGCATATGCTAAGGTCAGGCCTTCAGTCTTATGGAGCCCATGTAGATGACAGTGCGGCGTATCAGGTATATAATAATATAGCAGAGAGCGAAGCCGCTCTTAGTGCGGTGCGAGAAACAAAAGGGCAGGTAGTGGTGTTAAACGGCCAGGTAGCGGATACTTATTTTTATTCCACCTCCTGCGGCTATGGGACGGATATTCTTGCATGGAAAAACAGTGCAGGAAAAGAGGAAGCGCATCTGACTGCCAAAAACATTGGCGCTGACTGTATAGAAACGGCAGAGGATATGAAACAGGAAGAAGCTTTTCAGACCTTCATCCAGTCGGTGGGAGAAGGGGATTTTGAAAAGGAGGAAGGCTGGTACCGCTGGAGCTATTGTTCAAGGCTGGATCCGGATATTTTATTAAAGCAGCTGCAGGCAAGATACAAGGCAAAACCGGAACAGGTGCTGACCAAATGCGGGGACGGTTCTTTTGCGTCCAAAGAAATTAGCAAACTAGGAGAGGTAAAGAGCATTTCTGTTTTGGAAAGAAGCAGCGGCGGAGCCATACATGAGCTTTTGATTGAAGGGACACAAGGTACCTATAAAGTGATTTCAGAACATAATGTGCGCTATGTCCTGGCAAATGAAGGGACGGAAGTGCTGCGAAAGACAGGGGATAAGTCCAAGGTTTCCGGTATGCTCCCAAGCGCCTTTGCCATTGTGTTGACAGAGGGCGATGAGAAGGTGGAAAGCTATGTTGTCATTGGAGGAGGCTTTGGGCACGGAATCGGCATGAGCCAGAATGGAGCCAGGGCAATGGGCAATTTAGGATATACATATGAAGAGATTCTGCAGTTTTTCTATGAGGGGATTACCCTTTCCAAGTTGTGGTGACAGATGAATGGCAGCTGAAGAGAAGGATAGGAAAGAGCATACAATTGATTAGAAGGAGAAGATGAGGAAATGCTATGATGAAGAAATTATATATTCTGGGAAAGGAATTTATGAAACAGATCAATGATAACCATATTGGTGCCTATGCCTCCAGTGCGGCATTCTTTATGTTTTTATCCCTGATTCCCATTTTGATGTTACTTTGTTCCATCATTCCATATACGCCGGTAACAAAGGCAAATCTTATGAATATACTGGTTGATATCATGCCGGACAGTATCGATCCCATCGCAATCAGCGTGGTAACTGAGGTGTATGGCAGGTCCACCACACTGTTGTCCGTTACAGCAGTAGCAACCGTATGGGCCGGCGCAAGGGGAATATGGGCATTGAACAGGGGATTGAACGTGATAAACGATGTGGATGAAAAGGGATATTTTTCCCTTAAGTTCCGTTCCTGTGCATATACTCTGATTTTGCTGTTTTCCATTATCCTGTCCTTGACGATTATGGTATATGGAGACACAGTAGTTGCGTTTATCCGCACTTCCATACCCTCAAGCAAATATTTGATGGACTTTTTCTCCAATCTTAAATTTTTTATTATTTTATTTTTGCTATTTATTTTCTTTATGTTTTTATTTACATGGCTTCCCAATGAAAGACAGAAATGGTATACACAGATTCCAGGAGCCGTATTTTCAAGTCTGGTATGGGTGGCGTTTTCCTGGGGATTCAGCATTTATCTGGAGCATTTTGGGAATTATACCATGTATGGAAGTATGGCTACTATTGTCATTTTAATGCTTTGGCTGTATATGTGTATGTACATTGTTTTGATGGGGGCCATGATCAATAAGTTCTTAATGCCGGCAAATTTGTTTATGTGGAAAAAGCGGGAGAAACGAAGAGAGAAAAAATAAGGATATTACTTGACATTTTGAATGGGATTTCATAAAATAAGTGATATGTAAAGAAAAATGCAGTGACGGTGTCAGTAAAGATACATTTTCTATCAGAGAGAGGAAGTCATCGGCTGGAAGCTTCCTTTAGTGCAGATGTAAATTGAATTTCCCACCTGAGCAGTCTGATTGAATTGCAGTTGGAAAGAACTTTGTTATCTGTTCCACAGGCAGAATAGGTCAGAACGTAAGCGCACGTTACGCGAAATAAGAGCCTGTGATAGTTACAGGAATGTGGGTGGTACCGCGGATTGAAATTCGTCCCTTACAGCAATTGCTGTAAGGGATTTTTTTTCAGGGATAAAAGAAAATAAGGAGAAAAGAGAAAATTATGAAAGAAAAACTGGAACAAATCAAAGCAGAGGCAATGAAGCAGATTCAGGCTTCGGATGCCCTTGAAAAACTCAATGATGTAAGAGTAGCTTTTCTTGGAAAGAAAGGAGAGCTTACGGCTGTATTAAAGAGCATGAAGGATGTGGCACCGGAGGACAGGCCCAAGGTGGGACAGTTGGTAAATGAAACGAGAGAACAGATAGAAGCCGTTTTGGAAGAGGCAAAAGTAAAAATGGAAAGAATGGCAAGAGAGGCTCAGATGAAGCGGGAGGTCATTGATGTGACGCTGCCTGCCAGGAAAAATAATGTAGGGCATCGTCATCCAAATACCATTGCCATGGAAGAAGTGGAGCGGATTTTCGTAGGAATGGGCTATGAGGTAGTAGAGGGACCGGAAGTGGAAACGGATTATTACAATTTTGAAGCATTGAATATTCCCGCAGACCATCCGGCAAAGGACGAACAGGATACCTTTTATATCAATGGAGATATTTTGTTAAGGACCCAGACATCAGGCACCCAGGTTCATGAGATGGAAAAAGGAAAGCTTCCGATCCGTATGGTAGCCCCGGGAAGGGTATTTCGTTCCGATGAGGTGGATGCCACCCACTCCCCGTCCTTCCATCAGATTGAAGGACTGGTCATTGACAAGAATATTACCTTTGCGGATTTAAAGGGCACATTGGCGGAATTTGCAAAGGAATTGTTTGGAGAAGATACAAAGGTAAAATTCAGACCGCATCATTTTAATTTTACAGAGCCAAGTGCAGAAGTGGATGTTTCCTGCTTTAAGTGCGGAGGAAGCGGGTGCCGTTTCTGTAAAGGTTCCGGCTGGATTGAAATTTTAGGCTGTGGCATGGTTCATCCAAATGTACTGCGCATGAGCGGCATTGATCCGGAAGAATATTCCGGCTTTGCGTTTGGAATCGGTCTGGAACGAATTGCATTGTTGAAATATGAGATTGATGATATGCGTCTCTTATATGAAAATGATATCCGCTTCTTACGTCAGTTTTAGTTAAAACAAAATGCTTTTTATGACAATTACCGTGAATCATCAACGATAACTAATAGAAATAACTCCAGAAAGGAATGAAGAAAGAAAATGAATACAGCATTATCATGGATTAAGGCATATGTGCCGGAGCTTACCTGTACGGATCAGGAATATACCGATGCTATGACTCTCACAGGAACAAAGGTGGAGACCTTTCAGCGATTGGATAAAAATTTAGATAAGATTTATGTGGGACAGATTGAATCTATTGAAAAACATCCCGATGCGGATAAACTGATTATCTGTCAGGTAAATATCGGAAAGGAAACCCTGCAGATCGTAACAGGCGCTCCCAATGTAAAAGTAGGTGACAAGGTTCCTGTTGTAGTAGACGGCGGCAAGGTTGCCGGCGGACATGACGGAGGTCCGCTGCCGGAAGACGGAATCGTGATTAAAAACGGAAAGCTCAGAGGAGTGGAGTCCTTTGGTATGATGTGCTCTATCGAAGAGTTAGGCTCAAGCCGGGATATGTATCCGGAAGCGCCGGAGCTTGGTATTTACATTTTTCCGGAAGATGCCAAGGTGGGAGCCGATGCCATTGAAGAGCTGGGACTTCGGGATACGGTTTTTGAATATGAAATCACCTCTAACAGAGTGGACTGCTACAGCGTACTTGGCATTGCAAGGGAAGCTGCGGTTACCTTTGGCAAACCATTTATTTCGCCAAAAGTAGAAGTAAAGGGAAACGGAGAAAAAATAGAAGATTATATTTCTGTGGAAGTAAAGGATCAGGAGCTTTGTCCAAGATATTGTGCAAGGGTCTGCACCAATATCAAGATTGGGCCCTCACCAAAATGGATGCAGAGGAGACTGGCAGCCAGCGGCATTCGTCCAATCAACAATTTGGTTGACATAACAAACTATGTAATGGAAGAATACGGGCAGCCCATGCATGCTTATGATCTCTCCACCATTTCCGGCAATAAAATTCTGGTACGCAGGGCAAAGGACGGAGATGAATTCCAGACTTTGGACGGACAGATCAGAAAGCTTGACAAAGATATGCTGATGATTTGTGATGGAGAAAAGGAAATCGGTATTGCCGGAATCATGGGCGGTGAGAATTCCAAAATTACGGATGAGGTAAAAACCGTATTATTTGAAGCTGCCATTTTCCATGGAGCAAATATTCGGAAATCAGCAAAACGTCTGGGACTTCGTACGGAAGCTTCCGGCAAGTTTGAAAAGGGATTGGACCCCTATAATGCGGAAGCGGCTATCAACAGAGCCTGTCAGTTGATTGAAGAGTTAGGCTGTGGGGAAGTGGTTGACGGCATGGTAGATGTAAAGGCGCCTTTGAAGGAAAATAACCGGATTCCTTTCAGGGCTGAAAGGGTCAACCGCCTGCTTGGCACGGATATTAAAGAACAGGACATGTTAGATATTTTTGGACGTCTGGAATTGAAGGTGCTGACAGATGCCAATGGGGATAAGGTCATTGAAGTCCCTTCCTTCCGCCAAGATTTAGAAGGAATTGCGGATATTGCGGAGGAAGTGGCAAGATTTTACGGTTATGACAAGATTCCCACAACCCTGCCAAGCGGTGAAGCCACAACTGGAAAGCTTCCCTTTAAGCTACGCATTGAAGAAAAAGCAAGGGATATTGCAGAATACTGTGGATTTTCTCAGGGAATGTGCTACTCCTTTGAAAGCCCCAAGGTATTTGATAAGCTGTTATTGCCCAAGGAGGATGTGCTCAGAAAAGCAATTGTGATTGCCAATCCATTAGGGGAGGATTTCTCCATTATGAGAACCATTTCCTTAAACGGAATGCTTACTTCTTTAGCGACCAATTATAACAGAAGGAATAAGGATGTCAGATTATATGAGCTGGGCAATATTTATCTGCCCAAGGAATTGCCTCTTACAGAGCTTCCGGAAGAGAGAATGGAATTTACTCTTGGCATGTATGGAGATGGGGATTTCTTTACCATGAAAGGTGTGGTAGAAGAATTTTTCGAGGCTGTGGGCATGGATAAAAAAGCAGTATATGACCCCAATGCAGGAAAGGCCTTCTTACATCCCGGCAGACAGGCAAATATTATCTATGACGGAGAAACGGTAGGATATTTAGGAGAAGTTCATCCGGAAGTATGCGATAACTATGATATTGGAACAAAGGCTTATGTGGCAGTGCTTGACATACAGTCAATCCTTCCTTTTGCAACCTTCAACAGAAAATATCGGGGAATTGCCAAGTATCCTGCTGTAAAACGTGATATTTCCATGGTAGTGCCAAAGGAAATTTTAGCAGGTCAGATTGAAGCAATGCTTGCCCAAAGAGGCGGTAAAATTCTGGAGCATTATGAACTGTTTGACATTTATGAAGGCGAACAGATCAAAGAAGGCTTTAAATCCATGGCATATTCCATTTATTTCCGTGCCAATGACAGAACTTTGGAGGAAGCGGATGTAAACGGTGCCATGAAGAAGATTTTAAACGGTCTGGAAGGACTTGGCATTGAGTTAAGACAATAGGAAGTCCGGATGGATTCGGGAAAAATAGAGAAATGAGAACAATATGGATAACATAAAAAAATCAGATTTTTATTTTGAACTGCCAAAGGAACTGATTGCCCAGGACCCTTTGGAAGACAGAAGCAGCTCAAAGCTGCTTGCATTAAAGAAAGAGACCGGGGAGATTTCTCATCATACTTTTCGGGAAATCACCGGTTTCTTAAAGCCGGGGGATTGTCTGGTATTAAATGATACAAAGGTGCTTCCGGCAAGGCTTATGGGAGTCAAGGAGGATACCGGAGCCGGCGTTGAGGTACTGTTGCTGAAAAGAAGGGAAAATGACTGCTGGGAAACACTGGTAAAGCCGGGAAAAAAGGCAAGGCCGGGAACCAGACTGGTTTTTGGAGATGGACTGTTAAAAGCAGAGGTGCTGGAAGTGTTAGAAGAGGGCAACCGTCTGATCCGGTTTTCCTATGAGGGGATTTTTGAAGAGGTGCTGGACCAGCTTGGGGAAATGCCTCTTCCTCCTTATATTACCCATAAATTACAGGATAAGACCAGATATCAGACTGTATATGCAAAATATGAAGGCTCTGCGGCCGCACCTACGGCAGGGCTGCATTTTACAAAGGAGCTTCTTGGAAAAATCGAAGAAATGGGAGTTTCCATTGCCTATGTAACGCTGCATGTAGGACTTGGAACCTTCCGTCCGGTAAAGGTGGATAATATTTTAGAGCATCATATGCATTCGGAGTATTATCAAATATCAAAAGAAGCAGCAGAAAAAATAAACAGGGCAAAGGCAGAAGGGCACCGGGTCATTGCGGTTGGCACAACAAGCTGCCGTACCCTGGAAAGCGCTGTGAAAGAGGATGGAACCATAGAAGAGTGTTGTGATAATACGGAAATCTTTATTTATCCCGGCTATCAGTTTCAAATGATTGACGGATTGATTACAAATTTCCATCTGCCGGAATCCACGCTGATTATGCTTGTATCGGCACTGGCAGGCAGGGAACATGTGCTTTCGGCATATGAAGAAGCTATTCGGGAGAAATACCGCTTCTTTTCCTTTGGAGATGCCATGTTTATCTATTGACAGCTATAACTTATTGGATTTGCTTCCAAGGCAGTTGCATTTTTTGAAAAAGTAGGATAAAATAAATTGAATGTTATACCATGCATTGGAATATGAAATTTGCTTGAAAGGGGTTACATATGGAAGAAAAAAGAAAAAGCAGAAGAATGGAACTGGTTTCTAAATTGATCATCAAGCGGTTAGATGGAAATGGGACGGATGATACCAGCGAAGTCATTATTGATGTGCAGAATGTTTCCAAGACCGGAGTGGGTTTTACCTGTGAGATTCCTTTGGAAATCGGTGCAGTATATGAAACGTATTTAACGATCTGGACGAAGGAGGTCATTCATACATTTGTAGAAATTGTCCGCATCGCAAAAGAAGAAAAGGGATTTTCCTATGGCGGGATTTTTATAGGAATGCCGGAAATGGATGCTGCCAGGATAGCAGTTTATGATACGGTCACTGCCAACATAAAATAGGCACAGGCACAAAGAAAGCACCTGATCAGGTGCTTTCTTTGTGCCTGTAAAACTGCTATTTTGTCAGACGTTCCAAATCCTGGTAAAATGCAGGATAAGAAATATTCACGCATTCGCTCCCTTTTATGTTTGTAATGCCTTCTGCACATAAGGCAGCAACCGCAAAGCTCATGGCAATCCGGTGGTCTAATCTGGAATCAATGGATGCCCCGGTCAATTCCTTTCCGCCATGAAGGAGCATGCCATCCTCGGTGCCGGTAATGTCACAGCCCATGGCAGACAGATTTTCCACCATCACATCAATTCGATTGGACTCTTTTACTTTCAATTCAGCTGCATCCATAATGGTGGTGGTGCCTTTTGCAAATGCAGCCATTATGGCAATAATGGGAATTTCATCTATTAGGGTAGGAATGATTTCGCCTTTGATGGTAATTCCGTGAAGAGAGCTGGATTTTACAAGAATATCGGCAACCGGTTCGCCTTTTTCGTAATTTACATTTAGTAAAGTGATGTTCCCGCCCATTTCCTTTGCCACTCGCAAAATACCGTCTCTGGTGGGATTGATTCCAACGTTTTTAATAAGAATTTCACTGTTTGGGACGATCAGGCCTGCAGCAATGAAGTAGGCAGCGGAAGAGATGTCACCGGGCACCTCTACTTTCTGCCCCACAAGCCTTGGCTCTGGAAGCACAGAAGCAGTAGTATCTCTGGTAGTAACAGAGGCGCCAAAATAATTTAACATGATTTCCGAGTGATTCCGGCTTATATAGGGTTCCGTGACCTTTGTTTCCCCGTCAGCATAAAGTCCTGCCAGCAGGATAGCCGATTTCACCTGGGCGGAAGCTACCTTGGAAGTGTAATGGATTGCCTTTAAGGGATTTCCGGTAATGGAAAGAGGGGCACAGCCGTTTCCATGTATGCTCCTGATGGATGCCCCCATTTGACTTAACGGCTCAATAATGCGGTTCATTGGGCGTTTCTGAATGGAAGCATCTCCCGTTAAGGTTACAGAAAAAGGCTGAGGCGCCAACAGGCCGGAAATCAGCCGGGTGGTCGTTCCGCTGTTGCCGGCATCCAATTGTTCCGTTGGAGCGCTCAGGCCATGAAGTCCCTTTCCGTGGATTAAAATTTTCTCCGGTGTATTTTCTATGGAAATGCCTAATTTCCGAAAGCAGGAGATGGTGGACAAACAGTCGGCTCCCTGCAGGAAATTGGTGACTTCCGTCAACCCCTGGGAAATGGAGCCAAACATGACTGCCCTGTGAGAAATGGATTTGTCTCCGGGAATGGTTACCTCTCCTTTTAAACCATGAACTTTTTTTAATTCCATGTATGTCAATTCCTTTCTTGTTCTGCATAAATTTGCAGGAGTCCGATTGTCATTTATCTGGCGGTATAAATCTTATAATCTTTTTCCTGTAACAGCTTAATAGCCGATTGCTGTGCCGCTTCATCATAAAATTCAATGCGAAGCACACCTTCTAAAAATTCTCTGTTGTGCATGATTCCGATATTTTTAATGCTGATATGGTGCTTAGCCAGAATCACGGAGGTCCTGGCAATCGAACCGGCTTCATCCGGAACCTCTAAGTGGATATCGTATACCTTTTTAATTGGCCCGCTGGAAGCATCGGGAAAGGAATCGCGATAATTTTTGGCAGTATCAAACAAGGAGTAGATAGAATCCTTGGAAGCGGCAGCGGGCAGGGTATCTAACATATTCCGGATATGATTCAGTGAGTCAATATAATCATCCAGCAAAAGCTTGATATTTTCCGTGTTGGTCAGGCAGATCTGCTGCCACATGACCGGTGAGGAAGAGGCGATTCTTGTAATATCCTTAAATCCTCCAGCTGCAATCAATTTCATAAGTCCTGTTTCTGTGTCGGAATCTTTCACCAGATTTACCAGGCTGGAAGCGATGATGTGAGGCAGATGGCTTACTGCCGCAGTAATATAGTCATGCTCCTTATAGTCTAAAATAAGGGGAATGGCACCAAAGGAGGCAACCAACTCCCGGTAGCTGTCTAAACGTTCCTGAGATATCCGTTTTGTTGGTGTTAAGATGTAGTAGGCATTTTCCAAAAGAAGAGGATTGGAATGTTCATAGCCGGTTTTTTCACTGCCTGCCATGGGATGCCCGCCAATAAAGCAATGTTCCAGTCCTTCTTCTAAAATGGTTTCATGAATAGTGGATTTGACGCTGCCTACGTCTGTCAGGATACAATCCTTTTGAAGAAATTCTTTTATCTGTTTTAAGTTTTCATCATTTCTGGAAACCGGGGCACAGAGAAACAAAATATTACATTGGAAAAAATCCGGTTTCAAAAGGGGATAGTCCTCATCAATGATACCTTCTTCTTTTGCAAGGAGCAAAGTCTGAGAGTTGATATCAAAAGCTTTGATTCGTATATTCGGTTTTGCTTTTTTGATTGCCTTTGCTATGGAGCCTCCAATCAGACCAAGTCCCATAAAGGCACAAGTGGTTATATCCATTTTCCGATTCTCCGTTTTTTCTAAAAAGTACGGCCTGCCAATTGGGCAAAAGGTTTTAACTCTTTGCATAAAGCATCGAATTTTTTAAAGGTCAGGGACTGAGGCCCATCAGATAATGCATTGGCAGGGTCGTTATGTACCTCGATCATAAGGCCGTCACTGTCGCAGGCAACGGCTGCTTTTGCCATGGGAGCTACATACTTATAGGAACCGGTAGAGTGGGAAGGATCCACAATGACCGGTAAGTGGGTTTTTGATTTTAATACCGGGACAGCGCTGATATCCAGTGTATTTCTGGTAGCTGTTTCAAAGGTACGGATGCCCCGTTCACAAAGGACTACGTTCGGATTGCCTTCTGCAATGATATACTCCGCAGCATTGAGCCATTCGTCAATGGTGGCACAAAGCCCTCTTTTTAACAGTACGGGCATGCCGGAGCGGCCGGCCTCCTTCAATAATATGAAGTTCTGCATATTTCTGGCGCCTATCTGAATCATATCCACGTATTTTACGGCAGCTTCAATGGCCTCCTGGCTGACTACTTCGCATATAGTAGCAAGACCGGTTTCCTGTTGGGCAGCCTGCATATATTTCAGCCCTTCGGCTTCCAGACCCTGGAAAGAGTAAGGCGAGGTGCGGGGCTTGTAGGCGCCGCCTCTTAAAATAGTGGCGCCGGATGCTTTTACCGCATGGGCAATTTCCAAAAGCTGTTCCTGGGTTTCCACAGCACAGGGACCAGCCATAATCGTTAAATTTCCCGGTCCGATTGTAGTGTTTCCCACAGAAACGGTGGTAGGTTCCGGGTGCAGCTTAATATTGGACAGTTTATAGCTTTCCGAAATCGGTACGATTCTCTCAACGTCCTTAAAGCTTGCCAGATTTTCAGCAGGGAGATTTGCTTTATTTCCTACGATGCCGATGATGGTAGTTTCCACTCCTTTTGATAAATGTACCTGAAGCTGAAAGCTTTCAATATATTCCTTGACAGATTGAATACTGCTGTCGGCAGCATCTGGTTTCATTACTACGATCATTTTTTAATCTCCATTTCCGGTTCTTATTTGTGTTTCTAGGTTTTGCATGGGGAGCATTTTCTTTTGCAGGATGAGGGAACCAATGGAAAATGTCCGAAAATATGGGGTGAAACACATGAATTATTGTAACGTGGGGAATGTGAAATGTCAACACTTTATTGCTTTAAAGTGTGTTAGTGCGGGATGGGGATTTGGATGAGGACGCAGGAGCCGGCAATGCAGATAGAAGATTTGTGGGCACGCTTTCGCTCTATAAAAACGCAGCGGTACTAACGCACCAAAGGACGGTGCGTAAGGACCGGCGTTTTTATCAAGACCTACAAGTCTTCTATCTGCATTGCCGGCTCCTGCTGGGTATCGAAAGGCCCCATGAGCTGTTTGCTCAGAAAAGGTTCCAGGTTTGGGCTTCCACTTGAAAGTACTCAAATAACAAGCAGTAGTGACTTGCGAGAAACAGTAGAAGATGGCATATAGGACTCTTCCGGGCCTTGATGAAGACGCCAGCACTTACGCACCGTATTTTGGTGCGTTAGTACTGCTGCGTTTTCATAGAGCGAGAGCGTGCCCAGAAGAGTCCTATATGCCATCTTCTACGTCCCCCCCTCCAACATTCCTTTTGGCATTTCACCCAGCCCTCCAAAAAATGATTGAAAATTTTCAGAATTTTTAGTAAAATATGCATATGGTGTTGCTATTGTAGATTCATTTTCAAAATACTTTTGGCAAATTATCCGAAAAAATAATATAAATGGAGGGAATTATATGAAAGTTTATACAACTGAAAAAATCCGTAATATTGTATTGCTTGGACATGGGGGCAGTGGAAAGACCAGTCTGACGGAGGCTATGGCATATCTGGCAGGGCTTACGTCCAGAATGGGAAAGGTGCCCGATAAAAATACCATTAGTGATTTTGGAAAAGAAGAGCAAAAGAGACAATTCTCAATCAGCACGACTATGGTTCCCATAGAGTGGGAGGATACAAAGATCAATATTTTAGATACGCCGGGCTATTTTGACTTTGTAGGGGAAGTTGAGGAAGCAGCAGCGGCGGCAGATGCGGCTGTTATCGTAGTATCTGGTAAGGCAGGCGTGGAAGTAGGCACGAAAAAGGCATGGGAGCTGTGTGAAAAGAATAAGCTTCCCAGAATGTTCTTTGTAACGGATATGGACGTGGACAATGCTTCCTTCAGGCAGGTAGTGGAAGACTTGACGGCACTGTATGGCAAAAAAATCGCTCCTTTCCATTTTCCGATTCGTGAAAATGAAAAATTTGTAGGATATGTCAATGTAGTAAGCCAGACCGGAAACAGATGGCAGGGCAAGGATGTTGTAGAATGTGAGATTCCTGACTACAGCAAGCCTCTTTTGGAAGGTTATCGGGAAACCTTGTTAGAAGCAGTGGCAGAAACCTCCGAAGAGATGATGGACCGATATTTCAATGGAGAAACCTTTTCGGAAG
>JAAVAC010000001.1 GCA_014804265.1 Lachnospiraceae bacterium | reverse complement strand
TCATTACCATTTCCGACATGCTTATTGCAACGGTTGTGGACTCCTTTTGTACATCCAGAAAAAACAAATAATTTTCATCTGCTGGCAGCTCTTTCATATCTTCAAAAGGAATGACCTGGTCATACAGGCTCAGCCTCTTTATTTTCTTTTGGTAAAGAATCTGATCTATCATTGGTATGAATTCTTCATTCAATAATTTTGATTTTGAGACTACTACAATTTCCATGAAGACTTTTCCTCCTTTGTTATTTTGAACATCAACTTAGCAAAGCTTTCTAAATTTTGCAAAATTTTGTCATTCTTTGGTGAATCTCCGCCCTAATCTGCAAATACAACGAAGTTGCTTATCTTATTGTGCAAAAAAAAGACAGCTCACTGCTTTCGCAGTAAACTGTCTATCATTCCTATATATTTTCCATATGACATTTCGGAAAAATCTTAAGAATCGGTTTTAATATGTTTTAAGCTCTGCAATTCTTTTTACTATATCATTGCCGTATCCCGGGTCTGTTGCCCAGCCTTTTCCTGTGGGATTTTCATTAATGCCCAGCCATTGTACATAAGGCGCACAGCCCTTTGTTACAAGAGAATAACGGCTGTCAACACAGGCTTTGTTTAACGGCTCGGTAGTAGCATATGCTTTTAAATGCTGAATCTGGGCACGGATGCCGATTCTTACACTTGCAAAGGAGGCACCGGCTACTCCGTCTCCGGTGGCTCCCAGTCCTGCAAAGTTATATTGGGAAATATCCACATCTCCTCCGTACTTTAAAAAGTTGGTTTCTTTCATGGCTTGAACAAAAGCAACCTCTGCTTTTACTCCTTCCGCTTTGCTCTCCGACAAATAGAACTTGCAAAATGCTTTTATAGTAGGCGCATCCGAATCCTGATAAAACTCCGGATAGTCTGCATTGGCCTCATAGTATGCCACCATTTGATTTACATTCGTCTCGGAAGTGCCCATGATGGGATAATTCTTTGTATTCTTTTTTGGCTTTGTAACCTTTACCTTTTTAGTGGCAAGAGTCGTCTTGATACCGTTATTGTCTGTAAGCGTTACCTGTACCTTATAAGTGCCAAAGTTGTTTTTATGGTTTTTTACATTAACAGTAATCTTGCTTGTTCCGTCCTTTTTTACCTTTGCCTTATATGTCTTTTTGTCACTTTTATCCGCCTTGCACCAAACTAAATATTCTACCTTTTTGCTGAATCCGGAAGGAGACTGTATTCCCGATAAGGCTACATCAAAGGTCATTGCCTGCGTGTCTTTGTTTTGGATCTTTAAAGATTTTACACTTGGTCCGGTAACCTTAAAGCTTTTCTTTGGCAGGGTTATTTTTTCATTTTCCACCTGTGCCTCTGCCACTACATAATAGTTTCCCGCCGTTTTATGCTTGCTGATTGGAATATTATAAGACCATGTACCATCAGAGGCTTTTTTTCCTTTATAGGTTCTAAGGTCATCCTTTCCACCCTTTGTACTCCATACCTGGAAGCTTACTTTCTTTGCATATCCCATTCCTTCCAGCTTAACTTTGAATTTCTTCTGGGTATTGCTTGTCTTTGCTACGGAAACAACAGCCTTGCGCTTATAAGTAAAGGTTGTGGTCTTAGCAGTTTTTTCCGTACCATAAGCTGCCGTAGCCTTGATTTCCAGTTTATATTTGCCTTCTTTGGACATTTTACTTAAAGGCACATTATAATACCATTTGCCGTCAGAAGTTTTCTTTGCCTTGTAACTAACCGCTGTACCGGAACCAGACTTATTATACCATAAGCGGAAGGTAACCTTTCCAGCTCCTTCCAGACCCCCTGCCACGATTCTGTAATATTGGGACTGGTTTCCGTAAACTTTTTTACTTACAGTTACGTTTTCAAAGGAAGGAATCAGGGTAACCGTAGTCTTCTTTAATAATGCTTCTCTTCCCTCTTCATCCACTGCATAGGCATATACATAGTATTTTCCTTCTACCTTATTATGCTTTGCCGCACTGACAGAAGCTTCAAAAGTGCCGTCCCCCAAGTCCGCTGCCTTATAGGATTTTAAATCGCTTTTATCTGATTTGGTCCACACCTTAAATACTACTTTGGCAACATCCTCGTAAGGCTCCACATTCACTATGCGGGCGGTGAACTTACCGGCTATCAGATCCTTGTCCACAATGGATAGCTTACCACTTGTAAACTCAACCTCGGGTTCCTCATTCTCACCAAGCTTATAATATGCCGCAATGCCCTCTGCATCTGCTTTTCCAAGCTTTTTCAGGCCCGCTTCCGTGGAAAGCAGCCCTGCATCGGAGCTGTTTGTCAGGAAAGCATGTTCAATGATGATTCCCGGAAATCCGTTTAATTTACTGTTTTTAATTACTCCGTAATAATCTGCCAGAGAA
Organism: Lachnospiraceae bacterium; assembly: GCA_014804265.1. Taxonomy (GTDB): domain Bacteria; phylum Bacillota; class Clostridia; order Lachnospirales; family Lachnospiraceae; genus RGIG3040. The sequence continues at coordinate 22,133 of JAAVAC010000001.1, read as the reverse complement.
CCATCTGGATACAGGGAGTGATCCTCGGAATTCCTGATTTTAATTCCTCTGTTAGACAATCCCACAGCAGCCAGCTTTTTCATGATTTCGGACGCAAGACCGCTTCCTTCTTTTCCGATTTCACTGTTATAGCTGGAGTTTGGATAATATACTTCCGCTCCGCTGGCGCTGGAAGCGGGAGAGCTGTTCAGATGAATGCTGACAAATACATCTGCCCCTACACTCTTTGCTGCTGCCACACGATTAGAGTTACACACGGTTGAAGCAGTGCCGGGATATGGGCATGAACCGCTTGTCCTTGTAAGGTAAACGGTTACACCGGAATAAGTTTCCAAATGTTCCTTACAATATTGGGCAATTTTTAAAGTAAGCTCTTCTTCCTTCAGNCCATTTGCTCTTGCNCCCAAATGGGTNTTNTCATGTCCCGGNTCNAATACTACTACAATATNTTTCTTNGCTCCTGCCCTTGCATAAAGNGAGGCGCTTCTTGAAGTAACTGTTTCTGCCTGTGCCGTTTCAATAGCACTTTCAATGGAAGCAGCTTCCGTTTCCTGTCCGTTTTCATCTATNGTAACNATTTCCGTGGAAACCTCCATCTGCTCATCCNCAGNNACTACNTCTTCCTCAACTCCAAAGAATGCCTGAATGCCGGCAGTGTTTGCAAGATCGATTACNTGCTGCNCATNATCGGTNNCATAAGAAACCTCCAACAGTTTATAAATTCCTTTTTCCTTAAGAGAGGTAAACTCCTTTGAAAAGAAAAGGCTGTCCCCNAAAGCNGTTCCCTCTGCTTTGGAAGCTTTCATTTCAAANTTTTCTTTNGTAGCTGTATTTTCATAGGTAAGAGAACCTTCTATAATGTCAGTTTCCTCATTGCCAATGCTTATGAGAATATTCTGGGTATCCGGAGTCTTTATATATGGTTTCTCCACATACACCCAGTTAAGCAGAGTGGCTTCTGCGGTATTTTCGCTTACCGTNTCCACATCCTGAGGATNCTNTTCCCCTTCTGCCGTATTTTCACTGACGGCTTTTTCCTCCNCGTCAGATCCGTCAGAAATATCCTCTGTCACTTCTTCNGAAATGACTTCCTGGCTTTCCACATCATTTTCAGATATGGTCTGNGCCTGCACTGCAGGCATAGCAGGCACCTGTATCATCATAAGCGCCGCTAAAAAGACTGCAATTCCTCTTTTCCAAAATGCTTTCATGATATTCTCCTTTACATCTTNTTGNTAATNAAAAAAATTGTAAAANAATNATTTCATTTTTTCAAATTATACATGACTAACTCTCTGAATTTCAAGTGGCTAATACTGGAATTAAGAGAAATTAAGGAAATCTTAGGAAAATCACTCGAAAAAAGAACCCTTAGGNTAACCGCAACCTAAGAGTTCNTTGTGTGCAAGNTTATGCAATTTCCTGTTGTTTAAAATCCANATGAATCTTATCAGCAATTCTTGCTATATATTCACTATTGGTTGGTCTGCCCTTCCCTGATCTGGCAGAATAACCGAATAGTTCCTCTACGGTACGCATATTCCCTCTTGTCCAGGATACCTCAATTGCATTCCGAATTGCTCTTTCCACTTTTTGATCCGTGGTTTGAAAACATTTTGCGATTTCAGGATACAAAAGCTTTGTTACACTGCTGACAACTTCCATATCATTTTCCGAAAGCAGAATTGCTTTTCTTAAATAATGATATCCCTTTAAGTGTGCAGGCACTCCNAGCTCCAGCATGATCTTGGTCACATATTTTTCCATTTCCATTTGATGCTTCATGTTACATCATTCTCCCCTCTGGCAATTTTCCCTGTTTGCCGTTGAATATTTAATTATTTTGTACGGTTATGAAAATAGAGTACCATTCTTCATACATTTTGTCATTAGTTTAGACGAAAAAAATCACAATTTTTTTATCAATTTATAAATTTGTTAACGTTTCTTGTCGCTACTTGTCTTTTTTATGCGTTTTTCTACACGTGACTTATAACAAAACTTGAATTTCCCTCTATTCGGAGAAATTTTTTTCCTGCNGGAACAAAAAAACTGTCCCCCGGTTTGAAGTCCAGAACTTGATTAGCAGTAACTAACTTGCCATATCCCTTCAGGAAAATGATAGAGCAAAAAGAAGAATTATCAAAATTGATNTCTCCGCTTGCTTCAACCTCATATAAAAATGCCGAAAAATATTTACACTGTCCAAGGAGCTGTCTTTTATATGTTTTAAATACTTCAATCTCTCCCTCCGGCGATGTATTCCCGCTGCANTNNCNAAATTTCATATTGGCAAATGCNTTATCCAGATGCAGCTCTCTTTTTCTTCCGTTTTTGTCAAGTCTGTTATAATCATAAAGACGATAGGTGGCATTAGAGCTTTGTTGTATTTCCAGCACAAGTATCCCTTCATTGATTGCATGGATCGTCCCCGCTTCCACAAAGACCACGTCTCCCTGTTTTACCGGCACTTTCTTAAGNACTTCCTCTAAGGTTCCTTCCGAAATCCTCTGNCTGCATTCCTCTTCCGTCACCTCTCTGCAAAAGCCCAGATACACAAAAGCATCTTCTTTTGCCTCCAGAATATACCACATTTCATTTTTTCCNTATTCGCCTTCCACGCTCATTGCATAAGCATCATCCGGATGGATNTGAATGGAAAGCCTCTGTTTNGCATCGATAAACTTAATAAGAAGAGGAAATTCTGCAAAGGGCTCNCATTTCCACCCTAACACTTTTTTTCCTGCCTTTTCTATATATTCCTTCAGGGTNAGTCCTGCAAAGATTCCCTGNCTNATCNTGCTTTGTCCNGCGCTGTGGGTGGAGAGCTCCCAGCTTTCTGCCAGGANTTNTTCTCCNGATTCTTTATAAAACCGGCTTTTTAAACGGNTNCCGCCCCATAAATAATCCTTATAGGCAGGCGACAGGCGAAGAACATCTTCCTCCGGCGGGAGAAGGTCCTCNTCCATGCTTCCGGCGCTTTCTCCAATGCTCACCTCAATAATNATCAAATCCTTGGCTGTTTCATTGGATATTTTGTGATACGTATTCATAGGTACATATATNCTCTCGTTCCGGGAATATTCTTTTGTANTNCCGGNCATGGTTATNGTGGCCTTTCCGCTTACTACGGACCAATGCTCGCTTCTTTTTTCATGNCNGTGCATGGACANGGCTCTTCCNGGAAAAATAATCAGTTTTTTTACCATGTANCCCTGACTTCTGTTNAANGTCTCTTTNATNCCCCATGTAGTGTAGAAAANATCCCCTTCATCAAANGAAGCCTTCTGCTCTTCATAGTGCCGNTTCATAATTTCCTTGATATTTNCACTTTCACCTTTTNNGGAAATATAAGTGGCATCNTTGGCATTGATGATCAATANATCCGAAAGTCCGTTTCCAATNATCANATTACTTTTTTCCCGNTTGATCACAGAAACATTNTCACATTTCTCCAGNATGGAAGGACCCACATCGATTTCTTCCGCAACCCTTGTGACNACCTCCATATTCAGAAGCCTGGACCAGACAAACTCCCCTCTTACCAGCCCTATCCTGCCCTTTTTCGTCCACTTTTCAAATACTGCCTGNCCAATGGATATNGATGGCATATTTTTNAGGAAGCCTGCGGGTATGATAAAATCCTTTCCCGAAAAATACAGACTTTCTGACCTCAATTCAAGCTGCTCATAAAATTGNGGCTCGTTTTCCGCTATTGCTTCCANATAACTTCCTGCNCTCATGCAGAATATNCCGCTGTCCATTACAAAGCCTTTTGAAAGAGGCTCCGGCTTTTGTTCCGTAAATTTTACAGCTCTNCCATAATCAGCCTCCGGNTCNTCCAGCAAAAAATAGTTATGTCCNTNTCTTGCCGNCTCTCNTTCCATTTCATCATGNCAGCCTATGGCAACCATNTGAAAATCATTTANAAGTTCCACTGCCTTTAAAATGGTCTTGTTATAATCCCCCCGNCCAATCATNTGGTCCGTGGACACTACCAGCACCTGNTCTTCCTTTGGCAGACACATGCATACCACTGCTGCCGCAGGCCCNGTCTGCCGTCCCNTCTCTTCCAGAAAGNACTGATACTTCAATCCCTGAAATGCCTGAAGCTGTCCTGTTACGATATTTTTGTATTTCCTGTTGGTTACAATATAAAATTCATCACAAAAAGGCAGGTTTCTTGCAATTGCCTCCTGAAACAATGACCTGCCTTCCTTCATATATATAAATTGTTTTGGATAATTTTTTCTGGATAACGGCCAAAGCGCATCGCCGCTGCCTCCCGCCAACACCAAACATTTCATAAGCTCTTCCTGCCTGCCCGTTCAAATTATANATATTGCTCCAGACCTTCTTCNGNCAGCCTGTCCACTATCATTTTCACATCCTGTGCCCTGTTTTTATCACAGACTAAAANGGCATCCTCTGTCTGTATGATAATCAGNTCCCNCACTCCCAGAGTTGCTATNAGCTTATCCTTTCCATAGGAAATACAGTCNTTTGTATCGATATTGATCTGCTTCCCATAAAGAATATTTCCTTCCCGGTCTGCCTCTTTCATAACAGTAAGCATATCCAGGCTTCCTACATCATTCCACCCNAAATCCCCTTCTATGACCAGCACATCCCTGCACCGCTCCATAATTCCATAATCAATGGAAATCTTTGGGATAGTGGGATANACCCTTTGGATNACTTCCTCTTCCCGGTCAGTTCCCATAGCTTNCCCGATTTGGGAAAGGCAGCTGTATACATCCGGCAGAAGCTCTTTAAATTTCTTTANAATGGTAGAAGCCTTCCATATGAACATTCCGCTGTTCCACTTGTAGCTTCCGTCCTCTAANTATGCCTGNGCCGNTTCCAAATCGGGTTTTTCCACAAACTCTTCCACNANGGCATAGTTTTTNCCCTGNTCTTNCTTTTTTCCTTTTATATAGCCATATCCGGTTGCCGGGAAAACAGGCCGGATGCCGATGGTCACAAGCATATCNGTTTCCTCAGCAGCTTCTATGGCACACTCTATGACCCTTGCATATTCCTCTTCGTCCTTAATAAANGCATCAGANGGGACTATNCACATAACCCCGTCTTNATNCTTCTTTNCNATTTCCATTGCCGCATAACCAATGCAGGCAGCCGTATTTCTTGCTGCCGGNTCTGCCAGAATATGCTCTTTTAAGATTCTTCCATTTGTTTTTTCCGCCATGAGAGGAACCTGNGACACATTCGTCACAATAAACATATTTTTTTGACACACTATGGGCAGAAGCCTGTCAATGGTTTCATTTACCATAACATCCCTGCCGCTTAAATTCAAAAGCTGCTTTGGNGTTTCTTTTCTGCTTAATGGCCAAAAGCGGGTTCCTCCCCCNCCTGCCATAATGACTCCGTATCTTTCCATCCTGTCTCTCCCGGACCTTTTATTGTCCATTACATTCTTGCCTTGTCCACATTCTCCTTGAACCAGTCATATGCCAGNTCTACACCNTCCAAAAGCTCCACCTTATGNTTCCAGCCAAGCCCATGGAGNTTGTCCACATTNGTAAGCTTTCTTGGCGTACCATCCGGCATATCCGTATTCCAGCAAATTTCNCCGGTATATCCCACTACCTTTTGCACTGTTTCCGCAAGCTCCTTAATGGTAACTTCCTTCCCTGTTCCNATATTCACNTGCTGCTCGCCACTATAATTCTCCAGCAAAAACACGCAGGCATCCGCCATATCATCCACGTACAGAAATTCCCGAAGCGGCGTTCCTGTTCCCCACAATTCTACNGAAGGGGCATTGTTTACCTTTGCCTCATGAAACTTCCGGATCATTGCAGGCATAACATGGGAGCCCTGTAAATCATAGTTATCCTCCGGACCATACAGATTGGTAGGCATACAGCTGATAAAATCATCTCCATACTGCCTTTTATAAAATTTNCACATTTCCAGTCCTGAAATCTTGGCAATGGCATATGCCTCATTGGTTTCCTCCAANGGTCCGGTAAGAAGNGCATCCTCCGGAATGGGCTGAGGTGCCATTTTCGGNTAAATACAGGTACTTCCTAAAAATANGAGCTTCTTCACTTTAAAATCNTGACAGCATTTAATCACATTNCACTGTATCTGCATATTTTCATAAGCGAACTCTGCAGGAGCCGTGTTATTTGCATGGATGCCCCCCACCTTTGCAGCCGCAAGCACTACCACATCCGGCTTTTCCTGTTGAAAGAATCCTCTGACTGCTGCCTGATCCGTCANGTCAAGCTCCTTATGGGTCCTTCCGATTACATTTTCATATCCCTTTTCCTTTAANCTTCTGACAATGGCGCTTCCCACTAATCCTCTNTGGCCCGCCACATAAATTTTATCTGTTTTCTCCATATTCGTACTCACTCTTTCTATGTTACTGCAATCATGCATTTTTTGCTTTATATTCTTCCACGCTCATTCCTGCGATTTCTTCAAAATCAGATACCATCATCATTTCCACAAGGCTCTTGAAATCCACCTCTCGTTTCCATCCAAGCTCATTTTCCGCCTTGCTGGGGTCCCCCCACAAAAATTCTACTTCTGCCGGACGATAAAATTCCGGATTCACATCTACAAGCAGCTTTCCTGTCTTTGCATCATANCCCTTCTCGTCAACNCCTTTTCCTTCCCATCGAATCCGGATTCCCATAACCTGNAATGCTTCNTCNACNAACTGGCGGACCGTATGGGTATCATTGGTTGCAAGCACATAATCCCCCGGNTTATGGTACTGAAGCATCATCCACATCCCCTTTACATAATCTCCTGCAAATCCCCAGTCACGCTTTGCATCCATATTTCCTNAAGAAAGGATTTCCTGCTTTCCNGCAAGGATATTAGCAATTGCTAACGTAATTTTTCTTGTGACGAAATTTTCACCTCTTCTGGGNGATTCATGATTGAACANAATCCCGTTGCAGGCAAANAGGTTATAGGATTCNCTGTAATTTACCGTAATCCAGTAAGAATANAGCTTTGCTGCTCCATAAGGACTTTTNGGATAAAAAGGAGTTTTCTCGCTTTGNGGCGCAGTTTCCGGCAANCCTCCAAAAAGCTCTGAAGTAGATGCCTGATAAAACCGACAATTTCCACCATTTACCCGNATTGCCTCTAAAAGCTTCAAGGTGCTTACTCCGGTTGCCTCTGCCGTATATTCCGGCACTTCAAAGGAAACTCCCACNTGAGACTGGGCAGCCAGGTTNTAAACCTCCGTAGGCTTGATTTCCCCAATCAGACGCATTAAATTGCTGGAGTCTGTCGTATCTGCAAAATGCAGGAAAAACTTTACTTTATGATAAGAGGATTCAATGAGGTGGTCGATTCTTGCAGTGTTGCTGATACTCAGCCTGCGTATCAGCCCATGTACCTCATATCCTTTTTCTAATAGAAACTCTGCAAGATAAGAGCCATCCTGTCCTGTAATACCCGTAATAAGCGCCACTTTTTTCATATTGTTTCTTCTCCTTTTTCCATTCCATGTTCCCATGTTCGTTTAATACCCTATCTTATTTGCCTCCTGAATTCAATGGACAATTTTGCCTGATAATGGTAAAATATTGCTAAATTATTTTTCTTATATAAGAGGGTATTTTATGACTATTTCCAAATCAGCCCGCATTATCGCCACTCCTTCTGCCTATGCCAGAGAAAACTATTTATATGTTCAGGAAACCGGAACGCTTCAGAGTATTGAGCCCCATCTGAGCAAACGTGAAAATCTTGCTTCCTTTCTTTTTTTTATCGTAACAAAAGGAAGCGGTTCTCTGTTTTACAAAAAGCAGACCTATCCCATCCATGCCGGAGACTGTATTTTTATTGACTGTCTGGAGGAATATGCCCATAAAAGCAGCAGAGAGGATCCCTGGGAGCTTTCCTGGGTGCATTTTCACGGCAAAAATGCAGAGGTCTTTTATAAAAATTATATAGAACAGGGGAATCCTTTTTTATTTTATTTTGCTGACTTATCTTTATTTTTGGACAGTTTGTCATTTTTATACATGACCCAGAAAGAACAGACTCCATATATGGAGCTTCTTTGCCATAAATACATAACCGATTTAATTACCTTATGCTTTACGGAATGCGGAAAGCATAAAAACAGCACAAACCAGTCCATTTATGAAAAAATCCGGCAGGTTGCCCAATTCATTGATATACATTTTCAGGAAAACATTACTTTAGACGAACTTTCCAAAAGCTTTTTCATCAGCAAATTCCACCTTGCCAGAGAATTCAAGCGGATTACCGGCTCAACGCCGGGTGACTATCTGCTTGGAAAAAGAATCTCCAATGCCAAGAAGCTTTTGCGTTTTACCAATGCTTCCGTTGAGGAAATCGGGAGAAGCTGTGGTATTGTGGAAGCGGGATATTTCACGAAAGTGTTTAAAAAGGCGGAAGGGATGACGCCCAGAGAGTATCGGAGGAAGTGGTAATGCGGTTGTCGGAGGTGGGGATTGGATAGGCGGACGTTTTGGATAGGCGGACGTGGCCAGTCTCTTTGGAAAAGGCTGCGATATGCAAAAAACTGGCAATGCTGCTCAATTAAAGAGTNNNGGNTGAAACGAAACAGCAACAGAGNGATGAGAGCGGATTNNNTGCATTGTTTTTGATGGCGCTTTTCCTTAACAGCCTGTTCGCTGACCCAGGGGAAAATTGCCACGGATGGCAATTTTAGTCATATTGCGCCATGGAGGGCGCTATATGACGACCCGGACGGCTGCCACGACCTTACCAGGCTGTTTAGGAAAAGCCCATCAAAAACACCGCAGCAAATCCGCTCTCATCCCTCTGTTGCGTCCGCTCAGCCACTCCTTTATAAAAAGCCAGTCCAACCTGTTCCGTTCCCAATTGAAATTTCAATCTAAATCAAATATAATGAGAGGAAATGAAATGTAAGCATACAAAAAAAGGAGAAAAGCTGCTATGTGGATTGCGGACAACTGGAAGGATTATGAGGTATTGGATACATCAAACGGAGAAAAGTGCGAACGTTGGGGAGATTATATTTTAGTAAGACCGGATCCCCAGGTCATTTGGAACACTCCTCATACCCATCCTGCCTGGAAACAAAAGAACGGACACTACCATCGCAGTTCCAAAGGCGGGGGCGAATGGGAATTTTTCCATTTGCCAAAGGAATGGTCCATTCATTACAGGAAATTGACCTTCCATCTGAAACCCTTTAGCTTCAAGCATACCGGCCTCTTTCCCGAGCAGGCAGTGAACTGGGATTGGTGCGCCGGGAAAATCCAACAGGCAGGACGCAGGATAAAGGTTCTGAACTTATTTGCATATACGGGCGGAGCTACATTATCAGCGGCAGCAGCAGGAGCCTCCGTCACCCATGTGGATGCCTCTAAAGGCATGGTAACCTGGGCAAAGGAAAACGCTTCTGCTTCCGGTTTATTCGATGCACCTATCCGCTGGCTTGTGGATGATTGTGTAAAATTCGTAGAACGGGAAATCCGCCGCGGAAATACTTACGACGGCATTATTATGGATCCTCCTTCCTATGGCAGAGGACCTAAAGGGGAAATTTGGAAAATAGAAGACAATCTTTTTCCTTTTATTGAACTGTGTACGAAACTTCTGGCTGAAGATGCGGTATTTTTCCTAATCAACTCCTATACTACCGGCCTGCAGCCTGCCGTTTTATCCTATATGATGAATACCGCCATTACCCCAAAATGGGGTGGCAGGGTAGAAGCCTCCGAAATCGGTCTTCCCGTTACGGAAAGCGGTCTGGTACTTCCCTGCGGTGCTTCCGGAAGATGGTGTCTGTAAACAATTGCCGTCAGGCGCACTTAAAAAGGAGAACTGCTACATAACAGTTCTCCTGCTTTCTAATATCCGTAAGAGCCTACTCCCTGCATACTTGACATCATTGCCGCTCCAAAGATAAGAAAGAATAGAAAATACAATACCAGAATGACTCCCATTACAATCAACTGCACCTTAAAGTAATTGGATTTACTCTTCTTTTCATTCTTGCTGAATGCCCAGACAAACATCATGACAATATTCACACACGGAACCAGCATAATCAGCCAGGTAATCACCCATTCTCCAATGGATACCGGCTCTTCCAATCCATCATATGCCGGTCTTGGCGGATCCATGGGGCCGTTATAGGTAGGCGCTACAAATGGCTGTTCATTATAGTTGTTCGTAGTTGATTGATTTGAGTATGAGCTTTCAAATCCACTGCCCATACCATTAAAATTGTTGTTGTCCATAAAGATACCCTCCTCTTTCCTCTGTTAATACAGGTGAAAAATCTCTTTCAGTAAATAAATACTACGTTAGAATAACATATTTTAGTACTATGGGCAAGAGAAAGGATGTAATTTTTTAATTTTTTCTAAAATTTTCTAAAATTTATCTTAAATATTCTATTTCGTCCGTCTTACAAGAGTCCCCATGCATTTCTGCAAAAAAAATAAATAAGAGCTCCTATACAAAGCAATGCGATCCAGCCGTAAAAAAAGGGAATCTTTTTTCCTTTCCCGTATCGAAAGGTAAAACTCCATAAAAGAAACAACACAAACGGAAAAATCATGGCATTCATATTCCAGGCCTGGTTCCACCTGAAAGTACAAAAATAAAAAAAAGCTCTTGTCAATCCGCACCCCGGACAAGGCACCTTCAACAACAGCCTGCTTGGGCACGCATCCCCTAAAAGGAACGTAGAAAGCAACAGATAAAGCGCTGCCGCCCCGATTCCCACTTTATAATTATCCCAATCCTTTTTCATTCTTTCAAACATTTTCTTTTCCTTTATCCCCAGAGCAGTTTATATGCAACAATAACCGACACTGCCATAAAGATTCCCGGCATAAGGAATCGAAACCATCTAAGAGGTTTGTCCGGAAACCATGCATCCGCCGGATTCTGGGGATTCAGCATAAGCATATAAAATTGATTGACACAAGGAGCACCTTTCGCATAAGCCCAGTAGGCAGTATGGACATACTCGGTTTCGTTGTAACGATATTGAAAGACCGGTATATATTCTCTGTTGCCCTCTCCATCACAGCTTTCCTTTACATCAATGTATTTTGCCTGTACTTTATATGTATAAATACGCTTTTTCCTTTTATCAACCAGCAGCTCCTTCACAATCATCCAAAGCCCCACCACAAAGAACAAAAGCAAGACTAAAAGTGCGATAATCTTGTCCCGCTCAAGCCTGATATCCTTAAAAAAGGAAAAGCTCCAGATGTAGGAAGCAGACACCGCCATACAGCCAAGCCCTACAAGCGGAAACAGCAAAATCCATGCCTCTTTCAGCTTGATTCCCTCCGCAGCAATAGCCAGTATTCCCATGGCAAGAAAGACACAGCCTAAAAGAAATACGCCCACAGGTGGATTTACGTTAAAAAAGTAAATCATGGCTATCACTGCCGCTATAAATGCAATTGCAAAAACAATCCCTATGACCTTGCCGATAATAGAGCTTTTCTTTTCCATCTATCCTTCTCCTTCCCACAGCCGATACAATATGCCTGTCCCCTTTATTGAAAGAGCAGCCCGAACCCGATACTATAAAGCAAAATGCATCAGGGCTTTGACAAAAACAAAATCAGACAAAACTTCTTAAATCCCATGGTGGTCAGTCCCGCCAGATAGCAAAACACATCATCCGGCCCCAAAGGCAGGAGAATGGTCAGCAAAAACACGATTACAAACCCCTTGCTGTTATCCACCTTGTCCGCATATTTATTGTATTTTTCCTCGGAAACCATTTTCTTTACTAATTGGACCCCAAACCTTCTTGCCAGGATAAACGCAATGATGCTGCCTGCACAAATCCCCGTATAATTATAACAAAAGCCTGCTACGGGGCCAAACACTCCTGCTCCTGCCGCACAGCCGATAAATCCGGGTAAGATGGGGATCACGACCTGAATTGCCTGAAATAAAACAAATATGACCGGCGCTGCGGCTCCAAAGCTGTCTATATATGCTCCAAATGTCTGCTTCGACGCAAAATATCCCTGAATATAGCCGTTGATTATCACATAAGCCATGAATAAAATCGTAAGCACCGCAAGAATCGTAACAAACCATTTAATGTTTTTTAATACATTTGATGTTTCCATATTCTGTCCTGCTCTCCTCTTACTTACATCAAAAGTATCATATCAAATCTTTTCTTTTTTTTCTTCCTATAAATTCTTAATAATTCTTAAATTATCGAAATGCTCTTCAGCCGCTGGTATAACTCTCCCAAAGGAAGCCCTACCACATTGTTATAGTCTCCCTGAATTTCCTTAATATAAACGGCTCCTTTTCCCTGAATCCCATAAGCGCCTGCCTTGTCCATAGGCTCCTTTGTTTCAATATATGCCCATATTTCCTCATCCGTCATAGGATAAAATGTTACTTTTGTTCCAACTGCAAAGCTTTCCTTTTCTATTTTTCCCTTTTCCTGCCATACCAATGTAACTCCGGTGTATACAAAATGGGATTTTCCCTGCAGCTTTTTTAACATGTAAAAAGCCACTTTCTGATCCTTCGGTTTTCCCAAAATCTGAAGCCCTGTGTTTACTTTTTCCTGTTCTCCTTCTCCTGTACAATACAGGATTTCACAGACCACTACCGTATCCGCACCAAGCACCAGACTTTTTTCCTTTTCTTCTTCTCCCAGACTGCTAAACACATCTTCCGCCTTCTGGCCCGATAATTCCTGTACAATTTCTTCTGGTTCCGCTTTGGTAATTACTTCGTTTATTTTAGACGGGATAACCGTAAAAGGAAAGCCTGCCTGCTGCAGAAGCTCCCGTCTCCTTGGGGAGTTTGAGGCAAGTATTAGATGTTTTTGGGGCATGGTGATTGCTCCTTTCTGAGGATTTGTAAATTTTTAGAGGGGTGGGAGGGGTGGTAGCCCGGAAGGTTGTGAGGATATTGGGATGAATTGTTGTCTGCAGGTCCTGATATGCCAAACACTTCAATGAGCCTTTGGGCAAAAATTGTGTCAGCAAAGGCTTCCACAATTTTAAAGTCTCATTTCCGCGGCATATAAGGACCTGCAGACAACAATTCATCCCAATATCCGCTAAAGCTTACGAGAATGCACCATCCGCATATTCCATCACGAAGTTAGCATTATTCATATAGTCATTCTACTTACCGGCACCCCTGCCCCTTTCACTATACGCTGGGAAAAGTGGCTGTTGTCGATTTTATATTATCCCATTCTGCTCTGTCATAATTTTTCGCCTGTCCCTCTTTCTATAGCGAGCGGCTTGTGTCGATAACGTTGCCGGATAGCGGGATGTGATTGTTTTCTGCGGACCTTGGCGAACACGTCAGCACTTAGCTTGCGTCCTTTGCNAGCTTAGTACTGCTACGTGTGGAGCAGAGCGNGAGCGTGTCCAAAGAAAACAATCACATCCCGCTATCCCTCACANCCTTACGCCCCTCCTCNCTCTATTATACCCTCAATTTATTCCACAATCAAACTTTTCGTATCCACCTTTTTCATCCTACCTGATATGATATAAGCAAAAAAGAAAAACACCANGGTCAGTACCAGTACCGGAACTGCATAATCCAGAAATCCGTAATCGGTTACAAAATGAGTGATTCCCANGCTGCTAAGCGCCATTTCCATAAACTTATCATTGGTCAGCAAGTTACATGCCGCACCGAAGGCNNCGCCTGCAAATGCCACANCCAAAAAGCGCAGGGANAACTGCANTCTGAGNTTATTTGTTGTAAATCCCTGGGACTTATAAATCCCATAGTCGTTTCTTTCCTNTAAGAANACCTTATCNCANACCATATANGCNGCAACCAGAATAAACAAAANGGAAATGCCATAAATAAGCAGACTTGAAGCCATGGAAGCAGNGGAGATAGACTGCATGNTCTCCCGGATTCNCTGTACGTCNNTANTCTCGATTTGATTGNTAAACTGTTCCTGNAGTTTTTCTACCANCCTGCCGATTTGTTTCTTATCGGAAACCAGNTAATTGTATTGATTCAGCTCATGTTCGGAAAATTCATAGCATTCCAGTCCGCTGGCAAGCATACTCACTGCCTTTCCTGNGNTNNGTACTGACTGATAGTATCCGGTAATNAAAAATTCCCTGTTTTCTNTGCCATGTGCCAAAGAAACCNTATCCCCGATTTTTAAACCATACTTCTTTGCAATAATTTCCGTAATCACGATTTCATTCTCATAGCGGGGCTCCCTGCCTTTAAATACATTGGTAAATTCCTGGCTNCTTTCCGGAGCATTCACNNNAANAGAATCTCCNTCCAAAGTAAGATACACGGACGGACACAAATACACNCTTTCCATTCCCCCATACTCTTCNATCAGCTTCTCCACATCCTTCTTTACTTCTAATGACTCTTTATAGGAAACCATCAGATCAAATTCTACCCCATAATAATCCTTCATCATGTTTTCTTCGTTGTTAAGGNNTGATAAAGTGGAGGTTACTGCCATGATAAAATAAACAAGCATCGCCACAATCACCAGNCTGCTTATATACTGCCTTGCATTCGTGGTAATCTGCCTGAGCATCATGCGNAATGNCANACCTCTTTTTCCGAGAGTTGTTTTGATTCTTGGNGAGAAATAGATGCTGTCCCTTCCTCCCGAAATGGCACGCATAGGGGAAATCTTTCCTATTTTTGCAGTCTTTATAAAAGCAAAGCCTACAATAAAACATAGCATCAAAAGCATAGCCAGTAAGCTTATCCCATATGAAATTTTATGCTCCGGCAAAAAACCTGTAATCTGNACCAACAGTCCGCTCATAAAATATGTGGACGGAAANGCTGNCAAAAATCCCAATANNCCTCCTACGGCTCCCGCCAATAAATATTGACAAAAATAAACAGCCCGCAACTCCCATTTCCCATAGCCCTGGGATTTTAAAATGCCCAGGTTCACATAATCCATTTCAATGGTAGTGGTAATGNTGTGTCCTACAATCCCTAAAACCCCGGAAAACATTANAACCGCAAATACAATCATTGNTGCTGAAAAAATATTCGNAATCATGGTAGCATAAAATGCAAAATCATGTTTNGAAANCATNANTGNAGCATTGCTGANAACACCTGTCCTTTNGTCTATTTCCNCTTTAAACTCCTTTTCTTCCAGCTTACTATCCTTTTTTTGATAAACCATCAGANTGTCATTGGAAGAGAGTAACGCATCCCCTTTTTCATATGCTTTTTTCAACAATTCATAATCTTTGTCACTGATCCATACATTTTTNNTTCCGTTNNACAGCGGATTTCCCNGAGNCACATCCTCTANAAATGCCTTGACCTGAAATGTTTTATTTATGGTTTCGCTTTTTACTTTTACCTGATCCCCTACTTTACAGGAATATNGTGTCTGAAAAGAAACCGGAAGATAAATTTCCCCCTCCGCTAAAGGCTCCGGGTCCTGTANAAATTCCAGATTATTTTTTCCGAAAANGGGATATGGCATATTTTTCTTATCATAGGTTTGAAANANCATNCTANNCTTTATNCNTTTTCCCCCAATGGACATNCTGTCCTTAGAAGAAANCACCACNNCAAAAATTCTGTGTACCNGTTCCACCTCCTCATAGGCTTCTATTCCATCTATCATTTCCTCCGTCAGAACATTTTCATNAGATTCANNAAAATNACAANACAAATCTCCTACTNCCGANTCCGTCAGCGACTGTTCCACCCGCTTTTTACAGTTATCGNTGACAGAGCANGCAGNAGTCACTACCAATGNGACTAAAAACATTAAAAACAGGACACTGATAAAGTTACTTTTTTTACTNCGAAGATTTGCTTTTAAAATAGATAATATACTCATNCCGNACCTCCTACCAGCACATGGAAGCAAGCCATGCATTCACTTGCGNTTCTCTGCTCTTTGCTTCCTTTGCATNAAAAGGCGCCAGCTTTAATTCGCCCANGATTCTTCCATCTTCCAGATATAACAGCCGGTTNCCGTAAATTGCNGCTCTNNCATCNTGGGTTACCATTAAAATGCTTTGTCCGTTTTGGTTGATTCCTAAAAGCAGCTCCATAACGTCTTTNGTATTTTTCTGATTTAAGGCACCTGTAGGCTCNTCTGCAAATAAAAGCTTCGGCTCGTTGATCATNGCCCTTGCAATAGCCGCTCTCTGCTGTTCTCCCCCTGAAACCTGGGATGGAAGGCGTTTCATGGCATCCTGTATATTTACNTGTGCCAAAAGCTCTCTTGCCNTTTCATTCGTTTCCTTTGTTGTTTTGGATTTATTTAAGTATCCCGGCACCGCTACGTTTTCAAACAGGCTCAGATTGCTTACCAGATGCATCTGCTGAAATACAAACCCAAAGTCTCCTCTTCTAAGCATTGCGGTTTCTTTTTCCTTCATGGCGTTTACAGCCCTTCCCTCATACCATACATCACCGCTTGTAATGGTATCCATGCCGCTTATACAGTATAAGAGTGTTGACTTTCCGGAACCGGAGGAACCCATGATCACGGTAAAATCTCCCTGAAAAATTTCCANATTCACCTGATTGAGCACATGGTTCTGCTCTCCGTTATTGGAAAAGCTTTTGCACAAATCCTTGGTTTTTAATAAAATGCTGCCCATAAATAACTTCCTTTCTTCTTTGCTTTTTTATTGANTTATCAATCGTAGCAAAAAAGTGTTTAAGAAATCTTTAAGAGATTTTCAGATGAAGGNATACGGAAAGTCCCTCCCCTGTATTGACGGCTTCCACACTGCCATCCATCTGCTCCATAATGTATTTTACTATATAAAGNCCAAGCCCNGCTCCTTCCTCTGTGCCTGCATTTTTTCCCCGGTAAAACTTTTCAAATATAAAGGGCATATCCTCATCCGGGATTCCGGGGCCATAATCTTCAAAACAGATTACNGCTTCCCTGTTCTTTCCNCCTGCNTCCTGTTCCTTTACGGAAACTTCTATGCTTCNGGCNTGCCTGCTGTTTCCCTTCCCNGCATACTTTCTGCTGTTTCCGATAATGTTNNCAAAAACCTGTATCAGTCTTTTCNGGTCTCCTTCTATACAAATATCCGGAATTTCTCCCANGATATGAATATCGCCTTTGTNCCCNTTCATTTCCTTTACAAATTCCATCATTANCGGCTTTAACCATATTGTTTCCANATCAAGCTTCAGTTTTTCCAGATCCGCCAGNGAATGCAGGAANATATCATTGGTAAGCTTTGTGACTTCATCACATTTTTTCATGATTACCGATATATATCTCTGCCTTCTCTCTGTCCCCGAATCCATATTGGCTTCCAGTCCTTCCGCATAAGCCCGAATGGATGCAATGGGCGTTTTGATATCATGGGACAAGGTGGCAATTACCGTCTTATTATTTTCTATGGCTTCTTTTTCACAGGCCCTTGCCTTTCTGATTTCTCCTCTCATATGGTCAAAGGCCCATGTGAATTCTCCAAAGTAATTAGTCCTTTCATAAGGCAGGGAAATATCCAGATTTCCTTTTGCAATTTCCCCGGCATAATTCTCCAACACCGAAAACGGCCTTATGATTTTAAAATACACATATAGAAAAATGAGCAAAAGAAAAAGACAGTAGAGAACTGTCATTCCCAAAACCACCTTTTTTATCTGTATCTGATACCCTTCTTGTGAAAGAGCCTCTACTGTTTCCATAAGAGAATCCGCCGCCTCTGAAAATGCCTCTTTTGCTTTTTCATCTGCAAACTCTCCTGCCAGTCCTAACTGCTTCACTTCATTTACTTGTACGTTAGCATACTCCTCATCTGATTCCTGAACGATTATGCCATTGTATAGAAATGCTACACCTCCTACATAAAGAAACAAAAACAGAATCGTAATCCATATGATTTTTTTCTTCATCATGTTCTCCCGCCTTTATTCACCATTGAAACTGTAACCAACACCCCATACTGTTTTTATGATATTAGGCTTTGAGGGGTCTTTTTCAAGTTTTTCCCGAAGCCACCGGATATGCACTGCTACAGTGGACAGCTCCGCCTCGCTGTAAATGCCCCATACAGCTCTTAACAGCTCCTCCTTAGACAATGGCTTGTTTTTATTTTTTGCCATATAAACAAGCAGGTCAAATTCCTTCAAAGACAGAGAAACAGGCTTACCCTGCTTTGTAACTGTACGGCTTTCCACATCAATCAGAATATCTCCTGCCGAAACAGGCGGCTCTTCCTGTGAAAAGCCATAGGTTCTGCGCATCAGTGCGTTAACTCTTGCTAACAGCTCTTTTAAAGAATAGGGCTTTGGCAGATAATCGTCTCCTCCCATATCAAGGCCGGTAATCCGGTCATCCTCACTTGTTCTGGCACTGGCAAATATAATGGGAACCGTAGAGACCTTCCTTAACTCCTTGCATACAGAAAAGCCTGTTTCATAAGGCAGATTAATATCCAATAATATCAGGTCAAAGCTCTTAGACTTTAAGAGCTCATAAGCAGCTTCCCCGTCATGGACACAGTCTGTTTCGTACCCATAGTCATTCAACATGTCACCAGCTATCATTGCCAGATCTTCATCATCATCTACAATCAGTATCTTTCTCCTCATCGGCCTGCACCCTGTATGATTTCCACTAAAATGCCGTTAGGGTCTGACAGGAAGAAATAGCTCCTGCCCAGCCTTCCGGTTTTGATTTCAGGCATCTTAGAAATCAACTGTTTTTCCAGCAGATATCTGGCAGCTTCTTCCAAATCCCCTACATATAATCCAAAATGCTTTGAGCCTATAACGGGAAGGTCACTGTTTAAAGAAAGAGCCGACTCCGGCATGTCTTTGCATTCTTTATAAGCAAACAGTTCTAAAATAAATTCCCCATTTTTCATATGGACGATGGAAAGGGACCCATCCTCTGCTTGAAAGCTTTTTGCCACCTCAAATCCCAGTATCTGATAAAATGCAATGCTGGCATCCAGGTTTTTCACACTAATGGCATAATGATCTACTGAAAACATATTTTTCTCTCCTCCATGGCAGATTTTCCATCTGCGCTCTCTGCTATTTCTGCTGATTCATTCTACAGCCTTTTCTCTTCCTCAGGGTTCCCGATCCGGCTCTCCCGCACTTAAATCTGTATAAGCATCCAGTAAATTCACCACTTCCGATGCCGTCTTTCCATAGATTCTGCAACATTCATGGGATACGGTCTTCTCTTCTGTTTTTTCCGGGTCCATATTCACGCTCATCCGTACTGTTCCCTGAGTCGTTTCCCTGTCTAAATGATTCATGATATCTTTTATCATCTCTTCGTCAAATGTCTCTTCTTTATCCATATGCAGCCACTCCCGTCTTCCTATCAATACTTTTGGATTTTTGGTGCATCTGAATAAGTTTATTCACTTTAATTATAATTTCCTTGCTATCCATTCAAGCACCTCAAATTCAAACTTTGTAAAACCTCACTCATAATGATAAAGTATTTCCTTACCTGCTTTTTTTGCATAATTTATTTCTGCTGATACAGATTTTCCAATATATCCATCAACATTTGCCACATAAATGCCATCGCTCATATCAATTTTCTTATAATGAGCGCTTACAAGATTGTTTAATTCTTCTGCAGTTGGATCTGTATTTGCTACGTTATATACACATTGCAGGATATTATACCCTTTTTGAGTTTCAAGATAGTATGCGATTTCCCGCATCTCTTTTTCAAATTTCATACTGCCGCAAATAGTGTAGGTTTTCACATTATACTCCTTATAAAGTAAGAAAAAATAATTTTCAATTGTGCAATCACATAACACATTATAACACAATATGAATGGACTGTGTGAACTGATTGAAATGCTTCTTAGATTTTCAGGAAAGGACAGATAAGATGAGATTGATATTTGGGATGTTTGGTAATTTCACAAATAAGTTTTTGTTTTTATGAAATGATAATGGAATATCTGAACTTGATATGATAAAATAGAAAGAAACATTGAACTTTAAGTAGAGAATACTAGTGAGAATAGAAAGGGAAAATGATGCGAATTATTGCTATCATCAAAAAATGTTTGGAATGTGAGAAAAAACTTATTTTATCATCAGTTGAAAAAGAGGATAAGGTTTTGTTTTTTGATAATGAGAAGGAACTTCTTAAAAGCGAGGATTATGCGAATATAGAAATTGTATTTGGTGAGCCTGAACACAGTACGATTCATTTTATGAAAAATCTTAGATGGATTCAAATGACCTGGGCAGGTGCCAATAAATATACTTCTGCTCCTGATTTTCCTGATAATATTATTCTTACCAGTGCTTCAGGTGCCTATGGATGTGTTATTTCTGAATATATTGTTTCCGGAATTCTTGCATTATATAAAAATCTGTTCTCATATCGTGCACAAATGAAAAGTGGTGGTTGGAACCAAATTGAGGGTGATGATACATTAGAAGGGAAAAGAGTACTTATTTTAGGAACAGGAAATATTGGACAGGAAACTGCAAAAAAGCTTAGATGTTTCGGGTCTTATACTGTTGGAATATGTCGTACTCCCAGCAATAATCATTTGTCTTTTGATGAAATATATACAATAGACAGTGTTGATACGCAATTGCAAAGTGCGGATGTGGTTATTATCACGCTTCCGGGTACAGCAGAAACAGCGGGAATGTTTGATGCAGAAAGAATAAAAAAGATGAAGGCAAACGCCATACTCGTAAATGTTGGACGTGGATTTGTTGTGAATACGGACGAATTAACAAATGCTCTGCAGAAAGGATTACTCAAAGGTGCAGTTCTTGATGTTACAGATCCTGAACCTTTACCTGAAAAACATCCTCTCAGATATATGGAAAATGTGTTATTGACTCCGCATATTTCAGGAATAAGTTGGGGAGAAAATAAGTTTACAAGAAAGAGGATTTTAGATATATTCTGCGAAAATATGAAGCGAGATAAAAATAATGAGCCTAAAAAGAATATTATTGATTTCAGTAAAGGGTATTGATTTACAAGCAAAACTTATGCTGATTGTTTAGCATGAGGTGATATTTTGTTTCAAGTGGCCTCGGCTGGTGCCCGGATTGCTCCCAAAAGAAAGTCAATCGAATATAGTTACAAAAGCTGACATATACTATTACCCTAATCCCATTGACCATATAACAAAATTTGTGTATAATTTTGTTATAAATAGGAGGTGCTAATTTATGCCAGTAATCAAATCAAGTGCAGAACTTAGAAATAATTACAATGAAATCTCTACATTCTGCCATACTTATACTGAGCCGGTATTCATTACCAAAAATGGTAAAGGCGACCTTGCTGTTATGAGCATAGAAGCCTATGAAGAAATGACCAGCCGTTTTGAGCTTTATGGTCTGATTAAAGAAGGAATGGACGATGTTGCCGAGGGCAATACCCGTCCATTCTCCGAATCGATTTCATCTATCAGGGACAAACGCAAGCGATGAGTTACAATATACACATCACATCAGCTGCTGAACGAGACTTAATTCGTGCCGCAGACCACATTGAATTTGTATTGAAAAATCCCAAAGCTGCTGATGACCTAATTGACGAAGCTGAAAAACAAATCCATTCTCTTTCCGATTTTCCTGAAAAATTTCGATTGGTGGATGATCCTGTTCTCGCTTCATGGGGCATCCGTTTTATCGTTGTGAATGGTTACCTGGCTTTTTATACAATTTCAGAACAGGACAATCTAGTTATTGTTATCCGATTCCTTTTTCAAAAAAGTAATTGGAACACCATTCTTCGTCAAGGATTTTCCTTAGTTTAGAGAACCTGAAACTCAATCAGGTTCTCTTTTTTATCTTGCTGCCTTAAAGATGGCAACACCTACCACCGTTGCGATAATCACAGCAACCATTCCTAACAGAATGCCCTTCATCTTTCTCTTCATAAATGTTTTGGTATATCTTAGCATGATGTGATGGTTTGTTTCAAATGCCTGTTTGTATACTTGATAAAAAATAAACAAAAAAGGATGATATGTTCCAAAATATAATACTATCGAAGAAGAAACTTAATTGCGCTTTGAGTTTCCCCATTTTTAACAACCAGATTACCCGAAAGCCTCTATTCCAAAGTATCCGGCTAACGTAAGCTGTTGTGATTTCTCCTTTTTCAATAGGAACGTTTTTATGCCAGAGCG